>CAZGFL010000100.1:0-24607 GCA_964524985.1 uncultured Acidobacteriaceae bacterium
GCAGAAACCTTAACTGGCCCGACCTTAGGCGCGCCTCAAACAGAAACCGGCGCGGTGATGGGCACGGTGGGTTACATGTCTCCGGAACAGGTGCGCGGCGAAGCGACGGATCATCGATCCGATGTATTTGCGCTGGGCGCGATCCTCTACGAGATGCTTTCGGGCAAACGCGCGTTTAAGCGCGATACCCACGCGGAGACCATGACGGCCATTCTGAAGGACGAACCGCCGGAATTGACGGGGACGAATCCAGCGATTTCGCCCGGCATCGACCGCATCGTGCACCGCTGCCTGGAAAAGCAGCCGGAGCAGCGGTTTCAATCCGTCGCCGATCTGGGCTTTGCCATCGAGAGTTTGTCGGGAGCCACGACCTCTTCGAGTGCGGTCGTTCAGCCGGCCCGCGCGAATAAACGCAAATGGCATCCTGTCGTCCTTACGGGTGCCCTGGCGGCCGCGCTGGCGGCGGGGTGGTTTGCCCACCGAATGATGGAAACACGAACCAACGTGCCAACGTTCCAGCGAATGACGTATCGACGCGGGAGTGTCTATTCCGCGCGGCTCTCTTCAGACGGAAACAGCGTGATCTATTGCGCTGACTGGGACGGCGGGGCCACAGAAATCTATGTGGTGAGCAAGGAGTTTCCAGAATCGCGGTCTTTGCTAAAAGATGGTGTCCTGCTTTCGGTGAGTCCCTCGGGCGACTTGGCGGTACTTACATCGACCACATATCTGGACCATGAGGAGTTCGTGGGCACGCTGGCGACCATGACGCTGGGAGGCAGCGCGCCGCGCGAGATGTTGAAGGATGTAACGGCCGCCGATTGGTCACCGGATGGACACTCCCTTGCCGTGGTGCGTGTTGTCGCCGGGAAATACCGGTTGGAATATCCGCTCGGAACGCTGCGATTCGAGACCAGCGGAACGATTACTCAGCCGCGTGTTGCTCGTGACGGCAAGCGCATCGCCTTCTTGTACCACCCGCAACCAGGGGACGATCGCGGCTCGGTGATGCTGCTCGATGCCGGTGGAAAAACGAAGACTTTGTCCGACGGTTGGCTAGCGGAACACGGATTGGCTTGGACGCCTTCCGGCGACGCCGTATGGTTCTCGGCGGACAAAACCGGCCGTGAGTTGGTTGTCTACGAAGCGGCAGTTTCTGGAAGGAATCGCGCGGTCCTGGCCGGCGCCGGTGGGCAGCGAGTGTTTGACATTGCGCTAAATGGGAAAGCCCTGCTTTCCAACAACGAAATCCGGTATGAGATCTATGCTTCAATTAACGGATCTCCTCAACAGAGTCTTTCGTGGATGGATATCTCGTTCCAGCCGAGTCTCTCTGTGGATGGGAAACATATTTTATTCAGTAATGGGAGCGATCAGGGGTCGCAGTATTATTTGGTAACCATGCGAAAGACGGAAACAGGTTCCGCCTTGACCAACCTGGGAGAGGGGACGGCCTTTAACTTTTCCCCCGACGGAGCCTGGGCGTGGGTGCTGGTCGTGAAGGCTCCGCCCGAAGTGCGGATCTTGCCGACGGGTCCCGGGGAGATGCGCAAACCAGAGAGCGCGAACATTGAGACTTACGTCTCCATGGGTTGGTTGCCGGACTCGCGTCGCTACCTTTTTGCCGGAAATGAACCGGGGCACGGTACGCGCGTATACCTGCAAGACATGATGGGCGGCAAAGCAGAGCCCATCACCCCTGAAGGGTTCTCCTTGCCTGCCGATTCTTACAACATTCCCATTTCGCCGGATGGAAAGCGGTTCGTGGTCTTCGAGCAGAGCGCGCGGTTGTGGAGGATTTGCGCGGTTGCCGGTGGAGAATGTGTCGCGCTGCCCGGCGCTGCAGAGCGGGACCTTCCCCTAGCCTGGAGTGCCGATGGTCATTCGATCTTTGCGAGTCAGACAGAACCGAAGTCTGCCATCTTCAAGATCGATCTGACGACGGGACGCCGGCAGATTTGGAAAGAAGTGACGGTGCCTGATCCTGTGGGAGCAAAACAGGTTTTGGCCAGTGCCATCACGCCGGATGGAAAATCCTATGCTAGCTCTCTTGCGCGACGGTTGGATACGCTGTACGTTGCGGATGGCCTGCAGTGAGAATCTCCGCACTGCCGCGTCGAATCGCGACGTTCAGAAACAGTTCAGCCCGCCGACCAGGAACTGAAACTACTAGACCGCACAAAGTCGCAATAGTAGGTAAAGCCGGTTGCCCCCGACGCCACAAGTATCCGCTAATACCAGGCGTGTGTTGCTGTGCGCCATGTTTTCCTCACTTCCCGCCTAGGCTGCTAGACTAGGTGCTATGAGGCAGAGATTAAAATGAGTGGATTGGTTTCTGAGTTGCAAAAGGCTTGCCTCGATTCAAACGTGAGGACGGCTGAGGTACTTCAGAAGGCTTACGTAGTAGCCAGGAAGCTAGGTATCAAAGAATTTGAGGACTGGGTCAGTAAAGAAATTAATGGTTATCAGAGCGCTGACAAAATAGCTGACTACCGGTTCGTCACCGGGCAAGTAAAAGTCTGGAATCCCTACCATGGCTGGATTCCCGTTATCGCTGATGACCCCAAATCTCAGGCGGTTCTTAACAATCGGCCGTCATCACAGCCGCTCGGGTCGCTTGAAGACGCGCTAGTCCGCTCCGGCACGGGGAACAACCTCGTGATGACGTTCACGCCAGAACGGGAGCGAGACATACTTGGAGAGAACAGTCTATATGCGAATCCGAAGCTCCATCTTTCCCCGGGAGTCGTGCAGGGAATTGTGGACAAGGTTCGCCATATTGTCCTGAGGTGGTGCTTGGACTTAGAAGCGAAAGGCATCGTAGGTGAAGGTATGACGTTCTCTGAGCAAGAGAAGAAAGCTGCTGAATCCGCCCAGAACATCCAAGTCCACTATCACGGAAATGTTTCACAGTCCCAAGTGGCGAATCTCAGTTGTCGGCGCCGAAGCCTTCGGGCGGGATTATCGCCGAGGCTTACAAATCGATTAGGAACATCACCGAAGGGATGGTCGGAAGCCTACTTGTCAGCGGTGTCTTGTCCAAACTTCCGCCAATGTGATGACAATTTGCGTTTTTGGAATTCCTGGTTTCCGATGCCAAATCCGACATGTGCCACGTGAGACTCAATGACCGACGGACCAAATGATAAACGCTCACCGGACAGATTAAAATACGGGGCACCTCAGACGGGAAACTACTACGAATTTACTACAGTGCTGGTTTTTGGCACTTCAAATCCTCGGCCGAATCGGGCGAAATCATATAAAATCAAGACGTTACCTCTCGTGGGGCCCGTAGCTCAGCGGTTAGAGCAGCGGACTCATAATCCGTTGGTCCTAGGTTCAAATCCTAGCGGGCCCACCAGTTGTTTCCGGACCGGACACACAGGTGACCTATGTCTCAGGCCGCTCATTCTAATTCACTGCCAGCGCGAGATGAACGTGTAGCGCATACCGTGCAGCCTGTGGTGCTCACGGCGTGTCCCATGGGATCCAAATGCTACCGCTCTTCTTCTCGTTTCTCGATCTCTTCCAAATAAGTGTCCAGCGTAGGAACCCGTCGGATATGAGCTGTGGCAATCAACATGTCTACGTCGTCCGAGAGATTCGGCGCAGAACGATCTCCTAACCCCGTTACATCGCCATCAGACACCCAAACTCTGGGAGCCTTCTGCTGGGAAAGCCATTGCAGAGCGGGGCCATCGACTACATTTCCCGCATGCACCCAGTTATCGATGACCTCGCGGTCGACGTGCATGCCGCCGCGTGCGGCTATGAGCAGGCTTCCGGATTGGTTCGCTGGTCGCCCGGCATAGAGCCCAACGGCGGCGCTCGGACAACGCGCCAGCACGGCCATAACCCGCTCGTGGGTGACTTGCTCGCTCATGGAACCCGAACAGTCAATCAGCAGGGTTCCATCGTGCGCCGAGCGAGTGGCGCGGCGGCTAAAAGCGCGACCGTCGGCTGCTGGGAGGAGCGCCCGGTTCGGGAAGCGGAAGGCCCCGGTATACCCGCAGACCAGTTTTTGCCTGGGCATTTCACCCCGCTCACGACACCGGTGGGTCAACGGCGGCGTCAGGATATCCATGGGACCCCATGGAACGCCGGCATCCTCGGCACGCACGATTCTGCGCCGGACACTTCCTGGAACAAACAAACCTCTACTGCCCAAGTTATCTTCTGGATCGAGTCCGTCCCCGATGTCACCGCTCTCCATCTCAACCAGTGGGACGCCTGTGACCCGCTGTGCGAGTGGATGTTCGGCATTGGGTGAGTCGGGGCCAAACCGGCTCTGCAGCCGCGTCAGCATCTCTCTGTACTGTCTCCGCGACAGTGGGAGCAACTCCGTACCCCACTGCGCCAGGCGTCTGGCAGCTTCGTCGAGCACAGCCAGGTCCTCCCCTGTCAGGCTGGACTGTCTAGCCAGGATCGACATGCGTATAAGCGATGCGTGTCGCAAGCCTTCTGCTCGTGCATAAAGATTGGCGGCGATCCAACGCGGCAGTTCCGGACACAGCCCCGCAGACCACAGGACCAATTCCGCTATATCGCGGTTTCCGCGCGCCATCATGAAGTGGTTAACCACCACATCGAGCAGGCCTTGAATCCACGCTTCGTGAATGCCGCTGCGTTGAAGGTTTCTCAAGCAGCGGAGGGAGGGCTCCAGCCGGTGCCGCCACAAACCCAGGTGGCCGTATTCGTGCGCCCGGATCCCGAACGCCAACGACGAAGAGCGGGAGTAGGGACTTTGGAAAAGTCCGGGTCTTCGGTTGGCCGGAGGAGCGCAGCACCCGCCTGTTTCTTCTGGGCAATCACGAACCACGAATGGGCCCGTCCCCGCCGCGATGCTGGGTACCGCAATCAATAGCTGTCGCACGGCAGTCTCACCCCGCGGGCTTGCAAAGCGGAGAGAATATCCGGAGCCCTCTCCCCAAAAGTCAGCACTGCCGCCTGACGTACAGGAACGGCATGGCACACCAAATTGAGAAAGGAAGCGACGCGACGTGGATCCAGCGCGCGTTGCGGATCAAGGTAGCTATCCGCCAGCGCGCCTCCCAGACCTTGACAGCGCCGGTCTAACTCCTCCACGAGGGAGCTGTTTGGAACTGGAAGGTGGATCTCAGCTTCGAAGCGTGAACGGAGCGCAGGATCAAGCTGGTCCGGGCTCGTATTGCTCGTGCCAATTACTTTGAACCCCTTTGCCGGAGTAAGCAGTTCACCGTTCGGAAGCGCGAGCGACGCGACGTCCCGCGAGTCGGCGACCCCCAAAAGAAAATCTTGCACGGAAGCGGAGCTTCTCCCGATCTCGTTAAGTACTAGTACTCTACCATCCCGATACGCCCGCGCGATGGGCCCCAAGTGAAAATGCCACTCCACGCGGTCGGGGATCCAATGGCCCATTAATTCTTGTACGGTTAAATCTTCCGCCAGTGTGACTTGTACGGGCGAGCTTGAGGCATGAAAGGCAAGATAGCTCTTACCTACTCCAGGTGGTCCCCAGAGAAATACCCGCGACAGCATAGAAACAGCAAGCTCAGCCAGCTTCCAAACGGAAGCTACACCAGCCCACTCGGCGGGGTCCCACTGCTTCTTCTGCGTATTCTTTGGCGGCCCCATAGGGATTTTCTCCTTAACCAGGTCTACTGCTAATGCTTTTCTTCCGGATACAGCTCTCGCACCTCATTAGCCTTCGCGTACGCCTCCTGTGCCTCACCCTTTCTTCCCAAAGCCTGCAGTGCGTTGCTCTTGTTCTGCCAGCAAAGAAAGTCGGTTGGGTCCAGCTCCAACGAGCGCAGATAGCAGTTCAGCCCTTCCTGGTGTTTGCCGGCGTCTCGAAGCAGCGCTCCCCTGGCGCGCCAGGCAAATGCGCATTCGGGGTTGATCCTCAATGCTTCCAGCACCGCGGCCATCGCTTCGTCGGGCAGATCCATCGCTCGCAGGACATATCCCTTGCGAGTCCACGCCAGGAAATCCGCGGGTTCCAGCTCCAGATTCTCCTCGAGCAAAGCGAGCGCTTCGGAATACCGGCCTTGGGCTCTTAGCACCAGCGCTTGGCGTTGGAGCGCGTCCAGATCGACCATCGAGAAGGAAGCCACGAGGTAACTCCCCGGCTTGAGTTTGGAAAACTCTATGCGACCTACGTTCTCGCCGAGCTTGGCTTGTCTGACAATGTCATCCCCTTGCAGGGGGACCACAATCACCTTCGATTGAAACTCCTCCGGCAAGGTGTAAAGGACCAGACTCGCCTCGCGGTTGTTGTAGAACACATACACGTCTTCCCGGCGCGGCCGGCGTGTCACCAGTCCAATCGGCTGCTCGTTCTTTTCCGGCGGCAACCACCGCGAAGAAAGCTGTGTGGTAACGGAATGCACCACGGTTGGAACGATCTTGGGAATTCCGCCAAATATGCTTTCCAAATCCATGCCGCCGCCGGCGTTCTCCCGAAGCTTGATGCGAAAAGCGGCCTCCGGGTGGCGGGGACACCGGGCCGATCGCTCATTGTCCGGACCCTTTTCGACCGTCTCCGACAGGAGCTGTTGGCACTCCACCAGAATTTCGGGCCATGTCTTCATGGAACGACTCTGACTTCCTTTCCGGGGCGTCTTCTTGAAGTTCATCCCCGCTATCCAGTCTTTGCGTGTCTTCAAGTCGAGACAACGCGAAACCTGCGCATGCTCTTCTTCACGCATTTAACCAAACGAATGTCGATCTGCGGATCCAGGTATTTCGGCGGATAGTTGCCGAGAATGACCTGTTCAACGACACGATCCGCGCCAGGGTGATCGATTCGGCACAGGGTTTCGAGGGCATTCCACCGGGGGATGCCGAACTCGCACTGGACAAGTTCTTCAAGGAATTCGACTACCTCGGCCTTCCAATCGACTTCTCGCAATACGTCGAAGGCATTTGGGTCAAATGGATCAAAATCTCCGACGTGGGCCATCCGGGCATATTCTTTGGCGTCGTCGAAGACGAGGGCAAGTAAACCACAATTGGTATTAACCATCTCTATAAGAGACCGTACAGCCTGCTCGCGCGAGCTTTTTTCTTTGGCGAACGGCATGTTGTAGACGGTGATATACTGTTTCGCTTCAGCCGCTTCGGATGAACTAATGGTTGAGGTTGGTGCTGGCTGCGTCGGAGGATTGCTCATTCCCCACCCCCTGTTTGAAGTGAACGACCTACGATTATCATATACACTGCTTACTGTATGTCAAGAGGGTTGTTATACAAATATCACGTATAATGCCTAGTTATGGTTGGATAGAATGCTATATAGAAAAACTAATCTCGATGACCATACGCAAGCATAATGGCATGGGGATCGCATGTAGTTGACCAAGACAAGACACCCAGCCTATAATCACCCAAGGCGCTGGCCCCGCCAACGTCGGCACCGCTTATGGAAAAAGACTGGAGGACTTCGTGATAGCGGATCAGTCTCGGAAGAAGGCATCTGCTTCCAAGGTTCGGCGTCAGCGAAGAAAACTCACGGATGAAGAAAGAATCTGGCTGGCTCTAAGGCGTTTTGAACCATTGAGCCACGGAAGGGCCATGCAGGAGATCAGTACACTCGGCAAAGAGAAACACAGAGATCCCGCGGTCGTCTCCCGTGCCATTTCGGAAGCATTCCGGAAGGGGCTCGTCGAGATTCGGACCGTGGCCAAAAGTGAATACCCGGAATATCCGCGTGAATATTCTTCGGAGGAAGACCTTAAGTCCAAATTCAATCTCCCAGGCGCGGTGGTGATTCGAGTCCCTCCACCGCACTTGGAGGACGTGAAGACTTGGAATGACAGGCTGCACTCCGCTCTGGGCTTTTCTCTCGCGCGAATGATAGCTTCAGGGGGCTTCGTATTCGGGGCCGGAGCCCGCATAGGAATCGGCAGCGGCAGGGGGGTCTTCTTCGCGGTAGATTGGCTGGCAAAGCTGGCCAAGCTGCGGGCTGCCAACGTTCAGGCGTTTTCCCTTACGGGTGCTACCTACCCGCAAACTCACGCAAAGGACGGCTTACGGCTGGATGCAGATACCAACGTGAATCTATTTGCAGGCAATTGTTTTGCCGCGCCCGCCAAGCCGAACTTTGTGCACTCCCCGATTGTTGCGCCGGAGGGACAACGCGAGGCCGTTTACAAGCGGGCGTTCTGGCTCAAGGAGGAGAAGTCAAATCCATTCTCTTTGACGCACGCTATTGTCGGTGTTGGTGCTTTCACCTTCGGGCATCGACTTTACGACGAGGGCAGAATCAGGCTCAGCAAGAACCGCGTGCTCGAAGAGGAAGCAGCGCGGGAACTACACGGCGATAGCAGGGCTCGGGCGTTCCAACCGGAGCAACCCGAAGGGCCACCGGCCAATGAAACCACGGAACCCATTTTTGATGACATTGGGGACAAGCTGGCAAAGTTGGCCTACTGGTGTGACCAATGTACTTCGCCTTTCACGTCTCCCGTTGCGGACATTTGCCACAATCTCTTGCCCGTGCAACCACCGGCGGAGAAAAAGGCCAAGCGTCTTGGGGACTTAGTCCAAGGATGTATCGCAGAGATCGCCCGCGACTGGCCATTCATTACCGTCAGTGAAGCTCGTCTCAGAGAAACAGAGAACATTATGCTCGTGGCTGGCGGTCCCAAGAAGACCGGTCCCATTCGCCTGCTGCTTGAGAAGAACTACCCCATTACTCTGTTGTGTACCGACAACGTTACGGCTCGAGAGCTTCTCAAATAGCAGTCATCGTTAGGGCCGCTAATCTCGGGTTACCAAGAACGGACTCCTGGGCCTGCTCAGTCCGGCGCCGGATCCATCTGCACCACGTCTAGCATTGCGGTCGCTCCGCCGATGAAGATCGATCGGAGCGAGCCGCTGGCCCGCGCGGCTCTGTGCGGCTAGAATGTGCAAATCCGTGGACGCGAAGCAAATGTCGGGGCATCCCACAACCCAAAACCGCGTGCTGCAGCTCGACCCGCGAGACAACGTTCTCGTAGCCCTGACGGACCTGCGCAAAGGCGAGCGCATGAGCTTCGACGGCCAAGCCTATACTCTGTTGTCCGACGTTCCCGCAAAGCATAAGTTCCTCATGCAGGACCTCGCGGCCGGCGCTGACGTCATCATGTACGGCGTGCTTGTCGGCCACACCACGCAAGCACTGCGCGCCGGCGACTTGCTCACCACGCGGAACATCCGTCACGCCGCTGCAACATTTCACGAAACGGAACATGTGGGACGCCGCTGGGCCGTTCCCGACGTTTCCCGGTGGCAAGGAAAAAGCTTCGCCGGATTCCGCCGTGCCGATGGCCAAGTGGGCACGCGCAACTACTGGCTGGTCCTCCCGCTGGTCTTTTGCGAAAACCGCAATCTCGCCGTTTTGAAGCAAGCCTTTGAGGAAGAACTGGGTTTTGCTGCGCCTCAGGTCTATCGCCGGCAAGTAGCCGAATTGGCGCGGCTCTATCGCGAAGGAAAGAGCGAGGAATTGAAGACTTTCTCCGGGGGCGCGATGCAACGGGGAGCCGCGGCGCCGAGAGTCTTTCCAAATGTCGACGGCATCAAGTTTCTGATGCACGAAGGCGGCTGTGGGGGCACTCGCGAAGATGCGAACAATCTCTGCGCGTTGCTTGCCGGGTACATTCACCATCCGAACGTGGCCGGCGCCACGGTCCTCAGCTTGGGATGCCAGCACGCGCAAGTGCCCATCCTGCTCGAACAAATCAAACGGCGCGATGCGCATTTCAGCAAGCCGCTCCTGATTTTCGAGCAGCAGAAGAGCGCTTCGGAAGCCGCGATGATTTCGCAAGCGATCCGCGATACATTTCTGGGCCTAGTCGAAGCAAACAAAGCCACACGACAGCCCGCGCCTTTGTCGCAGCTTACGCTTGGACTGAAATGCGGCGGCTCCGATGGTTTTTCCGGTCTCTCTGCAAATCCGGCCATTGGACACACCGCGGACTTACTCACCGCGCTCGGCGGCCGCGGAATCCTTTCGGAATTTCCGGAGCTATGCGGCGTGGAACAGGAGCTGATCGAGCGCTGCGTTCGGAAAGAGGTCTCGGACCGGTTCGTGAAGTTAATGCGCGACTACGCGGCGCGCGCCAAGGCTGTCTTGTCGGGATTCGAGATGAATCCCTCGCCGGGAAACATTCGCGACGGATTGCTTACCGACGCGATGAAGTCGGCGGGCGCGGCCAAAAAAGGAGGAACTTCGCCGGTCACCGCCGTCCTGGACTATCCGGAATATTCGAGCCTGCCCGGGCTGAACCTGCAATGCACGCCGGGAAATGACGTCGAATGCGTGACCGCGCAAGTGGGCGCGGGCGCGAACGTCGTCCTATTCACAACCGGGCTTGGAACGCCAACCGGGAATCCCATCGCGCCCGTAGTCAAAATATCCACCAGCACAAGTCTCGCCCAGCGCATGCCGGACATCATTGACATCGATGCCGGCGGCATCATCTCCGGCGAGAGCACCATCGAGGAAACTGGCGAAGCCATTCTCGACCGCGTGATTCAAGTCGCCAGCGGCGAATCCCGCACGAAAGCGGAAATCCTGGCACAAGATGATTTCATCCCCTGGAAGCGAGGAGTCTCGCTTTGACAGGCCACCGTCATCGGCCATGAGGATCGATTCCCACCAACACTTCTGGAAATACAACCCCGTCCGCGATTCCTGGATCACCGGCGAAATGGCCGTCCTGAAGCGCGACTTCCTGCCCGAAGATCTGGATCCGGTTCGCAAAGCCAACAGTATTGACGCCACCATCGCGGTGCAAGCCGACCAATCGGAAGACGAAACCCGGTTCCTCCTACAACTCGCGGAGCACAATCCGAGCATCATGGGCGTCGTCGGCTGGGTCGATCTGCGGTCTCCGCAAGTGGAGGAGCGCCTGCGCTTTTTCTCAAAATTTGAAAAGTTGCGTGGGTTTCGGCACATTGCGCAATCCGAGCCGGACGACCGATTTCTCGTTCACGAGGATTTCCTGCGCGGAGTCGCGCAGCTGCAGCAATTCGGTTTTACCTACGACATCCTCATTTACCCGAAGCAACTGCCGGCGGCGCTCGAACTCGTCACGCATATGCCGCAGCAGAAATTCGTCATCGACCATCTGGCGAAACCGCTGATCAAATCGCGCATCATCGCGGAATGGGCGAAGCTGATGCAAAGCATTGCCAGTAACCCAAACGTCTGCTGCAAACTCTCCGGACTGGTAACCGAAGCCGACTGGCGGCACTGGAAAAAAGAGGATTTTCGTCCTTATTTGGATGTAGCCTTTCAGGCGTTTGGCCCGGACCGCTTGCTATTCGGTTCGGACTGGCCGGTCTGCCTCGTGGCCGCCAGCTACCGGCAGGTGCTGCAAATCGTCGAGGACTATGTGCAGGGCTATCCGGCGGACACGAAAGAAAAAATATTCGGCGGCAACGCTGCTCGATTCTATGGTCTGAAGACAGCGAAACATGGATCTGCGGCTTAAAGATAAGGTCGTTCTCATCACCGGTGGCGCCAAGGGCATTGGCGCGGCCATTTCGCGGGGCTGCGCTCGCGAGGAAGCCATACCGGTTTTTGTCGACAAGGACGAAGACGCGGGTAAGAAGCTTCAGGCCGAACTGACGGGCACAGGCCGCAAGTGTGGCTTCCTCTTCTTGGACCTCCTGCCCGCGGAGAATTGCGCGGCGGCCGTTGAGCAAACTCTCCGCGACTTCGGACGCATCGACGTGCTCGTGAACAACGTGGGAATCAACGACAACGTTGGCCTCGAGCATGGCTCCCCCGAAAAGTACGTTAGCTCGCTAAAGCTGAATTTGCTGCACTACTACAACATGGCGCACTACGCGCTGCCGGCGCTAAAGAAGACGCAAGGTTGCATCGTAAACATCGCTTCCAAAGTGGCCATGACCGGACAGGGTGGCACTTCGGGCTACACCTCGGCGAAGGGCGCGATTCTTTCGCTGACCCGCGACTGGGCCTGCGAGTTGCTTCCCTACGGCATACGCGTGAACGCCATGGTTCCCGCGGAGGTCATGACGCCGCTCTACCAGTGGTGGCTTAACACCTTCCCCAACCCCGAGGAAAAGCTCAAGCACATTGTCTCGAAAATTCCTTTGGGCAAACGCATGACCCAGCCGGAAGAAATCGCCGCCATGGTGCTCTTTCTCATCTCGCCGCAGGCCAGCCACATCACTGGCCAACACGTGCTGGTGGACGGCGGTTACGTGCATCTCGATCGCGCTCTAACATGAAACGCGGATTGTCATTCCGAACCCGGTCGCGCTGGCCCCGGCAAGGGGGCGCTTGCAAAAAAATGACGCGAACGGCGGTGAGGAAATCTGCTTTTCTCTTCCTTGGCTGGTACGAAGTAGAACAGGAGGAAATTTGCCGCCCCCATCCGCGCCCCTCACGGAACGAAAATATGTTCTGCCCTTTGTCCTGATTACCAGTTTGTTTTTCCTCTGGGCGTTCGGCGTCAATTTGAATGATGTTTTAATCCCGCACTTCAAATCCGCTTTCAGCTTGAGCGATTTTCAATCCTCCTTCATCCAAATTGCCTTCTTCGGCGGTTACTTTCTTGCCGCACTCGTGGCCGGGCGCCTGATGGAACGCATCGGGTACCGGCGAGGAATTCTTTGTGGCCTGGTTCTTTGTGCAACGGGAGCCGTCCTTTTTGTCCCCGCGGGTTCCCTAGGCGTCTACGGACTGTTCCTACTCTCTTCCTTCGTGCTGGCCTGCGGCCAAAGCTTCCTCGAGGTCGCCGCCAATCCCTACGCGACGATTCTCGGCGCGCCGGAGAGCAGTGAGCAGCGCCTGAATTTCGCGCAATCCTTTAACGCCGTTGGCGCGGTCGTGGCGCTCTATGTCGTCGGACCTCGGATCCTCTCGGCGACGGTGCCAAGCGCGGAAGATCTGGCGCGGCTCAGCCCGGCTGCTTTGCAGGCATATCGCGCTTCGCAAACCGCCACGGTTCGCATTCCTTACCTGGTAATTGGCGGTATCTTCCTGGTGGTTACCGCGATCATTTATTTCGCGCATCTGCCGGAAATCCGCGAGGAGGCCGTGCCTGGGGAAGCAGGAGCCTCCGCGAGTTGGCGCGGCGTTCTCGCTCACAAGCATCTGGTCAGCGGCGTCATCGCCCAATTTCTTTACGTGGGCGCACAGGTTGGGGTCGGGAGCTTCGTCATTCGCTTTGTGATGCACGCGCTACCGTTGCTCGGGCCGCGGGCAGCGGCAAGGTATTTGCAGCTTCACTTGGTTGGCTTCATGATCGGACGTTTCACCGGGTCTGCGCTGATGAAGTCGATTCCCGCAGCCCGGCTGCTGGCCCTGTTCGGCTTTGGCTCTCTGGGTTGCGCCGTCGTCGCAACTTCTACGACGGGCATTCTCCCAATTTATGCCGTTGTGCTGATCGGGTTCTTTCACTCCATCATGTTTCCGACCATTTTTGCCTTGGGCATCAAGAATCTTGGCCCTTTCACGAAGCGCGGCTCATCGCTGCTGGTCATGGCCATTAGCGGCGCCATGGTGGTTCCCCCGATTATGGGCAAAATCTCCGATCTCTCGAATATCCAGCGTGCATTTGTGGTTCCGTTGCTTTGCTACGTTTACATTTCTTATTTTGCGGTGCGCGGCTACAAACCGCTTCCCGCATTGGCCGTTCCGGACGCCCCTGCCGAGGCCAAATCATGAAACGCTACTGCCTGGCGGTGGACTTGAAGGACGACCCCAGGCTCATCGCGGGATACAAGCGCTACCACGAGAAAATCTGGCCTGAAATCACCAAAAGCATTCGCGACTCAGGAATCCTGGATATGGAAATCTACCTGCTTGGCGCGCGCCTGTTCATGATTATGGAAGTGGACGATACCTTTTCGTTCGAAGCCAAGGCCAAAGCCGACCGCCACAATCCCAAGGTCCGCGAATGGGAAGAACTGATGTGGAAATTTCAGAAGCCCCTGCCAGGCGCCAAGCCCGGCGAAAAGTGGCTCCTCATGGACCGCATCTTCAAATTGGAGTCGTGAACGAACTGCGCAAATACAGAAACCGAGCTCTCTTGCAAAAATTGCGGAATCTTGAGCGCCAGCTATAGCGGCGATGCGGGAGAAATTTTGGCGCCTCAGACGTCGGCGTACTTCCGCAGCGTGGCCATGTCCTGAATGATGACGGTGGACCCCTTCACCTGCAAGAGCTCTCTCTTCTTGAAGTTGGAAAACAGGCGCGTCACCGTCTCTCGCGAAGACCCGATCATCTGCGCGATTTCCTCGTGCGTCAGCGTGAGCGTCAGCCGCACTTCGCCGTTTTCGCTGCTGCCATCCGCGGCTTGCTCGATCAGGAATCGCGCAAACTTCTCTGCCGCCGAGTGCGACAGGCCAATCGTCCGCATCTCGTTGATCGCGATATGGTAGTTCTCACTGAGCTGCTGCGCCACGCGCAACGCGGCTTCGCCATGCTCCTTCAGAAAGTCCAGGAAGTCGTTGCGCGCGATGAAGTTCGCTTGCGCGGGTTCCAGGACTTCTGCGGAAGCCTGGTACGGCTTTCCGGAAACCGCCGCCGCCAATCCGAGGACTTCTCCTCTTTCCGGCACTCGCAGGATCAGGGTCTTGCCATCCGCGGAGGAAGTCGATAGCTTCACCCGCCCGCTGCACAGAATGAACACGCCCCGCGGCTTCTGCCCTTCCACAAACAGGGTCGCTCCCTTGGGATAACTCGCGGCTCCGGTAATGGTTTCCAGTTGCTTCAACGCTGCCGGTGGCAGATTGCAAAAAAGCCGCTCTTCCTTGTGAGGACAATTCATGCAGCTCTCGATGATTTCCAGCCCGTACGGCGCCCGCATGGAGAAGCCGCGCCGCACCTGGCCTCCGTTACTCTTGGGGACAAACCAGAAGCGGTTGCCCGTGGAGTCTTCTGTCCCTTCCGGCGTTTCCGGCGGCATCGTTTCCGTCTCGGTTTCCATAACTGCCCCTGTCTGCCGCTTGGGCGCGGTCCGCGACGCTGCCTTGTCCCTTCGCTCTTTGGCCTTGTCGTCCAGCGTGCCCAAGTAGCCCTCGCTTACACTCATCGGCAAATGCCGGTTCTCCGCCTGCGTTCCCGCAGGCTTACTCATCACACGAGGGCAGGTCCACCTGGCACATCGGCGTGCCTTGCCTGCCTCTCGTCCTACCATTCGTAGACCTTTACGTCCCAAGGGGATATGACTGGAGTCACCCGGGTATGTGATGTCCATCACCATGAGGCACTATGCTGGCAACTCAGGACTCCAGCGCTTTCTTCGTTGAAGTGGGGGGGGAATGAGTTGCACGCGCCTTATGGTCAGCCTAGACATCTGTATCGCAACAACCCAACAATGCCCGGGGGTTTCTTCAACGGCGAACGGCCAACGGCAAACGGGGTGGGGGGGTACAAACGTGAGTCTTAGCACGCACTTGCGTCCATCCCTGCTGAGAGTGGCATGGCCTTCTCGCGGAACACGAATCACGGCCCACGGCTCCCGCGGGTTTATCGGGCATCGTGACCGGCCGTCTTGGCTCCGCCTAGGCCAGGCCCGCTTTGGTGAGCGGCAGCTCGCGGATGCGCTTTCCCGTAGCTGCAAAGATCGCATTGCAAATGGCAGGCGCAATCGCCGGCAGTCCCGGTTCGCCAATGCCGCCCGGAGGCGCGTCGCTCTCTACGACATGCACATGAATTTCGCGCGGACCTGTATTCATCCGCGCCACCGGGTAATCGTGGAAGTTCGACTGGTCAATGGCCCCGTTCGTCGCCGTGATCTCTCCGTAGAAGGCGATGCTCGCACCCATCACCGCTGCGCCTTCAAACTGGTTGCGCGCCATCTCCGGGTTCACCACGGTGCCCGCATCCAATGCGGAGTCCATACGCTGAATGTGCAATTTGCCCGCGTCGTCGATTTGCACTTGCGCGACGGTTGCCGCGTAAGTCAGGAAGCTCCGGTGAAACGCCAGGCCCATCCCAAATCCGTTGCCTTGCTTTTTCTTGCCCCATCCGGATTTTTCCGCTACGGTCTGCAAGACGCGCCGGAATCGTGCCGTGTCGATCGGATACTGCTCGTAAGACTGCCCGTAATTTTCATAGTCCTTCGGCAGTTCGGATTTTGGAATGATGCGATCCGGCCCCAGAAGCTGAAGCTGATACTCGAGCGGGTCTTTCCCCGCAGCGTGCGCCAGTTCATCGGCAAACGACTGAATCGCGAACGCGTGGTAAATGTTGGCCACGGACCGGAACCAGCCGATTCGGACATGCGCCGTTGCCGGCCCGTTTTCGGAGCGGTGATTCGGAATCGCGAACGGCAGGTCCGAAAAGCCCAACCCCAGCTCCCCGGCGTCCGAATAGACGGCGTCCGCATTGAACGTCGAACCGATCGGAGGAAATACGGTGCGTTGCAGCCACGCGGTGGGCTTTCCATCCGCTCCCAACGCGGCTTTCATGTACATGGCCGACACGGAGTGGTACGAGTCAAACTGAATGTCGTCCTCGCGGCTCCAGACCACCTTTACCGGCTTTCCCGTTTTCTTCGACAGCACGGCTGCTTCGACGGCATAGTCCGGGAACGACTTGCGCCCAAACGCGCCACCCAGCAAAGTCACACGCACGGTCACGTCCTCTTTCTTCACTCCCACGGCGGCGGCGATGGCATCGCGCGCGCCCACGGGGCTCTGCGTAGGCGCCCAGGCTTCCACTTTTCCGTCGCGGTAAATCGCCAGTGCCGCGGGAGGCTCCATCGGCGCATGCGCCAGCAGCGGGGCGTAATACTCGGCCTCGACGATTTTTCCGCCTTGGGCAAAGGTGGCGTCGACGTTTCCAACTTCACGAATGACCTTTCCGGGCTTTCGCGCCGTCTCCTCCAATTCCTTCCGATACGCTCCCGAGTTGAAGGCGCGGTGAGAGCTTTCCTCCCAGTCGACCTTCAGCTTCTTCCTGCCCTGCATGGCGGCCCAGGTATTGTCGGCAAGCACGGCTACCCCGCCCAGCGCTTGAAACAAAACCGGCGGCTTGAAAGTATCGATCATTGCAGTTTGTTTCACACCACTGACCGCCAGCGCCGCCTTGTCATCCACGGATTTCACGGTGCTGCCGAGCACCGGCGGATGCATCACACTGGCGTACAGCATTCCGTCCATGCGCGTGTCTTGGCCAAAGATCCCCTTGCCCGTGCACAAATCCTTCAGGTCGTAACCGGCGGAGTCTTTTCCGATATACCGCCACTCGCTGCGCGGCTTGAGTTTCAGCTCTTCTTTCTTGGGGACTGTTTGTTTTGCTGCGGAGGCTGCCAGTTCGCCATACCCCAATTTCTTCCCGGTCTTTTTGTGCACCACGGTGTGCAACGTGGTGGTGCATTCCCCTTCCGGTACGCTCCATTGCTGCGCGGCGGCGCGGACCAGCATCAGCCGCGCGGTTGCGCCGGCTTCGCGCAGAGGCACGAAGAAACTCACCACCGAGTGCGAGCCGTCCGTATCCTGGTCTCCATATTTTTCATCCCCGGTGGCCTGCACCACCTTCACGCGAGCCCAGTCCGCGTCGAGTTCGTCGGCAACAATGCGCGGCAAGGACGTTCGCACGCCGTTGCCCATTTCCGAGCGATGCGCCACGATGTATGCGGTTCCATCGGAGTCGATTGCCAAGTACACGCTGGGCTTGAGTGCCGCGCTGTTCATCGCTCCAGCAGGATTTGCGTTCGCGGCAGCGGCAAGCAATTCCTCCGGCAAGTAGCGCACGCTCAGTACAAACGCGCCCGCTCCCAGCACGCCTTTCAAGAAGTTTCGCCGGCTGCCGAGTTCTTCGTGATCGCGCCCGGAGATATTCTCGATTTGAATCATGCGTCCCTCGCTGGCGGAATCCAATGAAAATAGGCACAAATCTGTCTTCCGTCACGCTCCATCGTAACGCCAATTCAGATAGTTGCAAGTTTGCTTTTACGATTCGGGCCAGGCGCCCAGTGCGCGCCGTAAATCGACGAGCTGGCCAAGGTGGTAAGAGTTGTGGTCGGCGAGCACCAGGGCTTCGCGCAGAATCGTCTGGTCTTCTCCATGCGGAATCTTGGCGTATAAATTCGTCTTGGGATTCTGCACCAGTTGGATCATTTCCTGAAGGTCGCGCTCAAAATCCGCAACGGATTTGGACCAGGCCGCCTCATCGGGAGGCACGGGCGTTTTCGGCCAATAGCCCTCGGGGAATCCCGGCGAAACATGCTTGGGGTTGCGGCTGAATTCCAGAATGTCCCATTGGGCAATTCTCGAATGTTCCAGCAATTGCCAACCCGTATGGGGCAGGCCGGTGACAAACGTTCCGCGTTTTGCCTCCGGGAATCCCTCGAGCGCATCCATAAAATGGACGTGCGCGCCGCCACCCTTCAAAAGGTATACGAGGTGCTCCCGCAAGACTTGATCGGGATTCTCTTTCTTGCTCTTCTTCTTCAGATTCTTCGGAGCCTGCTTTGCTTTTTTCTTCATGCGTGTTCCTATTTCACCGAAACAAGAACCTGCTGCGGCATATTCGGAACCGGGTGCAGCGTCGTACTGCGGAATCCCGTGTTCCCAAACATTTTCTCATATTGTGGGAATGTATAGGCATCTCCCGCGTCGGTGGCAGCCAGCATCACCAGGCTAAATGCGGCCGGCACTGGCGGCGAAACGCGATCCTCGTTCGGAACAAATTCGAGCGTAATGGCTTTACCGCCGGGCTTTAACGCTCCGTGCACGCGGCGCATCAATTTTTCACAAGTGTTCATGTCGAAATGATGAAAGATATTGGTGAGCAGGACAAAATCATACTCTCTGCCGAAATCGGTCTCGAACGCGCTGCCCGGCCTGGTGGCGTAGCGATCCGCCACGCCGAATTTCCTCGCATTTTCTTTGGCCACTTCCAGCACCGCCGGCCAGTCCACCGCAACTACCTCCGCGCCAGCATTCCGCTTCGCCACAATAATGCCATACATGCCATGGCCCGCCGCGATGTCCAGCACTCTGTACGCGTCACCATTGGGGGCCACCGTCAGTCCGGCGATGAATTCCGCCGACAGGATAGTCAGCGGGGCCATGGATCGCGCAAAGTTGACCCATACCTCTTCATGTGGCTTGGTATGGTCTCCGGTTCCGTTCGCCGTACCTCCCTTGCGAACCGCTTCCGCCAGCGCTCCGAAATTTTTCTTGCTCCAAGGGCTGGCAAGAAAATGCACCATCGATCCTAGGCACGCGGGCGAGTGCCGGTTCAGAAACATCGCGGCTTCTGGCGTCAATGCATATCGCTCGCCGTCCTTGGCCAGAAATTCTTTAATCGTCAGGTAATCGCACAAAATTCGCGCGCCGCGTTCGGTTGTTCCGGTTTTCGCGGCCAGCGAAGCCGCTGTGTCGGCTCCTTCCGCTATCGCTGTGAAAATGTCCAGCTCGATCGCGGCTTTCAGTGCTTCCGTCTCCTGAAAGGCGATCATCATATTGAAAATGCGTTCTGGACTGGGATGTGATGCTGGTATGGAAGCAGCCATGAGCGTTGGCTCCTCTTTTGAGTTTGGACCTGCCTGTATTAGAGATGCTGTAGCTCGCGGGACGTTTCACCACACGCGCAATCTCGTTGCCCGCAACCTGCCCATGCTGGCATACTTTCTCTCCCCGCGACAAGCACGAGGTAACGGATGAAACGCGAGTACCACCGCTGGTATTCCCAACGGCTCGGCATCGAGCTGGGCGTGGGCGTGTACGGCCACTGGGGCACCCCGCTTTTGGGTTTTCCCACCAGCGCCGGCGACGAATTCGAGCTGGAAGGCCAGGGGATGATCGATGCTCTCGGCGATTTTATCGACGGTGGGAAGGTCAAATTCTTTACCGTGAATTCCATCAACGGCCTGAGCTTTTACAACAAAGGCGCTCACCCGTTTCACCGCAGCTACATCCAGGCCGTTTTCGATTCGTATTTGCGCGAAGAGGTCGTGCCCTTCATCTGGTCGAATTGCCAAACGCCGGGCATTGCGATTTCCACTATGGGCGCGTCGTTCGGGGCCTATCACGCGGCCAATGCGCTCTTCAAGCATCCCGACGTCATCAAGCGCTGCTTCGCGATGTCCGGCGTCTACGACGTGCGCAATTTCATGGACGGCATGTACGACGACAATTTTTATTTCAACAATCCCGTCGACTATCTCTCGAACATGAGCGATCCGTGGTTTTACGAGCAGATCGCCACTTGCGACATTCACATCACCACGGGCACAGGGCCCTGGGAGAACAGTGGGCCGACCTATCGGCTGTCCGAGGTGCTCTCTAGCAAAGGAATCCGCCATTCGCTCGACAACTGGGGCCCGGAGGGCGGCCACGACTGGCCCTACTGGAAGCACCAGATGCGCGAGTACATCTCGCGTCTGTTCTGAAGCTAGTCCGAATTCAGGATGGAGCCGACAATTCCGCCGACCACGCTACCCTGGGTGACCTTTGTCGTGTGCTCGGCCGGCATGTATTCCATCAATTTGTGCGCCAGCCTGGCGATCGGGAGCGTCTGCAGCCAAACGCGGCCGGGCCCCGTCAGGGACGCCAGAAAAATTCCGTCACCGCCGAAGATCAGGTTCTTGATCCCTGGAATCGTAGTGATTTGAAAATTGACGCTGGTCTGGAACGCACCGACGTGTCCCGGATGGACGCGAAGCTGTTCTCCGGGCTGAAGGTCTTTAATGATCAATTCACCGGATAACTCGAGCCACGCGGTTCCCTGGCCTCCCAGGTGCTGCAGAATGAATCCGCTTCCCCCAAAGATTCCCGCGCCCAACGACTGCTGAAAGCCAATGCCGATCTGAATATTTGGAGTCCCACAGAGGAACCCGTGGCGGTGAATCATGTATTCGCGGCCGGGTCCAACCTCGACAGGAACAATATGCCCTGGGAGCTTGGTGGCGAAGGCCAGTTCGCCAGGCGCTCCCATGGCCCGGTATTCCGTCATGAAAAGCGTTCCGCCGCCGACCACGCGTTTCAACGCGCCCAAAATCCCACCGCCTCCGGCGAATTGGGTGTGCGTGGTCATTTGAATCGAGCGGCCCATCCAGGAAAGCTCGCCGGCTTCCGAGATGATCGAGTCGTTTGGATCGAGCACAAACTCCAGGACAGGCATTGTCGTGCCCACAATTTCGTTCCGCATCATGGACTCCTTGCCGGAAAGTCGTTGGCGTCTAAAAGAAATACGTCTGGCGCACGCGGGATATTACACAAATCCCCTTTAAGGGTACATGGGACCACGCTCGGTGAAAATGAATGCCGGGTGAATTACGAGAGGCCGAGGTGTTCGAGTTGGTAGCGGCCTTTTTCGATGACCTGGTCGTCATCGATCCACACGTCGCATTTGCGAGTCAGCACATCGACGTGGGTGCGGGACTTCCAGTCCGCGTGCGTCTGGTTGCCGTAGGGATCGCCAAAGGCGATGTGTACGCCTGGAAATTTTTCGTCCTGGAGCAAGACGCCGATCATGTCGGTCAAACCAAGGTTCGTGCCAAAGGCCAGCTCGCCGACGCGGTCGCTGTTTTCGTCGGTGTGGCAATACTCCCAGAATTCCTTCTCTAAGTCCTTTCGCTCACAGTCCACGTCCACCAGTCTCGCGGCCTTGATCGTCAGCGTCAGCGGAGTGGACTGCAAGTCGCCGTATTTGCCATTGAAGTGGTCGCCGGCGGTGGCGTCGCAAACAAACGTGCCATCGACGGTCGCGGGAGTGGTAAAAACTTCTCCCGCGGGCAGGTTGGACCAGTAGCGCGGACTGATGAGTCCGCTGGTCTTTACCCAATCGAGGTTGCGGTCGAAATGCGCGGAAAATCCGGTTCCTGCTTCGGTTTTGACCGTCAGCGTCTCGGCGCGCAGCATGCGTTCGCGCAGTTTATCGCTCAGGCGGTCCACCATGCGGTAATCCGTGCGCATCCCTTGTTGCATGATTTCCGGCGTGACGCCGACCATGTGCGCGTAGCGAATCTGGCGCCGCTCCACGACTTTCACGATGGCCATGCGTGCGCCCAATTCTCCCAGCTGGGGCGTCATGCACATCACGCCCACGTCGGCGACTTCGAGAGCGTTCAGGACGTCCTTTGGTGCCGCCGTCATTGGGCGCGGTCCAAAATCTTCCAACAGCAATCCGGTCAGACGCGCTTCGCGTTCTTCGATTGCTGCTGCGATGCTTGCGGCTACCGCGCGGCTTGCTTCATCAGCGATCAGGGCCACCTGTTCGCCGCGACGCACACTCAGGCACGTTTCCACGGCGTTGCGCGCGCCCGGCATCAGCTCCGGCTTTGGTGTACCAAAGTCCATCCCAACAATTTTACTTGAGTCGAGGCAATTTTCTACCGAGAACGTATCTGTGCTTCTTTTTTCCAACTGGCCTAAAGGACGGCAAGGCAGCGTTCGCGAGTCAATTCGAAGCCGTAGCGCGCGGCGTAACGCGGAAAGCCGGCACCTGCCCGCCGCCACTGGTCACATTTGCAAGTCCTGTCGAACTGAGGCGTGTAAGAAAGCCGCACAGTTTCCCGCGGAAGAGATACGGCGCAAAATCCACGAGCATGTCGCGGTAATCCACTTTTCCAACGTTCGCGATGTACGGGAAGACTTCCCGGCGAATGGGAATCCGCTCTTGCGCGATCCACACGCCATTCTTTGCGGTGAGCGCGCGCTCAATCGCTTCGTCCCATGCGGCTTCGCTGGTTTCCCAGCCCAGCGTCACTCCCGAACCACCATACTCATCGCTTGGCTTCAGCACCAGGTTGTGCCGTTCTTTGCGAAGGAACGCCAGCAGCTCGATCGTCCGCCCATAGTGTGCGGTCTTCACGTCGGTAACGACGCGGGTCCAGGGTATGTGGTTGCGGATCAGCTCGCGTTCCCCGTGAGAAAAGAGCGAGCCATTCTGCTCGTCCGTGAGCACGGCAAAAAACGCCTTCACGTGGGGGAGCTTGCAGCGGAAGTTGTTCGCGACGCATACGGCATTCGCCGAATAGGCTTTCACCAGCGCCGCGCACTCCGCGGGTTTGGCCACAATGTCGTTGATCAGCACGCGCCGATAGACCAGATCAATCTTCTTGTCCTGCGCGGTCAGGTTCTTGCCATCCCACTCGAGTTCGCGCGGATCGGTGATCAGCGTGGGAACGCCCATGCGCTCAAAGCGCGACTGCAGAATCTCGAACTCGCTCCAGGTGGGAACTTCCTCCCAATCGACGATGGCAATCTGGGGCTTATGTGTCGAGCCTCCCCAATCCACATAACTCATCAGCAGAGCGTCCAGCAGCTTGGCGCTCAGCGGATAGCTGTGCATTTCATATTTCTGCGCAAACTGTCCCGTAATCGGAAGCTCCCGGAAGATCTCCGCGAGGGTTTCCGCGTAGCCCGCGCCCGCCGGGGATTCGCCGTTGTACTCCGCGAATTTCAGAGAATCGGGGAGCAGAAACGCATCCAGCCGCGAAGTCGTGCTCGCCGGCCCGTATCCCACGGGAATGCGCGCAAGCCGTTCCTCTTCCTCCCGCAAATGCAATTGCGCGAAAAGTTGTTTGTCGTTCAGAGCCGCGGTGACGACGCGCTCGCCGATCTCCGCGATGCTCTCCGCGACGGTGCGCACGCGCAGTTCGTCTTCGGGGGAAAGAAAGAAAGGCCGCAAAAACGGGCAGTGCACGCGGTCGCCAAAGGTCAGCTTGGCCCGGCGCATCTTCTTGAACAGATCCTCAGGTAGTCCTGGCAGACGCAGCAGGAGCGGCTTCAGGAGTTCGTGCCAATCCTCTGCCGGCGAGGGACGTGGCATCGCGGGTGTGGGAGCCGTGGTCATCGAATCACGATCTTTGCCAGGACGCCGAAGCAGGAGCGGCGGCTGACTTCTGTCCAGCGGCAGCGCTTTGCGGAGCACCGGTGAACCCAGCGGCGGCTCCGATGCCCAGCATCTCTTCCCACCTCGGCCAGGGATTGGAAGAATTTGCATGCACCGCTCGATCGATCACCAGCCGCGCCATTTTTTCCACCACATGCCCGAAATAAAATTCCGTAATACGGTCGCGCTCGAAGTCCGGCGCAGGATTGAGGAAGTCAATGGCGTAGGGCACACCATCCTTGACGGCAAACTCAATGGTGTTCATTTCGTAGCCCAGCGCCTGATTGATGGTTTGAGCGTCCTTCACCACGCGCGCGCCCAGCTCCGGCTCCAGATAATTGTGCTCCACCAGATACCGCCGTTCCTTCGGGTCATAAGCAACCGGCAAAATATCCATCTTGCCGAAGGTGAAGCAGCGCACATACTGCTCGAAGTCGATGAACTCCTGCAGCGTCATGCAAACCGGGGAGGTTTGATCGTAGGCCTGCAGCAGTTCCTCTTCGTTATTGACCTTGTAGACGTGTTTCCAACCGCCGCCCGAAAACGGCTTCAGAATCGCAGGTCGGCCGACATAATCCAGCAGCGCCACCCAATCGATCGGGTATTTCAGGTTTCGCAACGACTCCGAAGTAATGTCGACGTTGGCGGGATACCCTTTTTGTGGCAGGAGCACCGTTTTCGGTATGGTGATTCCCAGTTTCGAAGCCAACGTGTAATTGAAAAACTTATCGTCCGCGGTCCACCAGAACGGATTGTTGATGACGTACGTCCCTTGTAACACCGCATGTTTTAAATACCCGCGGTAATAATCCA
>CAZGFL010000101.1:0-9500 GCA_964524985.1 uncultured Acidobacteriaceae bacterium
GCTGGTGAGCTTTATGGATTATGATTTGGGATACTTCGATCTGGAGACTCGGGTGCTCGAACCGCTCGAAAATCCCTTCGGCCCAAAAGTGTTACCTATGTCTTAGGTACGTTGTGTCACCCATGTCTCCGGGCCGGACCCGTTGAGTATGGTGGAGCCGATGGGATTCGAACCCACGACCTCCTCGATGCCATCGAGGCGCGCTCCCAACTGCGCCACGGCCCCACCGGGCTGCAGCAATAATCCTAGCACCTCGAAGAGTCGTCGTCCACGACGAGGGCGGCGAAAGCGTCCGATCCAATAAAGCAGCTACGTCAGCGGGATATCTCTGGATCCCCGGGCATGGGGTGGCGCGCTGTGTTGGCGTGGGGCACGAGTTCCCGGTAGACAGCAGTGGGGACATGCGTATCCCACAGACCAGTGACTTTTGCATACCCGACAATTCCGAAAAACAGCGCCGCGATCCCTGCCGCCATTGCCCACGCAGGAACGCGCTTGGGGACGCTAGAAACCTCGGGCAACGCCAGATGTAGCGCGCCTTCCGCGGGGCAGATGGCCACGCACTCGAGGCAGCCGGTGCATTCGGCGGATTGGATCGTCACTAGCTTGTCGACCGGCAAATTCGACGGGCAGACTTTAGCGCATTTCGCGCAGTCGATGCACGGCTCGGCCTCGCGCCGGATGCGCAGCGGGCTCAGGAGCGACGCAAAACCAAGCAGCGCGCCGTAGGGGCATAGGTAACGGCACCAGAAGTTTTGGACAAGAATAGAGGCCAGAACGAGGATTCCCAGAACGATCAGTCCGGTCTCGCTTAGGAAGCGAAAGAAATTTAGCATTTTTACGCCCGCGACGACTCCATAGTCGCTGCTCATGAAATTGGCAATCGCGGCGGCGGACATGGAGGAAACCGCCCAGACGAAAAATCCCAGAAGGAAGTACTTCAATCCGCGCATGGGAATGTCTATCCAGCGCCAAATGCGGAAGTTGCGGCCAAAGACCTTCTTCCCCAGCAGCCCTAGGTATTCAGACACGGTGCCAACCGGACAAAGCCAGCTGCAAAATGCTTTGCGGAGCAGGAAGGAGATGGCCAGAAAGGTCACAAGCAGGAACATAGCTGCGGGATGAATCGCCGGGACTCGCCAGGTCACCAGAAAATATTTCAGGTTCATCATCCCGGCGATGGGTAACCAGCCCTCAATTCCCGGAGGAGGAGCAGCCATGGAGTTTGCGGCGCCGGTCTCCAATCCCCGCACCCAGGAATAGAAAACCGCCCCCAGCCAAACATTTAGCAGAAGGAAGGCAGCCTGGTAGACGCGGCGGACCATCTGCGAATAGTCGTTGTCGGCCCGGCGGATGAGTTTCTTCTTTGTTTTCGTAGGCTTAGGAATGACCACTTCAGGAGTGATCGGTTGGCTTGCCTGGCTGGCCAATGGAGCGGGAACGTTCATTTCCATCGCAGCTTAGCCGGGGAGTAGAACATACTTCTGTGATGAAAATGGCTTCCAGATGTGATGCCAATCACATTTGGACTCACCAGCCGGAGACAAATAGCCTCTGTGCTGCACGCAAACCACACTCTTGATATTTGTTATAGACCTCCGCTGCCCGCATACGAATCGCATCAGGGCCTTCACCCGCCAGCCAGCCCTCCAACGCAGCTTTTAACGTGTACGCCTCCGGGGCCATCAACCCTGTGGTCCAAAGCAAAGGCTCACTCCCTGTTTCTTTCATGTACGGCCGAAAATAAGCCCGGCTCGCACAGGCCAGGATGATGAATTTCTGCGAACGATGTTCTTTCTTGCCGGCAACCGTGGGGACCTGAAAGTTCATGAACGCATCGTGACCAACGTAGACGACCAGGTCTGCCTCACTTCCTGCCGCGAGGGACCTCTTCTGATCACCAGCACCGAAGGTGACCATCTCCTTGCTCGTTCCGGCGGCCGCATTCAACAGGTCGACAACCCCTTCGCGGATATACGCGCCGTCATACGCATCCGCCACGAGAAATGCAGCTGGGTTGCGATGTTCGAAAATGCAACGTTCGAGGACGATGGCCTTCGGTCCCTGGCCACAGGAAAGGAGCTTCCATTCCGTGCTGTACTTGAAGAAGGTCTTGACGCCAAACGCCGCGCCCCAGTACAGGTTGCTGGCGGCATCCTGGCCATTTCCCAGACGCGGCGGCACGGGGACAATGCCTTGATGCTGGTTGTCGGCCAACACTACGAAGACATGTACCACTGGCGGGCGAGTCTGTGCCGGCGACGCTAGCGCAAAACTCAAGCCCACAATGAGCACTATAACCCGCAGGGTGCGCGCCATCTTTGACGGGGAGGATTGATTCATGATGTCGCCCACCTCGCAGTCTAAATTCTCACCTTTTCGATTACAATCACCCCCTATGGCAAAACTCACTTTTCTTGGCGCGGCGGGATGCGTTACCGGATCGAAATATCTCGTGGAGGCGGCAGGCAAACGGCTGTTGGTCGATTGCGGGCTGTTTCAAGGCACCAGCGAGCTGAAAGACCGCAACTGGAAGCCCCTTCCCGTCGATCCCAAAACCATTGACTATGCCGTGCTCACGCATGCGCACCTGGACCACACCGGCTGGCTGCCCGTTCTCGAGCGTGACGGCTATCGCGGACCCATTTTCGCCAATCCTGCCACAATGGAGCTCACCGAGATCCTTTTGAAGGACTCCGCCCACCTTCAGGAAGAAGAGACCGAACATGCCAAGGCCAAGAAATACAGCAAGCACGCCGAACCACGTTCGCTCTACACGCCGGATGACGTCGACCCAGTCCTGAAACTCCTGAAGCCCATGCCGCGTTCCGGCTGCTTCGACATCAGTCCGGAGTTTCGCATTTGCGGCTACGACGCGGGCCACATCCTGGGCTCTTCCAGTCTGGAGCTCACGATTACCGAAGGCGGCAAGAAGACCGTTGTGGTGTTCTCCGGCGACATCGGCCGCTACGGCCAAGTCATCCTGAAGGATCCCACGACACCACCCTCCAACGCTGACGTCCTGATCTGCGAATCAACCTACGGCGATCGCGAACATCAAGACGGAGACCCCGCGGAATTGCTGGCGCAAGTCGTGAACCGCGTCGTGAAGCGCGGCGGCTCGATTGTGATTCCTGCTTTTGCCATCGGGCGCACGCAGACCTTTATGTACTATCTGCACCAGCTCGAAGACCAGCAGCGAATCCCGCGAATCCCAGTTTACGTAGATAGCCCCATGGCGCTCAGCGCGACCGGCCTGTACATCAAGCATCGCGAGGATCACGATCTCCAGTTTGCCCGCGAAGAGAGCACGGACGGGAAGGGCGACCCTTTAAACGTGCACGAGTTTCACCTAACGCGTTCCGCGGAAGAGTCCAAGGCCATCAATAACGTGAAAACACCCTGCATCATTATCTCAGCCAGCGGAATGGTTAGCGGAGGGCGCGTTCTGCATCATATGGTGCAGCGCCTTCCGGATGCGCGGAACGCTGTCATCCTGGCGGGATTCCAGGCGGAAGGCACGCGCGGCCGTGCTCTACAGGAAGGTGCAAAAACATTGAACTTGTTTGGCCAAGCGGTCCCAGTATGCGCGGAAGTCGTGGAAATGGGGCAGTTCTCCGCCCATGCCGGCAAGAGCGAATTATTGCGCTGGCTAACCGCTCTACCTGCGGCACCCGGACAAACCTACCTGACTCACGGCGAACCGCAGGCCGCGCAGGCTCTGCAAGCGGCAATTCAGGAGAAATTCAAGTGGAAGGCCGCCGTTGCGCGTTACTTAGACACAATCCCGGTGGGCAAATAGCGTTTCCGGGCCCCCAGATTATTTTTGAACTTCCAGGAAACTATTTTAAGGCTGGTATCGTCTATATACACAAGACCACTCGCGGGGTAGGGGGCTAACCACCACAGGGCAACCGACCGTCAGTCTCCTACCCCTAAAAACTTCGGAAGCTCTTGAAAGTGTGCAGTTTATACAGAATTTAGCGAGTTTCTGTCAATCGGCATTTCCCCTGCTGCAAAACAAGCGCCCGTAATCGTTTTCATCCAACAGTTGACACAGCGGTTCGGGTCGCTCCTTGCAACATCTGGGGAACCTCCTCCAGCTCCAGTCCTGCAACAAACATCGGTAACGGGGCACCTCTGCCCCACCGGTTGAGTTCCCAACGGGCACGGATGAATTTGGCCTCCGGGCGGTGAGTCAAGTCCAGAACTAGTTTGGTCCTGCCCCGATAGAACTGTTGCGGCAGCTTTAACAGAGGGTTCTTCGGCCAGTTCTCCCCGTCCGCGGACGCAAAAATAGACACATCGAGAGATTCCTGTTCGATCTGGTCATTCACGGTCAGAACACAAAGGAATGTGCGCGTCGCGCTCGCCGAAATATCAAAGGAGGCGCCGTCGCCATTGGCTTCCATCTTGGATTCGGGCGGGATGAGATGCAGTGTCATTGTGAGGTTGCCCAACGCCCCGCGATTCTAGCATAGAGTCCGCGAGTCCGTGAGGGACGGTCCTGACTCGGGGGCTATGCCTGGCTTTAGTCGACTAAGCGTGCAGTTTCGCCAGGCGCTGTTCCGCAGCAGCCAGCGTTTCTTCCTTCTTGCAGAACGTGAACCGCACCTGCGAAGCTCCATCCCGCGGATCGTTGTAAAAGCTGGAACCCGGCACGACAGCCACGCCGATCTTCTCGACCAGATACTTCGCAAACCGCACGTCCTTGGTATCTGCGGGAAAATGAACGGGATCGGGATCCGCAAACCGCGAGATGTCCGTCATGATGTAGTACGCGCCGCGCGGCTTGAAGACTGTAAATCCAGCGGCAGTCAGGATCTTCAGCAAGCGTTCCCGTTTGGCGGTATACGAGGTCGCCAGCCTTTCGTAATAGCTCTTTGGGAAGTGCAGGGCGCTGGCTCCGGCCTGCTGCAGCGGCGCTGCGGCGCCCACGGTCAGGAAATCATGCACCTTGCGAATGGGCTGCGTAGGCCCCGGAGGCGCAAGCACCCAGCCTACGCGCCATCCCGTGACGCTATACGTCTTCGAGAGCCCGTTGATGACGATGGTGTGCTCGCGCATGCCATCAATGCGCGCCATGGAGATGTGCTCGGCGCCATCGTACAAAATATGCTCATAGATTTCGTCGGTGATGCAGAAGCCGTTCCAGCGCACGCAAAGATCGCGGATGAACTCGAGTTCGGGTTTGGTGAACACTTTTCCCGTGGGGTTGTTTGGCGTATTGAGGATGATGGCCTTGGTATGCGGGCCAAAGGCCGCGGCCAGTTCCTTTTCGTCAAACGACCAGTCCGGCGGGCGCAGCTTCACAAAGTGTGGAGTTGCTCCGCTCAGAATCGCGTCCGGCCCGTAGTTTTCGTAAAACGGTTCGAACACCACAATCTCGTCGCCTGGATTGATAATGGCCATCATCGCGGACATCATCGCTTCCGTGGAGCCGCAGCAGATTGTGATCTCCCGCTCCGGGTCGTACTTCACGCCTTGCGTGCGCTCGAATTTCTCGACGATTGCGTCGCGCAGCGGCTTCGCGCCCCAGGTAATCGCGTATTGGTTGATATCATCCGCAATCGCCTGGCGCGCTGCTTCTTTGATTTCCGCTGGTGCAGCAAAATCAGGAAAACCCTGCGACAGGTTCACAGCGCCGTGCTTCATGGCCAGGCGCGTCATCTCCCGAATCACGGATTCGGTAAACTGCTCCGCCTTTGCGGAAAGCATGCGCCGCGAAATATGCGCGATCGAGGGATCGGGAGCTGTCATCACACCTTTCCAAGCGAAATGAGCTACCTCTGCAACGGCACGATACCTCGTGCCCTGGCTTCCAAATTAGTTAGCGATTTTCCGCTTCTTCAGCGGGCGTGGCCGTTCGCTGCCTGCGTAGCCACACTCGGCTGACCATAAATCATCCGGTAGACCTGCGTGTTACGCAAGACGATTTGTACGTATTCGCGCGTTTCCGTGAAAGGGATGGACTCGACGACCTCGGGGATCTCTTCGTAGTTGCGCTCGGCTTTCCAGGCGGCGATGCGGTCCTCTCCTGCGTTATAGGCCGCGGCCGCGTACTCCGGCGCGCCCGTCTGCTGCACGAGATTAGCTATGTACACCATGCCCAATTCGATGTTGTACTCCGGTTCGTAGAGCTTGTTCTTCGCGTAGCGCACTTTGATCTGCTTCGCCAGCAGTTTGCCTGTCTTCGGAAGCACCTGCATCAGCCCGATCGCGTCTTTCTTCGAGACCGCATCGGCCTGAAACGTCGATTCCTGCCGGATCAGCCCTGCTGCGAACATGGGATCGAAATTGTTCTTAGCCGCCTCGCGCCGCAGCGCGGCTTCGTACGGCAGCGGGAAAAGCGCCTTCCACGCATCCAGCGAAACTTCCGTGAATTTGCGCGAATCCACACTCGGCACCACGATGCGCGCGTACGCCATGCCCGCGCCAAAATGTCCTTGATCGAACGCCGCCTGCGCCGCTTCTATCAGGAATCTTGGTGAAGACGTCGCAAAATACGCGTTTTTCAGTTCCTGCTCGGCTGAAGCATCAAATGCAATCGACCGCAGCGCTTGCGCCCGCGCCCAGCGATCCTCAGCCGCCACCGGAATCGGCTCATCGAACGGACGCAATGATGGCGCAGGCGGAATCTTGTCCAAAAACTCCGGCGCGTTTTCTTCCCCGGCGCCCAGTTTGGCCATGCGCGCTGCCGCCGCGTTTGCGAAATAGGTTTGCGGGAAGCGGTCGATCGCCTTGTTGTACAGGCTGTGCGCCCGCGGCAAATTGCCCGCGCGCTCTGCGCTTCGCCCCAACCAGTACAGCGCGTCGACCGAATTCGCCGACGTCGGATACTTCAGCAAAAAGTTCGTCAGGCGGTCATCCGCATCCGGCTGATGATCCAAGAACGCCACCCACGCGATGCGCCATTCGCAGTTGAACGCATTCCTCCCGTTGGGGAAGCTGTCCAGCACGCGCTGATACGCCACCGCCGCTTTCTCGCGCTCCAGCTCCACCCAATGGTAATTCCCGGCCGCCATCAGTCCTTCTTCGTTCCACTTGCTCACCGGATACTTCTGCGCCAGTGTGTTCAGCGCACTGAACATGTCTGATTCTTTTTTGTCGTTTCGGTAGGCTTGCGAAAGGGCGTACAGCCGTTCTGCATCCACATCGAGGTCTGATGTTTTCAGCGAAGCGATCAACGAAGGCGAGCCCTTCAGTTGTACGCGGCACTCCGCCACACGGAGTTGCGCGCGCTGCCGCGTGGGATTCTCGGGATCCTTTAACATGGTCAGCAGCTTCTCAAATTCCGCGCGCGCTTCCTTCCATTTGTGCGCGTCATAGAACGCCTGTGCGCGCTGCTCCTGCAATTCCACTCCGGGATAGGGATATTCCTTCCCCATCGCATGCATGATCGGCGGTAACGCCGCGCCTGCCGGCCTCGCTTCGTCCGACAGCGGATACTTGTAGAAAACCGCCTGGAAATCCTTCGCCGCTCGCGGCAGTTGATGCAACGCCTGGTAAGCCCGCCCGCGTTCCAGTAGCAGCGTAGTCTTGGAATTGCTGCCCGCGTATGCGTTCAGCGCATCAATCGCTTCCTGAGCGTGCCCCGTCTGCACCGCCGCCGGCGCGAACGCTTCCAGCAAAGACTCACGCAAAGCGGTATTCGGATAATCGTGTTGCAGGGCCACCAAGGTCTTATACGCGTCCGCGTTGCGGCCGAGACCACGCTGCGCCAGACCCGTCAAGTACAACGCGTATTCGCGCAGCAGCGAGTCGTTCTGCGCTTTCAGCAGCCAGCCCAGCGCCTGCGCCATCCGGCCCTTGGAGTAGTCTTCATATCCCAATGCCAGCGCCGCGCGCGCTCCCCACACGCTCGTCGTGTTCTTCGTCGCGAATGCCGACAGCTTTGCGTAATCCCCAGCAACGCCGTTGTGCATCGACCGAGCCAATTCGGAAAGCTCTTTCTGCAGTGCCTCATCTTCGGGAGTCGCCGCGGCCACTTGCGGCGCTGCCGGCTCCGCATTGCAACCGAGAGGACACGCAGGCGCCGCAGGCTTTTTCGGTTTGCGCTTGTGCTGCGCGCTCTGCGCAAGACCATCCAGTGTCCCTCCAAGAGGCAGGGCCACCGCCAGCATAAATGCAATCAGCGAACGTGACATGGGTAGAGACAAGGATACGGCATTTTCCAGCCGCCCACAAAAGCGCCGAAAGGTCGTGTGATTAATGATGCCGCGCAGGCGTGGCGTACGGATACTCGCCGAGCGCGTGCGCGTCGCCATCGGCGAGGATTTCCACCATCCAGCGGTAAAAATAATCAACCGGGTGATCCATAATGGGCTTGAATCTCCGGTCGTATTCGCGATGGGCTTTTTCAATGTCGTCTTTCAATCGGATGCAGAGATCTTTGTTCTGGCGGCCCAGGCGCACCTGCTCCGGCCGCAGCATTTTGATGTCCTGCATCGAAACTTTGGCCACGCGGTTCGCCCGGCGGTGCAATTCCTGCTCCTCCGCCGATAGCCGGTTGACATCGAATTCCTCCTGATATTCCCCTTCGACTGCCGCTGGCGCCAGCTCGGCTTCTTCGGCTTCCTCTTGGATCTCGTACTCGGTCACCGGTTCTTCCACCACTGGTGCTGGCGGAGGAGGCGGCGGAGCCGCGGGTGCCGGTTTGGCGGCCTTCGGAACAGGCTGCGACGGCACGGGGCGTTGCGGTGCTGCAGGCGGCTCCGGCGCTACCCGGCCCATCATGTCGGTGATCTGTGCTTCCAGTGGCGAACGCGGTCCCGTCTGCAGCGACAGGGCCACGAATCTCGACAAAACTTCCAGAGCCGCCGTCAGCGAAGCCGCTGACGTTTGCGCCCGCAACAAGGGAGGCAACACGTTAGTCGGCTTGTTGCTCGCGCACGCTGACACCACATCGTTCACCGCGTGATGCAGTTCATCCGAAGTCTGCTTCAGCCTCTCCAGATTGTCCCGGAGCGCCCGCGCGATCGCCTGTTCTACTGGGTTGGAGTCTTGTGCCATGCCGTTTTCGGCGTATTTTGCCCGCAATCCCCCGTCCTTGCATTTTCGAAGCTAGGTCCAGCAGAGTCAACGCCTCAGCCGTACCCCTGTGCCCAATTGTTGCTTAACCTCAAGGCCGCAGGAAGGGTGCCAAGGCCCTCTCCGCCCGACCCATCCGTTCCGGCCAGCCCAAACCTGCCGCGCCCACTCTCTCCGCTCTTCCCTTCTTAATTTTTACTATCAACTGTCAACTGCCGACTGTTAACCCGATCCAGCTCCTAACCCCTTGCCATACCCAGACCTCCGTAGTACTTGGGATGCTATAATTGAATGAGGGGGCGACACGGTTTCGACGGAAGCTGTCGCGGCCCGAAGGCATGCCGGGACCCACCTGCCCGTAACTTGGTGGAAAACTAGAACTGCCAACAACAACTTGGCACTTGCTGCTTAATTAATTAAGCGCACGCTTCCCCGGGCTTTGCTCACGGGCCCGGCAAGAGGCGTCGCAC
>CAZGFL010000102.1:0-84466 GCA_964524985.1 uncultured Acidobacteriaceae bacterium
TCGCGCACCACCGCATCGGCCAACTCATTTCGAGAAGCCATCATCCGCTGGCACAGTTGACGCAACAACCGGCAGCGCTCGCGAATCGCGACCTTGGCCCACTCGCGCTGCGCTTCGCGCGCTCGTGCAACAATCCCTGCAACCATTTCCGGCGGGGTTCGTTCAATGTGAGCTACGACTTCTCCGGTCGCCGGGTCGATGGAGGGAAGTGTGTCGATTGGGATGGCTGTAGTTGCCATACCGGGGATTCTAACCGATTTTCCGACCGGCGTGGCTACCGCGCCACGGCAAACGCCTCGCCTGGGCAGATGTCCTCTTTGAGACCCTCGCAGCCGTCATCGCAGGGCTTTTGCATCCGGCCCTACATCCCCGGATACTTCCCCAGAAATATCAACAGAAAATCGATCGAGTCCCCAATTCCGTGCGCGATGATCGGCACCGCCAAGTTGCGTTTCGTGCCCAGGTAGGCCACTCCCAGCAGCAGCCCCGAAAGACCCTCGTCGAGTATCCCCGTGATTCCCTGGTAGGCATGCGCCAGCCCAAATCCCACGTGCACCAGGATCAAGCTGACGATCCACGCATTTCGCGAGCGGTTCAGCAGGTCAGCAACTCGGTTCATTAGGTAGCCGCGGTACACCATCTCTTCGCCGAACGCTGCAAGCGTCCAAGCCCCGGCCAGCGCGAGCAGTGTCCACTTCACGCTTCCATGCAGCGCGCGAAACAGTTCCAGGTCCGGCTGTTTCCCGAGCACGCGAACAAGGACCGGTTGGCTAACGAAAAGCTGGAACGCCTCCAGCAACAGCCCAACCGCCAATCCCGCTCCCAGGGTGATCGGCCAGCTCCGATAGCGGCTCAGACCGATGTCGCTCCAGCGGATTTTGCGCACCCTCAGCGACAACCAGCCAAACGCGAGCAGGAATGGAGTCTTGCTGAACGGAATGAGATTCCGAAAGTCGGCCACGAAGATCAGCGCAACAACGATCAGCTCAGCCAGGATCAGCCATTTGCTTTGCCGCCAGCCTCCAGCAACGCCTCCCGGGTCCGCGGGCGCTGCACGTTGCTCAGGGATTCCCGCGCCAGCAGTGTTCTTCATCCCGGCCATAGGAACTCTCTTAACGCTTTGTCAGGATACGGCATTACGCTAAGAATTGTTTCCAGAGGCAAGAGGAATTTGCCTACGGTCTACCAACCCGCCACGCCTCTTTATGTTGCACTTCCACCATGACCAGCCCCTGAGCAGGCACGGTAGGTCCGGACTTCGAGCGATCCTTTAGTTCATAGAGACGGTCGATGTCCTCCGGAGTGAGCCTGCCACGTCCGACCTCCAGGAGCGTCCCCACCATCTTTCTGACCATGTAACGCAAGAACGACCGCCCCTTTACGGTGAAAACCAGCTCTTCGTTGTCCGGGGAACGGACCAACTCCGTGGAATAGATCTCCCGTTCCGTGGAGCGTTTCCTGTCGTCGTCTTCCGAGCCGGTGGAAGCAGAAAACGCGGAGAAATCGTGGGTCCCAACAAATCGCGCGGTGGCGTCCCGCATGGCATCTTCGTCAAGAGGAAACGGATAGTGCAGCACATAGCGCCACAGCATCGGCGGCACGACCTTGCCCCGGTACAAACGGTACTTGTACGTCTTGCCGCACGCCGACCATCGCGCGTTGAAGTCCGGCCCGACCTCTTCCGCCCCCACGATCCGAATCGTAACCGGGAGCAATGCATTCAACGCACGCTGAAACTCCTCCGCCGATAGTGCCGACGAAGTACGGAAGCTCGCTACCTGCCCGAGCGCGTGCACACCCGCGTCCGTCCGCCCGGTCCCATGCAGTAGCACTCTCTCTTGCGTAAGCCGCTCCAGCACATGGACGATTTCACCTTGGATCGTCGGTTTGTCTGCTTGAATCTGCCAGCCGTGGAAATCCGTGCCGTCGTAGGCGATGGTGAGCTTGAAATAACGCATGAGGGAAGAACGCGAGGGAATCAGGGAGCGGTACGCGCAAACCGGCTGCCCGGCTTCACGGCCACCCCGCCTTGCCGGCAGAGCGGGCAATCTTCCGGCTCATGACTGGCGATGGGTAGCTGGATCAGGGAGCGCGCCTCGACGTCGAACTCAATGTTGCCGCCACTGCGGTCGATCAACGCGCCCGCCGCCACCACGCGACCGCCGGCTTCCTCGACCACGCGAATCGTCTCCACAGTCGAGCCGCCGGTGGTCCACACATCCTCCACCACCAGCACGTGCTGATCCCGGCGAATCTCAAACCCGCGGCGCAGCGTCATCATCCCGCTGGCGTCGCGCTCCGCAAACAGCGCGGGCACTCCCCCGCCAACGCCGGGATTTGTTTCCGGCAAAGCCCTTGCCACTTCCTGTCCGATAATCAGGCCTCCAATCGCCGGCGACACCACTGCTTCCACCTTGGTGTCCGAAAACAATCCCGCCAACTCCCGGCCCAGCTTTTCAGCAAACCTCGGGTATTGCAGCACCAGGGCGCACTGCACGTAAGTCCCGCTGTGCAGGCCGCTCGAGAGCTCAAAATGGCCGTGGCGGATGGCTCCCACATTCTCGAAAATCTTTAAGATTTCTTCCCGTTTGAGCATGCTCCAAGTACCCGCCAGCCTCTCGTAAACGTCGTAGTGTCAGCAGCCTAGCTGTGGCCTGTTACGTTGTCAAGGAATCGCAGCCTTGTTAAACTGCTCGTTCGTTTTTTGGCAGCGCCGGGTTTGGTGGCCGCTTTTGGGGTCAAAAGTGACGGATGCCCCTGGAACAATCCAGTCTCCGGCCACGCCCCAGCAAATGATCCTTCCGTGTCGCCACCAGCTGTCTCACCGGGTGTAACAGCACCGATTCGGGCCACGTTCCACAACTGTCAGATGTAAATCAAAACGTCCTTTTGGGACAGAATCTCGAGGAGCACATCATCATGAAAACTCTCTGGGGGATCGCGAAGTTTTTCATTCTCTTGGCCGCCAGCAAGCGGCTCACTTCCCTCGTTCCCAGTCCGCGGCCCTATTCGCGGTTCGCCCGATCTCTTGCTGCCGGCTTCCTGGCAGGCGCATTGGCCGCCGGTTCAGGTTCGCCGGTCTGGGCCCAAAGCGGAGCGCCGAGTGCGCAAGCTAACCCAGCGCCGACTCCGCAGGCTTCGGCGATGGCCCCGGTCTCGTCCCTTGGTCTGGGAAAACATGATTTCTCGCGCGGGCCACGCGCTTTCCCCAGCCTGCTCAAGCCCTACCAACCCATCAGCATCGAAGCGCCTGTCCTCACCAATGCCCCGCGCATCGAGCAGTTGATCCACGACGGAAAACTGTCCCTTGCGCTGCAGGACGCCATCGAGCTGGCACTCGAGAACAGCATGGACATTGCCGTGCAGCGCTACTACCCGTGGATCGCCGACACAGACATTCTCAAGACGGCGGCCGGCGGCTTTGGCCGCGGAACCCCTGGCGCGTCCATCGGCTCCTCTACGGCGAGCCTTCCTAATCTCTCCTACGATCCTCTCTTCACCAGCACGGTGCTAGTGGATGATCGGACTACACCTGTGAATAATCCCTTCATTTCCGGTACCGGCGTAGCCAGTCTCACACGCCTCATCACCCACACGGATCAGTTTAACAACTCCTTCTCACGCGGCTTTGAAACGGGAACGAGCCTGAGCGTGAGCTGGAATAACAGCCGAACCAGCTCGAGCTCTTCTGCAAACCTGTTCAACCCCGCCGTCCAGTCCACGCTGACTGTCGGATTTTCGCAACAACTGCTCAACGGCTTCGGCCTCGACGTGAACCGGCGGAACATCATGATCGCAAAGAACAATCGCAAGATCGCCGACTGGGCTTTCGCGCAGCAGGCCATCACCACAGTCACGAATACCATCACCGCCTATTGGGAACTCGTCTACGCGCGCGAAAATGTCCGGGTGGAAGAGCAGGCCGTGGCCGTCTCGGGGAAGCTGTACAACGACAACAAACGCCAACTTGGCGTGGGCACCATGGCTCCTCTCGACGTGACCCGCGCGGAATCCGAACTGGCCACCGACCAGCAGAATCTCATCGTCGCGCGCACAGTCCAGCTTCAGGATGAGCAAATCCTCTTGAATGCCATCTCCAAAGATCCCATGGCCCCCAATCTCGTCCATGTGGAGATTATTCCCACCGACGAACCGACACCTCCAGCGGCCGTTGAGAATCCTTCATTTGAGGACTCTGTAAAGGAAGCGTACGCCAAGCGGCCCGAACTTCAGGAGCAGGGCTACAACGTGAAGAACGGCCAGATTGACGTGCAGGCCACGCGCAACGCTTTGCTGCCCTCACTTACGCTCAGCGCTCAGTACAGCTCTGTCGGCCTCGCGGGCAATTCCCTCATCAAGGGCACACCCACCTTCATGGCTAGCACTACGCCCATTGTCGATCAGAACGGAGTGCCTGTGCCTGGACTCTTTGAACCACTCGTCATGACACCCGTCGCGGGTACCAACCAGGCCGGCTTCGGGTCTGCGCAATCGGACATTTTTCACAACCGCTACCCCGACTACTCCGCGCAATTGACTTTGAACCTCCCGCTGCGCAACCGCTCGGCGCAGGCCGATAATGCCCGAGCCCTCCTCGTGCAGCGGCAACTCGAAACCGAGATGCAGCAATTGAAGAACGCGGCACTGCTGGATGTGCGGAACAGCTACATCGCGCTCACGCAGGACCGCGCGCAAGTCGAAGCGGCAAGCAAGGCGCGGGAATTGCAACAGCAAACGTTTGAAGCCGAGCAAAAGAAGTACCGTCTCGGCGCTTCCACCGTGTACAACGTGATCCTCACCCAGCGTGATTTCATCGCCGCGCAAGGCACGGAACTCCGCGCCCTCGCCAATCTGCAGGAAGCCAAGGCCAACTACGAGCGCGCCCTTGGCCGCACGCTCGACGTCAACCATGTGACCATTGCCGATGCTCTTTCCGGGGAGGTTGACCGCGAAACGCGGATCCCGGGAACTCTGCACGGCAAAGTCGTCGGCACCGAGAACCTCTTCCGGGAGGGCTCCGGCCGCTAGTTATGGGGGCTACGGCACGTAACTTGGTGACGCAGCCCCTTTCCATTGTCCCGCTACCCCGACGCAGCCGCAGGTTCCCTCCGAAAAGCTAAAACAATCTCCCCTTCGCAAGCTTTTCCGGGACCTTGTCGCGCCTTTCTGCGTCTATTATCCTGAATGCGCCTTGTGGCGGTGTTTCTCGTTCACGTTTCAGGACTTATCTGCTCCCGGAGCGCATAAAACGAGCCCTAAAAATGAAACAAATTCTACTGTTCGAGCGTTTTAGATAGTTGAGTCGAAACAAAAACGTCCCGTTGGGACAGAAATCGCGAGGGGTGAAAACGATCATGGCAACTCTCTGGGGGACGCACAAACCGTCCATTTCCCCGGTTACGCATAACACTAGGCGTTCTTTCTGGCTGTCCACGCGGTCTCTTCTTGCGGCCCTTTTGGCTGGTACGCTCGCGGCAGGCTCCGGCTCTCCGGTGTTTGCGCAGAGCCCGGAACAGAATCCGCCCTCGGCCCCTGCGGCCCAGGCTTCTTCCATCGCTCCAGTCTCCTCGCTGGGCGTGGCGAGCCACAGTTACACGCGGGGGCAAAGCCCCTTCCCTAATATATTCAAACCTTACGAATCGCAGTTCGTCCAGCCGCCGGTGCTCACGAACTCTCCGCGTATCGATCAGCTCATTCATGACGGCAAGCTCGAAATCAACCTGCAGGATACGGTTGAGCTCGCTCTCGAAAACAGCCTGGACATTGCCGTTCAGCGTTACTACCCGTGGATTTCCGACGCTGGCCTTCTCAACGCCGCGGCCGGAAACACCGGCTTCGCCACACCGGGAGTGGCCATTGGCTCCTCTAGTGCCGCCATCAATCCCTTCGCCTTCTTCATTCAGAACTTCGATCCTCTGGTCACCAGCACTACTTCGATTTTTGATGCCACAACGCCAATCAACAACCCGTTCATTTCCGGGGCCGGCACCTCCGGGGTCGGTTCGATTACTTCGCATCAGACCCAGTTTAACAACCAGTATTCGCAGACTTTCCACACCGGAACCAACTTAACGGTCAGTTGGAACAACACGCGCAGCAGCGCGAACATCGCGAACTTCTTCAATCCCGATGTGAGCTCCAACTTGCAGGTTTCCATTTCTCAGCCTCTGCTGAACGGTTTCGGCAAGCAAATGTGGACGCGCAACATTCGCATCGCCAACAACAACCGCAAGATTGCCGACTGGGCATTTGCGCAACAGGCCATGACCACCATCACCAACACGATCACCGCCTATTGGGAACTGGTCTACGCGCGGGAAAACGTCAAGGTGAATCAGCAGGCTGTGGCGGTCGCCGAAAAACTGTATAGCGACAACAAGAAACAGCTCGAAATCGGCAGCCTCGCTCCTCTCGACGTCACCCGCTCAGAGTCCGAACTCGCTACCGACCAGCAAAACCTTATCTTCGCGCAAACCGTTCAGCTCCAGGATGAGCAAATCTTGAAGAACGCCATCTCCAAAGATCCCTTGGCGTCCAATCTCATCAACGTCGAGATTATTCCCACGGACGAACCGAAACAGCCGGAAGCCGTCGAAGCCTCTTCCTTCGAAGAAGCCATTAAGGAAGCGTTCGCGAAGCGGCCCGAACTTCAGGAACAGGTTTATAACCTCCAGAACGCTGAAATTGACGTTCGCGCCACCAAGAACGCCCTCCTGCCTTCGCTAACCGCCAACGCTTTCTACCAGTCAGCGGGCTTGGCAGGAAATTCCCTTACTCCAGTTGGGGCAACAACCATCAGCACCGGCGTTCCCATCGTCGATGCCAATGGCAACCCCATCAGCGTGGCCATCAACGGCGTGCAGACTCCCATTTTCGAGTCCACTACCATTCCTGCGTCCACCGTCGGCTCACGGCAGGGTTTCACTACCGCCCAGAGCCAGATCTTTCATAATCGCTTCCCGGAGTATGCAGGCCAGTTGACCCTGACACTTCCCCTGCGCAACCGGTCGGCCCAGGCATTCCATGTCCGCTCCCTTCTCGTTCAGCGCCAACTGGAAACCCAGATGCAGCAATTGCGCAACGCCGCACTTCTTGACGTCCGCAACAGCTACATTGCTCTCACGCAAGACCGCGCACAGGTGGCCGCTGCGAGCAAGGCGCGCCAGCTCCAACAGCAAACTTTCGATGCCGAGCAGAAGAAGTACCAGCTCGGTGCTTCCACCGTGTACAACGTCATCTTGACCCAGCGCGACCTTATCACTGCCCAGGGCACGGAACTCCGTGCTCTCGCCAACCTGGTCGAAGCCAAGGCCAACTACGAGCGGGCCGTGGGACGCACGCTCGAGGTCAACCACGTCACCATCGCCGACGCCGCCACCGGAGAATTCGAGCGCGACACGCTTATCCCCGGAACATTGCATGGCCAAGTCGTGGGGGTGGAGAAGCTCGACAAATTCCTGACCAGCGCCGACGGCCAGAAATAACCTTTAGTTCGACTGTGGTAGGTAATACCGCGCAATCAAGAGAGCGGCAGCGTTCCTGCCGCTCTCTTCATTTAGCACGGCCGTGGCATGTGTTTGCGATCGTCGCCGCTATCGCAAAATGGGTACGCCTGTGCGGCGATAAGGGTGTCACCGCGGTCTTGCCCCTCGCCCATCCTTTCGCATAGCATGGAAAGGAGCTTTTCAGTCGCGCCTGGTACGGAGAGATGTGCATGAGCGAGAAGCCCAAAACCACGACTCAAACTCTGCCCTCGGCTGGAACGCACCGCGACCCTTCCTCCAAAGAACTTGCCTGGGAAAAGAACACCCTCGACCCAACCCTGGCAAAGAGCCCTGAGCGCCTCATCGAATTCACCACCATCTCGGGACATCCGATTCGGCGGCTCTACACGGAAGCCGACCTGAAGGATTGGAATGCCGAGCGTGACCTAGGTTTCCCCGGCGAGCCTCCCTACACGCGCGGTATTCACTCGACCATGCATCGGGGGCGCCTCTGGACCATGCGCCAGTTCGCAGGCTTTGGCACTGCCGAAGACACCAACCAGCGCTTCCGCTATCTCCTCTCTCAAGGGCAGACGGGGCTCTCGACCGCTTTTGATTTGCCGACCCTCATGGGCTACGACTCGGATCACGCATTATCGGAGGGCGAAGTCGGCAAATGTGGAGTCGCCATCAGTTCGCTCGCCGATATGGAAGTGCTCTTCGATCACATTCCCCTCGCCAACGTCACGACCTCGATGACCATCAATTCGCCTGCCGCGGTCATTTGGGCGATGTACCTCGCGGTTGCCGAGAAACAGTGCGCCGACTGGAAGAAGATCTCCGGCACGATTCAAAACGACATTCTCAAGGAATACATCGCGCAGAAGGAATACATCTATCCGCCCGAACCCTCGATGCGCCTGGTCATTGACACGTTCGAGTTCGGCGGGAAGAACACTCCCAAGTTCAACACCATTTCCATCAGCGGCTATCACATCCGGGAAGCCGGCTCGACGGCCATTCAGGAATTGGCATTCACTTTGCGCGACGGCCTGGAGTATGTCGAATGGGGCCTGCGCCGCGGCATGGACGTCGATGAGTTCGTGCCCCAGCTGTCTTTTTTCTTTAATGCCCATAGCGATTTCTTCGAAGAGATTGCCAAGTACCGCGCCGCGCGCCGCATCTGGCACAAGGCCATGGTCGAGCGCTACCAGTCGAAAAGCCCGCGCTCCTGGGCGCTGCGCTTCCACTCGCAAACCGCCGGATGCTCGCTCACCGCCCAGCAGCCTTACAACAACGTGGTGCGCACGGCGCTTCAGGCGCTCGCGGCGGTTCTCGGTGGCACGCAGTCGTTGCACACGAATTCGCTCGACGAAGCCTGGGCTTTGCCTACCGAATTCGCCGCCACCATCGCGCTTCGCACGCAGCAGATCATCGCGCACGAAACCGGCGTGACCAACACGGTCGATCCGCTTGGCGGTTCGTATTTCGTCGAAGCGCTCACCAACGAAGTCGAGAGCGGCGCGTGGGACTACATCGAGAAGATTGACGCCATGGGCGGCATGGTTGCGGCTATCGAGCGCAGCTATCCGCAACGCGAAATCGCCGAAGCCTCCTACCGCTACCAGATGGCCGTGGACAAAAAAGAAAAAATCATCGTCGGCGTGAACGACTTCATCTCCGAGGAAAAGCCGCTCGATACTTTGCAGATTGACGAGACTGTGGCCCACCGCCAGGCCGACCGCCTGCGCAAACTGCGCGCCGAGCGTTCACAGGCTGAAGTCGACCGCCGGCTGAATGCGTTGCGTACCGCCGCCAAAGGGAACGAAAATTTGATGCCGTTCATTTTCGATGCCGTGAAGTCCTACGCTACGCTCGGGGAAATCTGCGACGCCATGCGCGACGTCTTCGGCACCTACGAAGAAATCGCCATCACTTGAGTCATGCCAGAAAAAAAAATACGAGTGCTCATTGCCAAGCCGGGTTTGGACGGCCACGACCGCGGCGCAAAAGTCATTGCGCGAGCGCTACGTGACGCCGGCATGGAAGTCATCTACACCGGCTTACGTCAGACCCCGGAGATGATCGCTTCCGCCGCTCTTCAGGAAGACGTCGACGTCATCGGCCTCTCCATCCTCTCTGGTGCGCACAACACCATCTGCCCGCAGCTCATGAAGCTGCTTCACGACAGGGGCATGACCGATGTGACCGTGCTCGTCGGCGGCATCATCCCCGAAGCGGACATCGCCCCTCTCAAGAAGGCAGGCATCGCCGAAATCTTTCTGCCCGGCACTTCCACCCAGGACATCGTCGACTTCATTCACAAGCGCACCGCGCTTTAGCTCGCAGATTAGCTCGCCGATTCCATGGTACCCAGACTCAGCGCTTGCCACCGTCTCTTTCTCTCTGCTGATACTTCTGACGCTGCGTCCGATGCAGCGCCTTGCAATGCTCTTTTTGTTCTTGCCGCGCTTCCGGGTCCATCTTTCGCCGCAGAAACGCCTGCTCGCGCAATACCTTTCTCCAGTTCTCCAGTCGCGCCTGGTCGAGCGTTCCTTCTTCGACGGCCTGCTGCACCGCGCAGCCTGGCTCGCCTTCGTGGCGGCAGTTCCCAAAGCGGCAGCGCGCGGCGAACGCTTCGATGTCCGAAAACGCCTGCGCGATGCCTTCGTCAGCATCCCAAAGTTGCAGTTCACGCAGCCCCGGCGTATCGATCAGCAGCGCTCCGCCGGGCAATGCGAATAGCTGTCTCGCAGTGGTTGTGTGCCTTCCGCGGCTGTCGGTGTCGCGCACTTCCTGCACTTCTTGAATCGCACGTCCCAGCAAGCGGTTCACGATGGTCGATTTTCCTACGCCCGAGGAGCCCAGAAGCACCAGCGTTTGCCCTGGGCGTAAGTATTCCTCCAGCTCGTCGAACCCTTGTCCCGTCTTCGCGCTCACTACATGCACGATTGTTCCTGCGGCGATTTGTTCGATTTCCCGTGCTTTCTCCTGCACATCCGCGCACGCGTCAGCCTTGTTCAACACCACAATTGGTCTTGCGCCGGACTCCCAGCACTGCGCCAGGTAGCGTTCCGCGCGCCGCAAATTGAAGTCACCATCCAAAGCGAAAACCAGAAGCGCGATGTCGATGTTTGCGGCGATGACTTGCTCGTACAACGCTTTTCCAGCAGCCTTACGAACAAACTTGCTCCTGCGCGGCAAGACGCCCTGAATCGTCGCCGCGTTGCCTTGTTCTTGAACTTCCGCGGCCACCCAGTCTCCCACCGTCGGCCATTCGGCTCCTTCCTCTGCAGCCAAGCGCAACTTCCCCGCAGCCGCGGCCCAACACTCGCCGAAGTCACCGGCTAGCGCCCAGAACTTCCTGTGATGTGAAATCACCCGCGCGGGAATTGCACTTCCTGGCTCCTCACTCTTCCAGGCCGTTTCAAAAAATTCATTCCAACCCCATCGTAATAAGCTCACGGAGAAATCCTCCGCAGCCGCATCAAAACACACGGCCGCCGCTGAAACCGAATCGAAACTAGCCAGCTTTTGCGGAATCGCGGGAGAGGTGGCGCTCTAGCTACGAAACATCGTGGAGGCACACTCGCCCGCTTGCATGGATACAAGGGTCGTCACAGGCGCCTCCGAGGCTGAAATTCAGCGGCCCTGGCAAGGGATCTAGGGGGCTCGCCTAAATTGCATATTACCGGCCAGCCGACTTCACGTCAATCGCAAAACTCTCCAATCGGCTTAGCTTCCGCCTTGACTCGCCGAACACACGCTTTTGCCCCGGCGTTGACGCCGTGCGTATAACTGTGTGTACTGGAACAAAGGCCACAACTTGGGGAATAGCGCGACAAGTTCTCTCTCCAGCGGCGCCAAGCAAATCATCGCAGCCGTGATGATCCTTTTCGGCTCGCCCTTGCCGCCAACTCGAGTGTCGGCCCGTGTGGAGGCACAGCTCTCGCGGTCGAGCCGTTTCCCGCAATCTTCGTTTGCATCTTTGGACTAGAGCTAATTCTTTGTAGTTATTTCGCAGCGCGAAGCTTGAAAGTCGAAGCCGACTTCCGCGTGACGATCTATCTTTTTTTGGCGCTATGGTCGGTCAGCCTGTTGATCCCAGGCTTCGACTTGGTGCGTTCCGGCATGCCTCACACGCAACCCGACCTCAACGATTTCTGTTTCTCAGTGCTGCGCGGCTGTGCCGCAATCTCGAATCTGGTGATTTTCTACAAGTGGGCCGGCGCAAAGAACATGATCACACGCTTCTGGCAAGCAAGAGAAACCGAAGGCCTCGCTCCTCCTTTGCGAGAGAGCGAGGCGTACACGCATTGTTTCCGTTCTGTCTTACTGCACGACCTTGCCCTCGGTGTCGCGAATCTCCACTTTGCCCAGGTTGAGTTTTCTCATCTCCGGCTCAATTTTGCTGCGGTCGCCAATGGCCAGCACCACGAGCTTCTCCGGGAGAATATACCTTTGGGCCACCGCTTGAGCCTGTTCCGGGGTTACGGCTTCGATGCGATCCGGCAGTTTGGAAAAATAGTCCAAGGGCAGGTCGTAGACGAATAGTTCTGAAAACGTTCCCGCCGCGTCCGTGCCCCGTTCGAAGCGACCCGGCATCGACCGTGTGATGGAGTCCTTTGAAAGCTTCATCTCCTCCGCGGTCATCTGCGTATCTCGCATGCGGTTCAGTTCCTTCAGCAATTCCGTCGTGGCGGGCGCGGTCACGTCGGTTCTTACATCCGAGAATGCCAAGAACGGTCCGGGCGCACGGTGATAGAAGAAGAAAGAACCCGCGCCATAGGTGTAGCCGTGCGCTTCCCGCAGGTTCATGTTGATACGGCTCGAGAACAGGCCGCCCAGGTCCGTGTTCATCACTTCGATCTGCGGGTAATCAGGAGTAGAACGCGCCACGCCGATGGACGCGCACACGAGCGTCGTCTGCGGGGCACCTTGCCGGTCGACAAGTATCAACCGCGCATCGGTAGTTTCGGGCGCACCTACTCCCGTTGCGCTGCTCTTCCCGGGTTTCCATGCTCCAAATTGTTTTTCCAGCAGTGGCTTCAATTCGGAGAGCTTGATGTTGCCCGTAACGACGATGGCTGCGTCATTTGGAAAGTAGTTTTCCTGCCAGAACTTCACCAAGTCCTCGCGGGTCACCGCCTTGATCGAATCCTCCGTGCCAATATCCGGATAGCCGTACGAGGTATGCGAACCATAAAGCGTCAAACCCAGGATGCGTACCGCCACAGAAAATGGTTCGTCCTTCTCCTGCACCAGAGCCGCGAGCCGTTCGTTCCGGACGCGGTCGATTTCTTCCTTCGGGAACGTCGGATGCAACGCCACATCCGCCAGCAATTGCAGGGCGTCCGGGAAACTGCGGGACAGCGAGTGCGTGCCGACGGAAGAACTGTCCGTCGACGCGTTTGAGCCAAGCGTAGCTCCGAGGTCCGCGGCGCGGTCGGCGATCTGCAAGGCGTTGCGCGTGGCCGTTCCCTGCTGAAGCATCCGAGCCGTAAAACTGGCCAAGCCCGGCTTATCAGGAGGGTTCGCGCCTGTTCCCGCACGCAGTACCAAGCTCGCGGCCACCAGCGGCAGTCCCGGCCGCTCGTTGTAAAGCACGGTCAATCCATTGGAGAGCTTGAACTCTTCCGGGACCGGAAGATGGAGTGGGGTCGCGGGTCCGGGCTTCGGCGCATCTTTCCGCCACTCCGCGTCCGCATTGACCGGCTCGCCGTTGTTTTTGGAGGGGTCTTTTTCCGGAGCCTTGGGCGTAGGAACTTCCGCGCCCAGGTCCTGCTTCCCAGGCACTCCGTAAACCACCACGCGCTGGCTATCCTTCAGTTGCATTTGCCCGAAGGTCTTCAGACCTTCCACCGAAGCGTTCTCGTAGCGAGCGATGTCGGCCGCAAGGAAATCCGGCGTTCCCAGATAGTGGTTGTAACTGTTCAAGCGGTCGGCCACGCCGCCGAAGCCGCCCAGCGTTTCGAGTCCCGAGATGATGCGCGTTTCGAGCACGTTTCGTGCGCGGGCGAGTTCCGCAGGCGTCGGTCCGCTGTTGCGAAAGGCCTCGAATTCCGTATTGATGGCCTTCTCCAGATCTTCCGGCTTGACTCCTGGCCGCGCCGTCGCCTGCACTTCAAACACGGATCCGAGCATCAAAGACTGCTGAGTGACGGCTACGTCCAGGGCGATCTGTTTCTCGTAAACCAGCTTCTTGTACAGCCGGCTGGACTTCCCGCCGCCCAGTACCGTAGCCGCCAAGTCTGCCTCGGCGTCGCCCGGCTTGAAAATCGGCGAGGTCAGCCAGCCCATGTACACCTTGGGAAGCTGCACGTTGTCCTGCACGACGGCGCGGCGCTCGGCGGTGATCGGCGGCGTTTGCGCCTTGATGCGCGGCACATTCTCGCCGCGCTTCAACGGCCCAAAGTATTTCTCCACCAGCGCTCTTGCGTTGTCAGGCTGGAAATCACCCACAATCGCCAAGCTTGCGTTGTTGGGCGCATAGTAGAGCTTGAAGAAATTGCGCACGTCTTCGAGCTTCGCCGATTGGATGTCCTCATGCGAGCCAATCACGTCGCCATAATACGGGTGCCCCTTCGGAAAGAGTTGGTGATACATGGCCTCTTCCACGATGCCGTACGGTGCGTTCTCGACGCTCTGCCGCCGCTCGTTGCGCACCACATCCTGCTGGTTCCCGAGATTGGCCTGGTCCAGCTTGTCCGGCAGGTAGCCCATGCGGTCGGACTCGAGCCAGAGCGCCAGTTCCAACTGATTGGAAGGCAGCGTCTCGAAGTAATTGGTGCGGTCAAAGTCGGTCGTTCCATTGATGTCGCTCGCACCTGCAGCTTCGAGCAGATGGAAGTGGGAACTTCCCGGCACGTGCCGCGAGCCTTCAAACATCATATGCTCAAACAGATGCGCGAACCCGGTGCGCCCTGGCAATTCGTTCGCTGGTCCCACGTGGTACCACAGATTCACCGCGACCATGGGCAGGCGGTGATCTTCGGAGAGAATCACCTCCAAACCATTCTCCAACTTGTATTTCTCAAATGGGAGTTTCGGCACTTCTAGCGGCGCAGGCTTGGGGGCGGGCCTCGCCACAGGCTTGGCGGTCGCCTGTGTTTCCGTCTTCGCAGCGGGCTTGGACGTCGTGGAAGTCTGCGCGTTCGTAGAATTCGCAAGGACCAGCAATCCCAGCGAGCTCAAGGCCAAGATTCTCTTGTGCAATTCCATCATCACTGTTTCCTTTCCAAATGGCGCAGATTGACCGCCAACCTCAGGACTCACTCGCAGATGTTCCCGCGACGTTGCTGCTAGCTTACCTTGCTTCGCGCCGCACGCAAACTTCTGCCTCTTCGCAGACTTTGACGGCCAGGGAAGAACGAAGTCTCAGTTGCTTCGCGTTAGAGTTTCACTTCGCTAACTTGGATGACGGGCTGAGTATTCGTATAGTTGGGAACGTCGCTTACGATCGCCTGCGTGTGGGGACCAAACGATGTCTGAAACGCCTCCACGGAATCAAAGAGCAGGTGTCCCATGGCGAGGTACGTCGCGGGCGCACCGGGTGCTCCACCGCCGATTCCATGGTCGACGGCAACGCCTTTAAGGGCCGCCCCCACCAGCCTCCGCACCATCGGGATATGCTTTTCACAGTAGTAGCTCATATCGAAGCGGCCGCCCACACCATTGGGATACAACACACTCACCTTAATCATGATTCCTCCGCGCCCAGGGGGATGACTCCGGCGCGCGATTAGACCCCTTCCCGCTGCGCGCGTCAAGGCGCAGTCCCGCCGCGTAACAGAAACGCAACGCCCACGCGAGAGACCAGTTATCGCTGTGCGCCGCTCCTGCTAAAGTAAATCTGGGGCTAAGTCCATCTCCTAATTGTTGATTCGCGGCAAATGGAAACAACATGATTCTCTTTCTCTCTCTTCCCTTCCTGGCGGCTCTTCTGGCGTTAACGCCACTGCAAGAAGCGAGTCCGCCCACGCAATCCGTGGCCGACGCGGCGCGCGCGGCACGCGAACGGCAAAAATCTTCCGCTCCCAAGCACCTGCTCACGGACGACGACTTGGCTTCGCGGCGTGCTTCGGGCGAGTCCGCGCTCGCGGGCACGGAGACCCAGGCTCGCGAACAAGTGGAAGCCTCCATTCCCCCAAGCCCCAATGCGGCCGATTTGAAAAAACAGATCGATCAGATTGACGCGGATGGCAAAGTCCCGGCGGTAGCGCTAATTGCCAGGAATAAACAGACAGCTCTCTACGGCAACGAAGACGTCGACTTCCCGGGAAGGCAAGAGTGGGAAGAGCAATTGGAATCCGCGACGACGCATTTTCTCGACGATGCTGCGGCGGCGGTTTTGCAACTCCAGGCAATTTGGGACCAGAACCGGGATGGCTTGACACGCGGAGATGCGACGACAGCGCAAAGCGTGCGCCGCCAGTGGATTGACGCGGTCGTTCCCTACGCCAGTTGGCAACTGCGTACTCAGCAATTAGTTGTCGACGGCCGGTCGCGCGCCGAGGGATATAAGGCGGACAGCGCGGCTGCATGGCGGGACTATCGCCGCACCCACGCGGCACAAGCGGAGTCCACTCTGGGTGCAACAATGGCAGCTCTGCAAGAGGCCGAAGCAGCCTTCAAGAAAACCAACGGCCGCTACACCTGCGACTTCTCCGATTTCGCCACGAATGCAGCTAGCGCGGATAAGTCACAAAACTCCCCGGAGGATTGGGCGAGCAGGTTGGAGGCGGTGCGCCGGCTCGGTTATACCGTGCTCTTGCAAGACTGCGATGCTGACCACTACACGGCGCTTGCCACACCCCCGGCAGCGGATGGCAAGCAAGGCCGCGCGTTCTGCACCAACGAGTCCGCGGCAATCCGCATTGGCAGCGACGGGAAGACCGACCGCTGCTTGTCTTCAGGTCGCGACTGGCACGCCCAGTAGATTCCCTGGCTCTTCTGCCCCTTCGCCCCGCGCTCGCGCAACCGCGCGGGAACCCTTATACTGTCCACGTCGCCGCCACTACTATATGGGGAGAGCAAGTGTCCGCTTCCGTCCTGAAGACTGCCGCCAATCGCAAATCTCCCGAATTTGAAAAGAACTCGCGCCGCATCGTCGAGCTGTTGACTCAAATCAAGAACCAGGAAGAGCAGATTCGCCAGGGCGGTGGCGCAAAAGCCATCGAATCGCAGCACAAGAAAGGCCGGCTCACCGCGCGCGAACGCATCACGAAACTCATCGATCCTGGGTCGCAATTTTTTGAGCTCGGCATTTACGCCGCATTTGAAATGTACGAAGAGTGGGGCGGCGCGCCGTCGGCGGGTACGATCACAGGCCTCGCCAAAGTCTGTGGGCGGACCTTCATGCTCATCTGTAACGACGCGACGGTGAAGGCCGGGGCGTTCTTCCCTATGACGGCGAAGAAAGTGATTCGGGCCCAGAACATCGCCATAGAGAATCATATTCCCACGATTTATCTGGTCGATTCCGCGGGCGTTTTTTTACCGCTGCAGGAAGACGTTTTCCCCGATACCGACGACTTTGGCCGTGTCTTCCGCAACAACGCCGTGATGAGTGCCCTGGGCATCCCGCAAATCACCGCAATCATGGGCATGTGCGTTGCAGGCGGAGCGTATCTTCCCGTGATGTGCGACCACATTTTGATGACCGAAGGCTCAGGCCTGTTCCTCGCCGGACCCGCGCTGGTGCAGGCGGCGATTGGGCAGAAATCCTCCGCGGAAGAGCTCGGCGGCGCGAAAATGCACGCGCAAATCAGCGGCACGGTTGATTTTCGTGAGCCGGATGACGAGGCGTGCCTCAAACGCATTCGCGCCCTAGCCGACAAAATCGGGGCAGCGAACCCTTCACCATTCAGCCACGTAAAACCACGCGACCCTCTTTATCCCGCGGAGGAAATCTACGGCATCTTTTCGAGCGACCCCGCCAAGCAATACGACACGCGCGAAATTCTGGCGCGCCTCGTCGACGCCGGTGAATTCGAAGAATATCGCGCCGAATACGGTGAAACGTTGCTCTGCGGGTACTCACGCATCGGCGGCTGGGCGGTTGGCATCGTCGCGAACCAAAAAAAGCACGTGCAGACGCTGGCGCGCGGCTCGGACCAGAAGCGCATCGAATTCGGCGGCGTCGTTTACACCGAATCCGCGGAAAAAGCGGCGCGGTTTATCCTAGATTGCAACCAGAATCGCATCCCGCTCGTATTTCTCCACGATGTCAACGGCTTCATGGTCGGCAAGGACGCGGAGTGGAGCGGCATCATCCGCGCGGGCGCAAAGATGGTCAATGCCGTGGCAAACAGCGTGGTGCCAAAAATCACGGTGATTTGCGGCGGCAGCTTTGGCGCGGGAAACTACGCTATGTGTGGCAAAGCCTACGATCCCCGCTTTATGTTTGCCTGGCCGACGGCGCGCTTCGCGGTAATGAGCGGCGACGCCGCCGCGGGCACGCTCGTTGAAATAAAATTGAAACAACTGGAGCGCGAAGGCAAAAAGGTCGACGAGAAACAGAAAAAGGAACTATACGAATCCGTTTGCGCCACGTACGAACACCAGACCGATCCACGCTACGCCGCCGCGCGCCTTTGGGTGGACGCTATCATCGACCCCGCGTACACGCGCGACGCGCTGATCTGGGCTCTCGAAGCGGCATCGCTGAATCCCGACATCCGCGAATTCAAAACCGGAGTCTTGCAAACGTGAAGATTTCAACGAGGTCGTGGGTACGGCTACTTGGCTTTATCCCCGCCCCGATTACAGTCGCTAGTCTTCGCGTCGCGTCTCTGCAACAAAGGCGCACAATTGCCGCACAAGCCCGGCGGCTGCTTGGTTTCGACGCGGGACTTGTTCCTTATGGTATTGGTGCACCTGGGAATCCTCTGTCTCGTCGGATTCTTCGTCTCGCTTCTGATTGACTACTTTCGGCCTCGATAGGAAGAGATGGCTGAGCCAGCAAAACTAATTGAATGCCCACGGGACGCGTGGCAGGGATTGCCGGAGCAGATTCCCGCGGAATACAAGGCCGGGTATTTGAAAGAGCTTGTTCGAGCGGGATTCACGCACATTGATGCGGTGAGCTTTGTTTCACCAAAGCACGTCAAGCAAATGGCCGACAGTGAAGACGTGATGAAGCTACTAAACGCTTCCTTTCCGGCAAACGTCACACCGCCCGAAATCATCGGCATCGTCGTCAACGAAAAAGGTCTCGAACGCGCGCTCGCCACTCCCGGCGTGACTACTATCGGGTATCCCTATTCCATCTCCGCGTATTTTCGCCGTGCCAATGCCAACATGACCCGCGCCGAATCACGGCTGCTCGTGGAAAAATTGAAAAAAGAAACGGCCACTGCCAATCGCGGCCTGGTCATCTACATCTCAATGGCCTTTGGCAATCCTTACGACGAGCCCTGGGGACCCGAAATCGTCGCCGACACGCTTGAATGGCTCAAGGACATCCGCGTGCGCACCGTCTCGCTGGCCGACACAGTCGGTACCGCCACGCCGCAACTCGTCGGCGACCTCTATGGCGCCGTGAAGGACCACGTCGCGGGCATCGAGCTCGGCGTGCATCTCCATAGCCGCCCCGAAAGTGGCGAGGAAAAAATCCTTGCCGCCTACGAGGCTGGTTGCCGCCGCTTTGACAGCGCACTCACCGGACTTGGCGGTTGCCCGTTTGCGGGAGACAATCTGGTTGGCAACATCGCGACGGAAGATGTGCTTGCCGCACTGCGCAAAGCGGGCGCCGATCCCGGTATCGATTCGTCGCGCCTCGCGAAAGCTCTCGAAATGACCAACGAAATTCGCGCAAAATATGCCCATGCGCCGCTTGCCAATTAACGGGGGGCTGGCATCATGAACTCTTACACTACGCTGCTGCTGGAAATTTCGGGCCACATCGCCCACATCACGCTGAACCGCCCCGAAAAACGCAACGCCATCTCCACGGCTATGATGGCGGAACTCCAGACCGCCCTCGACGAAATCGAAAAGAGCCATGCGCGGGTGGCCATCATTACCGGCGCAGGAAAAGCTTTTTGCGCAGGGATGGACCTCGAGATGCTCGCCGCCATCGCGTGTCAATCTCCCGCGGAGAACCAGGACGATTCCCGCCGCATCGCCAAAATGTTTCGCCGCATCTGGAGTTTCCCGCGTCCGCTGATTGCCGCCGTGAACGGCCCCGCCTATGCCGGAGGCTGCGGGATCGCGACATTATGTGATTTTACGCTCGCCGCCCCGGAGGCTAAATTTGGATACACGGAAGTGCGGATCGGGTTTTTGCCCGCGATCGTTTCGGTGTTTCTCACGCGGCAGATTGGCGAAAAGAGGACCCGCGATCTTCTCTTGACCGGGCGCATCATTGATGGCGCAGAAGCAAAGGAATTCGGGCTGGTGTCCGAGGTTGTTCCAGCGGAACACTTGCTCGACCGCGCTCACGAGCTGGCGGCGGAACTCATCGAAGCGAGCCCCGCAAGCCTGAGCAGGGCGAAACGATTGCTTATCTCCTCGGAAATCGCCAGTGTGGACCACGACCTGGAACGCGCCATTTTGGAAAACGCGCGCATTCGCTGCACGCCCGACTTCAAGGAAGGTTTGGCATCGTTCCTCGAAAAACGCAAGCCCGTCTGGCAAAGCAAGCCGGAATAAACTGAGAGATGCGAATGATCGAATACCACGATGCGAGAGTGCGCGTCCGTTACGCGGAAACCGATCAGATGGGCGTCGTCTATCATGGCAACTACTTTGTATGGTTTGAAGTCGGCCGCGTCGAACTGATGCGCGCGCTCGGAGTCGAATACAAGAAAATGGAGAAGGAAGACGATTGCCACATCGTGGTGGCTGATGCGTACTGTCGCTATCACCGCCCCGCGCGTTACGACGAGGAGCTGCGCGTGCGCACGCGCATAGCAGAATCGCGCAACCGCATCGTGAAATTCACTTACGAGCTTTTCTGCGATTCCGACGGCACCCTCCTCGCCACCGGCCACACGACCCACGTGATCTGCGGAAGCAACGGGCGCCCCAAGCTGCTTCCCGAGAAATACCGCAAGATTCTGATCGCAATTGGCGTTCCAGAACCCGACCGGAGCCCCGCATGAGCGTCGTGCTCACCGGAAACGATCTGAAGTTTGCGCAGCTTTACGCTGTCGCGCTACGCGGCGAACACGTCGAGCTCGCGCCAGCTGCGGCCGAGCGCATGAACGCCTCTCGCGCGGTTGTCGAACGCGTCCTCGCGTCTGGCGCGGCGGCCTACGGCATCAACACCGGCTTTGGCAAGCTCGCGTCCGTGCGCATTTCACCCGAACAGGTTCGTCAGTTGCAAGTGAACCTGGTGCGCTCGCACGCCAGCGGTGTTGGCACACCGCTCAGCGAATCCGAAACGCGCGCAATGATGCTGCTGCGTGCCAATGCGTTGGCCAAGGGCTTGAGCGGCATCCGCCCGCGCGTCGTCGATACACTCGTTCAGATGCTCAACGCTGGCGTGCATCCGGTAATTCCCTCGCAAGGGTCCGTCGGCGCGTCCGGCGACCTTGCGCCGCTCGCGCACCTCGCCCATGTGGTCATCGGCGAAGGCCGTGCGTCATATCGTGGGGAAATGCTGCCAGGTGGCGAAGCAATGAAGCGTGCGGGCATCACTCCGCTCGCGCTCGAAGCGAAGGAAGGACTCTCGCTTCTCAATGGCACGCAGGGAATGCTTGCGCTGCTCAGCCTTGCCCTCTACGAGGCGGACATCCTCGCCGACACCGCCGACGTGGCCGCCTCGCTTTCGCTCGACGCCCTCCGCGGCAGTCCCGGCGCTTTCGACGCGCGCATCATGCATGCCCGCGCCTACGCCGGCGCGGCCATGACCGCACGCAACCTCGCCCACCTCAACGAAGGTAGCCAGATTCGCGAGTCGCACCGCGCCGCGGAAAAAGATCCACGCGTTCAGGACGCCTACAGCCTCCGCTGCACCCCGCAGGTTCACGGCGCCGTCCGCGATTCGCTCGCCCAGGCGCGCGAAATCGCCGCCGTCGAAATGAACAGCGCCACCGATAATCCGCTCGTCTTCGTTCGCGATGCCGCCAATGGCGACATCGTCAGCGGCGGCAATTTCCATGGCCAGCCATTAGCCATGGCCGCCGATCAGGTGGCCATCTCTGTCGCCACCCTTGGGGGCATCGTCGAGCGCCGCATCGAACAGATGACCAATCCGCTCACCAGCATGCTTCCCGCGTTCCTTACGCCCGAGCCGGGCATCAATTCTGGCTTCATGATCGCGCAAGTCACCGCCGCCGCGCTCACGAGCGAGAACAAAGCGCTGGCCACTCCACATTCGGTCGATTCCATTTCCACTTCGGGCAATCAGGAGGACTACGTCTCAATGGGCATGAGCGGAACGCGCCGCCTCGACCGCATGCTGGAGAATTTGCGTCACACGCTTGCCATCGAACTACTTTGCGCCTGTCAGGGGATTGATTTGTTGGCACCGCTGCAAACCGGCACGATGGCGCGCAAGGCTTACGACCTGGTCCGCGCCAAATCCGCCAAACTTGTTACCGACCGTCCGCTGGCCCCGGAAATCGAAGCTCTCTCCACCCTCATCGCCGACGGCGCTATCGCCGCGATCCTCCACTAAGGAATGCCCCTAAGCCGGTTTGCGCTTGCTCCGTGGCCGCACGTAATGAAACCGAATCAAGTAGATGTTGTTGCCTTTGCCGTGCTTCGCCACCTTGAGCAAGTCAAGGACACCCAGGAATCCCGACTCGCGCGCCAGTTCCGGGGTAATGTCTGGAAACCCAATCGACTCGACGGAGTCGATTTCGATCGCGCCTTCTTCCATGCGGTAGCGCTTACCGACCTGCACATGCGGACGCATCCAAATCCGCACGCTGCACGTAATCTCTCCGCGCTTGACTCCCTCCCGCAGTCTCTTCGTGAACACCATGATGGGAAGTCTAGCAGGGAGACATTTCGGGCGCGACTCAGGCCTCCTCGCGCCACCCGCATTCACACATAGGTAGGCGATTTTTGAGAACTGCCACCAAGGTCGGCCACCGCCGCTACCAGGAAATGGCGCGGTCAAGTCGGCGCATCACCTTCCCGAAGTGATGAATATCACCACCTCATGTGCGAAATGGCGCAGGAAGTCCTGGATTGGGACAATCCTGGCCCCTTCGCCACGACTCCCAAATTACGCACATAGCCTTTTATTTCAATATGTTACGGAGCTTCGAAACTGAAGGGAGAGCTTGGAAAGAGAACGGCCAGTGTGTTGCCTCTCCTACCCTCGTTCAGGGAATCAGTCCTTAAATGGGAGGCACGTAATGGCAAGTTCCATGGTAGCCCCACGAACCGCTCCACAACTTGCGGTGTGGACCGCACCCTCGCAGAAAAAACCGAAGACACCCTACGGATTGCCCATCGTCGACAACTGCACCAGCTGTGACCTCCGCACGCCGGAATCGTTTTGCGGGCTCTCCGACGCCGCGCTGAAAGCATTGCAGAAAATCCGCCACACTACTACTTACCCTGCCGGGGCCATGATCTTTATGGAGGGCCAGCCAGCCCGTGGCCTGTACATCTTATGCCAGGGGCGCGTCAAACTGCTGACCACGAACAGCGACGGGCGCACGCTCATCCTGAAGATTGCCCAGCAGGGCGAAGGGCTGGGCCTGAATTCCGTCATTACCGGCAAGCCCTACGAGATGACCGCGGAGATTCTGCAGCCGTCGCAAATCGCGTTCATCTCCCGCGAAGACTTTCTGCGGTTCATGACCGAGCATGGCGATGCCTGCCTGCACTTTGCGCAGCATCTGAGCCGCGATTGCCACGCCGCCTACGACCTGATCCGCTCGATCGGCCTAAGCCAGTCCGTGGCCGACCGCATGGCCAAGTTCCTGCTGGACTGGTCGACAAGCGGCACGGTGAGCGACGGAATGGTACGCGTCAAGCTGGCGCTGACGCATCAAGAGATGGCCCAGTTAATTGGCACTTCGCGCGAAACCGTCACGCGCATCCTGAGCGACTTCAAAAAGCAGCACATCATCGAAGTCAATGGATCGACGATGCTACTGCGGAACAGAGCGGCGCTCCAGCAAATGGCCGAAAGCTAAATCAAATCGTCGCCCGCGCCAACTAACGCTTCGCGCTCTGGCCTAAAGTCTGGCGTACTTTCTTCGACAAAGCTTGCTGCGAAAAAGGCTTCTCAATAAACGCGACATCCGCGGCCTGAAACGCGTGCTCGGACAGAATTCCATTCGTGTAGCCCGACATGTACAGCACTTTCATCTCCGGCCGCCTGGCGTGCAGCGCCTCCGCCAGCTGCTTGCCGTTCATCTCCGGCAACACCACGTCCGTGAGAAGCAGCTGAATAGGCCCTTGGTAGGCCTCTGCAACCTGAATCGCCTCGCGCGGGCTCGCCGCCAACAACACGGTGAAGCCTTCGCCTTCCAAGAAGTCGCGCGTGACCTTCGCAAGGAGTTTCGAGTCTTCCACGAGGAGGATTGTCTCTGAGGCTGACGAGGCAACGTCCTTCACGGCAGGAGCAGCGGCAGAATCACCAGTCTCCGGAACCCGCGGGAAATAGATCTTGAACGTGGTGCCGGCTCCCGGCTCGCTGTACACCCAGATGTGCCCGCCGCTTTGCCGCACAATTCCGTACACGGTGGCCAAACCAAGCCCTGTTCCACGCCCTTTCTCTTTGGTGGTAAAGAACGGCTCGAAGATGCGGCTCACCGTCTCCCTGTCCATGCCGCTTCCGCTGTCGCTCACGCTCAGCTGCACATAAGGGCCGGGCTTCACGTCCACATGCTCGTGAGCGTAGGCTTCGCCAAGCTCGAAGTTGCTGGTCTCGATCTTCAATCGGCCGCCTGCGCTCATGGCATCGCGCGCATTGGCCACCAGGTTCAGAATCACCTGCGACAATTTGCTGCGGTCTACATGAATATGTTCCACCCCTTGGCCAAGTTGCATTTCGAAATGAATGCTTTCGCGAACAATGCGCTTCAGCAGTGGTTCTAAGTCCTTGAGCACGACGTTCAGGTGGACCGTTTGCGGCGCGAACACCTGCTGGCGGCTAAATGCGAGCAACTGCTGCGTGACGGAGGCGGCTTCCTCACCAGCCATCTTGATTTCTTCGACGCGCACGCGCGCGGGACTTTCTTGCGGAAGCGTCTTGAGGATTAGTTCGCTGTTCCCCAGAATAACGCCGAGGAGGTTGTTAAAGTCGTGCGCAATACCGCCGGCGAGGCGCCCGATGGCTTCCATTTTTTGGGTCAGCAAGAGTTGCTCTTCCAGGCGGGCTGAATGCTCCTTTTGCTCGTCGCGCTGGCGCTGGGCGAGTTGGCGTTCGCGGATTTCGGATTTGAGGTTCTGAACGGAAGCGCGGAGTTCCGCGGTCCGTTCCTCCACGCGAATCTGGAGGGCAGCTTTGGCTTCCGCGAGTTCTTTCTGGGCCTGCTTCTGCAAGGTAATGTCGCGAATAGCACTGAAGACCAAGATGCCGTCATTGCTCTTGAACGGACTGAGGCTGATCTCCACTGGGAACTCAGAGCCGTCTTTGCGCCGCCCATAAAGCTCCATTCCGGAGCCCATCATGCGCAAGCGGGGCGTGCGGGCGAAGTCGTCGCGATGTTGGAGGTGACCGGAGCGAAAGCGCTCCGGGATGAGGTTTTCGACAGGGACGCCCAGCAATTCATCCCGGCGATAACCAAATAACTTCTCTGTTTGGGCATTGACCAAGGAGATCCTTCCCGCGACATCCACAATGACCATCGCATCCGGAGCGGACTCCAGCAATGCCCGGAATTTGTCCTCCGTCCAGACGAATTTTTTCGGCGAAGCAGAACTGGGTTTGCGGCGCAACCGGTATGCGGCCATAGGAGGGTCGATGGAAGCCCAAAGCATTCTAGATTCGACCACGCGACCCGTCAACCAGCGCCACGTCCGAGACTGCGCTACGAACGCTTCGCCGTGAGAAGTTCGAGTTCTTCGAGCGTGCGCGGCCAGTCTTCGCGCAACAGGCGAGACAGCGCGCGATCGGCAAGAAGTTTCCCGCCCGTCTGGCACGCGGGGCAGTAGTTGGTTTCATTCGAAGCGTAGCGAATGCGCTGGATCTTGGTTCCACAGCGCGGACAAGGCTGCTTATAGCGTCCGTGAACGGCCATGCCATCGCGGAACGCGGTCACACCTTCCGGGAACATCCCGCCCGCTTCCGCGCGCAGGCGCTGCGTCCAATATTCCAGCGTGGATCGAACGGCCCCGTAGAGGCGCTGAATTTCGGGAACGGAGATCTTTTGGGTGCGCGCCAGCGGCGACAATTTTGCTTCAAACAGGATTTCATCCGAGTAAGCATTGCCGATGCCGCTGAACAAACGCGGATCGGTGAGCGCGCGCTTGAGCGTGTGATTCGCGGAGAGCAGCGCGGCGGCAAACCCCGCGGCGTCCACTTCAAACACTTCGATGCCCCCTGGATCGAGTGATTGCAGTCCCGCTTCTCCCCTAACAATGTGCAGCGAAGCTCGTTTCTGTGAACCTGTTTCCGTCCAAAGAAGCGATCCACCTGGAAAATCCAGCGCCGCAAGACCTCGGGGCTGTGACACTTTGACGCCTCGCGCCCGCCAGTGCAAACGTCCGGCGATCATCAAATGCAGGACGAGCCACAGGTCCTCGTCTAACCCGATGCAGATTCGTTTCCCGAGCCTGCGCAACCGCCGAACCTTTTTCCCTTTCGCGTCCTCCGGCGCCGGCGTCACTGTCCGCAGCAGAAACGGGCTGGCGATGCGAACGTCTTCGAGTGTCTCGCCCAGGATGCGTTTCTCGAGCGCCTCGATGTAGACGACAATGTCTGGAAATTCGGGCATGCCGTGAGAGATACTTCGCAGGACAATCGTACAATGTTAGGCCAGTGTTTGCAGCCCCGCAGGGTGACGCATGACCAGAAAAATTGGAATTCTCGGAGGCACCGGCCCTGAAGGGTCTGGCTTGGCCAAACGCTGGGCTACCGCAGGCGAGCAGGTCGTCATCGGCTCGCGCGATGCCCAACGCGCTGCGGAATCGGCGAGGCTCCTCCGGAGGACTCTTGGCCCGAACGCCAAGATCGACGGCGCGGACAATGCTTCCGTCGTCCCCCAATGCGATGTCATCGTCCTCACCGTGCCTTTTTCCGGTCACGCAACTCTTTTGAAGCAACTCAAGCCCCTCTGGAAATCAGGCCAGGTGGTCATCGACACGACCGTGCCGCTCGCGGCTGCAGTGGGTGGAACGGCGTCACGCATGCTTGGCGTGTGGCAGGGTTCCGCGGCAGAGCAAACGCGTGAGCTTGTGCCTTCGACTGTGGGAGTCGCCGCAGCGCTTCACAACCTGAGCGCGGAATTGCTCGGGAAAGACGGCCCCGTGGATTGCGACATCCTGGTGTGCAGCGACGACGAAAACGCCAAAAAGACGGCCATGGACCTCGTGACGAAGGTCCCCGGTGCTCGTCCCGTGAACGGAGGCAAACTCGAAAACGCTCGCATCGCGGAATCCCTTACGGCTCTCCTGATCGGCCTCAACGTGCGTTACAAGGTGCACACCGCGGGCATTCGGTTCACGGGCCTGCCGCTGACCTAAGTGCTTGCCTCGATTCCTCGTCGCTTCACAGAACCTTAGGAGCGAAAAGACCGCGCTTTGCTCTCGGAATGGTTGACTCAGGAATCTTTCGCTGGATTCTCAGCTGGCGAAGCCGTCGGCACCGGCGAAGGCGCTTAGTTTCTCCTGGACGCGGGGCGCGAGGAAGTTCTTCCGAGAGATGAACTCCGGATACAACGCCAACCTCTCACGTAACTGAAAACGCCTGGCCTCTGTTTCGTTTTGCAGTTTTGAGATTTGCGGCCATGCCGCCTCGGGATTGATGAAGTCCTTGGTTACCGGCGAAATACCGCCCCAATCGTTGATGCCCGCTTCGAGCAGCCGCGGAAAATCGCTGTAGCTCAGATTTGGCGGCGCTTGCACGTTCATCTGTGGACCAAGAATCAACCGTGCCAGCGCTATCGTTCGCAGCATCTCGTCCAGCGCCAGGTCGGGATGCGCCGCCATCGGAATATCTGGCTTGGCGCGGAAATTCTGCACAATCACTTCTTGGATGTGGCCGAACTTTTCGTGCACTTCGCGAATTGTGATCAGCGAATCAATGCGCTCCTCCATCGTCTCGCCAATCCCCACCAATATGCCGGTGGTGAACGCGATCGAACGCTTGCCCGCTTCTTCCATCGTGCGCAGGCGCAGCGCAGGCACTTTGTCGGGCGCATTCGCGTGCGGCAAGCCATCGCGCATCAGCCGCACGCTGACGTTCTCCAGCATTAGGCCCACGCTGGCATTCGATTCCTTCAATTTATCGAGTGCCGCGCCGTCCATCACTCCTGGATTGGCATGAGGGAGAAGCCCAGTGCGTTCCAAAACCATTTCGCACATGGCCGCCAGATAATCGAGCGTGCGGGCATACCCCTGTTTGCTGAGAAACTCCCGCGCCTCCGGGAAAATCCGCTCCGGCTGGTCGCCCAGACTAAAGAGTGCTTCCTTGCATCCGGCGCGGCGGCCCTGTTCTGCGAGCGTAAGCACTTCTTCGGGCGTCATGAAATGCGCGCCGGGCTGGCCCGGATCTTTCCGAAACGTGCAGTAGGAGCAATAGTCGCGGCACAGTGTGGTCAGCGGAATGAAGACCTTCTTCGAAAAACTGACCGTCGTGCCTTTTCCCTGCCGGCGCACCTCACTCGCGGCGTGAAGAAGCTCCTCTAGCGGCGCCCCGGACAAGTCGATGGCTTCTTGCCAGCTCACACCTTGTCCACGCCGATTTATAGTCGGCGGTACCCAAGCCCTTTCGCTGGCGATTCCCTGCGTCATACTTGTTCCTGATTGTAGCGGAAATCCCTACGTGACGGCTGCCGAGACTCAGATTAGGATAGCCCCACGTTCGCAATCACTGTCGTTAAGGAAGCACCAATGCGCATATCGATCGTCGTCGCGACTACTCTTCTGTCCGTTCTGTGGTGCTCCGGGCCCACCAGCACCGGGCAAGGGCCCCCGGCTGGCGTTCGCCAAACGGAGACTGACGAATACACGCGCTACGAACTGCATGCGCCAGAGAGCGCCAGCTTCAAGATTCGCTACGAGGTCACCGCGACCGCTCCCGGCGCAACGGTCTACTACAACCCGATTCGCAAGGGGAGCACGGCCAGCGACGAAGCCGTCTACGACGCCATGACCGGCGAGCCGCTAAAGTTCGAGGTCGTAACCGGTGAAGAAGCCCGCAAAGACCCCCTGATGGCCGGCGAGGAGACTTCCAGCGATTTTATTCGCGTCCATCTGGCGCGTCCCGTTCCCGTGGACGGCCAAGGGCGCCTGCTCATCGTGAAAACGTACAAAGACGCAAAGAGCTATTTTCGCGAAGGCGACACCATCCTTTTCCAGCGCTCGCTGGGAATCCGCAGAAACCGCGTCGTCCTGCCCGCAGGATACGAGCTGGTGGAATGCAACGTGCCTGCGCAGGTTTTGCCGGAACCCGACGGGCGCATCGGTGTCTCTTTTATGAACGCAGGCCCCGGCGAAGCGTCTCTTTTACTCAAAGCGAAGCTCGGGGCGCAGACGGCTGCGTCCGCAGTTCCACATGCGGCAACTACAAAGAAAAGCTGGGAGGCACCCTTCCAGGGCGCGACCGAGCGCGAGCGCCTCTCCGAACGCGCGCAGCAGGACCGCGACATCGTCTACTTCCTGCAACAGCCGGAGACGCACTCTTTCAGCCTTTATCACGACTACACGGAATCACGTCCCGGCGTGAATCGCTACTTGAATGTCGTTCGCGAAGGCAGCACTGCCTCGAATCCCTCCGCCTACATTCTGGACACCGGGGAGAAGCTCGAAACTCGCATCCTGACCGGCGCGCAGATGGCTGCGGAGAAGATCACTGCCGAGTCCGGCGATCCGGTTAGCCCAACGACACAAGTGGTGCTGATTCCCTTCCCTGCGGTAAAGAAGGGCCAAACCGTCCGCCTGCGCATCTCGGAGACGTACACGGCTCCCGCCAGCTATGGCATGGATGGTGATGAACTCGTCTTCGATCGCAGCCTCGGCCGCCCGCGCAACGCGGTAGTCCTTCCTGCCGGGTGGTATCTCCTGGCCAGCGCCATTCCCGCTACGGTCCACCAGCTGTCCGATGGACGCATTCGTCTCGATTTTTGGAATGGCCGCCCCGACTCTGTCGACGTGCTGATCAAAGCTAAGCGCCGTGCGGGTGCGGCGTCGCAGAAGTAAAAAACGACTGACGTCCTGTGTGCGTCGCCAGCTAAGGGAGCGCCGAGCGGCGCTTCGTCAACCTTTAAAGTATCCACGCAGGGTGGAAAACTCCGGGCGGTACGGCGTGGAATATGGACGCCACCCTTGACGGAAGGTGTATATTGCCTGTAGCGGCGTGGACAGGGTTGGAGTCGTAGAGTCAGGCCGTTGATTTCCCCTTCCGTCCGGCACGCTCCTTCGTGCCTTGGAGGAAGTTATGAGTTCGACCGCGGTAAAGCCTCAAGAACAGCTCTGTCAGGGAGTCTCGCGCGTGGATGAGCCTTGTGACCACACCGGCCAGCAGTTCTGCGAGCGCTGTGGCCAGTGGTTCTGCAAGCGGCACTATCCCGACCCCGAATGGCACGGATGCGCTCCTGAGCAGGGCCACGTCTAGAGCCACGTCGCGTTTCAACGGAGATAGCGGCGTGCCGGGTCGACCCGCCTGCCGCCGCGACCGTTGGCAATTGCACAGCACAGTACGTGTGGATTCTTGACGGCTGCGCAGGCGTCCGTTAGCGTCAAAGGATGCAGAGCGCAACGCCGCTCCCGTGCGCGAAGCGCGCAGCTCTGCGGGTGAGAGGACCATTGGCCAACGCGATCATCACACTGACCACCGACTACGGCACGAACGACCACCTGGTCGGGACACTGAAAGGCGTCATCCTGAAAATCAATCCCGACGTGACGATTGTGGACATCACGCACAATATCGCGGCGTTCGACCTTCTGGACGGCGCGCTGGCGATTGGCTCGGCCTACTCTTATTTCCCGCCGAAGACCGTGCACGTCGTGGTCGTGGATCCGGGGGTTGGCACGGAGCGCCGCCCGCTGCTGGCCAGCGCGGGCAATCAATATTTCATCGCACCGGATAACGGCGTGCTTTCGGTAATTTACGAGCGCGAGCAGGAAAACCTGGTAGTGCGGCACGCCAACGCCGAGCACTACTATTTGCAACCGGTCAGCAAGACCTTTCACGGGCGCGATATTTTTGCGCCGGTCGCCGCCTGGCTCACTAAAGGCTGGCAAAGCGCGAGCATGGGTGACGATATTACGGATTACAAGCGCTTCTCGCTTCCCCGCCCCAAAGAAGCGGACGGCGTGGTGAAGGGCGTAGTGCTACGTACCGATGCGTTTGGCAACCTCATCACCAATTTCAAGCAGGAAGATCTGCCGGCATCCGTCGCGAGCGAAGGTGTCATCAAGATCCAGGCCGGAAACCATCCGGTGACCCGATTTGTCGAAACGTTTGCGCAGGGAAACGGTACCGAGCCGTTCGCCTATGTGGGTTCCAGCGGCTATCTGGAAATTGCCGTAAACAAAGGCAACGCTTCGCGAACCCTCGGCCTGGGCCGCGGCACCGCGGTCCTCCTCACCAAGTAGCCCTTGAACCTCGCCCAGAGCGTTTCTTTTTTTCCGCCAGTAAGCTGCTGTGACTATTCGATCAGGGCTTTGCAGGCATCTTCGCCTTTGCATCTGCCATCTTGCTTTTCAGCTCTGCCTGCTGATCCGGCGTCAGCACCTCGTTCAGCTTGGCAAGCAAGCCCTCGTGGAGTTCCTTCATCTTCGCCCTTTTCTCTTCCTCATTGAGCGAAGAATCCTTCAATACGGCCTGGCGCTTGGTCTTCGCATCCGCAAGGATGTCATTGACTTTGGCCTTCTGGTCGTCTGTGAGATTCAGGCTGTCCAGAGCGGCCTGCAGCTTGTCGTGCATTCCCATTCCCTTTTCATGGGTCTGGGCCGCGGGAGCCGCCTGCGGTTTCGCTGAGGCAAAGGGTACGGCCAATCCCGCAAGCAATCCCAACGACACGAATCCTCCCAGGATCTTAGCGATTTTCATTTGCGAATCTCCTCGGTGAATTTCTGGGCGAGTTGAGGGCGGGCGTCCACTACATTCCTACCACATTGATTTGCGCCCAGCGACAAGAAAAAAAGCGGCTGACGAAGATTCGCGGGGCGACGGTCGGCGAAAGGGCCGCCATCCGCCGCTCTCGATTCAACGAGTTAGGGGTTTGCCACCCGCCGCCCAAGATTTCCATGCGGATCGATGGTCGGCGATGTCGGTCGTTAGAGGCTTGTCACCCGCCATGATAGGAGCCGTGCGCCGCCGGTGTGCTGCAATCGGAGTAGTTTACGTAGACATCTCGACACCCTTGATGCCTACCTCGAACGCGCCCTGACTGAACTCCCGCCGGGAGCGAGAATGCCAACGATGCATGTTTCTGCGGTATTCATAAGGGGCATAAGCTTCTTTCGCTTGGTTGGACCATAACTCCTGGGGCCCGGGCCCTCCAATTCGAGCTTTTCTATTTTTTGCGAGGATTTTCTCGAGGACTTTGGTAAGTCACAATGATCCCTGCTCCTCCGCAGTTCTCACAGCTAGTGTAGTGCTCCCGCTCAATTACACCCGTCAATCCACGATTCTCTGGCATTGGCCCTATTTTTTCATTGGCTCGGGCCAGTCAAAAACAATATTCGGTTTCCTCCCGGCTTGATGTGAGGCTAAAGCTTCTTTGAAGCATCTCTTCCAATCATATTCTACGTCTCTTGGTTTAGCTGGAACCTGAAAATGGTATTCCTCGAAGCCACTGTAATCGACGTCTAGCAATCCAGCTTGAACAAGCGTCTCTTGAGCCCAGCCGCCGTCACCCGAACCTTGAAACCAGATGAGTGGAACACCATCGTTGGAACTGACCGGGCTATTCGTATTGTAGATTGCATAGTAGCGACCGTAAATTTTAACGTATAGCTCTAAGAATCGTTTAGCACGAGCAGCGATTTTGATGTCTTGGGGAAGCTTCACGCCAAATAGCCGGCATCGAATCCCATCGATCATCAACTCATTTCCACTTAATACCGTTACCCTTGGCATGGGCACTCGCCAAGAGACAATCCTCTTCCATGCGTCATCATTCTTTATTTCCTGCGCATTTATGCTGCAAGCACAGCAGAACACAGCAAAAGAAAATAGAATTGAATAAATTTTTATCTTCATATTTCCTTTTCGCTCACAAGGTAGCAGACCAAAATATATCTGGATTTTTGCCGCTGGGTGCTGCATACCTGTGTTTCGGCGTGCGGGTCTTGGCTTTCGCTCAACTACTCCGCCCTGGCCCGCCATGAACGTCCTGATGAGACTTTTTGACCTCTCCAATCGTTTACTCCTGAGCGGGGAATAGCACCAGGATCTTCTCGCGATTTGAATGATTCTCGTGAGCCACGATGACTACGCCAACGCAGAGCAATTCTTTCACACGCATCTGTTTGTTCGCAGCCGTTGCCATGCCCGTCCTCTATTTCGGTTCGCAACTCGCTGCCGCGCCATTCTATCTAGGCTACAGTTTCTCCCGGGATTCGGCGAGCATGCTGGGCACTTCTTTCTCCCGGCATCCCTGGATTTTCAACCTGGGCGCGGTTCTCACCGGACTTGGCGCGCTTGCCGGCGCTATCGGCCTCTACCGCGCCTTCCGTGCCACCGCAAATATTGTGGTCGCGTGGCTCATCGGACTGTCGGTCGCCGCTACAGGGATCATGTCCTTCAAGGCTGGTCTGTTTCCTTTGCCCGATTCGCGCCATGCCTCCTGGGGATTTCTCCTCGCCCTTACCATCGTTACGCCTCTCCTACTGCTGATCGGAGTCTGGAAACACCAGGGCGCAACGGCGATTCGGCTCTACCTGATCGCTTCCCTCGCTTTGATTCTGGTTTTGTTTCCGTTCATGTTCGGAATGGTTTCCACCACTCTTTCACAGCTGGGCACGCTCCAACGGCTCTTCGCCTTGGCCACGTTTGTTCCCGTTGGCGTGGTCGCCTATTTCTTCAGTAGGAAGGCTGGCGGACCATAGGTCGAGGCCAACACTACGAGAGCGGGTGCCGCATGCTTTGCGGTTTTGGCGAAGCGTGCGGGCTTTGACTCTTCTCGGCTGTACAGGTTTTGGGTGACGAAATCACCCTTCGACACTCGCAGTGATGAAAAGCCGTTCGCCCGCTTCCTCATCGTAGACGACGTCATCCCGGTCAGCGTTTCGTACGAAAAACACTTCGCCAGTTGCGATTTAATACCAATTTCATATCATTTCTCCACGGAACCCATTGATTTTCTCGGCCAATGTTCTCTAGCATCCCGCCAAGTTCGCTCCACGGCATCACCAGGAAAAAGGGATGGAACCTCGCTTCTCTCTTCAGCGGAAACTCATGTCACCCGAATGCTGGCGCGCGGTCGCCACGCTAATCCTGCTCACAACACTGGCGTGTGCCAGCCTCGCGCTCGGCGACGCCATCCACGACGCGGCCCGGGATGGCAACCTGGCTACGGTCCAGACTCTGCTGAAAGACAATCCCGCCCTTGTTTCCGCAAAGGACTTGAAAGGAGCCACACCGTTACATTGGGCGGCTCGCAGCGGCCACAAAGATGTTGCGCAGCTTCTGGTATCTGACAGCGCGGACGTCAATGCCAAGGATGGCGATGGCGATGCTCCCCTGCACTGGGCTGTGCGGGAGGACCACAAGGATGTAGCGGAATTCCTGCTTGCCAACAAAGCCGACGTCAATGCGCAAAACTACAACGGCTGGACGCCTTTGGCCATGGCAGCGTGGAAAGGCCACATAGATATGGCGGAGTTGCTGCTCGCCAACAAAGCCAACGTGAATGCCAGGGATTACATAGACTTCACGCCCTTGCACGAGGCTGCGAGCATGGGGCACAAGGAAATGGTGGAGTTCCTGCTGGCCCACGGCGCCGATATCAATGCGCACTCTGACAAGGGCGGCCTCACGCCTCTGAACATGGCCAAGGTGGCGATCGCCAATCGCCAGCAAGTGGTCGAGTTGCTTCAGCAGCGCGGCGCGCAAGAAGGGACCCCTTTGAGGAACGCTATCCCGGAAGGGGAACCAACCTCCATTTTGAGAGGAGGCGGCATTTGCTTCTCCGCCATGCATGACGGCGCCATCACCATCAAATGCCGAAGGGACAACTTCTTGTCAACATTCTTCGTAAGTACCACGCCGAGTCTTCACCGCATTGATGGAAGAGGCCCGCAGAATTTTGGAAACGGCAAACACTTCAACTCTTCCTGGGACCGCGGCTTCAAAGTGCCCATTACCGCCGGACGGCATTCCATTACCGTTGCGTTCTTCGCAGGCACACTGACCATGGTGTCCATGTCCGCCGAACAAACGGTGGCGTTTGTTGCGGAGACAGGACACACCTACACAGTGGACTCTTTCGCAGGAGGGGGATCGGGATGGTTTCCCATCCTCTTTGACACCACCGATAAAGCCGAGAAGCTCGTTCCGTCCTGGGGCATCCCGGACGCCGGGGAACCCATTCATGATGCGGCCGCCGATGGGGACGTTGAGAAAGTCGCCGCGCTTCTCAAGGATAGCCCCGGCCGGGCTTTCACCAAGGACACCACAGGCGCGACGGCCTTACACTGGGCGGCGCATAACGACCGCAAGGCCGTGGCGGAATTATTGCTCGCCAACAATGCCAACGTGGATGCCAAAGACCACGAGGGCTGGACTCCATTGTTCACGGCGACGATGTACGGCCACAAAGACATCGTGGAGTTGTTGTTGGCCAACAAAGCGGACCTCCGCGCCAAGACCACCCATGGAGCGACCCCTTTGCATGCGGCGGCGGCTTCTGGCAACAAGGACATCGCAGAGCTTTTTCTGGCCAATAAAGCCGAAGTTGACGCCACGCTCAACGACGGCGAAACGCCCTTGCACCTGGCCGCTGTCAGCGGCAACAAAGACGTGGCGGAATTGCTCTTGTCGAACAAAGCCGGCGTGAATGTCAAGAGCGATGCCGGCGTTACGCCCTTGCATTATGCAGCGGGGCGTGGCTACAAGGACGTTGCCGAGGTACTTCTTGCCAACGGTGCCGATGTCAACGCCAGGGACAACGTTGGCAAGACGCCTTTGGGGTACGCAAAGCACTTCAAGCACGTGGCGGAACTGCTACGGCAACACGGCGGCCACGAATGAGCCGCCTCCACGCAAAGGTCCAGCTGAAATCCCCTGGCTTTTCTAGAAAGCTTTCCGGCGTCGTGGTCGGTCTGTCGCTCTTATTGTTTGGATTGATGTCATACGTAAAGGCCCACGAGGTCCCTCACTTTGCCGGGGACGCACATATAGGACAGTCGGCGTCGGCGTCGCCTCCGCCATCCGCGGATAAGGGGCTGATCTATTTCTATCGGAAGGGGCGAATGCTTGGCGCCATCACTCATTTTTCGGCTTACATCGGTGACACTTTTCTAGCCGAGATCCATAACAATGAATACGCCTCTATGCAGGTACCCGCGCGCCAACTGACGATTACTGCAGCACAGCCCATCACCGGCAAGCATCACCTGCCCACGCCTGGAGAATGGGCTTCGCTCCCCGGATGCGGCGGGTTGAAGTGGAGGCGCTTGGCGCTCGAGCCCATTACCGATGTCCAGCAATGCAGCGCAAGTCTCCAAGCGCTGGAGACCGAGTGCGGAGTCTCAAGTACGAGCACGGGCGGCGCCGGGATCAGAACGACGACGATAAACGTCCCCGGGTGCAATGCGAAGCTGGCTGGCGCGAGTCACGCAGGTGAACTCCTCACGATGGCGTCTTTCACGGCGCGACTGCCACTGCAGGTGGAGGCCGGAAAGACCTACTACGTGCGCTGGTCGCTTTCCCTGACTTATCACCCGCTAGCGTACAAGATGGAACTCATGGACCCTGCAAAGGGCTCCAAAGAGATCAAGGGAACCAAGCTGGCAAAGGAAACGGATGAAGGCGCTCTTGGCCAATTGTCGAAACGCCCCCCAACGCCGGAGCTGACGGCAGCAAGCACGGCGCCCACTGCGGCGGCTTCCAATGCAGCACCAAGCGCACCCGTCGGCGCAAGCGAGATTCAGGAAGCGGCGCGCCAGGGAAATCGGGACAAGGTTCAGGAACTCCTGGAGAGTAATCCCGAGCTCGTTGCTACGAAAGACAGCAACGGAAGGACACCGTTGCACTTGGCCGCGTGGCAAGGCCACCGTGACGCTGTGGAACTGCTGCTGAATCACAAGAGCGACGTCAATGCGCGGGACAAGGCGGGCGATACTCCTTTGCATCTGGCCGCCGGCCATGGCGCTCAGGAAACGGTGGAACTGCTGCTGGCCCGAGGCGCCGAAGTAAACGCCGAGGATGAACTTGGGATGACTCCGTTGCACAAGGCCGTGAGCCTGAACCAACTGGAGACAGCGGAGGTGCTTCTTTCCCACGGCGCCGATGTCAACGCAAAGCATAAGCTCGCGGTCACACCCCTGCGCATGGCTAAATTTAATAAAAACAAGAAAATGGTCAAATTGCTGAAACAGAACGGGGGAAAGGAATAATCACGGCTGCCCGGGTTAAGCGCGACAATGTTTTTTCCCCGCCTGTCTTCTTCCCGCTGTTTTCTCCCCGCCTCTCTTTTTCCCGCCTGTTTTCTTCCCGCCAATCGGTTGGCCTTTCCTGGTTTTGCGGCGGCAGTGACGGTGTGCGCGGTTTACGGGTTCACCGTCTCCAACGTCCGCTTCAAGAGATTGCTGCAGAAAAACTCTCACCAACATTGAAGATCCTTGACGCGTGAGTCAGCGGGAGAATTCCTGAGCGGGCATTCGCGGACGCGTGCGGGGGGCGTCCCCCAATAAATTGAACGAGAGCACCGCGGTCATAACGGTAAGCGCCGGAAAAAACCACCATGTGTGGTGCGTCGAAGAGGCAAACCGACGCTACGAAATGGCAAAGCAGATCCCTTACACCGCTTCGCGGGTTCGGGATGACAAGGCCCACGTTTGGATGGCGGTTTTCTCATCGAGCCGGGGAGAGTTGACATCAAGCCAGCACCCCTCGCTCCGCTCGGGATGACAGCTTTTCGGCTGGGTTGCGACGGGCGCAGTGTGCCGATTAGGCCGCGCGCGTCGGTAAGCATGGCGCCCCAACTGGGAACGGCGCGAGGACGCCGAGGCCGAGGAAGGGGAGCGTGCCTCGCGCGTCAACCGGGCAGGGGCTTTGCGTTACGAGTGAAGACTAGGCAGCGGCTGGCACCGGTTGCTTCCGCCTGTGCCAGTAACCCAATGCCGCGAACAGAAGGACCGCAGGCACGCCGGTCAGTCCGCAAACGATAAAGAAAATGCCGTAGGCGTGAAGGAGGCCGTGAGTGGCGCTCAGGCTTTCGACCGCAGCACCGGAAAATCCCTTCAAGATCTTTCCCAGCCAGGCATAGGTTGAACTCAAGAGCGCATACTGCGTGGCGGTGTATCCCAGATTGGTGAGACTCGACATGTACGCGACAAGCGTAACGCCGGCAAAGCTGAGGCCGAAGTTGTCACCTGCCATGACGAGCGTAAAGAGAGGAATGCTCGTGCCCGCGAACGCGAGAGTTGCAAACGCGGCAGTCGCCGCTGCCTGCACAATGCCCCCGATGACAAGCGCACGCATGTAGCCAAGCTTCAGCGAGCAGAACCCGCCCGCGGCGATGCCTGCAAACGTAGCGAGGAGTCCGATTGAGCCGCGCACCGCTCCGACCGTTTGCTTCGAAAGGCCGAGGTCATGGTAGTAGGGATTCGCCATCGGGGCCATGATGAAGTCCGGCAACCGGTAGAGGCTGATGGCCGCTAACATCACAAGCGCGAGCCAGCCATGCGCACGGAAGAAAGCAATGAACGGTCCCACAACAGCGTCGAAGAAACCGCGCGGCGTCCAAAGCGCCGCCTCGCGCTTTTTTTCATCCATCATGGCATCTGCGCGCTCCGGTTCCTTCGCAAACCAGGTGGCGATGATTCCAACGGCCATACATGCACCGTAGATACCGTAAGACATGCGCCAGCCCACGGCCGCTGCCACGATGAGGATAAGGGAATCCGTAGTCAGGAGCGCCAGACGATAGCTGAACTGATAGGCAGACGCGAGGAGGCCTTGTTCTTCTCCGTCGTCCGCCGATTCAATTCGCCAGGCATCAACTACAATGTCCTGTGTCGATGAGGCAAACGCGACGACGAGCGCAAAAGCGCCAAGCCGGGCGAGCCCGGCTTTCGTGCCAGTTCCGCCCATGGCGAACAGCGCCAGCCCGACGACGATCTGCGAAAACATCATCCATCCGCGCCGATGTCCAAGCCGTTTAAACAACGGCAAGTCGACGCGATCCATCAAGGGCGCCCACAGAAACTTCAGCGAATAGGCAATGCCCACCCAGGAAAGAAAGCCGATCGCCGTCAGGGAGGTGTGTTCATCGCGCAGCCAGAAGCCGAACGTATTGCCGACCAAGTAAAAGGGAAGGCCTGAAGAAAAGCCGAGCAACAACATCGAAAGCGTTTTGGGCCGCAGGTAATCGGCGAGCCGGTGCTTGTGCGGACTCACGCCTTGATTGTCTACTAAGCGCTGGCAGGGCGAGCAGAATTCGTTTGAGGATGTAGCGTGTCATGCAGCCAGGCGGTTCATAGAGTTCCGCCGGAAGTCGCGGAGCCTTTGGCCGGCCGAAGCACGGTTTCGGGGGACTCCTGCAATTTCGCTCCGGTTTCGGGCTGACGGACGCGCTGAATCTTCACGCGGGCGACGCGCTTGCCGTCCATCTCCACCACAGAGAAGCGGAAATTGTCGTGCTCAAAACTTTCGCCGCCTTTCGGGATGAAACCCAATTGATCGAGTACGAATCCGCCGACGGTGGCATAGGCGGGATCTTCCGGGAGCGTGATGTTGTACTGGGCGTCGAGGTCACGCACGTTGAGGGCCGCGTCGAAAATGAGCGCGCCATCGGCGAGCGTGAGCGGTTTTTCAACGACGTCAAATTCGTCGTGAATCTCGCCAACCATTTGCTCGAGAACGTCCTCCATGGTGGCTAGCCCGAGAATACTGCCGAATTCGTCGACGACCACGGCCATACCGACGTGGCGCGTGCGCAATTCGAGAAGCAATTCGCTGGCCGGCTTGGTTTCCGGAACAATGAGCACCTCACGCAAGACGCGCCGCAGATCAAAAGGAGGAGGCGGGAGGTTCTCCTCCAGGCGCCGTTCACGGTCCAGCAACACCCACATCATGTCCTTGATGTGCACGAAGCCGAGGATCTGGTCGAGCGTGCCGCGGTACACGGGGATGCGCGAACGCTGGGTGGTGGCAAAAACGCGCATGACGTCATCGAGGCTCGATTCCACCGCGAGCATGTGCATATCCGGCCGCGGAATCATGATTTCACGGACTTGGATTTGAGCGAGCTCGATGGCGCTGAGGATAAATTTTTCTTCGCCGGGCGCAAGGAGGCCGCGTTCGCGCGCTTGCTGAATCTGGATTTGCAATTCTTCCGTGGAGTGCGCGACCCCGTGGACCTGGGGCGAAGCCACGCCAAGTGCTTTCACGATGGCGCTGGAAACGCCGTCGAGCAAACTGATGGCCCAGCGAAAAGTATTGAGAAACCAGCGGAAGGGGACGGCGACGAGAAGGGCTACGCGCTCGGCGCGGGCGAGGCTGATGGTTTTCGGGACGAGTTCGCCAATGACGACGTGAAGGGCAGACAAAAGGGCGAAGGCCCCGGCCAACGCGACCGCGTGAACGATCAAAACGCTGCGTGTGCCCAAGGCGGCAGGCCAAAGGGTTTGAAAGATGCGCGCGAGCGTGACTTCGCCAAGGGCCCCGATGGCCAGGCTCGTGAGGGTGATGCCGAGCTGCACACCAGAGACGACGCGGTGCAAGTCGCCAAGGAGCGATTCGACTACGCGGGCGCGAGCGTTTCCGCGGGCCACCAGTTGCCGGATGCGCGAAAGTCGCACGGCGACAAGCGAGAATTCCGTCGCGGCGAAAAAGCCGTTGAGGGCAACAAGGGCGAGGACACCGAGCAAGCGAACAGCGAACATAGGGGCATTGTAGCAGCAGTGAGGAGGTGACTGGTGATTGGTGACTTGTGATTGGTGACGTGGAAGTAGAAATTTCCGTGGAACAGCGGTGAGAGTAAAGAAAGAAAGGCGGCTGGGCTGCCGCAACCCACATGGAGGCCGAGGTTGACAGAGGGCGGCAAGACTTTTTAGGATAGTGCTTCACAGTTTAGAGACGCGGAGAAGTTCCCGGCAGGCTGTTCAAAGGCGGGGCAATACAACTTACTCCCAACGATAAAAAACTATGATCCGTGTAAGTGAGCTTACAAAAAAGTACGCACGCAATACCGCTGTCGACCACATTTCCTTCGAAGTGGAGAAGGGCCAGATCGTCGGCTTTCTCGGCCCCAACGGCGCCGGCAAGACGACGACAATGCGCATGCTGACGTGCTTCCTGCCGCCGTCGGCGGGGACGGCGACTGTGGCGGGATTCGATGTGCTCGAACAGCCGCTGGAAGTCAAAAAGCATATCGGGTATTTGCCGGAGACGCCGCCGCTCTATCAAGAGATGCGCACGTCGGAATACTTGATGTTTGTCGGGAAGCTGAAGGGCTTGTCCGGGCAGGAGTTGCGGCAGCGAGTGGATACCGTGTGCGAACGGTGCGCGGTGACAGACGTGAAGCAAAAGCTGCTGGGGAAGCTCTCGAAAGGCTACCGGCAGAGGGTTGGGCTGGCGCAGGCGATCATTCACAACCCCGACGTTCTGATCCTCGATGAACCAACGGCAGGGCTGGATCCGAAGCAGATTAACGAGACGCGTGACCTGATCAAGGGCCTGGCGGGCGATCACACGATCATCTTGAGCACGCACATCCTGCCGGAAGTGGAGCAGACCTGCCAGCAGGTGATCATCATCAACAAAGGGAAGCTGGTGGCGACAGACTCGGTGAGCAATTTGCAATGCCGAGCGCGGGGCGTGGAGTCGGTTCTCGTGGAAGTGGCCGCACGGCAAGGAACGCTCGATGCCGGAACGGTTCGCGAAAAGCTGGAAATGGTTTCCGGCGTAAGCCGCGTGGTGTTCAGGGAAAACCGGAAGAGCGGGAGCGCGTTTGAAGTGGAGAACAAGAAGGGCAGCTTCGTGCGCGGGGATCTTGCGCGCGCGGTGGTGGAGAACGGCTGGGACCTGAATGAACTACGGCCGGCAGCGATCAGCCTGGAAGAAATCTTCCTGCAACTGACGCAAGAGCAAGCGGAGCCGACAGCCGAAACGGCCAAGGGAGCGGCACAATGAGGAACATCTGGATCATTTGCCGGAAGGAGCTAGGAAGCTATTTCGTCTCGCCAATCGCGTACATCCTGTTTGTCATGTTCGCGCTGATATTCGGGTGGTTTTTCTGGAACATGGTAGGGGCGTTCAACTTTTACAGCACTGCGGCGATGCGGCGCGGCGAGATGTTCCCCATGAACATCAACGAGCAGGTGATCCGGCAATTGCTGGGGAACATGAACGTCATCGGGCTGTTCTTTATTCCCTTGATCACCATGAGGCTGTTCGCCGAAGAAAAGCGGAATGGAACGATTGAACTGCTGACGACCTCGCCGATTCGGGACGTGGAAGTAATCCTTGGCAAATGGCTGGCTTCTGTTCTTTTGTATGCGGGGATGCTGTTCGTGACCGGCCTGAATTTCCTCTTCCTCTTCAAGTATGGAAATCCCGATTGGAAGCCGATGATGGTGGGCTACCTGGGTATGTTACTTCAGGCAGCGGGAATGCTGGCCATCGGCACGTTCATCTCGACGCTTACAAGAAACCAGATCATCGCGGGAGCCGCGACGTTTGGAGTTTGCCTGCTGATGTTTGTCCTGGGCTGGGCAGGAGGCTATGAAACAGCCACGTGGGCACAAGTGCTGAACTATATCTCCGTGACGACCCACATGGAGTCGTTTGCCAAAGGCGTACTGGACACTAAAGATGCTGTGTATTACGTATCGGTGATTTTCCTGGGGCTTTTCCTGACGGCCCGATCGCTGGAATCGCTGCGGTGGAGGTCGTAGATGAATCTCCAACTGCTGAAAGCGCGACAAACGAAGTATGTAGCTTACGCCACTCTGTACATCGTGGTGGTGCTGGCGATCCTCACGACGGCAAACGTTCTTTCCAACCGCTACAGCAAGTCGTACGACACCACGGCGAACAAGCGGTACAGCCTTTCCGAGCAGACGGCAAAGATCGTCAAGGGCTTGAAGGAAGACCTGAACATCACGTATTTCGACCAGGCCACCCGTCTGGAGAGCGCCAAAGACGAATTGCAGATGTACGCGAATCTTTCCCCGAAGGTTCATGTGCAATACGTGGACGCGGACAAGAAGCCGCAACTGGCGAGGGAAGCTGGAATCAAGAATTACGGCGCCACGGTCGTGCAGATCGGCAACAAGAAAGAAGAAGCCAAGAGCACCAGCGAAGAGGACATCACCGGCGCCATCATCCGGGCGACGAAGGGCGCGGCGAAGAAGCTGTGCTTTGTAACGGGAAGCGGCGAACATCAGCCCGACGATACAGACCGCGGTGGCTATTCGCGATTGCGCGATCTGCTGGTGAAGGAAGAGTACGACTCGCGGCCCATCAGCCTGCTGCAAAAGGCGGAAGTGCCGGCAGACTGCACGGTGGTGGTGGTGGCGGGACCGAGAGAGGCTTACCAACAGCCCGCGGTGGATGCGATCAAAAAGTACGTTGAAGATGGCGGACGGGCGCTGTTTCTGCTGGATCCCCCCATCAAAGTCGGGCGATCGGAAATTGCCGATAACGATACGCTGACAAACCTCCTGCAAGAATGGGGCGTGACTGCTAATAAAGACCTGATCCTGGACATGAATCCGTTAGGACAGCTCGTGGGCTTGGGGCCGCAGGTGGCGCTGGTGAGCAGCTACGCGTCGCACAACATCGTGAACGATATGAAAGGAACGGCCACGGGATTCCCACTGGTACGCTCGCTCACCATCAAGAACGGCGACAAGACGAGTGTCGACAAATTGTTCGATTCCTCCGAGACCAGCCTGGCTACGACAAAGCTGAATGCCGCGGAGGTTGACCCCCGCGATCCCAAGAACAAAAAGGGGCCGTTTACGATTGCGGCAGCAGGGACCTACCAGACGGGAAAACAGAACTCACAAGGACGGTTTGTGGTGGTGGGCAGCTCGGAGTGGGCTGCGAACTCGTTCATCAACTTCAACGGCAACCGCGACCTGGCAATGAATACGATCAATTGGCTGGCCTCGGATGAAGACCTAATTTCGATCCGACCCAAGGAGAGGGATGACCGTCGCATCACATTGACGCAGGCGCAACTCAGCTGGATACGCACGACCAGCCAGTTTTTGATCCCGCTGACCATGCTGGCCGCCGGGATTGTTGTGTGGTGGCGCCGGAGGTAGCAGCGCCGTGAATTTTACGAAACCCTTGTCAGGAAATCTCCGATGAAGTTTCGAGGCCTGTTTGTCGCGGCCATTGTCCTGGCCGCCCTGAGCGCAACGCTTTACTGGTCCAATCGCAAGAAAGCAAAAGAAGCCGACGCGGTGACGCCTGTGGAGTCGTCGCCGAAGGTTCTATCCCTCAATTCGGCGGACCTTGTCGGCGTGACTATCGCGAAGAAGGGCGCCGAAGAGCTGGCACTGTCCAAGAACGCGGCAGGCAAGTGGGAGATTACGGCGCCGAAGCCGCTCGCTGCCGACCAGGACGCCGTGTCAAGCCTTGTATCCACGCTCTCGTCGCTGAATTCGGATCGGCTCGTGGAAGACAAGGCGGCGGACTTAGGCGCGTACGGATTGGCGCAGCCCTCAGTCGTATTGACCACCACGGACAAGAACAAGAAAACCGTGAGCCTGCGGCTGGGAGACGATTCACCAGCGGGCAGCGGCGTGTATGCCAACGTTGCGGGAGATTCGCGAGTCTTCCTCATCGCCAGCTATAACAAGAGCAGCCTGGACAAGAGCGCCACCGATCTGCGAGACAAGCGGCTGCTGACGTTCGAGACAGACAAGGTGAGCCGCGTAGAACTGACCGCCAAGAAGCAGACGATCGAATTCGGGCGGAGCAAGGAACAGTGGCAGATCCTGAAGCCCAAGCCGCTGCGTGCGGACCAGTTCGCGGTCGACGACCTGGTGCGGTCACTACACGACGCCAAGATGGAGTTGAGCGCCTCGGACGACGAAAAGAAGATGGCAGCGGGATTCAACTCGGGAACTGTGTTTACGGAGGCAAAGATAACGGACGTTTCGGGAACGCAGGCGCTACAAATCCGCAAGAACAAGGATGACTACTACGCGAAGTCGAGCGTGGTGGCGGGGATTTACAAGATTCTGTCGTCGACGGGAACCGCTCTGGACAAGGCGCTCGATGACTTCCGCAACAAAAAGCTGTTTGATTTTGGCTTTGTTGACCCAGACAAGATCGAGCTGCACGACGGCGCAAAAAGCTACGTATTAACACACAGCGGAAGCGACTGGTCGATGAACGGGGCAAAGATGGACGAAACCACGGTGAGCCCGCTAGTCGGAGCGATCCGGGATTTGACGGCGAGCAAGTTTCTGGACAAAGGGTTTGCGACGCAGGTGATGGACATCACGGTGACATCCGATTCGGGAAAGCGAATCGAGAAAGTCTTGATTTCCAAAGATGGCGATCACGTGGTGGCGAAGCGCGAGAATGAGCCAGGTTTGTACGAGCTGCCGGTTTCCTCGCTCACGGACCTGCAGAATTCCGCGGCGGGGGTGAAACCTGCCCCTCCGCCGGCGCCCGCCGCACCTGCAAAGAAGAAGTAGGCCGCTGCAGCAAGTGAACTGTGTTTCGGCGTTGGTTGCGCAACGCAACGTGCTCCTCTACACTGATTTTTTGTGAAAATCCGGCAGGAGTGAACTTGCGAACCGCGCTTCGAGTTGTTTTCTGGATTGTCGCCCTTCTCCTCATTGCCGTCAGCGTGGTGCTTTGGTGGCTCGTTTTCCGGCCCCTGCCACAACTCTCGGGAACTGTGACGATTGCCGGACTGCAACATAATGTGACGGTGGACCGCGACGGGTGGGGTGTGCCGCATATTCGGGCGGCGACGGTGGAAGATCTGGCGGAAGCCCAGGGTTATGTGATGGCTCAAGACCGGCTGTGGCAGATGGATCTTCTTCGTCGTGCCGCCCGCGGACAGCTCTCGGAGATTCTTGGCGAGCGGACGGTCGTGATCGACCGGGACTTTCGGACTTTGGGCTTCGGCCGCATCGCGGAGCGCGAGGCTACGCTTGCCGAACCGGAAGCGCGCAAGATCATGGACGCTTACACGCGGGGCGTAAATCAGTTCATCCAACAACACCAGAACAATCTGCCGCTGGAGTTTTCGTTGCTGGGCTATAAACCGGAGCCGTGGCGTCCAGCAGACACGCTGGCGATTTCCGGGTACATGTACCGGACTCTGACAGATACGAGAGAGAAGGAGCTGAATCGCGCGAAGGTGACGGAACGCGCCGGTTCCGAGCGCGCCAAAGCCCTCTTCTCGCCGGAATCGCCGCTGGATCATTTTGTGGTGGGCGATCCCAACGTGGCTGATGACGGATCGCAGCGTTCCGCGGCGGACTCTGATGAAGATGACGATGATGACATGGTGCCGGACACGGTTCTCAAAGCGGGGATTGGTGGCCAGACGAAATTGACGTCGCCCGATGAGCTTCCCGATTTAACTTCCGCAATGGCGGAGTCGGTACAGAATTTTCTCAAGGAGTCGGGCAGCGAGATCCGACAGGGCTTGGGAAGCAACAACTGGGTGGTGAGCGGCGCGCACACGGCGACTGGAAAGCCACTTTTGGCCAACGATACGCATCTGGAGCTGACGATTCCCCCGATCTGGTACGAGCTACACCTCACGGCACCGGGCTGGAATGTTAAGGGCTTCACGCTGCCGGGCGCGCCCATGGTGATTATCGGACACAACGACCGCATTGCCTGGGGCTTCACGAGCAACGGCGCGGATGTGCTGGATTTGTACAGCGAAACGTTCAATCCAGCAGAGACTAGGGAGTACCGCGTCAACGGAAAGTGGGTGAAGGCGGAAGTCATCGATGAAGTCATTCACGTCAAAGGCAGCACGGATGAGCATCTGCAAGTGACGATTACGCGGCACGGGCCCATCGTGCGACGCGAAGGCGACAAGGCCTACGCCATGCGCTGGACCGCGACCGAACCCGGTGGTTTAGCGAACAGCTACAACTGGCTGGGGAAGGCGCGCAACTGGAAAGAGTTTCGCGAGACGATGCGGCACGTCTGGGGTCCGGGACAAAATGCGGTGTACGCGGACGTGGAAGGCAACATCGGGTACATCATGGCGGCGCGCGCGCCGGTCCGCAAGAAGGGACGCGGTGAAGTGCCGGTTCCGGGCGACACAGACGACTATGAATGGACCGGCTATATTCCGTTCGATCAGTTGCCGCAGGCGCTCAATCCGGAAAGCGGTTTCATTGTTACGGCAAACGCGAGAGTGGTGGGGCCAAACTACAAGCCGTATCTAACCGATCGCTGGGAAGAGCCCTACCGCACGGCGCGCATCTACGACCTGCTGCACGACCGGCACGATCTGCGCCCCGAAGACATGCTCAAAGTGCAGACGGATACGTACAGCTATCCCCACGTTTTCCTGGCCGATCAGCTCATGGCCGCAGCGAAAGCGGCGAAAGCGCAGGACCCGCGCGCGCAAAGGCTGATTGATGGATTGAAGGACTGGAACGGCATCGCGGACGCGCGTTCGCCGGAGGTTTCTTTTCTTCATGGCGTTCGCCGCGCCGTCCTCGACCAACTGCTCCAGCCGTTTCTCGGCGAGAACACCGCTCTTTATCAGTGGCGTACGATGACCTTCTTGCAAAGGATTCTCACGGATCGCCCTTCGCGGTGGCTCCCTGCGGCTTACAAGAATTATGACGAGTTGCTTGTTGCAGCCGCGGATGTCGCTGTAAAAAAATTGGCCGAGCAAAGCAAAAGTGAACGCGTGGACGATTGGGTGTGGGAGAAGTTCAATTCTCTGGACATTTTTCATCCCATCGGGCGCGAGGGGCTGCTGAAAACATTTCTGAGCATCACCGACAAGTCGCAATCCGGGACGCTCTACAGCGTACGCGCGGCAATGAAGACCCATGGCCCGGCAATGCGTTTTGTGGCCAACCCGGCCAACTGGGACGAATCGATTCTGCTTGTCCCGGGCGGGCAGTCCGGTCAACCTGGGAGCAGCCATTATTCCGATCAGTTTTCCTATTGGTACGAGGGAAAGCCCATTTTTGCGGCTTTTACGGACGGTGCGGAAAAACGGGCGACGAAGCATACCCTCACACTAAAGCCGGGCAGTTGATTTAGCGCTTTCCCCATGCCGGAACTTCCCGAAGTTGAAGCAGTGATGAGGACACTGCGTCCGCTTGCACAGAGCAAGCGGATTCACTGTGTTCATGTTTTCCATCCGATTGCGACTAAGCCGCAGCCTCCGGGTCGTCTGGGAAGGTTCGCTGAGGGGCAACGCATTCGCAAAGTCCATCGCAAGGGGAAATATCTGTTGCTCGATTTGGAGCACGGGCTGATCAGCCTGCATTTCCGGCTGGACGGACAGTTGGTGTGGTTCTCGAGCGCAAAGAAGCTATTCGGGCTCGCAAACAAGGAAGCGGACGGAGTTCACGTGGACGTCGCATTCGAACTGCCGAACGGGGTGTTGGGATTTGCGGATCGCCGGCACTTTGGCCGTGTGCATTGCTGGGATGCTTTGGAAGATTCGGCTGGGCTTGCCACTTTGGGCGTCGATGCGCTCTCCCGCGATTTCGCGGCCAAAGGCTTGAGCAAACTGCTTGCGGCTTCTTCGCGCCCGTTGAAAGATTTCCTGCTCGATCAAACACGCGTCGCAGGCATCGGCAACATCTACTCATGCGAATCGCTGTGGCATGCTCGCCTCAATCCGCGTCGCCGGGCAAATGGGTTGCGCCCGGAAGAATCGCGCCGCTTGTACAAAGCAATTGTGTCCGTTCTTGGGCGTGCCTTAGAATGCTGCTTGCATCCGGCGCCGGACTTTCGTGACGCGTCGTGGTGGTTTCAGGGATTGGAGAAGATCCTTCGGGCTTACGACCGCGAGGGCAAGCCGTGCCGGCGGTGTGGCGCAACGATTCAGCGAATTGAGCAGAGTGGCCGCTCAACCTATTGTTGCCTGCGCTGCCAGAAATGATTGTTCATAGCCCACGGGAGAAAGAGGCCGCGTGAACTCACCCGCAGCGAAAAAGCCGGAAGTGGCGAAAAAGCCTGATTTTGAGCGCTCGCTCGCGCGTCTCGAAGAGGTCGTCCGCCGACTGGAGAGCCCGCAACTCTCGCTCGATGATGCAATGAAGCTTTTTGAGGAAGGCGTCGCGCTTTCCCGTGAGTGCCAGAAGCAGCTTGAAGAGGCGGAAGGCCGCGTGGAAATACTTCTGAAGAAGGCTGATGGCAAGCTGGCGGCTGAGCCTTTTGACCCGGAACGTGAGGCAGAATCGTAATGGTGCGTTTCGATTCCGGCAGAGTCACTCCTTCGTCCCAATGAAACTATCTTCCTTTTTCGAAGAAGATCGCCTACTCGTTGATGCGACGTTGGAAAGACTGCTGCCTTCGGAAAGCACGCAACCGCCCTCGATTCACACCGCGATGCGCTACAGCGTCTTTGCGGGTGGCAAGCGCATAAGGCCGATTCTGTGCCTGGAGACGGCGCGGATTTTTGCGGATGACGTCACGCCAGCCTTGCATCCCGGCTGCGCGCTCGAATTCATCCACACGTACTCCTTGATCCATGACGATTTGCCGGCCTTAGATAATGACGATTTGCGGCGCGGCAAGCCGACGTGCCACAAGAAGTTTGGCGAAGCTCTGGCGATTCTCGCCGGAGATGCTCTGCTCACTTTGGCATTCGAGACGATTGGTATGACGCCCGAGCCTGCGGAGCGCCGCGTGGCCATGCTCGCGGAAATTGCCGGAGCGGCTGGAACAGTAAATGGCATGGTCGGCGGCCAAGTCGCCGACATCGAAGCGGAGCGCAAACCCGCGGATGCTAAGATGCTCGAATACATTCATCTGTCGAAAACGGCGGCGCTCATTCGCGCATCGGTAACGGCCGGCGCTCTCTGCGCAGGCGGCAATACACATGAGGTCGCACGTCTTAGGCGCTTTGGGCAAACGATCGGCTGGGCATTCCAAGTTACCGACGACATTCTCGATGTCGAAGAGTCCTCTGCGGCTCTGGGAAAGACCGCCGGGAAGGACGTTGCCCAACAAAAGACCACCTATCCGTCACTGTACGGATTGGAGCGCTCGCACCAGATCGCTAGAGACCTGGCGAACCAGGCTATTTCGGAGCTCACTCCCTTTGGCGATCGCGCCGCGCGTTTGCGCGAGATTGCGGACTTTCTCGTCCTCCGCCGCACCTAATCCTTAGGTTCTCATGAAGAACAAGCCATTGCGGCTCCGCCTGGACAAGCTTCTCGTGGAGCGGGGCCTTGCGGAGTCGGTTTCCCAGGCCGCGGCCATGGTGCTCGCCGGGGAAGTGCAGGTGGTTGGCAAAACGGCGCAGAAGGCGGGCATGCCGGTCGCGCAAGATGCGCGCATCGAAATTACAAGCCGGCGGCAAAAGTATGTCAGCCGCGCCGGGCTAAAGCTCGAAGGCGCGCTGGAAGATTTTTCCATCGATCCTTCCGGAAGAATATGTCTGGACATTGGCTCGTCCCATGGGGGCTTCACGGATTGCCTGTTGCAGCGAGGCGCGGCCAGTGTGTATGCGGTGGATGTCAACGTCGAGCAGCTCGACTGGAAACTGCGACGGGATGCCCGGGTGATTCCCATCAAGCGCAACGCAAAGGAACTCAGTGAGCGGGATGTTGCTGAACTTGTTGACCTGGCGGTCGTGGATGTTTCTTTTATCTCCGTAGGCAGAGTCCTCGGACCTGCTTCCAAGCTCGCGAAAGCCGGCGCACACTTTCTCATTCTCGTGAAACCACAGTTCGAACTGCCCCGCGGGAAAATTGCGGCGGGCGGAGTCGTCAGCGACAAGCACCTGCACCAAGAAGCCGTATCGGCAGTCCAGAAGCAGGCTCAGGGCGTGGGACTTGAATGTCTTGGCGTGCGCCCAAGCCGGCTGACGGGCGCCGAGGGCAATCAGGAGTATTTTCTCCACGCAAGAAAAAAGGCGCTGGAGTAAAATCCAAAAGCACATGCAGCCCGGACAAACGTTTCATACCGTCGGCATTCTGTCTCGACCCCGCCGCGCACAGCTTTCCGTTGTCGTTCCACCATTACTCAAGTGGCTGGAAGGGCGCGGAATCACGGTGGTTTACGATGAAGAGACGGCTTCGTCCTTGTCGGAAGGCACAAGAGGACAATCGCGGTCAAGTGTCGCGGACGCTTCGCAACTTCTGCTCGTGCTGGGTGGTGACGGCACCATGCTGGCCGCCGCCAATCTCGCCGCGCCGCGCCGGATTCCCATCCTCCCTATCAACATGGGCAGCCTGGGATTCCTCACTAGCTTCACGCTCGAGGAACTCTACCCCGCGCTAAAGGACACTCTAGCTGGCCACTATTCGGTCAGCCAGCGCGTGATGCTGCAGGGAGAGCTGGAGCGGGAAGGTGCACTTATCGAAAAACAATGCGTGCTGAACGATGTGGTGATTCACAAAGGCGCACTGGCTCGCATGATTCAGCTCGAATTGCACATTAACTCCGATTTTGTCTGCCGCTATCGCGCGGACGGGCTCATCGTGTCGAGTCCGACAGGTTCGACCGCCTACTCCCTCTCAGCCGGCGGCCCAATCGTGCATCCTGCAGTGGAATCGTTCGTCATTACCCCGATCTGCCCGCATATGTTGAGCGACCGCCCTCTGGTCATTCAGGATTCCTCTTTGATAGAGGTCAGGCTTAACGGTCACACTGAGTCCGTCTATTTGACGCTGGATGGCCAAAGAGGCATCCCAATGCAGCCCACCGATGTTCTGCGCGTGCGGCGTGCCGCGGATTGCTTGAAGCTGATCCAGCCGCCGAAGAAACCGTATTTCGAGATTTTGCGCAACAAGCTGAAGTGGGGCGAAGCTTAGTTGCACATCCGTCCGTTCCCAGTACGCTGTTTGCAAATTCATGCGGAGTGATTCATGAAACGTTCCTTGTTTTGTGTGGTTCTTTGCCTGACTGCAGTAGCAATCGCGCGAGCTCAGCAACCATTGTATGCTGACATCGTCATCCTTCACGGGAAAGTCTGGACGGTGGACCATGACCACCCGGAGGCTGAGGCGGTGGCCCTGCACGGCGGACGAATTCTGGCCGTGGGTTCCGACGCCGAAATCGCCACGTGGATTGGACCAACAACCAAAAAGATCGATGCCCATGGTAAGAGCGTCCTGCCTGGCTTCATCGACTCCCATGTCCATTTCAGCAGCGGCGGTGGCGAGATCAGCAGCGTTCATTTGCGCGACGCGAACTCTCCGCAGGAATTGTCCAGGCGCATCGGCGCACGCGCCAAAACTCTTCCCAAAGGCGAGTGGATGCTCGGCGGCACCTGGGACCATGAGCTGTGGGGCGGAACGCCGCTCCCTTCCCATGATTGGATCGACGCAGTAACGCCCGACAATCCCGTTTTCGTGACCCGGTACGACGGGCACATGGGCCTGGCGAACGCCGTAACCCTGCGCCTCGCAGGAATTACCAAAGAAACCAAAGATCCGCCAGGCGGAACGATTGTCCGCGACAAGGACGCCAACCCAACAGGCCTTCTAAAAGACGCAGCCATGGGTTTGGTGTACCGTGTGATGCCGCCACCGTCTGAAGAACAACTCCTCCGCATGATTCATGCCGGCATGGACGAAGCGCGCCGGTACGGCGTCACCAGCATTCACGACATCAGCTCAACTGAAGATGTGCGCGCCTATCAGGTTTTAGCAGCGCGCGGCGAGTTGACCCTGCGAATCTACTGCATCACGCCTCTGCCACAATGGGAGGGACCCGCTACGGCCGGAATCCGCGCCGGCTTCGGAAACAACTGGATTCATCTTGGCGCGCTGAAGGGCTTTGCGGATGGCTCTCTCGGCTCGACCACCGCACTATTCGAGCAGCCCTATAACGATGCGCCGGACACTTCAGGACTGCCCAACGAGATGATGCTTCCCGAAGGCAACATGCTGAAGATGGCCCTGGGCGCGGACAAAGCGGGACTGCAACTGGCAGTGCACGCCATCGGAGACAAAGCGAATCGCATCATGCTGGATGTCTACGCAGAAGTGGCTAAGCAAAACGGCGCGCGAAGCGACCGCCGGTGGCGCATCGAACACGCCCAGCATCTGCGCCCTGAGGATTTTGCCCGCTTTGCACAGCTCGGCGTAATTGCCTCGGTCCAACCGTATCACGCCATCGACGACGGCCGCTGGGCGGAGAAACGAATAGGCCATGAACGCGCCAAAACCACGTACGCCTTTCGGACGTTTCTGGACCACGGAGTACGCCTCGCCTTCGGCAGCGATTGGACGGTCGCGCCGCTGAACCCCATGCAGGGCTTATACGCAGCCGTCACGCGCGCTACGCTTGACGGCAAGAATCCGAATGGCTGGTTTCCCGAGCAGAAGCTCACGCTGAAAGAAGCCATCGAGGCCTACACGATGGGCTCGGCGTACGCGGAATTTCGCGAGCGCGAGAAAGGCTCTCTAACGCAAGGCAAACTCGCGGATGTCGTCGTACTTGATGCAGATCTGTTTTCCATCCCCAGCGAGAAGATCAAGGATGCATCGGTGCGCTACACGATTGTAGGCGGAAAAATCGTATACGGCGCGGGAAAGAACTAAGAGAGAACGTCAGCGCGAATCAAGTCCTCTGGACTTTCGCGCCGACGAATCAACCGCAGGCCATCGCTTTCCACCAGAACCTCTGCGGGACGACATCGTGCGTTGTAGTTCGACGTTTGCGCCATCCCATAAGCGCCGGCACCCCAAATCGCCAGCAAGTCGCCTGCCTGGACTTCGCCAAGCGGCCAGTCATGCAAGAAACAATCGCCGGTTTCACAGACCGGACCAACGACATCCGCGCGCTGGCGTTTTCCATTCGACTCTTTTCCAGCCCTGGTGACTTTTGTAATGGGATGGATCGCCCCATAAAGCGCCGGTCGCATGAAATCGTTCATGGCGCTGTCCACAATCACAAACGCCTTGCCGCGATTGGTCTTGGTATACACGGCTCGCGTGAGTAATACCGCACTCTGCGCAATGATGGAGCGGCCCGGTTCCAGCAGAAGGTGGACGCCGAGCCCTGCAACCATCTGCTTGATCAGCTTGGCATATTCCTTGCGCTGTGGCGGTTTCTGGTCGGTATAACGCACACCTAACCCGCCTCCCACATCCAAAAACCGCAGGGGGATTCCCGCTCTTCGCAGTTCGGCCACAAATTTCACGAGGCGCTGGACGGCTCGCTTAAACGGCGCCAGGGAGGTGATTTGGGATCCAATGTGCGCGCTGAGCCCTTCCCAGCGAATCCATTTCGAATCGCGATGCGCAAGGTAGAGCCGCTTGGCTTCCACCCAATCCACGCCAAATTTGTGCTCGTGGCGCCCGGTCGCAATGTGCGGGTGTCCACCGGCTTGTACATCGGGATTCACGCGAATCGATACTGCCGGAGGCTTTCCTCCCTTAGCCACAGAACGGGCCGCCTCCTCAGACAGGATATCCAATTCGGCTTCTGATTCGATGTTGAAGAGCAGAATTCCGTCCGAATCCGCTGCGCCGTTGCCCCGATACTCCAGCGCCTCGCGAATCTCTTCTCGGCTCTTGCCGACGCCGGAAAACACAATCCGGTCGCCACCAACGCCGATATGTTTCAAGAGCCGCAGCTCACCGACGGAAACAATGTCGAACCCGCTTCCCTTTTCCGAGAGGCTTCGCAGGATCGATAAATTCCCGTTGGATTTCACGGCAAAACACAGCGTGTGATGGACCCCGGACAAGCTGACGTCAAACTCCTTGTAAGCATCCGCGATCGCGGCCGCGCTGTACAAATAAGTGGGTGTCCCAAATTTCTCTGCGGCCAAGGAAAGGGGGACATTTTCGCAGAAGACCTCTTCTCCCCCCCCCGCTGTGGCCTTCTTCCAAGTGAAATGCGGTGTGAACTCCAGGGGATCTACATACTTCTGCCTGCGCGTGGGTCCTCCTGAGTTATGGCTCATCGGACCTTCATCACCACAAGCGTGCGGTCGTCAAACAGGGGCGCGCTGTCCGCAAACCAATCCACTTCCCGCAAGATTGTGTCGGCCAGCTCCGAGGCACTCAGTTCATGGTGTTTTTCAATCAGCTCGCGAAGCCTGGTGGTTCCGAAGAACTGCCCCTCACCGTTGGTTGTCTCCGCAATGCCATCCGAATGAAACACCAAGATGTTCCCTGCTTCCAATGTCACGCCCCATTCGTCGTAGTTGACTTCCTCAAAAATCCCCAGCGGAAAACCGGTCAGCTCGATCTTGCCGCAGCGGTTGTCCTTGTAGAGCAGCGGCTGTGACTGACCCGCGTTGGCCACACGCAGCTTTTGCCGGCCTTTTTGCCAAGTAGCAAAGCACGCGGTCATGAATCGGCCCTCAATACGGCGTTCCCCCACAAGCTGGTTCATCTGTTTCAGCATTTCTGCGGGTTGTAATTTCTGCGGGGCCAGGCTGCGCATGATGCCAATGGCCACCGCCCCATACAGCGCCGCGGCGGTCCCTTTGCCGCTCACATCACCTAGGGCGATTCCCAACTGGTGGGGACCGTAGCGGAGGAATTCGTATAGGTCGCCGCAAACCTCCCGTGCGGAGAGGTAACGCGCCGCGAGGTCAACTCCAAAGTCTTCCGCAGGCACCGGCCGCAACAGTGCTCCTTGAATTCGTTTCGCTGCTTGCAGGTCACGCTCCAGCCTCGCTTCTTCCTTGGAAAGCTGTTCATAAAGACGCGCGTTTTCAAGGGAAACCGCCAGATTCGCGGCCAATATCGAGAGCGTTTGGACATGATCATCAGTGAAGTAGTTAGGCTGCGGGCTCTCCAAGTCCAAGACGCCAATCACTTTTCCTTTGTGCATCATGGGAATGGCCAACTCCGAGCGCGTCTCGGGATTTACCATGAGATAGCGCGGGTCCGCAGTCACATCGGGAACAAGGACAGGTTCCTTCAAGGTCGCGGCAGCTCCCACGATGCCCTCGCTGGCCGCTGCCTGCAGTTTGCCTTGCACGCGCTGGCCATGCTTCACATCCACGCGATGACGAAATGCTTTCTGCTCCTCGTCGTACAGCATGATGCTCAAAATCTGATAATCAATCACGCGCTTGGTCTGTTCCGCGGCGCGCCTCAGCAATTCCTCCACGTCGAGGATCGCCCCCGTTTCGCGACCGACTTCCGTCAGCAGCAGCAACGTATCGGCTTGCGCTTTCACTTTCTCAAACAGCCGCGCGTTTTCGATGGCGATGGCCAGGCGGCTTCCCAGGAGGGTCAGGATGTTTTGTTGGTCGGGCGTGAAGTAATCCAGATGCCGGCTCTGAATATCCAATACACCGACGACTTTGCCACGCACCATCAACGGCACGGCCAATTCCGAACGCACGCTGTCAATGGCGTTGATATATCTCGCGTCTTTCGAAGTATCGCTCACACGCACGGAATGGCCGCTGGCCGCCGCTGTTCCCGTGATTCCCTGCCCCAACGGAATGCGCAGGTTTTCCGCGAGTTCTCGAGGGTAACCGATCGCGAAACGATGCCGGATGTAGGCGCCGTCGCCCTCAATCATCAAAACACCGAAGATCTCGTAATCGATGTGGCGTTTGATCAGCGCCGCCGCGCGCGCCAGCACCTCGTCCAAGTCCAACGAGGCATTCACTTCCTCGCCGATTTCCGCCAAGGTGGCCAGCACTTCTGCGGACACTTCCGCGCCGCTTTTCAGCGCAATCGTACTGTTATGTTCTTCTGGGGGATTCATCAGGCACATCTAGTATAGCAGGTGCATCCGGGACGATTGGCGTTCCGCTTCCGCGCGTTGGCTATTGGCCGAGCCACTTTGGCAGATAACCTGAGCGATTTTTCCCGCAGCGAGTCCGTGCGAATATTGGGCTTGCACTTTACTCGTGCTTCTTTGCAGCGCTCCCCAGCTTCAAGACGCCCACGTATGGGAGATTCCGGTAGCGCTCGGCATAGTCCAGACCGTATCCGACCACGAATTCATTTGGAATGCTGAAGCCGACATAATCGGCGCGCACTGCCGCAATGCGCCGTTCCGGTTTGTCTAAAAGCACGGCCACGCGCACGTGCTTGGGCTTTCTTTGCGCAAACAGCCGCAGCAGGTACTGCAGGGTCATTCCCGTGTCGAGGATGTCCTCGACCACAATCACCGTTCGCCCTTCGATGCTGGAATCCAGGTCGCGGGTCAGGCGCACCTGCCCGGAGGTATGCGTGTTCTGGCCATAGCTCGATACGGCTATGAAATCAAAAGAGACTTCTCCAGGAATATTGCGCGCTAGGTCGGTCAGGAAAAACACTCCGCCCTTCAGCACGCTTATCAGGTGCAGCGGCTCGTCTGGAAAATCCCGCCGAATTTCCCTGGCCAGTTCCTGAATCCTTCGTTGAATTCGGCCGCCGGTAATGAGCACCCGGACCCTTTCCTTTACTGCTTTTTTCTCCGCTCGTGTCACAGATCTCTTTTCCGGCATCTCCGCCCTCAGAAATAGAAAGGCGACTCTAACCTACGCCGCCAAGCGGCGCAATCCTGATCTCGCCATCAAACTGTAGAACTTGTGTAACAAGCCAGAATCATTTGCACGCTACGGTGAGCTACACACGATGACGAGGATCCAATGGTGGCGCCATCGAAATCTCAAATCCTTTGCCCTCAAAGATTTCCACAACCAATGGATTTGGATTGCGCTCGTTCCTGTGGTAGAAAGTAAGTTATCAATTGCTAGTAATTTGTGGTCATTGCCAGGTGCTCGTGACGAACGTCAGTGGCTGTGTCCCAGTGGCCTTCCATTCACCCCCAGGAAGCCTGATGCACGGAATCTCGCGCGACGAATTGCGAAGCGTGTTTTGTTTCAGGAGGAAGTTTCATGAAAATCTGTAACGCGGGGAAATCCACCGTGATGTATTTCCGCACTACGGTGTTGCTGTCCATGCTCGTTTTGTTGCTGTTCTCTTCGAGGTCGTTTGCACAGTCCACGACGGATGGGGCGATTGGCGGCACTGTAATCGACACCACTGGCGCCGCTGTGCCCAATGCGAAAGTCACCGTGAAAAATATCGGCACGGATGCTGAGTTTGTCGTGACCTCCGACGACACTGGCTATTTCCGCGTCGGCAAACTTCAGCCGGCCACCTATTCGGTAAGCATAGAGGCGAGTGGGTTTGCAGTATTCAGGGTCGAGCGCGTCGTGGTGCAGGTGGGCAGCGTCACGGACGTCTCGGCAAAATTAAACGTGGCCTCCGCTGGCGCCACCGTTGTTGTGACCGCGGAGATTCCTCAAGTCAATACCGACACCGCGGAGTTCGCTCCCATTGTGGACCAGAGTTCGATCAGCAACCTCCCGATTAACGGCGGACGTTGGTCCAACTTTGTGCTCCTGACACCCGGAGCGGTCAACGACATCAATGGGTTTGGACTGATCAGCTTCCGTGGCATGAGCACGCTTTTGAACAACAACACCATCGACGGGGGGGATAACAATCAGGCGTTCTTCTCCGAAGAACGTGGCCGCACTCGTGTTGGTTATTCCAGCGCCAAGGCCGCTGTCCAAGAGTTCCAGGTTAACACCTCGAACTATTCGGCCGAATACGGCAGGTCGGCCGGAGCAGTCGTCAACACCGTCACAAAGAGCGGCACGAACCAATACCACGGAGAAGTCTATTACTACGACCGTGACAATGAATGGGGCGCAACCAATCCATTCACCACGATTACGACACAAACCTCTCCGGGAGTTTTTACGACGTCCCCTTTCAAGCCTACGGATGTCCGCAAGATTTACGGCTTTGGCGTGGGCGGCCGCATCATCAAAGATAAACTTTTCTTCTTCTTCGCCTTCGATCGTTTCGACCGCAACTTCCCAGGAATCGCCAAGGCCAGCGTCCCCGCTGCGTTCTTCGCTCCTCCTCTTGCGGCGGCCGCGAATGGGGGCGTCCCCGCGGCATACACGGTGGACGGGACCACGAACTGTTTCCAGGCCAGCGGGAAGAGCAACATCAATACGACGGCATTCACGAGCGGCACGACGTCTATCGCTAACGGCGCCAACATAGCCGCCGCGACCGCAGGCGCGTGCACGCTGCAAACGAATCTTGCTCTGGCCGCCTATGGCGGCGCTGTGACTGACTATAATAACGGCTTAAACGGCCTGCTGGGTGAACTGGGAACGGTTCCTCGCACCGGCAAGCAGACCATCTTCTTTCCCAAGATCGACTGGCAGATCAATAGCAAGAACCACGCTACGGTGGAGGTCAACCGCATGCGCTGGGCCTCGCCGGCCGGCATTCAGACGCAAACCAGCGTGCCCGACGGCGTCGCCAGCTTCGGAAACGATTACGTGAGGGACACGTGGGGTGTAGCCAAACTCTATACTTCGATCACTTCTTCGCTAACCAATGAGGCTCGCTTTCAGTACGGGCGCGATTTTGAATTTGAATTTCCCCAGCCCCCGACCGCCTTTGAGAAGGCCAACCTCGTTACTTCGCCTCTGTTCCCCAGCTACACGAATTCCCTGGGCCTACCCCCAGACGTCTTTTTCAACACCGGGACCGGTTTTGACATTGGGGTCCCCACCTTCCTGCAACGGCCGGCCTTCCCCGATGAGCGGCGCACGCAGTACGCAGACACAGTCAGCTGGACCCACAGCAAACATGCCTTCAAGTTCGGTATGGACTTTGCGCACACGCACGATCTGAGCGAGAACCTACGGACTCAGTTTGGCTCTTTCAGCTACTCTTCCCTTGCTGCTTACTTCTCCGATTTTTATAAACCCAATAGCTGCTCGGCCATCATCGCTGGCACTCCGACCGCTGTCCCATGCTACTCCTCGTTCGCGCAGGCTTTTGGCCCACTCGGTTTCCAATTCAATACGAACGACATCGCCTTCTTTGCCGAGGATAGCTGGCGAGTCCTGCCGCGCTTTACCTTGACTCTGGGCCTCCGCTACGAATACGAAATGATGCCCAGCCCGCTAATTCCGAACCCGGCTGTGCCGCAGACCAGCGTCCTACCCGACGATAAGAACAACTTCGGTCCCCGCATCGGGTTCGCTTGGGACGTCCTTGGGAATGGGAAAACTTCCGTCCGCGGCGGTTACGGCATCTACTATGGCCGCGTCATTAACTCCAGCATCTATTCGGCTCTCACCAGCACAGGTGCGCCGGGAGCGCAGTTCTCTTTTACGCTCTTCAACAACACCGCGGGCGCCCCTGCTTTTCCTCAGATTCTTTCCACTTCTCCCCCACCGTCCGCAGGGTTGGGCATCGTCTACTTCGATCCACACTTCCAGCTTCCGCAGATTCATGAGACCGATTTAACCGTCGAGCGCGAGATTGCGCACAATACGATGGTCTCTGTCAGTTACATGGGCAGCTTTGGCCGCAGCTTGCCGGACTTTGTGGATACCAATATTGGTCCTGCTGCCACCAATATCAAATATACGGTCACCGGCGGGCCGCTTGGCGGCTCTACCTACACCACGCCCTTGTACGCGACGGTCTCGACTGTGGTGAAGAGTCCGGGAGGAAGCACCATTTCAAGCACTAACGTTGGCAGGCCAAACCCCAATTTTGGCTCCATGACCGATATCTTCAGCGGCATCAGCTCCAACTACAACGGGCTGGCGTTCCAAGTAAACCGCCGAATGACCCGGCATCTTCAGGTTTTGGGCAGTTACACGTGGTCTCACACTCTGGACTATGGCACGAATGCGAGCACCTTCAACGACACCAGCGATCTTCTCGTGCCAAACAACATCAAGCCCGAGTATGGCAATTCCAACTTCAACGTTCCGAACCGATTTGTTGTCAGCGGAATTGTGGAAAGTCCCTGGCACGCCAACGGACCGCTCAGCTACCTTGTCGACGGATGGGAGCTTTCCCCCATTTTCGCGCAGCAAAGCGGACTTCCCTACTCGCTGGTGACAACGGGCAATCCGCCAATCCTCAGCGCTTCGACTACCGACCCCGTGACGGGCAACGTAACCACCGTTACGTACACACGCCTCGGGGGCGGTGTGAACGGATCGAATGGTCGTAAGGGCATCGACGTCATCGGTCGGAACACCTTCCGCATGAAGCGCACCATCAATGCTGATCTCCGCCTGGCGAAGCGATTCCATTTCACGGAGCGCTTCTCGGCGGAAGTGCTCGGCGAGGCTTTCAACCTGTTCAATCACCAAAACGTCACCGGCGTCAACAACACAGGCTACAGCGTGGGTGGCACTGCTGCTGCGCCGACGCTGACGTATAGCGCGTCCTTTGGAAAAGTCACCAATACCAATAGCAACTACGCCTATCTCAGCCGGCAAGTTCAGATTGGCTTCCGGTTCTTTTTCTGAACTTTCCGGCCAGGTCATCTCAGCGTGGCAGGAGTCTCGTACCGAACGGGCCCTGCCGCGCTTGACACATTTCATCGTGGTCAAGGACCGCCTCGACTCTTCCCGTTGGAGCTTCTCCGCTATACTTCTCCGCTCGGGAGTCACCGTTTGCTCGAAGCAGCCAAGAGCATTTTGCTCATCCTAAGCGCGCTTTTTCCGATCGTGAATCCGGTTGGGGGCAGCCCTGTTTTCCTGGCATTGACGCACGACTATCCCGCCGCTGCCCGGCGCATTCTTGCTCGCAAAGTGGCAATGAACAGCTTTTATCTCCTGATCGCTTCGTTACTGGTCGGCACGCACTTTCTGGATTTCTTTGGCATTTCCATACCTGTCGTGCAAGTTGGTGGGGGCTTGGTGGTCATCTCCAATGGCTGGGCCATGCTGAAGCAGAAGGAGCAACCCGACAGGGGCCATGACGTGCAGCGAAAGGTGCATCTCGAGGACATGTTTCGTAACGCCTTCTATCCTCTGACGCTGCCTCTCACCGTGGGGCCGGGATCTATTTCCGTAGCGATCACTCTGGGCGCCAATCTCCCGCACCATTTGGGCGCCAACCTGCGCGCGATTCTGGCGGCCTTGATCGGGTCCGCAATCATCGCCATAACCATCTATCTTTGTTATGGCTTCGCGGACCGCCTGGCAGCCATCGTTGGCGAGAGCGGGATGAGCATTATTCTTCGTATCTCCTCCTTGTTGCTCGTGTGTATCGGAGTGCAAATCGTGTGGAACGGCGTGAGCGCTCTTCTGCGCACGTTGCCCGCCCTGGCGCACTAGTCGTCCTGCTTCTGCCGTACCTGGGTGCGTCCTGCAATCAGGATTGACTCTTGCATTGCGGCTTAGCCATGTCACCGGATAAGATTGTGAGTGACAGCTTTTCTTCCTATTTGTGAAAGTGGTCCGTAAGGCCAGCGAGTGGGACGGAGGGATGGCAACCGTTGTGCGGAATTGCCGGCTTCACGACTAAAAACTGGTGTGCACCGCCCGAGCGTATCCGGGAAGCCACGGCAACGCTTATCCATCGTGGACCTGATCAGCAAGGTGTCTTTCACTCGAATCTTTTTTCCCTGGGCGCCGCGCGCCTGAAAATCATCGACCTCGATCACGGTAATCAACCCATCCTGACGAAAGACGGAGACGGGGGGATCGTCTTCAACGGCGAAATCTACAATCACCTTGTGTTGCGCGCCGAACTCGAGAAACGCGGCCATCGCTTTGAATCCCACTCGGACACGGAAACCGTGCTGCGCGCCTTCCTCGAATGGGATACCGAGTGCTTCTCCCGTCTGCGCGGGATGTTTGCGGTGGCGCTCTGGAGCAAGTCCCGGAAGCGCATCGTGCTGGCGCGCGATCGCATGGGCATCAAGCCGCTTTATGTAGCTCGGCAAGGCGAAGATATTTTCTTTGGGTCTGAGTTGAAGGCACTCTTCATCCATCCGGAAATCGATAGAAATCTAAGCCTGGAAGGTCTCGATTGTTACTTGGCGCTGAATTACATTCCGGGCCCTTGGACGATGGTCGACGGGATCGAAAAGCTCATGCCGGGCGACTGGCTGGAGTGGAAAGACGGCCAGATTTCCACGGAAACGTACTGGCGCTTGCCCTTTGGCATTTCGCACGCCTATACCCTCGATTCCGCTAAAGAGGAACTCGATGCGCTCATGCAAGACGCTGTCCGCGAACACCTCGTCTCCGATGTGCCTCTGGGTGTTTGGCTGAGCGGGGGCGTCGACTCCTCGACGATCCTCCACTACGCGGCAAAGGCCTCCAATTCGCAGCTGAAGACCTTCTCGATTTCGTTCCGGGGGCGCAGTTTTGATGAAACTTCCTACGTTTCCCGTGCGGCCCGACTGTACGAAACCGATCACACTGAATTAGACCTGAACCCCACGCAAGATCTTCGCGGGACGATTGAAGAATTTGCCTACTATTCCGACGAGCCCAGCTCGGACGCCGGCGCACTTCCCGTATGGTTTCTTTCCAAGCTTTGCAAAACCAAGACAACGGTTGCGCTGAGCGGCGAAGGAGCCGACGAGCTCTTCGGCGGCTATCTCACCTACCGGGCGAACCGTCTTGCGACTCATGCGCGTATGCTCCCGAACGCACTTTGGCGCCTGACTCTTAAGGGATTTCAGCTTTGGCCGGTCTCCGACGACAAAATCAGTCTCGAATACAAGGTGAAGCGCTTCCTCGAAGGCGTTCTCATGCCGCCGGCCCGCGGCCACGTTTATTGGAACGGCACCTTTTCCGACGCTGAGAAACAATCTCTCGTCGGCCGAGCGCTTCCCGCCTCTCTTCAACGCATCCTGGATGAGATGCAGAGGCTTCCCCCAATCGACGATGACCTGGCGCCCTATCTTTGGCTGGATCAGAAATACTATCTAGCCGACGACATCCTGACGAAAAGTGACCGCATGAGCATGGCTCACTCTGTGGAAGTGCGTCCCCCCTTTCTGGATCACCGTATCGTAGAATTTGCCGCCAAGCTTCCTGCGTTCCTCAAGATTCGAGGCGCCCGGCAGAAAATCATTCTCAAAGAATTGATGAAGGATAAACTGCCTCGCGCAATTCTCGAGCGCCCCAAAATGGGCTTCGACATCCCCGCGCACGAATGGCTACGCGGCCCATTGCTCCCTCTGCTGAACGAAGCCTTGCATTATGGCGCGACGGAATGCTGCGGCACTTTTCGCCCGGAGGCGATGAACGAGTTTCTGAAGCTGCATTTGGAACGTAAAGCTAATCTTGGCTACCACCTCTGGGGCTTGCTGATTCTCTTTCTGTGGATGAAAAAATGGCGAATCCGGTCGGCGTCCTCCGCGACGCCGAAGACTTTATTACAAGCAAAAGCTGGCGTGTCTACCTGACGGTTCTGGTTGTTGCCGGAGCGATTTATCTCGGCTGCAGCGTCTCGCCCCCATCGTTGATGGACGATGTGGACGGGATTCAGGCGCAGATTGCCCGAAACATGATGGTCTCCGGCGATTGGGTCACGGCACGACTGGACGGCGTCGCCTACCTCGAAAAATCGCCCCTCATCTACTGGATCATCGCCATTTTCTACAAGATTTTTGGTGTGCACGACTGGGCGGCGCGTATTCCCATCGCCTTGTCGGTCATGGCCTTGGCCTGGCTCACCGCTGCGATGGGGATTTGGGCTTTCGGCCGCCGTGCCGGACTTTATGCCGGTCTGTGCATTGGCACGTGCATCGGCCTTTTCCTTTTCACGAGAATCCTAATCCCCGACGTGATGCTGACATTCACGATCGCCTTAGCGATGTGGGCGTTTCTGCGCGCGTTGGATAAAGAGGAAGCACGCCCCCGCTTCTGGGCTTTTCTTTTTGCAGCCAGTCTGGGAACTGGATTGTTGCTCAAAAGCCTAGTGGCCATCGTATTTCCGATAGCCGGGGCTGTAATTTATCTATTTTTGACGAAACAATTCTTTCTGCATCGAACGTGGCAGCGCCTCCGCCCCATCAGTGGACTCTTGGTCGCGCTGCTGATTGCTGTGCCGTGGCATGTCCTAGCCGCGCGGCGAAACCCTCCCTACTTTTCGTTCTCCATGCACAGCGGCCCCGGCGAGTATCACGGGTTTCTCTGGTTTTACTTCATCAACGAACAGCTCCTGCGCTTCCTCAACCTGCGTTACCCTCGCGACTACAACACCGTGCCGCGTTTGTGGTTCTGGCTGTTCCATTTGCTCTGGCTGTTTCCCTGGAGCGTCTACTTCCCTGCTCTATTCAAGCTTTCCTACAAGCCGCTGGACCGCGCCGGACGACTGCGCCTGCTGGCGCTCTGCTGGACGGGATTTCTGCTCGTCTTTTTCACGTTCTCGACGACACAAGAATACTATTCGATGCCTTGCTATCCGGCTCTTGCGTTGCTCCTTGGAAGCGCGATGGTTCTGGATGACGATTGGATTCGCCGCGGAACGCGCGCGCTTTGCGCGATCGCCTTCCTGGCGGCTATCGCTACGTTTGGGATTTTTCTCGCGGTGCGTCACCTCCCGGCCCCCGGCGACATTTCGCAAGCGCTGAGTCAACACCCCAGTGCGTACACGCTATCTCTTGGCCACATGATGGACCTGACGTTCGATTCGTTTGCCTATTTGCGTCTGCCTCTCGTTGTGGCGTCCATCGCCTTTCTTGCAGGCGCGATGGGAACGTTTCGTTGGCTGGGACACCGTGCCTTTCTCGCGGCAGCACTGATGATGGTGGTATTCTTTCACGCCGCGCGCCTGGCGCTTGTCGTGTTCGATCCCTTCTTGACGTCGCGTCCGCTCGCCGAGGCGGTTCTGCACTCCCCGTGGGGCACTCTGATCAACAACCGGAATTACTACGCCTTCTCTTCCGTCACGTTCTACACAAACCAGCCAGCCTTGATTCTGAATGGGCGGTATTTCAATCTCGAATATGGCTCGTATGCGCCCGGTGTTCCGGACGTTTTCATCGATAACTCGCGCTTCATCGAGCTGTGGAACAAGCCGGAACGGTACTACCTGATGGCCTACGCAGATCGCTTCGAGGATTTTGTGAAGCTCGTGGGGAAAGAGAGGCTCAACATCGTGATTGCCAGCGGCGGCAAACTGCTTCTCACGAATCATCCGCTGACCTCGGAGAAGGCTGTGGTACTGGAGTAGATCCCATTGACTGACCTATCTGCCCCCAATGCAGTCGCGAAGGAAGCCGATACACCAATTCGTACGGGTCCTGCATCTTAAGTAGACAGCGGCAAAAACACCCTTGCAAAGACTTCGGTATACAGGTAAAAAAAGAAGTCCACGGTGCAAGCGGTTAAATCCTGCATTTCTGCGGAGTGCCAGGCGTTCAGGGGTGGCGCTCCCGATTTCAAAGCCGTAGACATTCGAAGAAGATAAAGATTATCTGAGGAGGATTCATGAAGATTGCCGTGCTCGGTGGGGACGGCTACTGCGGTTGGGCGACGGCTCTGTATCTGTCGCAGAAGGGCCACACGGTCGCGATCGTGGACAACTATTCGCGTCGCTTGTGGGATCACGAACTCGGCGCCCAGACGCTGACGCCAATTCGCCCTCTGACAGACCGCCTGCGTGTCTGGCAGAACCTCACCGGCAAGACCATCGAGATGTTCGTCGGCGACGTGGCGGATTACGATTTTCTGGTCTCCACTTTCAAGTCCTTTGAGCCGGAAGCGGTCGTGCACTTCGCCGAGCAGCGCTCTGCTCCGTACTCGATGATTGACCGCAAGCACGCCGTGTTCACGCAGATGAACAACGTCGTCGGCACCCTCAACGTGTTGTTTGCCATTCGCGAGTTTTTGCCCGACTGCCATCTCGTGAAGCTCGGCACCATGGGTGAATACGGCACTCCGAACATCGATATCGAAGAAGGCTACATCACCATCGAGCACAACGGCCGCCGCGACACCGTTCCTTTTCCCAAGCAGCCCGGCTCTTTCTATCACCTCTCGAAAGTACATGACAGCCACAACATGATGTTTGCCTGCAAGATTTGGGGCATTCGCGCAACGGACTTGAACCAGGGTGTCGTCTACGGAACCATGACCGACGAAAGCGCCCTCGACGAGGCACTGATCAACCGCTTCGATTACGACGACGTGTTTGGAACTGTCCTAAACCGCTTCTGTGTGCAGGCCGCGATTGGCCAACCCCTGACGGTCTACGGCAAGGGCGGTCAGACGCGCGGCTTCCTCGACATTCGCGACACCGTTCGTTGTATCGAGATTGCCTGTCACAACCCCGCCAACAAAGGCGAGTGCCGCGTCTACAACCAGTTCACCGAGCAGTTCTCCATCATGGACCTGGCCCATCTCGTGGAAGCAGCCGCAAGGAAAATGGGCGTCACTCTCGAAGTCGACCACATTCCCGACCCGCGCGTCGAGGCCGAACAGCACTACTACAACGCGAAGCACTCCAAGCTCATTGACCTGGGCCTGAAGCCGCACCATTTGTCGGATTCCCTTTTGGACTCGCTGATGAACATCGCGTTGAAATACCGCGATCGCGTCGATGCTTCGTTGATGCTGCCGCAGGTCAACTGGCGCGAGCCCAAGAACGATCGGCGCATCCAGATGAGCATGCCGACCAGGTCTTCTGTCTCTGAGGTTCGGGCGGAAGCCAAGGCAAAAAAGGCGTAGAGAACTAGATTCGTGCCTTGTATGCGTTGAGTTGCTTCGCAACCCGAAACGCAAACTCCAGATCGAAAGGAAAGGCCGCGCCATCCAGCGCGGCCTCTACTTTTTTCATGAAGCGCTGAATGATGGGTTGGCCATGCGTGTAGAGGTCAATGGCAGAACGCCGTCGGCCTCCGCGCTCAATCCAGACTAGCCGTTCGTCGGGCCGTTCGTAGCCGCACTGCAGTTCCGACACTTCCGCGGACGGTACCGCATATTCGCGGATCGCAAGCAAGTGACAGCCCAGATTGTCGATGGCCGGGATGCCACTCTGATCGGAGCGGCTCAGGAAGAAGTGCCCGCTGAATCGCAATCCTGCGCCTGGATAATACTCCTCTTTCCATCTCTCTACTTCCGCAAGGACCAGATATTCGAAATGCACGGCGATCAAGCGGCGCTTTTCACCCGCGAGACCCTGCAGTCTTTGCGTTTCTTCTTTTGTTCCGTACCAGGGCTTCTCCGCGATGACGTGCAAGCCTGCTTCCAGAGCCGCCTGGATCATCAGGCACACGTGCGGCCCTGGCGCGACACAAAGCCAGGCGATCTGCGCGCCGCTCCCCTTTATGCCATTGCCCAGCCGCGATCTGTAGGCGGATTCTCCTTCGCCAGGCAACTGGCGCGTCTCTTCTATGACGGACACACTTCTCTTTTCCCCGGCGATAATTGAATGCATCCTCTTGGCCCAGCGGCCGCGTCCGAGAATGACGTGTGCGGGCGCTTCAGCCATGGCGAGCTATCTTCTCGCAGACCAGACGCGCGGCCTTTACAGCGCCAACCACTTTCCCAGAAAAAATATGAATCTCCCCGTGGGTGCCGTCATGAATATAGAGAATGCGTCGATCGCTTTCGGGGGCATCTTCGACGACTCGGATGGTAAAGCGGGAGCCCAGGTATTTCGCTTCTTTTGCTCCGGGAACGGAGAGAGAGCAATCGTTTCGCATCGCCTCGAACCGCGTAAAAGGCACGGGCCGAAATTCGGGCTCATTCAATATGGCGGCGTACGGTTCCGGCACAGCCTCATCCCGATCACTCGTGGTCCAGTGGTTTGTATTCTTTGCTGAGCCGAAGAGCGAATGCCCAGAGCTGCCATACGGATCGAACGCGGTGAACGGACCATCCACGACCACGAGCGCGATGTGCTGGAGCGCCGCGGGAAGTTCGATCAGCATCTTTTCCGCAACTTGGAATTTAGCGATTTTGAAGACTCGACGGCTGGACCCCAGACCATAGGTGGCCCAAACGACATAGTCATATTCCTGCCGCAGCTCCGCCGAGAAAGGCTTCCGCTCAAAGGGGATGCTTAGTGCCGCGATGCGGCTCTCCACAAGCTGGCGCAAGACATCGGGATCATAGATATGTTCCGCCACTTCGTAGCAGCGATCGATAAATTGGAAGTTCATCCAATCCGGCCGGCAGGGCTTTAACGGGAGCCCGTGATCCTTCATCACCTTTTCATATACGCCGGGTGGTGTCCGCGAACCCTCTTTGGGGATTGCATAGTAGTGCCGACTGTTGCGGACGATGGCGGGCTCGAACTCGCGAATGAACTCCGCGCGCGCTTCCAGCGTTTCCTGAATGGTCTCCGGGCTTCGCGGATAGTGATACCCGGCGTGGACTCGATATTGATTCACTGCCGAAGCCGCGCGCATAACTCCCAGTGGGTCGAACAGCCGTACGGTGTGTCCTTGTTCCGCCAGGCGGATGGCTACGGTTGCGCCGTAAATCCCAGCCCCAGCTACCGCGACCTTTGCTCCCATGCTCTCCTTCGCGAAAAACGCGTCCTGGCCGTCCTATCGTGCGGAGTTGCCCGCAGGGTTCGACGCCACGGGTACAAGCCTGCCGTCGCGAATCCGGTAATCCACGTTGCGCCAGCGGATGTTTTTCCGGCCGAACGTCAAAACCCAGATGGCTAGGGCCATTGCATCCCACACGAGAAACAGTGGCATTCGCTTCCATACGCCTTTCTGCTTCATGCCCCACGTGCCAACAAGCAAGGTGATTGCCGTGCGAAACAAGAGGTAGGCCCCGAAATACACCGCCCCGATTCCGTCGGTCGGATGCGCCAGCAGAACAGCCAGTGACCACGGCAATCCCTGCGTGAACGCCAATCCCAGGTGCCCCCAAGGACGCATGTGGCGCATCACGGTCAGCCAGCGCAACCGCTTGATGAAAAGGTCCTTGAACGAATCGTAATCGGGAACGGTCTTCACGGCGTAAGGCAGCAACTCGACTTCGTAACCTTGCTGGGCAATATATCTTCCAACCAGTAGATCATCTGCAGGACGGTTCTCGATGGCTTCGTAGCCCCCAAACGCTTTTAGCCGCGCGCGAGTTGTCACGATCGTTTGTCCGAAGGCAAACTTGATTCCGTCAAGCTGCCGCGCCACGAAGATTCCCGGGAAAAAGTCGCAAATCATCCCCATGGATTGCAATCGTTGCGTGAAGTTATGGTCTTCCGTGGAGACGTAAAGGCAGGTGACTCCGCCCACCTTGGGATTCCGCAGCGGCGCAACCACCGTTCGAAGATAGTCCGGTTCGACGCGCACGTCGCTATCGTTGATGACCAGCACTTCGTGCTGCGCCTCGTTGACCATGCGGACCAGTTTGGCGACTTTGTCGTTGATGGCGTTGCGGCCCGACCCGAACAAGATCCGGATCTGGCGTTTGGGGAAATCGCGTTGCAGCTTCTCGAGAACGGGGACCGAAGCATCATTCTCATCCCCGACGCAGAAAATCAGCTCATAATCCGGATAATCCTGCCGGCAGTAACTCGAGAGATTTTCGTAAGCTTCGGGATCCAGCCCGCGCAAGGGCTTCAAGTTGCTGACCGGCGGAGTAAAGCCGGAATCCGGCGCTAACCGCCCTTTAGCGTCCCAGAAAAATCGCACCGTACTGTAGAGAACGAGCAAGTAATAAATGAAAGGTGTGGCTGCCAAGACAAGGAGAACGTAGCCTGCGGCCTGCGAGTGCATTGCACCTCTCGTGCCCGAATTCCAGGCACACTCCCTGAAGGAAAGTGGTCCTTCTGGGCAAAGAGAATAGCAAAAAGCGAACTATTTCGCCGCGCTGTGCTTGGGGCCATGCGCTCCATCGAGTAAGATGAACATTCGCATTGAATAGACATTTGGAAAAGATTCGCGTTCAAGGAAACCGGCCGCGACATGAAGGATTCACCGGCATTACATCTCAAGACTTACCTTTTCATCTTCTTCATTGTCTTGTTCGCGCCGCTCGGCAACGTCCTTCTCGGCAAGGGAATGAAGGGCATCGGCTCCGCAAAGAACTGGACGCTGGGTGACCTCTTACCAGTCTCGGTGCGCATCCTCTCTTCACCGTATATCTGGCTGGGCATCGGCTGCCTGCTGGCGTTCTTTGTTTCCTACATGTTGGTTCTGACTTGGGCTGATTACAGCTACGTTCAGCCCGCATCTTCGTTCTCCTATGCCGTTGTTGCCATCCTGGGCTATTTCCTGCTCGGGGAAACCATCAATTCCTTGCGGTGGGCCGGCATCGCCATCATTACTCTGGGCGTTTTCATCGTCGGCCACACTCACCCGCGCTCCACGGAGAAGATTTAGGCGTGCTCGAATCCATCTTCCTCTTCCTGATTGTGGCTGCCGGCACTGGCGGCGAACTGTGCGTCTCACGCGCGATGAAGACCGTTGGCGAAGTCCACGACTTCCGGCCCGCGGCGCTGGCGAGGTTCGTGTGGCGCGCGATTCGCGTCGGATGGATGTGGGTGGGCATCGCCATGATGGCTCTGGCGTTTTTCTCCCTGCTGGCCATGCTCTCGATGGAAAACGTAAGTTTCGTCGTGCCAGTAACAGCTTTGAGCTATGCGGCGGGAGCCTTCGGCGCCCTGATCTTCTTGCGGGAACGCATCAGCGTGCAACGCTGGCTTGGCGTGCTGCTCGTCTGTGTTGGCGTTACTCTGGTGTGGCTCAGCCGTCAGTAACGATCGCATCCATTACGGCTTTTCCTCTGGCTTCGGCTGATCGATCTGCGTGGCATTCCCGATCTTAATGGTCGTCGTGAACCTCTTATAGTTCGAGTAGTGCACGGCAATCCGAATGCGCACGTCGTCTCCCAGCTTGAAATGTAGAGTGTCTTCAGATCGCGTATAAGTTGGAAACCAGAAGTGCCCTTCGATATTCTCGCGGTAGTTCTCAAAACGAGGAAAAGCCTGGTCTTCCTTTTTCTTTAGCAGGCCGGTGGAAGTCCCCGAAGTCTTCACAATTTGCAAATCCTTGTCGTCCACCCACACGCGCCCACGGAAGTAGCGCTGGCCTTTCTCCAGCTTTTTAGGTTCGATGTCAAACACGTACGTATTTAGCTCGTCCACGTGCTCGCGCCCGACATATTTGACATCGTATTTGGGCAACTCCGCTGTGGTCATCACGAAGGGCCATACTTTCTCAATGTCGTCAAAGTCCTGTTGCGTCATGATCAGCCGCTGAATCGTTGTCACCGGGGCATACGTCACGCGGTCAAAACGCTTGCCGTCTGGCGTGAACAAAATATCGCGAACCTCGCGGAATTCGCCGTCTACTTGGCCATCCTCATCGAGGGTCTGGAACGTCACATCCTGCGTGTACGTGAAATGGTCGCGTTCTTTGCGAAACTCTTCTTCGCGTTGCGTGAATTTCTGAATGATCTCTTCAACCGGCACCGACGGCGGCTCATTCGTGATGTGCGACCCGCGATCGACAGGCCCTGAGGACGATTGTGAAGTGGCTGTCGCCAGAACGGCATCGGGTGCCGGCGAGGGTTGAGTTTTATGCTCCCCTGCTGCGGCTGACAACCCGTAAAAAGCTCCCACAGTGACCAAGCCCGCCGCTGCCGCAAAACTCCAGCTTCTTCTTCGTAGTCGTCTCTCTCTTATCAATCCCAATTCACACATGCCTAAACTCCTCGCTCCATCTATTGTACCAAGAAGATTCGATGCGTTTCGCGAACCGTTCGTCGCCCGATTGAATAGCCTGCCGATGTCGCCAGCGCTTACGCCGCGGCAAGATAGACATACCGCAGAATAAACAGGGCGGTGAGAATCCATATCAGCAGATTAATTTCGCGATACCTGCCCGCCGCCACTTTCACTACGGTGTAGGAGATCAGACCCAGGCTCAGGCCCGTGGCGATACTGAACGCCAGCGGCGTCACCAGAATCGTAATAAACGCCGGCAGCGCCTCGGTGAAATCACGCCACTTCACCAGCCCCAGCGATTGCGACATCAGGACTCCTACCAGGATTAACGCGGGTGCCGTCGCGTACTCCGGAATCGCCGTCGCCAGCGGGGCGCAAAACATCGCCAGGAAGAAAAGCGCCGCCACTGCCACATTGCTGAATCCCGTCCGCGCTCCCGCCGCCACGCCCGCCGCACTCTCGATATAACTCGTCACGGTGGAAGTTCCCGTCAGCGCGCCAAAAATCGTACCCACGGAATCCGCCATCAGCACTCGGCCCACGCGCGGGATTTTCCCGTCCTTGATGAATCCGCCCTGCTCGCAAACGCCAACCAGCGTCCCCACGTTGTCGAACAAATCCACGAACAGAAACGCAAACAAAATCTCCAGCAAGCCCAGATGCACCGCGCCGCGAAAATCAAGACGTAGCAATGTCGAAGACGGATGCGGCATCGAGAACAATGTCGCGGGCAAGGCGGAAATCCCGCGCACAACTCCCAGCGCCGTCGTTCCCAAAATGCCCAGCAGGATGGCGCCGTGCCACCTTCTCGACATCAGCACGAGCGTCAGGGCCAGCCCGAAGCACGCCGTCTGCACTTCCTTGTTCGAGAAGCTCCCGAGTCCCACAAACGTTGCCGCATTCGCCACGATCAGCTTCGCGTTTCGCAGCCCAACAAACGCGATGAACATCCCAATCCCTGCCGCCGTCGAATGCTTCAGGCAATCGGGTATGCCGTCGACGATCTGTTCGCGCACTCTCGTTACCGTCAGAATCAGGAACAGCACGCCCGAAAAGAACACCACGGCGAGCGCCGTTTGCCACGGCACATGCATGGACAGGCACACCGAATACGTGAAGTACGCGTTCAGCGACATTCCTGGCGCCAGTGCGATGGGATAGTTGGCATACAGTCCCATCACCAGCGTCGCCACCGCCGCCGAAAGACACGTGGCAAACACCACGCCTTCGGCCGGCATCCCCGCCTGCGAGAGGATCTGCGGATTCACCACCACAATGTAAGCCATGGTCACGAACGTCGTGACGCCGCCCAGCAATTCCTGCCTCACCGACGTTTGGTTTTCGGCAAATTGAAAGTAGCGACCGATCAACCGCACCTCCCTGGTTCGCGTAGAAAAGAACACGTTGCCGTTGCGCGCTGCCCCGCACTTCGCGATGCAATGGCGCGCAGTATAGAAAGCGCCATCCCCAAATCTCAATAGGATATTTTGTCGGGCTTGCCCGCCCACGCGCGAAACGCCGCAAGCGCTTCTTCTCGCATCATCTGCGACACCGGAATGCGGCGCTGCAAATAAGGTAGTTTCAGCTCGCTGTAGATAAACGAATCGTCAAACCCGATCTTGGCGGCGTCTTCCGCGGTGTTTGCAAAATACAGACGCGAAAGCCGCGCCCAATAGATTGCGCCCAGGCACATTGGACACGGCTCGCACGACGTGTACAGCTCGCAATCTTTCAGTTCGAAGACGCCCAGCTTTGCGCAAGCCTGTCGGATGGCTAGCACTTCCGCATGCGCGGTCGGGTCGTTCTTTGCGGTGACCTGGTTGAGGCCCTCGGCCACGATCTTCCCGTCGCGCACAATCACCGCGCCAAACGGTCCGCCACCGTTGTTCACACTCTCCATCGAAAGCGCAATCGCCCGCGCCATGAAGGGGTTGTCCATAGCCGTTTCACTGTCCGCTTTGTCGGTAAATCACCAAAAATGCAGGAGCCAGTATATGCTCAGTCGCGTTCGGCCCGGCACCGTTTTCATTCGCAATTTCCAATCGTGTGAAGTTGAAAAACGCAACCTGCCCAGATACGCTCTTCCCGCAAACTAGATCCATCGCTTCTGAGGACTTCTTTGTCCATGGCTCTGCAGGCCTTCCTGTCACGTCGCGTCGTCACGCCGCAAGGCGTTCGTCCTGGCGCCTTGCTCGTTGAAGACGAGCGCATACGGGACGTCGTCGAAATCGGCCGCGTCCCGCCTGAGGCGGAATTTCAGGATTTTGAAGATGCCGCCCTGCTTCCCGGCCTCGTCGATTCTCACGTGCACATCAACGATCCCGGCCGCGACGACTGGGAAGGCTTCGAAACCGCCACGCGTGCCGCCGCGGCTGGCGGCTTCACCCTCCTCGTGGACATGCCTCTCAACTGCATTCCCGGCACCACTAACGTCCTCGCCCTCGAACAGAAGCGCGCTGCGGCCCGTGGGCGCTGCCGCGTCGATTGGCTTTCTTGGGGAGGCGTTGTCGCGGACAACCCACGCGACATTGTGACTCTCGCTGCGGCTGGCGTTCCCGGATTCAAGTGCTTCCTCATTCATCCCGGCGTCGATAGCTTCACCATGGTGACCGAGTCACAGTTACGCGCCGCCCTCCCCGCCATCGCCCGAACCGGCCTGCCTCTGCTCGTCCACGCCGAGCTCCCCGGCCCGGTGGATTCTGCAACAGAAAAGCTGGTGAACGCCGATTGGTCCGTCTATCGCACCTATCTGCAATCACGCCCGGAAGAAGCCGAACTCTCCGCAATCCGCATGATGCTCTCGCTCTGCCGCGAATTCCGCTTTCGACTTCACATCGTGCATCTCTCGTCCTGCCAGGCGCTTCCGGAACTCCGCGCGGCGCGCGAACAAGGTCTCCCCGTCACTGTCGAGACTTGCCCGCACTACTTGCATCTCGCTGCCGAAGGCGTCCCCAACGGCTCGACTCTCCACAAATGCGCTCCGCCAATCCGCTCGCGTGAAAACCGCGAGGCACTCTGGCAGGGCTTGCGCGACGGCACCATCGACTTCGTCGTCACCGATCACTCTCCCTGCCGCCCTGAACTGAAGCGCCTCGACGAAGGCAACTTCCGCACCGCCTGGGGTGGCATCGCCAGCTTGTCCGTCGCCTTGCCCTTGATTCATACAGAGGCCCGCGCGCGCGGTTTTGACCTGACGCACATTGCGCGCTGGATGTCCGAAGGCCCCGCGAAACTCGCCGGCCGTGATGCGACAAAAGGCCGTCTCGCCGCCGGATACGACGCCGACTTCGTCGTCTTTGACACCGAATCCGAATTTACCGTTTCGCGGAAACGCCTTTATTACAAGCATCCCGTTTCTCCCTACATGGAAGAAAGACTGCGCGGCGTCGTGAAAGCCACCTATCTGCGCGGCTCCTTGGTATTCGCGAACGGAGAATTTCCCGGCCGGCCCCTCGGCCAGGAATGCCGAATTGCACGGCGCGGAAGCGCGCCCACGCGAGGCCACTCGTGATGTCATACACTATCAGCCGGGCACAACTCTCCCGCAAGGGACTGCGGCTCACACCCTTCGCATGACCACCACCGATCGCATCGTCGGCACCTCCGTTCCACGCCTCGAAGGGCGCGACAAAGTCACCGGACAGGCCCGCTATGTCGACGATATGTCCCTTCCCGGCATGCTCTTTGGCGCCACCGTCCGCAGCCGCATCCCGCGGGGCAAAATCAAGAGCATCACGTTTGGCCCTGGTGTCGATTGGAACGAATTTGTGATCGTCTCTGCAAAGGATATCCCGGGTAAAAATTGCATCGCGCTCATTCTGGAAGATCAGCCCTGCCTCGCGGACGGTGTCGTCAATCATCCGGAAGAACCGATCCTCCTGCTCGCCCACCCCGACCGTCATCTCCTTCCCAAAGCTGTCGAAGCCGTTTCCATCGAATACGCTCTACTTCCCGCTATTTTCACGATGGAAGAAAGCGAATCGCTGCGCGAACTCATCTGGGGCGCTGACAATGTTTTCAAGCGCTATCTAATCGAAAAAGGTGACGTCGACTCCGTGTGGGCGAAGGCCGGCCACATCGTCGAAGCCGAATACACGACCGGCGCGCAGGAACAACTCTACATCGAGAACAATGGAATGATCGCGGCCTTCGATCCTGAGCAAGGCCTCACCGTCTGGGGCTCGCTCCAATGTCCCTACTACGTCCACAAAGCCCTGGTGGCCCTCGCGGGACTTCCTGCCGATCGCGTCCGCGTCGTCCAGATGGAAACCGGCGGCGCTTTCGGCGGCAAGGAGGAATATCCCTCCATGATCGCCGCGCACGCTTCCCTTCTCGCCATGAAGTCGGGGCGGCCCGTCAAAATCATCTACGACCGGCTCGAGGACATGGCCGCCACCACCAAGCGCCATCCTTCGCGGACGCGTCACCGCACTGCCGTCACCAAGGACGGCAAAATCCTCGGCGGCGAAATCGACTTCACCATCGACGGCGGCGCCTACGCCACACTTTCTTCCGTCGTTCTCTCCCGCGGCACGATTCATGCCGGCGGTCCTTATTACTGGCCAAACGTTCGCATCCGTGCCAAGGCCGTCGCCACCAACGCTCCGCCGCACGGCGCCTTTCGCGGATTTGGTGCCCCGCAGTCCCTCTTCGCGCTCGAACGTCACATGGACCGTATCGCCCAGGTCGTCGGTCTCTCTCCAGTGGAAATTCGCCGCCGCAACTTCCTCAAGCCCGGCCAGACCACGACCACCGATCAACTCGTCAGCGAGCCCATTGATCTGGGAAGGCTTCTCGACCGTGGCTTGAAGCTTTCGGATTACCAGGCAAAGAAAGCGGAGTTCGCAATCGCGAATCCGCAGTCCACAACGAAAAAAGGCATCGGCATCGCCACGTTCCTGCACGGCGCAGGTTTCACCGGCTCCGGCGAGCGTTACCTCAGTTCCGTCGTCGGCGTCAAAGCCTGCCCCGACGGCAGTGTCCGTGTGCTTGTTTCCAGCGCGGAATTTGGCCAGGGCACCAAGACCGTTCTCTGCCAAATCGCCGCCGAAGCGCTGCACCTTCGCTACGAAGACGTCGGCATCGCCCAGCCGGACACCCAGGAAGTCCCGAACAGTGGCCCCACCGTCGCCTCGCGCACCGTGATGGTCGTCGGAAAACTCGTCAAGTCCGCCGCCGAAGGAGTCCGTCAGACGGTCACTGCTGCCGGCAAGCTTCCCAAATCCTACACACCAGACCAGTTCCGAGCCGCGTGCCGCGACTATGTCGCCGAGCACGGAACATTCCGTTCCCTCGCCCGCTACGAAGAGCCCGGCGATATCCATTGGGACGATGAAAAGTACCGTGGCTCCGCTTACGCCGCCTTTGCCTGGGCCGTGTACATTGCCTCGGTCAGTGTTGATCTCACGACCTACACCGTTTCTGTCGACGACTTCGTCGCCCTTCAGGAAGTCGGCCGTGTCCTCCATCCCGTCCTCGCCAAAGGCCAAATCGTCGGTGGCGTCGCCCAGGCCATTGGCTTCGCTCTCTACGAAAAAGTGATCTGGGACAACGGTCGCATGCAAAATGGCCAGATGACCAACTACATCATGCCGACGTCCGCCGACCTCCCGCCGATCCGCGTCTTCTTCGAGGAAATTGGCAATGTGCACGGCGCATTTGGCGCCAAAGGCATCGGCGAGCTTCCCATGGACGGCCCTGCGCCCGCCATTGTCAACGCCATCGAAGATGCGCTCGGCATCCCCTTTCGTTCGATTCCCCTGCTCCCGGAAGATGTCCTCGACGCGCTCGAGGCGCACGGATCGCAGCAGGAAGTCACCACATCGCGAGGAACGCGATGACCGTGCCTTCCCACCCGAAGTCTGAGATCCAGCTATCGGTAGACGGAAAGCAGGTCACCGTGCACGCCCATCCGATGGAGCGGCTGCTAGACGTCTTGCGCCACGACCTAGGTTTGACAGGCGCAAAGGAGGGCTGCGGCGAAGGCGAATGTGGCTCTTGCAGCGTCCTGATGGACGGAATTCTTGTGAACAGTTGCCTCATTCCCGTTCTCCAAGCCTCCGGCGCCAGCATCGTCACGATCGAGGGCCTTTCTTCCGACGCGCGCATGCAAGCGTTGCAGCAATCTTTCTTGAATTGTGGCGGCGCGCAATGCGGCATCTGCACTCCAGGCATGCTTCTCGCCGCGTATCACCTGCTCGCTAAAAAGCCACGACCCTCCGCGAGTGAAATCAATGAAGGCCTCTCCGGCAATCTCTGCCGGTGCACCGGCTACTCGCAAATCGTCGAAGCGGTCGCCGAAGCGGCTCGCATCGGAGCCGCCAAATGAGGGCGCATCCCGCCGAATTTGAACTCGTCGCTCCCGGCAGCTTGCCCGCCGTCCTCTCGCTTATCGCCCGCGAGCCCGCAGCGTGGCTCCCCATCGCAGGCGGCACGGATGTCATGGTCCAATACGCCGCTGGCAAACTTCCGGCGCGCAAACTCGTGAGCATTGCGAACCTCCCCGAGTTGCGCCACATCACGATTCATCCCGCGGAAATCCAGATCGGCGCAGGATGCACCTACACCGAACTCCGCAACCACGACGTCATCAGCCGCGAATTCTCGCTACTCTCTCACGCCGCTGCCTGGACAGGCGGTATCGCTAATCAAAATCGCGGTACCCTCGGCGGCAACATCATCAATGCTTCCCCGGCCGCCGATTCGCTCCCGGCCCTCCTCGTCTACGAAGCAGAGTTGATCCTGATTTCTTCTCGCGGGGAGCGCCGCATTCCCTACTCGGGTTTCCACCTTGGCTATCGCAAAACGCAGCTCGCTGCCGACGAACTCCTTCTCTCCGTCTGTCTGAAGCGCCAATTCTCCGGTTATCTTGCGCACGCACGAAAAGTCGCCCCGCGAAACGCCCAAGCCATCGCGAAAGTCTGCTTGGCTGCGCTTGGCCGGCTTCGGGACGGCGTCGTGGAAGATATTCGCCTCGCAATGGGTAGCGTCGCGCCAGTGCCGCTGCGATTGCACGAAACGGAAAGGCTTGTGAGAGCCAAGAGAATCGATCCTGCGCTGATCCGCGCGGCAAGCAAAGTGGCGGCCACGGAGATTCGCCCGATCGACGACATTCGCTCCACCGCCCGTTATCGCGCCGCCGTCGCGGGCAACCTCGTCGCCGAATTTCTCGAACGCTTGGCCGCCCGAGGTGAACAGGCATGAGCACAGTTCTGGCGCGCTGGAATTCGCTGTCGCCCCAACAAGCGGCGGAGGAAATCCTTTCCTGCTGCGGCTCGCGCGCCTGGGCGCAAGCCATGGCCGCTCGCCGCCCCATCCCCAACGAAGCTGCTCTCTTGGCCGCTTGTGACAAGATATGGAACAATCTCCCGGAGTCCGATTGGCTGGAGGCTTTCGGGAGTCATCCGCGCATCGGCGAATCCCAAGCCCCCGCTTCGGCTTCCGCGCAATCCGCGGCTTGGTCGAAGAGTGAGCAGCAAAGGTTCAAGGAAGCCGTGGAATCCGTGAAGGCCGCAATCGCAGCCGGGAACCGCTTGTATGAGAAAAAGTTCGGCCGAACTTTCATCGTTTGCGCCACGGGAAAACCCGTTACGGAAATTCTCGCGATTCTCGAGCGCCGCTTGCAGAATGACGAAGCAACCGAATTGCGCGAGGCCGTCGAACAGCAGCGCCAGATCACCCATCTTCGCTTGAAGAAATGGCTAGCATCATGAAAAAGATCTCCACCCACGTTCTCGACGTCGCCCAAGGCAAGCCCGCCGTCGGCGTAGCCGTGCGCCTCGAGCGCCGCGAAATCTCCGGCGATTGGATCCCCCTTGGCTCGGGCCGCACCGACAACGACGGCCGCTGCGCTCACTTGCTCGCTGAAGGCGAGCCGCTCCGCGCCGGCCTCTATCGCTTGAGTTTTGACGCCGCGAGTTACCACCACGCGCAAAAAATCGAAGGGCTCTATCCCGTCATCGAAATTACCTTTCAGGTGCTCGAAGGCGAATCGCAATTTCACATTCCGCTGCTCTTGAGTCCGTTCGGCTACACCACGTACCGCGGGAGCTGATTCCATGCGTGCGCACACGGCGAGGCCCAAACTGTGAGCTCTTTCATCCGCGAGTGGCTCAATCTCGCTGTGCGCTGGTTCCATGTCTTTGTCGGTATTCTTTGGGTCGGCCAGACCTACTACTTCACGTGGCTTGACGGCCAATTCCACAAAGCCGAAAAGAATGCTGCCGACGGAAAACCCTCATCCATCTGGATGGTTCACAGCGGCGGCTTTTACACCGTCGAAAAACAAAAATCGCTCCGCGTCGCTCCGGAACAAGTCCGCTGGTTCCGCTGGGAAGCTCTTTTCACCTGGCTCAGCGGCCTCGTTCTTCTCGTCCTCGTCTACTATGCAAGCTCCGGCCTCGTTGATCCGGACGTCGCAAATATCTCACAAGCCCGCGCCATCGTCATCGGTGTGTTCGTCCTGATCGCCGGCTGGGTCCTGTACGACCTCGCTGTGCGCTCCCCGCTCGCAAAGTCCGAAGCCGCTTTCGCGGTTTTTGCCATCGTCGTCATCGCCGCCGTTTCGTGGGGCCTGTTGCACATCTTCAGCGCGCGCGCCGCCTATCTCCATGTGGGCGCGCTCTTCGGCACCATCATGACCATCAACGTCTGGATGCGCATCCTCCCCGCGCAGCGCCGCATGATCGCCGCCGCCGCCGCTTCCGGCTCGAGCTTTGACCCTGCGCTCAGCGCGCAAGCCAAGCTGCGCTCCAAGCACAATACCTTCATGGCTGTGCCCGTCGTCTTTCTCATGATCAGCAATCATTTCCCCGTGGCCACGTACGGAAACACGTATAGTTGGGGGATTCTGCTGGCGCTGATCGTAGCCGGCTGGGCCGCTGCGAAACTCGTTCGCTCCGCCTGAGCCGCAGCGGATACCAAAGCGAGAAGGAAACGCACTTCGTGCAAAAAACCATCTCCACCGCGGAAATCGCCAAAGAAGTCGTCGCCCGCTGCCAGAGGCTGGCGCGCTTCAGCGAAGACGCCACCGGCACGCGCCGCACGTTCCTCTCGCCGCCGATGCGCGACTGCCACGCCGAAGTCTCCTCCTGGCTGAAAGCCGCCGGCGGTAGCGCCACGATTGACGCCGCCGGCAATCTCCGCGGCTTCTATCCCGGCGCAACTGCAAGCGCGCCGCGCCTTCTCATCGGTTCCCATCTCGACACTGTACCCAACGCTGGTGCCTACGACGGCATTCTTGGCGTCGTGCTCGCCGTCGGGCTGCTCGAACTGCTTGAAGGACGCAAGCTGCCGTTCGCCCTCGAGGTCCTCGGCTTCTCCGAAGAAGAAGGCGTGCGCTTCGGCGTCCCCTTCATCGGCAGCCGCGCGCTGGTCGGCCGCCTGGACGCCGATTTGCTCAGCCGTCACGACAAGAACGGTGTTTCCGTCGAAAAAGCGATTCGCGACTTCGGCCTGAGCCCTGCGGAGATCCCTCAAGCCGCGCTGCATAACGACTGCCTCGGCTACCTCGAATTCCACATCGAGCAAGGCCCAGTCCTCGAAAATCTCGGCCGTCCGCTAGCCGCCGTCGAAGCCATCGTCGGCCAGAACCGCCTCGAATTCACATTCACCGGCAGTGCGAATCATGCCGGCACGACGCCTATGCACCTCCGCCACGACGCGCTTGCCGCCGCTGCGGAGTGGACTATCGCCGCCGAATCTCTTGCGCGCTGCACGCCCGGACTCGTCGCTACGGTTGGCTCTCTTGAAGCCAAGCCGGGCGCCGTCAACGTCATCGTCGGCGAAGCGCGCGCCACGCTCGATCTTCGCCACGCCTCGGACTCGACGCGTACGCAAGTTCTCGACGATCTCACCCGCAGAGCCGCGGCCATCGCTGCGCAGCGAGGCGTCTCCGTGACCTGGCGCACGCTCCTTGCGCAGCACGCGGTGCCCATGGATGCTTTTCTCACGGATCAAATCGAGCACGCTATCCGCAAAGCCGGCTGCGAGCCGCATCGCATGCCCAGCGGTGCCGGTCACGACGCTATGATCCTCACGGAAAAAGTCCCCGCGGCGATGATTTTCCTGCGCACGCCCGGCGGTATCAGTCACGACTCATCTGAATCCGTTCATGTACAGGACGTCGCGTTTGCGCTCGATTGCGGCATGCACTTGCTCGAACAACTTGCATCGTCACCCGAATTCCTTGCGAGGACCTCCCGTGCATAACTTAGGCGAAACGCGCAGCGCGCATCAGCGCAATCACCTCCTGCTCACTCCAGACACGTTTGTACGCACCATGCTGCCCGGGATGAAAAACGCCGCAGCCATCGTCCACGCCGGCCCCGCGATGGGAGCCGCTTTCACCGAATACACGGTCGAGTTCGAGCCGCAAGGGGAACTCGGTCCCGCGGTAGCACAGCGTTTTCTCTACGTCCTCGAAGGCGCACTGCAGTTGCAAGCGGACGGCAAGCGCCACGAGCTCGGTCCACTCGGCTATGCGTATTTGCCCGAGAAACTGGCACACTGCATCACGGCAAAGCAAAAGAGCCGCGCCGCCGTCATCGAGAAAACGTATCTGCATGTCGAAGGTGTTGCCGCAGTGCGCTTGATCATCTCCAGCGAGGACGCGGTTGTCGCGGAACCGCTCGATGGCGATCCCGACTTGCAGGTGAAGCATCTTCTCCCCGACGAAATGGCTTTCGACTTCGCCGTGAACACCATGGTCTATCAGCCCGGTGCCGCACTCAGTCAGGTCGAGATGCACATCATGGAGCACGGTCTCCTCATGCTCGAAGGCGGCGGCATCTACCGGCTCGGCGATTCCTGGTATCCGGTGACGGCGGGCGATTTCATCTGGATGGGCCCGTGGTGCCCGCAGTGGTTTGGCGCTATCGGCAAAAAGCCCGCGAAGTATCTCATCTACAAAGACTGGAACCGCCATCCGCTCGCAGGAACGCCCAAATGAATCTTGCGGTCGACCAAGCTCGCCTCAACCAGGAGATCGAAGAGCTCGCCGCGATCTCCGATGCGCCAGCTCCCGCCGTCACGCGCATCGTTTTTTCGCCACGCGACCTCCAAGCGCGCGCCTGGCTCCTCGCGCGCTGCAAAGGAGCCGGCTTGAGCATTCGCACCGACGCCATCGGCAACACTTTCTTTCGCTGGAGCGGCTCCGATGCCTCCGCTCCCGCGGTCGGCACTGGCTCGCACATTGACGCCATCCCCAACGCTGGAAAATACGACGGCGTCGTCGGCGTGCTCGGCGGCCTGGAGGCGATTCGCGCATTGCAGCGCGCGGGATTCCGCCCGAAGCACTCCATCGAGCTGTTGCTCTTCACTTCGGAGGAGCCCACGCGGTTCGGAATCGGCTGCCTCGGCAGCCGGCTGCTCTCGGGGAGCATGTCTCCCGATGCGGCAAGCGCATTGAGAGACGCATTGAAAGACAACGTTGGCGCGCCCCTCGATGACGTGCGCCGCAACGCCGGATTCACCGGCCCGCTCGAAGATGTGCGTCTGCCAGCCGGCTACTACAAGGCGTTCGTGGAACTGCACATCGAGCAAGGACCGCTGCTCGAGCGCCAGAAGATTCCGCTCGGCATGGTGACCAGCATCGCTGCTCCTGCCAGCCTGCGTATCACCGTCGAAGGTGCGGGCGGCCACGCCGGCGCCGTGCTCATGCCCGACCGCCGCGACGCGCTCTGCGCCGCCGCCGAATTGATTCTCGCCGTCGAACACGCGGCTCGCTCCAGCGGCGCCATCGACACCGTGGCCACCGTAGGCATCTGTGACGTCTTTCCCGGCGCGATCAACAGCATTCCCAGCCGCGTGCGCCTGACCGTGGACCTGCGCGACACTAACCTCGAGCGCCGCGACCGCGCTCTCCAGTCCATCGAAACGGTCATCGCCAATGTCATGGCCCAGCGGCAAGTGTCGGTGGCAGTCGAGATTGTGAACGCCGACGCACCCGCCGAATGCGCGCCCGCGATCCTCGAAGCCTTAACGCAATCCTGCAAGAAGTATGCCCTGCCGTTTCTTCCCATGGTCAGCCGGGCGTATCACGATTCCCTCTTCATGTCGCGCATCGCGCCCGTCGCCATGCTCTTCATTCCCTGCCGCAACGGGTACAGCCACCGCCCCGACGAGTACGCCGGGCCCGACGACATCTCCCGCGGCGTCCTGATTCTGGCGGAGACGCTGGCGCGCCT
>CAZGFL010000103.1:0-25275 GCA_964524985.1 uncultured Acidobacteriaceae bacterium
CTTCGATCTGGAGACTCGGGTGCTCGAACCGCTCGAAAATCCCTTCGGCCCAAAAGTGTTACCTATGTCTTAGGTACGTTGTGTCACCCATGTCTCCGGGCCGGACCCACGGTAAGACTGGCGCGCCCGGAGAGACTCGAACTCCCGACCCTCTGGTTCGAAGCCAGACGCTCTATCCAGCTGAGCTACGGGCGCGCAAGATCGATTCTAAGGCATTTGTGGCTGAACGGCAGAGGCTAGGAGGGAGAGAGGCAGGAGTTTACGCGTCGAGCCAGGGGGGAAGGAGCCCAGGAGGAGCGGAGGCGAGGAGCACGCGCTCGAATTTTCGGGCCGGATCGCGGCGGGACTCGGGGCCGCGTACAGAACCGCGAGACGCCACGTGGGAAGAGCGGGCAGGGCGAGAAGCGCGTCCGCTCGACGGAGGATGAGCCGAGGAGCGCAGCGTGACGACACCACCAAAGGCGAACCATTCGCGGCCGCGGGGTCCGCGCAAAGTGCAACCGCGATAGCCGAGCACGGGAAAGGGCGGCGGGTCGGCCTCTACTGGCTTGAGGCCGCGCCAGATTTTCTCGAGACGGGTTGCGAGCGAAGGCTTTACATCCCAGACGGGATCGGGGCGCCCGGAAAAAACCGAAGCGCCCCCGGACCAGGTTGTGCGTTTAGCCCTAGTTGAGTTTGATGTGGCCATACATGACCACCATGAAGGTGCAGAAAATGGTGTAGGAGCCGCGATTGGCGGTGCGCGGGTCAGGAATCAGGTTGCCGCTGTTGTCCACGTCGGTTGCAGGCGAGCCGTTCATTTTGTGCGTCCAGTAGCCCGCGCGGCCCTTGCGATACCAATGGTAGTCAAAGCCGGGCGAAATGACGAGAGCAACAAGGTGGCCTTCCTTCGGACATTTGTTGTTGGCGCCGGGAGTGTCGATGAGGCCATCCGCCACGGCGGCGGGACGAACGTTGGCGCAAGTGGGAGGGAAGGCGTTTTGGGCACCGGAAGCGCGACCTGGCTGGGCGTAGGTGTCGGTGCGGTAGTTAGTGCCGTAATTGTAGCAATTGTTATGAGGCTGCTTCTGTCCGAGCCAGCCGTCGTTCCACCAGAGCGGCTCGTACAGCGGAGCGCAGTGGCAATGATGCTTGTGGGGATGGTGTGGATGCTTCCAGTGAAGGAGGGCCACGAGATCGCGGCGCGCGCGAATCATTTCCTGATGTAAATAGTCGGAGAAGCCCTTGCCGACTTTGAGCTGATTGGAGCGGCGCGCGATGAACTCTTCAAATTCTTCGTCGGCGGCGCGATGCGAGAGACGCTGGCCGAGCAGCCGGCCATCCAGGATTCGAAAGACCCTGGGCAGGCCACGCGCCGCGGTGCCGATCTGTTCGACTACCATTCCGCGGTAACCGAGCCGGGATTCCAACGGGATCAGAGCCTCCGATTTGCTAAGCGTGCGCGCAGGGCGGAGGCGTTCCAGTGCCTCTCGGGCCTGCTTACCGGAGAGTTCGAGAACGGGGTTGGGACGTCCACTGAAAATATCGATTGTGATGCGAAGCGGCATGAGATTCTCCTTCCAAGGACTTCGTGGGAGCGAAGAGAGTTTTAGGGAATGGCGCGGCGATGGGAGAACACGCTTACGCGCGAGCGTCCGCGGCGAATACGAGAGGTACGCTAGCGAAGGGCTGTTGAAGTGTCAAGCGAAACCATCCAGGACGCGCGGATATGTGATTGGGGAAGAGAGCTTCGAATGAAATCGCAGCACTTGAGAAGCAAGAAGGGCGGCCCAAGGCCCGCCCGTACAAAACCTCAAAGAGGAAGAACAGACCGGGAGCGAATCAGCTGGCCTGCTGTGGCGGGTTTTCCGCGCGCTTTTGCTTGATTTCTTTCACTTTGTCGACGAGATCATCCGCCTGCTTCAGGAGGCTGGCGCGCTCATCGGCGGACTCGACCATGTCAGCCTTGCGGCGGTAGAGCAGGTTGAGATAAGCCATGGCGTCGTCATAGTCGGGACGGAGCTGGATCGCTTTCTGAAGATCGGCAATGCCTTCGTCCACCAGCGCGCCATATTTGGAGGTGTACTCGGTGCGAAGGGCGGCGGGAAGCGGGTCGGTGTCTCTCACCTGCTTTTTGAGATTGTTCTTGTTGTAGTCCGCGCGCATTTCGCCGTTGGCGCGGAAAGACAACGTCCAATCAATGACGCCGATCCAGTAATAGGGCTCGGGGTCGTTGGGACGAAGCTCGATGTGCTTCTGGTGGAAGCTCTTGGACTCTTCAAATTTGTTGGGGTCGTACGGCTGGCCGGCCATCTGGAAAATAATCGATCCGGTCCCATCGATGGCGCTCATGTTGTTGGGGTCGATGCCCAGCACTTCCTTGAATTCGCTGACGGCCTGATTCCCCAAGCGAGTGTTTTGATCCGAAGGAGCGCCTGGAATGTACTGGCTGGCATAAGCAGTGGCCAGATACAGGCGAGCGTTCATCAGGCCGGGATCCAGCTCCTTGGCCTGCTTGAAAAACTCGATGGCGGTGTCGTACTGGCCGTTCTTGAAGGCGGCAACGCCCTTATTGAGGTCGTCGCGGGCCTTGAGCTTGTTGCAGCCGGAAACGCCAGCCACAAGAAGCAGCAGAGCCGCAATGGCGGTCACACGGCGTGTGAGGCGCGCCGATGCAAAACGAGCTGAGCTGGCAAGTATCGCCGATGATGCATGAGTCATCGAAGCATCCATCCCTGCTGGACGTGTCCCGAAACCGCGGAGACGTCGCCAGAATATTCACATCCGCCCTGCGAAGGGCAAAAGTGTAAGCCTTTTAGAGACCCTTTTCCAAGTCCGGGGTAAGCAGGCCGACTGACGATATTCCAACTCCATGCATCACGTCAATCACACGGGCCACCGTCGAAAACTCAACGGCCCGATCCCCCCGGATGAAGGCGATGCGGGAAGCGCGCATCTTGAAAATTTCGCCCAGCCGGCTTTGCAACGCGTCCCACGCTACCGGCTGCTGGTTGATCCGGAGAGAATCGTCTTCCAGGACCTGGACCACCACAATCGCATCTGGCGGCAGCCCAGCATCAGGCTGCGTGGATGGCTGAGGAATCTTAGCATCCAGCCCATCGGAGTGCTTCGGGATGATCATGAAGATCACCAGGAGCACCAGCAGGATATCGATCAACGGAACAACGTTGGGATCCGCGACCACACCGCGCCTGCCACCAACCGACATACCCATGAGTCACCTCGTTAAGGAGCAAAAAGCCCCGCGAGGAGGACTCTCACATCCAGCGAAACTCTACTGACCAGCCTCGAGCTTGGCGGTAATCAAACCGATCTTGTCGATACCGGCACCGCGCATGATGTCGATGGCGCGGGCAACGTCCTGGAACAGTACCTCGTTATCGCCTTTAACGAAAGCGATTTTCTCGGCGCGCTCTTTGAAGATGGTTTCCATGCGCGGCCCGAGCCCGTCCCAGGTGGTGTCTTCCTGATTGATCTTGAGCTTTCCGCGGTTATCAATCTGGACGACGACGGTCTTGTTTTCGAGCTCGACGTTCTGTTGCTGGTTCGGTGAAGGCTGCGGGACGAGCGTGTCCAAGCCTTTGGGGACCAGCGGAGTGATAACCATGAAGATGATGATCAGCACCAGTAAAATATCGATCAGGGGCACGACATTGGGGGTCGACATCGACCCATGTTGTTCTCCAACTTCCATTCCCATAGCGAGTCTCCTGTTAGCCCGAGGTAGAGCGTTTCCCCGAGCGATGCGACCGCGCCGGGTGGGATCCGGCGCGGCGCGGTGAAATCAGCAAACGAATGGCGCGAGCAACCGCACGTCCTTCGTCCTCAATCCGCCGGAGGCGGAGGAGGAGTTGTAGCCTTCTGAGCCTTTTCCGTGAGCAGACCGAGCTGGTCGACTCCAGCGGAGCGAATCTCATCGACAACTGCGACCACATCGCCGTACTTGGCGCGGGCATCGCTCTTCACGTACACGGTCTTGTCCAGGCGATTGGAGATGAGATCCTTGATCTGATCGGTGATGGCTTCCTTGGCAGTCCGCGCGTTTTTCAGATAGATGGAACCGTCGCGGGTAATAGCCACGACGATGGCATCATCCTTGTCGGCGTCCTGCATTTCATGGGCGTTCTGAGTCATAGCCAGATCCACGGGAGTGGTCTTCTGCAACATGGGCGTGACCACCATGAAGATGATCAGCAGGACGAGCATGATGTCGGCCATCGGAATGACGTTAGGAGCCGCCATCTGCGCGCCAGCAACAGGTTTGTAAGCCATAGCTTACCTCGAGTTACTTCTTCGCGCCGCGGCGCAGGATGAAGTAGTTGATCAACTCCATCGAGGAGTTGTCCATCTCCACGTCGAACGCTTCCACCTTGTTGGTGAAATAATTGTAGGCCCACACGGCGGGAACGGCGACGAGCAAGCCGAATGCGGTGGTGACCAGCGCCTCAGCGATACCGCCGGCGACGGCGGACAAACCGGTGGCCTTGTTCTGCTCGATGCCCTTAAACGCGTTCAAGATGCCGACGACCGTGCCGAAGAGGCCCACGAACGGGGCGGTGGAGCCGATGGTGGCGAGAGCGGAGAGGCCGCGCTTCATCTCGGCGTGCACGATGGCGACGGAGCGCTCGAGGCCGCGCTTGGCGGCGTCAATGACGTCGGAGTCGGACACTTGCTGGGAAGCGGACTGGAATTCGGAAAGGCCGGTGGCCACAACCTTGGCGATGTGGCTCTTCTTGTTGCGCTCGGCAATGGCGATGGCTTCGTCGAGTTTGCCGTCCTTCAGGGCGCCGGCGACCTGCTGCACGAAGACACGCGATTGCTTGCGCGCCGCGCTGTACATCAGGGCGCGGTCAATCATGACGCCGAAGGAGTAGATGGAGAGGATGAAAAGAATGAACACGACGATTTTGGCCAACGTGCTCATCGTGCCCCACATGCTGCGGAGGTCCCAAGTGCTGGCCTGTTGCAGCACCAAGGCCGAGTAAAGATACAAAGTGGCTACCATTCGTTTGCTCCTTAAGTTTCAGGTGCCTCCCCAGGATCTGCGGAGGGGCAACGAGAGAGTTTTCTGAATTTTGCTACCGCGGAAAGGCGTGCCTGTCCCACGACCGGCACGCCCAACCGTACTACTGGTTAAGAGAGAAAATCACGTCGATCGTCGTGTCGACTTCCACCGGCTCGGTATTGAGAAGAGTCGGCTGATAGCGCCACTGACGAACGGCATCCAAAGCCGCCTGCTGCAACAACGGATGGCCACTGACGACTTCCAGCTCCTTGATCGAGCCATCCTTGCTGATGATGGCGTGCAGACGAACCGTACCGGAAATGCGGGTCTGGCGCGCGAGCGGCGGATAAATCGGCTGAACGCGGTTGATCAGACGAGCGGCCTGAACCTGACCACCGACGCGGAGCGGGCCAGTCGCTTTCGGCTTCGGCGGCGGGGGCGCAGCGCCCATGCCACCAATGACGCCACCAAGCACACCGCCCATGGAACCGCCGGCCACGCCGCCGGGAACCCCGCCGGCCATGCCGACTGCGCCCATATCAGGCTCAGCGTCTTCCTTGATGATCTTGACATCCTTGGGGATTACCTTGGGTGCCATGAGCTTACCGGCGTCCATCAAGTGAGCTTGCGGCCTCACGTGAACCACCTGAGCCGGAGCGGGAGGAGGTGGCGGTGGCGGCGGCGGCGGTGGCGCGGTGAGCATGGTCGCCATCATGGTTTTGGGCAGTGCTTCGGTGTAAATCAGCGGGATGAGAACCAGAACTACAAGGACAGTGATCTGAACAATCATGGAGACGACGACGGTCCATGGCTTGTTCGTTTTCTTCATTCCACCTGAAACGACCATCTCTTCAAACATTTGCTACTTACCTCCTACCGGCGGGAGCGAGACGCCCGGTGACGTTTTCACTACCACGGTTCTTGTTGCCGGCTGCGGGTCCGGTGCCTACCGCCACGCCATGGCCGCGCCAACGATTCCACGCAACCACGAGCGGAGCAGCGATACCAAAACTGGAGTACGTTCCTACCACAATCCCTACCACCAGGGCAAAGGAGAAAGCCCGAAGCACCTGGCCGCCCATCAGGAACAGGACGAGCACGGTAAGGAAAGTCAAACCGCTAGTCAAAATGGTTCGCGAAAGCGTCTGATTGATGGACTTGTTGACGACGTTCGCAAACTCTTCTTTGCGCAAAAGCCGGTTGTTCTCACGAATGCGATCGAAGATGACGATCGTGTCGTTCATGGAATAACCGACGAGGGTCAGCAGTGCCGCGATGACCGTCAGGGAAATCTCGAAATGCAGCAGCGAGAAGAATCCCAAGGTAATGAGCACGTCGTGAAACACGGCCAGAACGGCAGCAGCCCCATAGACCCACTCAAATCGGAAGGCAATATATACCAGCATGCCGCCCAAAGCATAGAGGGTAACGTAGATGGCCTGCTTGCGAAGCTCGGCGCCGACCTTGGGGCCGACAATTTCAATGTTGCGAATGGAGAAAGGCCCGAGGGCATAACCGGACTTAACGGCAGAGACAACCGCGGGAGTGGCGCCGTCGACTTTGGAAAGGTCGTCAAAATTGGTGAGGATGCCGTTGGCGTTGTTGTCGCGGTAGTCGAGAAGCTTCCTGGCGAGCTGCTGGTATTTGTCACCGGCGTTGACACTGAGAATCAAAGGATCTTTTTCGGTAAGCACCGATGCCAGGGTAGAAGGCGTGGCGGAGTTGAAGTCGGGCTTGCCGGAGGATTGCACGCCGTAGGTGGCGTCCAAAGCGGTGAGAACTTTGGCGCGGCTGGCTTCGAGAGCCTCTTCGTCCTGGCCTTTGCCTTCGACGAAGATGAGGACTTCGTTGGAATTGGCATTCGCGATATCGCTGATGCCCTGGATCTCGGAATTGCCAAGCCCCTGGGCAGCCAGGCCGCTGCGCAGCTTGTCAACGTTTGGGGCCTGGGCGAACCGGACATCCACGTTAGTTCCACCTTTAAAGTCGATCCCGTAACGGAGACCGCCTTTGAGGTAAATCGAAGTCCACCCGGCGAGAAGAAGAATACCGCTCAAGGCAAAGAAATACTTGGCCTTGCCCATCCAATCCAGATTGGGCTGTTTGAAGAGCTCGATCATGCCTTCTGTTCTACCCTTCCTTAGACACCGAGGGTGGCGGAATGTTCCCGGTCAGCGAGCATCTCCCTAAGGTAAAGGAAGAGGCCGGTCGGAACCCACTCCCCAATCGTTAGGGGGAAGGTGGGCCGCTTTCCCTAGAAGTCCTAGTACTCTAGATACTCAACTCCGCCTGACGGTCCATCTTCGTCAGGTGATACATGAAAATCGTTCTGGAAACGAAAATTGCCGTGAAGACGTTGGCAATTAGACCGATGGTCAAGGACACGGCAAACCCCCGAATGGGGCCCGTCCCAAAGAGGAACAGGAAGAAGGCCGAGACCACTGTCGTAACGTGAGTATCGATGATGGTCAGGAATGCCTTGTCAAAGCCAGCATCGACAGAAGCGGCGGAGGACTTGCCGTTGCGAATTTCTTCGCGGATACGCTCGAAAACCAGGACATTGGAATCCACGCCCATGCCGATGGTCAGGATGACGCCGGCAATTCCAGGCAACGTGAGCACGGCGCCGAAGAGGCCAAGGGCGGCGAGAAGAATGACTAGGTTGAGGATCAACGCCAGCACGGCGTTGGCACCAGAGAGCCGGTAGTAAACCAGCATGAAAAGCATGACGACGACGAGGCTGAGGACGGAAGCCTGAACGCCGTGGCGAATAGAGTCCGCCCCAAGAGAAGGACCGACGGTGCGCTCTTCCAGGTACTTAATGGAGGCCGGTAGCGCACCCGCACGCAAGACCAAGGCCAGGTCGTGGGCGCTGGATTCGCTGAAGTTACCTTCAATCATGCCGGAGTCTTCAATCTGGCCATTGATGACGGGCGCCGAATAGACTTTGTGGTCAAGGACGATGGCGAGATTGCGGTGGAGGTTCTTCTTGGTGAACTCGCCGAAGTGGCGGCCAGCATCAGGGGAGAGCGTGAAATTGACCTGCCAAGTGCCGGGATTCGAGGTATTGCGGGATTCGACGGCGCTGCGCAAATCGCGACCGGTGACCGCGCTGGAACGACTCACTACGTACCAAACTTCGCCAGAATCCGAAGGGCTAGAAGGCGTGCGAGACTCCACGCGTCCCGGCAGAAGCTCCGAATCCGGGGGCAAAACGCCGCCATTGCGGGCGAGCGCTTCCGTTTGGGAGGGATAAGGAGAAGAAGGGTCTTCGACCAGGCGTAGTTCCAACTGGCCGCCCGCTTGGATCACGCCCCTAATCCGGGTGGGATCTCCTTCGCCGGGAAGCTGCACAAGAATTTCATTATCCTTGCGGCCATGAAGCTGGATGGTAGGCTCGGTCAGGCCAAGAGCGTTGATGCGGCGCGAGATGGTATCGAGCGACTGCGACATGGTGGAATCCTGGATGGCGGTGATGGCGCTGGGCCGAAGCGTCAAAGTGTAACTATTACTTTGGCCGGCCGCGGAAGACAGGTCCCACACATTGTTGAATTGCGCGTTGACAGTGTCACTTAACTGCGAGTATTGCGAGGGGTCGATGTTGCGGATCAAGATGTGGGTGTCATCGGCGCGGCGCACTTCGTCGTAGTGAACATTTTTGTTGCGGAGCGCGGTCGTGAGCCGATCCACGGTGGCATCCGTTTCCTGCGCGATAGCCTCCTGCACCTGGACCTGGAGAATGAGGTGCGTGCCGCCCTGGAGGTCGAGCCCCAGCTTGATCTGGCGGTTAAAGTTGTCCTTCACCTGCGCCAGGGAAGTGGGGAAAGTCGGATAGCCAAAAAGAAAGTAGATGCAGAAAAAGATAACGAAAAGGACCGAGACTGCTCGCCACTTTAGATTGGGGTTCATGGTCAGAAAGCCAGACGCGTCATGCGGCGAAGTGTGGAGTTATTTTGCATCTTCCGATGCCTCCACCTGCGCAATCGACATGCGCGCGATGCGGATTTTAACCTGCGGTTCGTTGGAAATCTTGAGAATGACGGCTTCACCATCGATGCCGCTGACCGTGCCGTAGATACCGGCATTGGTGATGACCTTGTCGCCGGTCTTGAGTGCGGATTGCATTTGCTGGGTTCTTTTGCGCTGCTGCTGCTGCGGGCGAAAGACCATGAAATACATGATAAGAATGAGGGGCAGGAAAATGAAAAGCGGGCTGGCCAGAAGACCGCCGCCCGAACCCTGAAGAATGATTGCTGCTGTCATCATCGCCAAGTGATATGTCCCAGGTTTTAACGTTCAAGAGTCGAAGTACAAGAGTCAAACTCCAACGGCGCCGACTCTTCCGAGAGAAGATAGCAACGCTGTGCCGCAGGCCAGAGGCCCGCTCCCCGACTCAGCTTCTCTTCGCTTTGGTGCCCGCGGACAGCGCGCACGAAACCTTCAGGCCTAAGGACCCTTCGGGGCTCGGACCAAGCCCCGCGACCCTCAGGGTGAACCCGCCGCGTAACGCGCGTGCATCTCAGATGAGAAATTCGCTAGGTTCCCAAACTCGATAGCCTCGCGGATTTGGCGCATTATGTCAAGGTAAAAGTGGACGTTGTGATGGGTGGCCAGGATTGCGGCGGTGAGTTCGCCGGCGGCGAAAAGGTGACGAAGATAGGCGCGCGTGTAGCGGCGGCAGACGGAGCAAGAACACTGCGGATCGATGGGCCGTTGATCCTGGGAGTAGCGCGCGTTTTTGATGAGCACACGGCCTTCGCTGGTGTAGAGGCAAGCATGACGCGCGGCGCGCGTGGGGAGAACGCAATCCATCATGTCGATGCCGAGCGCGACATAGTCGGCGATTTGTTCAGGGCGGCCCACTCCCATGAGGTAGCGCGGGCGATCTTTTGGAAGAAGCGTAGTGACTTCGGAGGTCATTTCGCAGGTGGTTTCGTGGGGCTCGCCGACCGCGAGACCGCCGACGGCGTAACCGGGAAAGTCGAGATCGAGAAGCTGGCGAGCGCTTTGACGGCGGAGGTCGGAGAAGGTGGCTCCTTGGACGATGCCAAACTGCCATTGCACAAGATCGCCGTTCAGGCGCGCGCATTCCTGGAAATAGTTGCGGGCACGCCGCGCCCAGGCGGTGGTGCGCTGGAGGGCGGCTTCGGCCTGTTCGCGGGGCGCGGGCGTTTCGATGCATTCGTCGAGTACCATAGCGATGTCCGAGCCGAGAGCGAGCCGAATTTCGGCCGCCTTCTCGGGTGTGAGCAGATGTTCGGAGCCGTCCAGATGGGAACGGAAACGCACGCCTTCATCGGAGATTTTGCGCAACTGTGAAAGACTGAAGACCTGATAGCCGCCGGAGTCGGTGAGAATGGCGCGCGGCCAGGACATGAACTGATGCAGGCCTCCAAGCTTGCGAATCAGCTCGTGGCCGGGACGCAGATAGAGATGATACGTATTGGCGAGCAGGATTTCTGCGCCGAGGTGTTCGAGCGCTTCCTGGGTGAGGCCTTTCACCGAGGCCTGCGTGCCCACAGGCATGAAGAACGGTGTTTCGACCGTACCGTGGGGCGTAGTCAGGCGGCCGCGGCGCGCACCAGTCGGGCTGGATCTCAGGACATCGAAAGAGAACACAATTTCAGCAGCGTATCACGAGAAAACCCAGGCCAACATCGTGAAGAAGAGCATAAATGCAATGGAAACCGCGGCGACGATTCCGAGGGATTTGCCAAAAGGCAGCTTCTTGGGATCCGTCGCGGAAAAGCCCACAGCCAGGAGAATCAATGCCCAGATTCCAAAGACATCGAGAAATGCCAAAGGCACAACTTGCCAGGTCGGAAGATCACTTCCGAAAATGGCCGCAGGATTAGAAGCGAGGAAGTTCTCCGGATCGATGGACGCGGGATCCTTCAGAAATGTCACGGGAATAGCGATTAGCTCCCGCAAGCCCATAGGAAGATGAGCAAAGGTGGTCACCGCGAACGCTGTTGAATAATTCGTGCGGGCGCCGCCGAGCAGTTTGAAAGCCAACAGGTAGATCCCGGACGTCACCAATATAAGCAGAGGCCAACCAATGACGCCGCGGACGTAACGGACAATCTTCGCCCGTTGGGCGCCCTGTTCAAAGGCGCGAGCTTTCTGATCCTCGGGAAGCTGGTCAATCTGGCGTGAGGCAAATTTGCTCTTTGCAATCTGGTCTTTTGTTACTTCCACCCAATCCGCGTGTTTCACAAGGGCGAAATTCAGTCCGAGATAGATGACGAACAGCACGAGCATGGGAGCAAGCCAACTGGGGCGCCTGGCAATGTCCTCAAACGTTGGTTTGGGATTGAACAGGGCCCCAAAAATTCGGGCGACCGGACTGAGCGGGGGGTTTTCGTCAGGAACAGGAACTGGGGTTGTAGCCATCGAGGATTCCTCCACCACAAGAAATGCGGAATGCTGCTCTGGATTCGAATACGCACAGCCACAGGGAAATATTTCAGCGGGGGGATTGTAGCGCAAGGAGGCGGGAGTTTGACAGTGGCCAGGGGCAAGTGATCCGAGATCGGAGAACGGATATCCGTCAAGGCTAAAGACGGCAAAGCACTATGCATGAGCTGATCTTCGACATCTCCGCAGGCTTCGCGCCGGATTTTCCGGCCAGAGTCAAGAAATCTTCCTTTAACCGATAGGTACTCAGATACCTGTATCTCAATTCGAAAACCTGAATAACTTTTAGCCAATTTAGAAATACAAACTCCTTTGTTTTCTGCCGAATCCGTTTCGGCATTCCAGTTGCCATCACCGTGCCCCGACTGGGGTGGGGGTTCCTTTGACCATCACCGTTAAGCGTTGATTCGTTCTCACCAGCGCCAGGTCTGCGTTTGACGGGCTGCTTTTCACGGGGGCAACCGCGCGGTGAGCGTACTTCAACACGAAGTTCATCAGGAGGGAATGAAGTGAAACGATTTCATCGAAGTGGTGGGGCATTTTTTCTGGCTTTTATCGGGATTCTGTTTGGAGCTTTGGCGGCCTTTGGGCAGCAAGGAACCACGGCGATTATTGGGGACGTCACCGACCCCCAGGGTGGGTTGATTGCAAGCGCCAAAGTTACGGCTTCGGACTCTTCCACTGGGGTGACACGCGAGACGCAGACCGATGCCAGCGGGCACTTTCAATTCTTGTCGCTGCAACCCGGCACCTATGTCATTCGCGTGCAGGCGCCCGGCTTTCGCGCGGCGGCAACCGACCCGATTGAAGCACTGGTGTCCGTCACGAACCGACTCAATATCCACATGGAACTTGGAACCGCCACAGAGTCGGTGGTGGTATCGGAACAAGCGGTCGCAGCGGTCAACACGACGGACGCAACGATTGGAAATGCTTTCGATTCCCACCAAATCCTGGCGCTGCCTTTCGAAGGGCGCGATGCCGCCGGCGTCTTGAGCCTGCAGCCGGGAGTCACGTTTGTGGGAAACAACGTAAACGACAGTTTTGATACGCGCAACGGCGCCCTCAACGGCGGGCGAAGCGACCAGGCGAACATCACGCTGGACGGCGTGGACAACAACCAGCAACTGCGTGGAACTGCATTTCAAGGAGCGTTGCGTTCAACTCTGGATTCGATTGAGGAATTCCGCGTCACGACAGCCGGCCCCAACGCGGATGAGGGGCGCTCTTCGGGAGGACAAGTCACGCTGGTGACCAAGAGCGGAACCAACACTCTTCACGGATCGCTCTTCGAGCAACATCGTCCCACCAACATGGCCGCAAACGATTGGTTTAACAAGCACGCACAACTAGACGCCGGCCAGCCCAATGTGCGACCGATCCTGCTGAGAAACACGTTCGGAGGGGCCGTTGGCGGGCCGATCAAAAAGGACCGACTCTTCTTCTTCTACACCTATGAAGGACAGCGCATCTCGGAAAGCACCGAGGTTTCCCGGAGCGTGCCCAGCGCCGCCATGAGGGACGGAGTGGTTTTTTATACGTGCGCGCGGAATGCGGATGGCAGTCTGAACACGACTCTCTGCCCGGGAGGCAGCGTGGCGGGGCAAAGTGGAACGAAGTATTCGTTCGCGCCAGGGTTCTCTGGGCTGGGTCCGACGCAAATTGCGCAGATGGACCCGAACTGCAGCAAAGCACGGCCTGGGTTTCCCAACGGAACTTGCCCGCAAGGAGCGGGCGTCGACCCTTCGGTCCTGAGCGTATTCAACAAGTACCCGGCTCCGACGGCTGGCTCTTCGGCATGCACGTTCTTCGACGGAGTCGGCGACGTCGAGTGCAACACGTTTTCGAGCCCGACTCCTCAGAGGTTCAACACCAACATTGCCAAACTCGATTACAACCTCAACCAGAGCGGAACACACCGGGTTTTCCTGCGCGGCAACTACCAGGTAGACCATTCATCGGACGTCCAGGAATTTGCCGGCGGCCCGCCGATTCACGTTTTTGAAAACACCAGCCGCGCTCTGGCTGCTGGGTATTCGGCCGTTTTCTCCAGCACGCTTTTGAACAACTTCCGGTACGGATTCACTCGCGAAAGCACGGCCCAGCAGGGCCTTCAGACTGGTCCGCTTACTTCTTTCCGCGTAATCGATGATTTGGTGCCGCCGACTTCCACGCGAGCTTCACAGATTCCGGTTCACAATTGGGTCGACGATGTGACGTGGACAAAGGGCAAGCACACGCTGCAGTTCGGGACGAACATTCGCCTCATTAACAACATTCGCGCATCCAATGGAAGTTCCTTCAACACCGCGCAGCTTAATCCCGGCGGTCTGTTTGCACAACCGGCAGGCAGCGGTGGAAGCCTGGATCCAGGGGCCTTTGGCTTTCCCCAAGTGGATCCGAACGATCCCGCCTATGACAATGCGATTGTTTCCATGGCGGGCCTCATCACCGTAGCGACAGCCAGCTACAATTTCACGAAAACCGGCGCGCAATTGCCGCAGGGCGCTTCGATTCACCGCCATTTCCGCGCCTGGGAAGACGAGTGGTACGTTCAAGATGCCTGGCACCTGCGGCACAATCTGACGGTGACCGCGGGACTGCGCTACACGATCCTGGAACCGCCCTACGAAACCACGGGAACGCAAGCCGCGCCCACGATCAGTCTCCACGATCTGGTGAACCAGCGGGCCGCCGCCATGGAACAAGGTCTGGTGGTGAATCCCATGATCAGCTTTGACCTTTCGGGCCAGGCCAATGGAAAGAAGCCTTATTGGAACTACGATTACAAGGATTTGGGACCGCGCCTTGCCTTGGCTTACTCACCTGATGCTTCGGGTGGGCTCTCGAAGGCGATCTTTGGCGGGCCATCGAAGTCGTCGATTCGCGCCGGATTCGGCATCGTCTATGACCACTTCGGTGAAGCGATCGTCGATTCCTTTGACCAGACGGGAACCATCGGACTGACCACGCAACTTCCGAGCCCTGTCGGAGTCCAGACCATCGATGGCGCTTCTCGTTTTACCGCCACGAATGCAATTCCCACCGCCAGTCCCGACGGCGTCTTGCTCTTGCCGGCGCCGAAGGCCGGCTTTCCGTCGACTCCTAACTTCAGCTTGACCATCTTCAATGGCCTTGGCCTGGACGACAAAATGAAGACGCCGTATTCCGAGCTTGCGGACTTGGCTATCACTCGCGAATTGCCCGGAGGACTGGTGTTCGAAGCGGCCTACGTGGGGCGCTTCGCTCACCGCCTTTTGATTCAGAGAGACATGGGGATGCCTCTGAACCTGAAGGATCCCAAGAGCGGGATGGACTATTTCACGGCTGCGAAGATCTTCGCCCTTGCTGCCAACGCTCACACGCCGGTGCAGAATATTGGGACGGTTCGGTTCTTTGAAGACTTCTTCCCCACAGCCGCCGGAATCAATGGCAATACTTGCGGTGGCAACGGAGCGCCCGGCAACACCACACTGGCCAACCCAACCGCCACACAGTCAATGTACGAGGCTTTCTATTGCCAGACCGGAATCGGCACCTTCGGACAGACAGAAGCGCTCTTTAATATAGACGCATTCTGCTTCCCAGCCTGTGCCACGATCAACGGAGTCGTGACCCCGGACGCGTTTTACCTGCCTCAATACTCGACGCTCTATGGCTGGTCGAGCTTTGGGAAGAGCGCTTACAACGCGGCACAATTCACCCTGCGCAGCAAGCCGACGCACGGAGTGCAATTCGACTTCAACTACACCTATTCCAAATCGATGGATACAGGCTCCGATGCCGAGCGTGTTCCCACGTTTGGAGGCATTAGCGGAGCCATCTTCAACACATGGAGTCCCGGACAGACCTACGCTCCTTCAGATTTCGACATCCGCCACAACATCAACGCCAATTGGCTGCTGGATGTGCCTTTTGGAAAAGGCCGGCGCTTCGGCGGGGGCTGGAACCGCGTTCTCGACACAGCGTTCGGGGGATGGCAGCTCACGGGCCTCTTACGCTGGTCCTCGGGCTTGCCGTGGAGCGTCAGCGACGCCCTTCCAGGAGGGGTCGGGCCGTTCGTGACGGACTTCCAACTTCCCGGAAACGCCATGCTGATCGGCGCACCGCCAGCTCAGGGATTGGTGAGCGACAAGAACGGCGACCCCAATGACTTTCCACAAGGTGCTGCGGTAGCCGGTTCGGCTTTCCGGTTCGACTTCCCCGGTGAGTCCGGTCAGCGCAACAACCTTCGTGGTCAAGGCTTTTTCGGAACCGACGCGGGAATCAACAAGACGTTTCGAATTACCGAGCGCCACTTGCTGCGTTTTAGCGCCTACGCGTTCAACTTGACGAATTCCGTGCGCTTCGACGCGCAATCCATCGACAGCAGCTTTGCCCAGCCCTCTACGTTCGGCAAATATACGGGGACTCTCACAACTTCCCGCCGGCTCGAGTTCGTGCTGCGCTACGAATTCTGATTCCGGCCCTCCTGATTCGCTTGCGCAAAGAGGCCTCTGCGGTTTTGGGGGGCCTTTTTGCTTTGAAGAATCCGAGACGCGAAATACGAAACTCTGGATATTTCTTGGGATGAGTTTTTCAGGCTATCGGTCTGCAAGTGGAATCACGAACTTCAGCGCAGTATGCGTAGGAGAAAAGCCCACGACTTTTACGTCCTTCAAGCCTGATTTGCGGCCAGCAGAAAGAACATCGTTTTCCGTGATGGACTTTTGTCCTTTGGGATAGACAATCCAAAGCGTCGTAGCGCCGCGCATGCCTTTGGCGATTTTCCTAAGACCCGCGCTTAAGTCCTTCGTCGATTCCGCGGCGAAGAAAATGCAGTCGGCATCTGCCGAGACATTTTCCACCTTCACGGCTTTTGACAAAGCTCGAACCTCGCGAAGAAACTCCGCTTCGAACTCCCCCATCAGTGAAACTTTAGCGCCTGGTTTCACGCCTAGCTTCTCGATGCGCGACTTCGGATGAAGAATTTTTTCTTGCCATTTTGCCGCCGCGGCGCCGAGATGAAAAACGGCCAGTCCTTCTTTGGTGCTCACACGCAATTCGCCATCCACGGCCTTCACCGATTTCACCCTGGCGAACGGAATGTTCAAACGGAAATCGCCACGAAACAACAGCTCGCTGGTTTCCAGCAGGGCCTTCCCTTTCGAAGACTGCTCTCCAAATCGCGCTGTGCAATGAACCTCAATTCCCATGGCTCATTCTCCAATTTGCGGCTCTTCGCCAAACTTCTTCGCAAGCGATCGCAGGTAGCTTTCCATCGTACTGGTCTGTCCAAAGACAAACCGCGACATGAATCGAAAGAACGGGTTCGTCACGTATCCGCGCTCCGTGATGCGCAGAGTCGCGCCCTCGGCCGTCGGCGCAATTTCGAAAGCCCATGTGCCGCCGAACGGCAGTTTCGGATCGGCGATTCGTGTCACGAGTTTCTGTGGGGGGACCATTTCCACCGTTTCCATGGGAATCGTGCCGGAGCTCGTCACTTCAATATGAGCAGGGAATCCATTGCGGTCCGGCAGGCGCTGGACGCTTTTCAGTCCTTCGCGCCACGAAGGCATGGCCTCGACGTCGGCTATTGCTTTCCAGATAGCGTCCGGGGGCTGGCGATATCTGCCGATGCGCGTCGCGACGTGGTCTCTCGGAAGGAGCCACCCGATCACGGTCACGAGAACCAACATTGCCGCTAACACAGCAACGGGCCAAAGGATCCACTTCATGGAGCACCTCGTTGATGCAAACTGCTTCTACTCCGCTAAGGAGGAAGACGACCGCGGCCTTTCTTCTTTCGCTTGCTCTGTTCTTCCATCTGTTCGCTGCCTGCATGTGCGAGAAGTTGCAGACCACGGATCCCCGCGTCGCGTTCCTCCGCCGAGAGCCGCGCGAGCAATCCGCGGACACGCGCGGGATCGAGCACGGACTTGGCCTCCCGCAAGCGCACACCCGCCGGTGTAATTCGCAGCTTGAGGCGGCGGCCGTCTTCGGCGGCGCGTTCCCGCGAAACATAACCGCGCCGCACCAGCCTTTCGACGTTCAGCGACATCGTCGATGGTGTAACGCCCATGTGTCGCGCGAGATCCAGGAGGGCAAGCGGCTCGTGCTCATCCAGGTGGTCGAGAATGCTGGCCTGGTGCGCACTCAAGAGCCGCCGCGACTGGGGATCCCGGACGTGCCGCGTATGACAGGCGAAATAAATCTTCGGATAGAGCTCCATCACCTGACGAACGGCAGTCTCGGTCATTGCCAAGAGAGCGTACAGATAATACTTTGATTTGTCAAATCAAATTGTTCGCTGTGAACACCACAGCCAAATTAGTCTCTTGCGATAAGAAACCGCTGGCGCTGCGGTTACATTGGACGCCAGCGAAGCCGTTTAGAATAATTCCTGCGAGTCGCAACCCCATGGCAACCGTAGCGGCACCTCGTGTGGATTGGACGCTGATCTGGTCGCAGCGCGGTTTCCGCTATTTCTTTTTTGCCATGTTCGTGTCGCTCTTCGGCAGCGGCATGAACTTCGCGGGCGTGAGCTGGTACATCCTCGCCGCCACGCATTCCACCGTGAAAGTCAGCGGGCAGGTCATCGTTATGACGCTTCCCGGCTTGTTCGTTCCGTTTCTCGGCGGCGTGCTGATCGACCGCATCGACCGCCGCTATCTCGGCGTCTTGCTCGACCTGGTCCGCGGATGCTTTGTGCTGCTGGCCGCGTACATCGCGTGGCGCGGGCATCTGCAGCTCTGGCACTTGTACGCCATGACGCTCATCACCGGCACGGGCTCAGCGATGTACTGGGCCACTGTAAATGCCCTGGTGCAAGAGGTGATCCCCTCCAGCCAATTTACCGGCGCCAATGCCGCGGTGCTGGTGGGCGTGCAAAGCGGCATGCTCATCGCCGGTGCGTTTGTCGGATTCCTCTATAACAGCGCGGGCATCCAGGGAATTCTCTTCATCGATGGCCTGACGTATTTCGTTTCTGCGTTGTGCCTCTACCGGGTGCGCCGCGGCTACGTTTCGCCGCGCCAATTGCAAAAATATCCTCGCGAATTTTCCGAAGCCACGGAGGCGACGGCGGAAGCGCTCGAGACGGGCGAGAATCCGGAAGTCGCGGAAGCTGGCTTGTCGCTCGCGGTGTATGCGGACATGAAAGAGGGATTCGCTTACCTGAAACAGCAGCCCCTGGTGCGCGCGCTGGGGATCACGCACTCGATCATGATGGCGGGGGTCGTCAGCGCGAACGTCGTGCTCGTGGCGCTCGCCAACGATATTTTGCGTTCCGGCCCGCGTGGGCTTGGTTTTCTGGAAGCGGGCTGGGCTACCGGCGCGATTTGCGGTGGCCTGATTGCGAGCCAGCTTCCCGGCACCAAACGCATGCCGCTGTATGTGGCAGCGTGCGCTGTTCTGGCCGCGGGGCACATGGCTACGCCGTTCGTGGCCTTTCTGGTGGGTGCGGTGATGATGCAGATGATTTTTGGATTTTGCCGCGCACTCGGCGGCGTAGTCGCACAGTCGTCGCTGATGTCCGTCGTGCCGCGGCATTTCATGGGACGCACGCAGTCGGCCATGGCTATTCTGACGACGGTCGTCCAGTTGTTCATGAGTTTCGCTCTCGGCTGGGTCGCGCAGGGCGCCGGGCTTGTCGCCGGATACGCCATGCTCGCGCTGCTCTACACCGGCGCCACCATCTCCTCGATACGCGCCCGTCAACTCTGGACCTAAGAGTTTTGCAACGTTTCTGCCCCGGGAGGCCCCATGGAAATTCGCACCATTCAGCCGTTTCTCCACTATTTCGGGACCGTTCACGAACGCACCATGCGCGTCGCGCGTTGCATTCCGCACGACAAGCTGGATTGGACGTACGCGCCGGGAAAATTCACGATTGGCGATTTGTTGCGGCACCTCGCCGTCGCCGAACGCTGGATCTGGGCGGAGACGCTGAGTGGACGACCCAGCCGGTACACCACTCACGGAAAAGAACTCGCCGACGGCTACGAAAACGTGATGGCTTTTGTCGAGCGCTTGCATGCCGAATCCATGGAAGTCTTCGCGACGTTCACCGACGAACAGCTCCAACAGAAATGCAAGACGCCCGATGGCGCGGAGATCACGAAATGGAAGTGGCTGCGCCTGATGGTCGAGCACGAAATCCATCATCGCGGCCAAATCTATCTTTATCTCGGACTGCTCGGAGTTTCCACACCGCCGCTGTACGGTCTCACGTCGGAAGAAGTGCGGGCTCGCGGCCTCCGCGCCTGACCCGCAAACGCAGTAAACGTTCCGTCACAGCGTTCGCTCTCGGATTCCGCGCGCAGCAATCCGGGAGCTATCTTGGAGGTATCGCGATGTGAGGTGGAACAATGTCGAAGATTCCGGCCACTTTTGCCGTCTTTGTTCTGCTTGCGGTGTACGGCGCGCCATCCGCCCGCGCCCAAGGTACCGAAGCGGGTCTGCTCGCCGCGTGGGAACAATCGCAAAAAGCCGACCCCAGCACGGTCAAGTTCGAAAAAGTAAAGGACCGCCAGTATCACTTCGCGACCAAACGATTCCCGTTCGATGGCGACCTCTTCGTGCGCAACATCGTCATCGATGACTATTCCGCCGTCAACCAGCACGGCATCTCCATGGGGACGATCGAAGTCGAATTGCAAGGTGCAACCGACGATTTCTACCGCACGTACGCGAGAAGCTACCAACAATGGAGCGTGACCAACACCCTTTATTGGGATCCCCAGCCACGACGCTGGCTGACGTCTGAGCAGTATTTTCAACAAGTGCGCTCCCGAATTCCTACGCAGGCGGTGTGGCCATTTCTAGCAGGTTTCGGCTGGCTCGGCTTTCTTCTGGTGATTCTCGGTGCGTTTGTCTTTAGCCTTTGGCGCTATAACGCCAAAATCAAAATCATCAACCAGCGCAGCGAACGCACCCTGCAGATTTCCGAACGCAACGGGCAAATTGCCGAGCGCAACGCGCAAATCTTCGAGCAAAGCCTGAAGCTGACCGAACAAAATGTGAAAGTGTTCCAGGAGATCCTTGAGGAGCTCAAGAAGCTGAACGCGCGTGCCTGATGGAGTGCTCGATTGAGCAACTGCCTGTTGACACTACAAATCTACCTATGTAGATTTAGCGTATGGGCCTTCGACTCCGCATCTCGCCGCAGACGCTTTCCCTGCTCGATGCTCTGGTGCTTCACCCCGTGCGCTGGCATCACGGCTACGTGCTGAGCCAGCAAACCGGCCTTGCGTCGGGCACGCTCTATCCCATCTTGATGCGGCTCGAGAAATTGCAATGGCTCGAGACACGATGGGAAGAATCCGGCAGCGCCGGCCGTCCTCCGCGCCACCTCTATCGGCTTACTTCGGAGGGGCGCGCCTGGGCCCGAGAAGAATTGCAAGCTGCGCGTGCGGGCAAGGTTTGGAAGACCGCGCACGCGGGAGCCTGATCGATGCCTGCGCCATCCACATCCTTTCTACAGCGGCAGAACGCCAGTCTCGCGCGCATCATCGTCCGGCTCTGGCCACATGAGACAAAACAATGGGGGCAGGCGTTTGAAGCCGAGCTCGCCGAAATTTCTACTCCGCTCGCATCCTTTCAATGGGTGATTGGAGGCATCATGCTTCTCATACGCGAACGCTGGAAGAGCTTTTTCAAGAGCTTTGGCCGGCCCATAGGCGTCACCGCGGGCAGTCCCCTTGAGCTATCCGTCAGGAATTCAAGCCGTGTGCCTCGCACGCCCCGCTTCGTCACCGTGCTTCTGTTCCTTGCTTCGGCCGCTATTCTCCTGCATCCCGATGTGCGCACGAGCATCCGCTTGAGCGTGAGAGGAGTACTCGGGGGGTACAACGATTTCTATAAGAACTGGCATCCTTCTCGCTGGGACAGTGTCAAGCGTCTCCGCAAGGAAGCGGAACACAATCGCGACCCGAGATTGCTGGCACTCCTCTCGCTCCTTTCCACGGATGTAAAGGAACGTCTGCGACTAGCCGATGAAGCCATCCACAGAGACGCTTCCCTTACATGGCTCGACTACGAGCAAAAGTTCTCTTGGGGTCTTGACAGTCTGCCCCCTGAAAGAATGGCTCGATTGCGCAATTGGGACCCGGAGAATGCGGCTCTCCGTGAACTTGCTGCGGAGACAGAGGCGTATCGCGTTGGCAAAGAATGGGGTGGCGTGTACTGGCCCGTGTCGCAATATTCAGGAAGAGAGGGCGTGCTGCATTTGGAGGAAGGGCCGCCGCCCGGTCCTCTATGGCTTGCCGCTATGGATGCGGTCTTCACCGCAACAAGGTATGACGACTACTCGGCGCAACAGTTTGAACTGATTCGCTACGCCAGTGACAAGTATGGCGTCCACGATCCGGACATAGCTCTCTACGTGCTTTCGCAGCGGCGCATTCCCAACCTGATGAATCTCCGCAGCTACAACAACTGGGTATTGAGCGAGAGCCTTAAGAAGCAAAAGAAGGGTGACGTTGCCGGCGCCCTCGCTGAGGCGCGGAAGTCATTGCGATTCGCTCACCAGATGTGGCTCGGCCAAACGACAACGATCGAAGCACTTATCGCCGATGCTCTCGGAATAAAAGCTTGTGAAACACTTCACATGCTTCTCAAAGAAGGGTCTGACGAGGCTTCGCTAGTTGCATTTCAAGCGGCAGAGTGGAATGCGGACATCCTGCGTATACGTTTCGCTAATCAATCAACGGGCATAGCCGGGCAACAGGCGGCTGAGTGGGCCGGAATGACGATCCTTCTGGCCACTTTTCTGATTCCGCTGACGATTTTAGTCTCGTGCGCAAGCGTGCTTGCGCTTTGGCTCAAGCGCCTAAGCGTTGAAGCACGCAGCCTCTTTCTTGTTTTCTTGTCTTGGGCTTTGGATGCTGCGCCGATTGTGCTGCTCGGCGCTTGCTCAGCGATTTATCTCGCGTATCAACCTTTTGCCCAGACATTTAGCGCCTATTTTTCTGCTGAGCAGCCCACAGGCAATTTCGAAGGGCTGTTCGAGGCGGGAAGCGTTACCCATGTTCTGCCATACTCTGTGACGCGGGTGGCAACCCCAGTTCTCTTCTGGACCATTGCCACTGTAGCTCTTTCTGCTCTGGCCGCGTTCCTTCTGATTCGAATGTTCGCGCGGCGTCTGCGCCAGGTTTAATCCGAAGCGCGGCTTGGCGCGGGCGCGGCGGGCACATTCTTGCGACCAAGCATTTCGACGGCGGTTTCGTAGAGTTTTGCGCGTAACTGGTAACGCTCGTTGGCCTTGGTGATGTACCGAACGGCCAGCTCAATGCCGCCGACTACCGGCTTGACGCTGATCGCGGGCGCGGTCGTCAAAGAACTCATCCCCCGAGTACGCGCGGCGCGCTGCCATTCCTGCTCGGCTTGCTTCGCGGTTTCTTTCGTCGCTTCGGCCACTTCCTTCTGAATCGCGTCGATGACGGGATACGGGTCTTCTCCGATCGGAAGGACCACCTGCAATTCGTCCCAGAGCCACTGGCCCGTAGTCGAGAAATTGAAGTAGTGGCCTTCGATGGCGAAGCTGTTCGTAAAGGTTACGCGCCGTCCCGTGGGGTGGCCGGAGTCGGTCCAGTTGCCGGTTTCCAGCAGGACCGTATGGAATGGCCCGATCTCGACGACCTCCCCGGTCACTCCCTTAATTTCAACCCAGTCGCCCAGTCGCATTCCGTTTTTTCCCATCAGCACGAACCAACCCAAGAAACCGACAATGAAATCCTTCAGCGCGACGGTTAACCCCGCGCCCGCGAGTCCGAGAAAGGTTCCGAGTTGTCCGGGCACTCCGAGGACGACCAGCAGAATTAAGAGCACTGCAGCGACTTGCACGGCTACGCGCGTCACCGTCCGCAGTGTTTCAATTTGCCTGCGGTCCAGCGACACTCGGCCAAGAAGCCGCTCCAGCCAGGTGTCGAAGAAAGTTCCCACCAGGGCGATCACTACAATGATCAGCACACCCTGGAGCGCGCGATGAAGTACGGTTCGCTCTCGGATGGCAATCAAGTCACTCCAGCGCGAGTAAAGCGCGGCTAACTGTTTGTTATAACCCGCACGCTTGTCAAAATTCGCCAGATCCTTTTGCTCCGAAACAATCTCCTTCATCCGCCCCAGCGCCGCCGTGGACTCTTCATGGCTTCGCTCTTTTGGCAAAGTGACAGCAGTTCCTGGGGCGGCCTTTTTCGCGTGGGCCGCGAGATCCGGCGAGCCTTGCTTTGCGGCCTCAATCCGTTTGTCCAGAGCGTCATGCTTTACGGCCAACACGGCCACGGCAGCCAGTGCGCCCTGCCGAGCGTCCGCGAGCATCTGTTGTCTCTGGCGCAACGCCGACAACTGCTGAAACCGATGAACTAATCCAAACTGATCGGGCAAAGGCGCAGGGTACGCCGACACAAAGTTATCAATTTCCTTTGAAACAGCCTCGTGTTCCTGTCCCAACTGTTCGATGCGCCCCTTGGCATTTCCGCCGGCGCTGTTTAAATCTTGCGTCGCGTCATCTACCTCATCTTCATCCGATTCCAGCTGTAATTGAGCTCCGTCAAGCTTGTCCTGCAAGGCCTCTTTCGCATTGCCGCTGGCCTTTGCCACCTGTTTGGTTAGGACCGCAACCAGAGCTTCATCGTCCTGCTTGAGTTTCTGGGCCTTGTCCAGTCTCGCTTGAATCTCTTTTGCTTCCAGACTCATTGCGGGAGGGTGGACCTCGACGTCGCGCAAGGCACTCTGGTACGCCAGATCCAATTCATGGTCCACAAGGCGCATCGCCTCTTTTGATAGCGCCTGCTCTTCCGGAGTGTCCGCAGCTTGAGCAAGTCTTTGCGCCGTGCGCAGCGCGGACTGATCGACCAGCGAGCCTTGTGTCGCGGCTGAATAGTTCCCCTGACCCTTCGGAGGGGCAGTCTTGGGGAGTTCCACGGTGCGGATCAATCCGTATATCGTGGCGCCGAGGAGCAGAACTAGCACAATCGCGAAGATTTTCTGTGTTGTTTTCATAAGGCGTTGGAGGGCCCCTTCATTCTAAGCAGGAGGGCTTGCTCACACAAGAAATCAGGCGCGCGTTCCGGCGCCCTTCGGCGGCATGTGCCGCAACAAGTCTTGGTTGACCGCCCGCTGATAATTCATGTGTCTGTAATACTTCCGCACTCGCACTGTAATGACGCTGCCCTACCCTCCAACCGCTTTCGTTCCCGGTCAGTTCGGTGGAATGAAGCGGAACGATATTTTTGTGTCGCTGGGTACTTTAGCGTTGTCTCCTAATGATCCCTCAGGAAGGAATATGGAATGAAGATGAAATTGACATTGAAAGGTGCCGCGGCCTGTTTGCTGGCCGCCATGATAGTTAGCCCGGGATTCGCCAATGAGGGCAAAGTTCCCAAGGGCGTTCCGCGGTTGGACCACGTCTTCGTGATTATGATGGAAAACCACGGTTACAACCAGATCATCGGCAACCCCGACACACCGTTCGCAAGCTCGTATGCGAAGTCGGCAAACTCGGCGACGAACTACTTCGCCGTGGCTCATCCCAGCTCGACCAACTATCTGGAAGTCGTTGGCGGGTCGAACTTTGGAGTACACAGCGACAACAATCCCGACTGGCACAACGCCACGTGCACGACGAACCTTGCTTCGGGAACGGTAAACACCGACAACCCGTCGAGCCCCAACATTTGCCCCATCGATGGCGAGGGCACGGACGCCGCCACGTCGGCCATCGACTGCACCAATGAAGTGCAATGCCCTCCGGGTAGCAACGACGGAGAGAACAATATCGATGGTGTGCTCTCCATTCCGGCAGCGTCAAACATTTCCGGAAAGACTATCGCCGACCAGTTGGTCGCCGCAGGACTTACCTGGAAGAGCTATCA
>CAZGFL010000104.1:0-62097 GCA_964524985.1 uncultured Acidobacteriaceae bacterium
ATTCTCGATCACGCCGGCTGGCGCCAATGAGCTGATCTTCGCGGAGACGATCTGGGACTACAACACAGGATCAGGGATGCTTCCTGCCGGTTCGTTCTTCGACACCAACACTTTTGATGGAGAGAGCCAGAGCGGACCGGAGCCAGTAGACGAAAATAACGCCTGGGGCCACGTGGTGTCGACGAGCGCGGCGCCCATCACCATCACGTGGCAAGTCATGTTCGGGGGCCTTCCCGTCCAAAACTGGGCGGGCATGGCGGTAGCCTTCAAACCGGGGCCTTAAGCGACGATTCTTTTTCTTGGCAACTGCTAGAGGGTAAAAGGAACGCGAGCGAACAGGGCTCCGCGCTCACCAGGTGTTGTACGCCGTGCCGTCAAATGGGGAGATTTGGTTGGAATTCGAGTGCACGTTGACCATTCCCGTGCTGGTTTGTTCGGGGCTCAACACCACGCTGTCAAACTCGGGCACCCAATCTTTCGCGTGCGTCATGGGGTCCACCGGCACCTCGCGTAGATAACCCGCCTGCTGTATATCATCGAGCGATTGCGGGGCCGCTTGTTTGTCCAACGTGTAATGGTCAATGGCGTCCCGTAGCGTGCGGAGATCGGTGTGCAAGACCGCTTCCTTCGAGTGCTGCACCACTTTGTCATACTTCATAGCGGCGATACCGATCAGGATCAAAATGATCGAAACGACAATCATCAATTCGATCAGCGTGAACCCGGTGCTGCCGACGCGGCGACGGTTCTTTAGACTCGAGTTTCTTTGTGCGTCCAACATGGCAATTAAGTTCAATGCTCGCTTTGTCTCACCAATCTGAATACTTCGTTCCGTCGAGCGCGGTGCCCGTTGATTTCGAGTATACGTCGAACACATTCTTCCCGCCCCAGCTTGTCGAATCGGGATCGTCCTGAACGGCACGTAGGCCCCACTCGGCCCGGCCGGTCATTGGGTCCACGGGAATCTTGCGCAGGAAGCGAATCTTCTTGTCGCTGCTCGCGCCGAGTTGTACGCCTTTCACCAGCGTCTCGAGGTCCGGCGGATACCCTTCGCTGCCAATTTCCACGCGAATCTGGTTCCGGTCGGCCGCGTCTTTGTACCGGTCGATGGCATCGCGCATCTCGCGCAAATCCTGGTGCAACTCCGCCTCTTTCTGCCGGATCACCGCAAATTTCGCGATGGGCAGAGCTGCAGAAGATAAAATGAGCAGAATCGAGCAAGCCAGGATCAGTTCGAGGAGCGTCATCCCGGACTGCGCGGCTTTGTTTTGCCGTGCGCTTGGATTGCGAAATGAAGTTTCGAGTCTCATCCCTAATAAAGTTGGACTACGGTTGGACCTGCAGCGTTGCCTCTTGCGTGACCAGAGGGATGGGCCGCTGCTGCGAATCCTTTGCGTTCACCTGCACGATTGACAGGTTGCTGGATCCCGCGGTTAGTGCCTTCACGACCAGGCCGATGAGCGTCCCGCTTCCGCTCACTCCTGGAGTATTCGGCTGGCGCGTTGCGGAGATGATCGCCTGTCCTTTGTCCTTGAACACTTGCTTCACAATGGCGATTTCCTGCGTGCCACCGGAGAGGAATCCTCCGTGCTGCACTTCCTCGACGCTGATCACCGCCGGGTTGTACTGGAGCAGCAGCGGTATGGAGTAAAGGTCGTTCACGTTTTCGACGACCACGCCGACTGTGGCGGTCTGCCCGGCCCTTAGGGAGAGATTTTGTGGTTCAAACCGTATTCTGGGAGCTGTGTTTGGAGCGGTGGCGGCATTCGCCTGGTCCGTTGGCGCTCCCGGCTGTGGCGGTTGCTGCCCTCCCGGAACCGTGGGTGTTTGAGTTGGCGCGTGCACTTCGGCTTCGTGCTTCACTTGAACGTTGGTCTCGGTTCCGGAGAAAAGAGGCCGCATATTTGCTTTGGTCCAATCCGGCATGCGCACGATTCGCGGAATCAAGACGATCAGGACTTCGTTGTCCTGGTGGTCGATCTTGTCTTCGGAGAACAGGTAGCGGAGCAAGGGTATCTTCGAGACGCCTGGCCAGCCATTCAGCGTTCTGGTATCGGTGCGCTCGAAGAGTCCACCCAGGATGTTGGCTTCACCTTCTCTCAACCGGATGTCATGTTCAATCTTGCGCTGGCTGATGATGGGCTGCTGGATGCCGCCAATCGTGGCTACGCCAGTCTCGGAAGAAACGTCCACAACCACCTTTAAGCTCACTTCATGATTCGGGTGCACGCGTGGAGTGATGTCCACGTTCACGCCGACGTCCAGATAAGTGAACTGCGTATTCACCAAAGGATTCACAAAACCGGCGGCTCCCGTTGACCCTACGCCTACGCCGGCCTGGAAACTTCCCGTGGCTACTGGAATGCGGTCACCCACCTTCAGCTTGGCCGTTTGCCCCTCGACAGAACGAATCTCCGGATTCTGAATGATCTTCGTGTAGGTGTCGGTCATTACGGCATTAGCCGTGGCTCCCGGCAACGTAATGCTGTAGTCCTTGGTGCTCAAATGCTTCAAATCGTTCAGTGTGAGGTTACCGGTCGTCGTGGCCGTGCTGCCCGTTGTTCCTGCCGTGGAACTCGAAGTCGAGGTCCCCCCCGGAGTAAAAGCCAGCGAGGCTTGCTGCCCCGGCAGCACTCCAAGATCCCGCAAGCGGTCGGTGCGTGCTTGCAGCACTTCCACTTGCACGACCACTTCCGGCTTGGCCTTGTCGATGTCGTTGATCAGCTTTTCGGCGATCTGCAGCCGGTCCGGCGTGTCGCGCATGATGATGGCGTTCTGCGAGTTCAATGCCTGGACGCGCTTCAGGTCCAGCAACTGCCGCAATCCCGTCACGATTTCGGTCAAGTCCTGCGGCTGTACCGTGTTCGACAGATAAAACGTCCGCACTACCTGCTCTTCATAATCGCGGCGCTTTTGCGGTTGGTCCTGAATGACGAACAAAATGTTTTCCGTTACCGGCTTCACGAACGCCTTGCTCTCCAGCGAAGCGATTTCCAATGCCTGCTCGAGCGTCACGTTGTTCAAATCCACGGTGATGCGCCGCGCCGGAAAGTCCGGGTCGTAGACCATCGTTACGCCTGCCAGCTTGCCGATGGTATCGAACACAATCTTTGCGTCATTGGACATCTTCAACGAAATCGGCGTGCGCGAGAGCGGCTTGAGTTCCGGCGGCATGGAAGCCAGCGCGGGCTCGGAGGAATCGGCGGGTGGCTGCGCGGCTGCCTCACTCTGGCGGTTCTTTTCCGCGATCATTTCCACCGTTTTGTTTAATTCCTGTTCGGCAATCGCGCTGGCAGGATCGATCGCCTGGGCTCGTTGAAATTCCCCGGCAGCGCCCTGCAGGTCGCCTTTTTTCCGCAGATCCAGACCCTTCTTGACGTGGATTTGGCCGGCCTCAAACCGCGCCTGGTCCAGCTTGATCCGATAGCTCGCGTTATAGGGATCTTCTTTGACCGCTTTTTGGTAGTAGGTGAAGGCAGCATCGAAGTCCTGCAGCGCAAGGGCTTTTTCGCCCATCTTGGATTCGTTTCCGCCCTTCGGGCAGCCCGCCGCGAGCAGTCCGACACCAATGCACAGTATCAAGCTTCCCCAGCGTTGCATGTTTGTTTTCTCCGAGGCCTCGACTGAAGCCTTTGCAGTCTAACACCCGGTTTAGAGGTGCGGCAAGGTTGCCTGGGTTGGCTGGGGGGAATCGAAATGACGGTTCCTTTGTGTCCAGAGTGACAAGATTTAATCCTGCCGTTATGATGGAGGATTGTGGCCAAGCCCGCGAAAAAATCCGACAAGTCCGGCGAGCAAATCGTGGCGCAGAACCGCGCTGCTTCCTACAACTACCACATCCTGGAGCGGCATGAAGCCGGCCTGGTCCTTCACGGAACCGAGGTGAAGGCCCTACGTGAAGGCAAGGCCAACATCCGCGATGCCTACGTGGAGTTCAAGCCCAACGCCGCATGGCTCGTTAACGCACACATAGCACAGTACTTACCGGGAGGCCCCTGGAATCACGAGCCCCTCGGTTCCCGTAAGCTTCTCCTGCACCGTGGCGAAATCCGCAAGCTCCACGGCCGTACCGAAGCCAAGGGCTTGACGGTCATCCCCCTGAAAATTTACTTTCGCAATGGCCTCGCCAAGGTCGAAATCGCACTGGCCCAAGGCAAGAAAGCGTGGGACCGCCGCCAGGACGAGCGCACCAAGGAAGCCCGCAGGGAGGTCGAAGAATCCATGTATCGCAACCGGAGGCGATAACGCTCATGCAACTCACGCTGGAAACCAAGTCCTACGCAGGTCTCGAAACCGATGCCCTGGTTTCGTATCTCTTTGAAGATGCCGATCCCGTTCAGGGCCGCATTGCGGAGATCGACCAATCCTCGGGTGGCCTGCTGCGCAAACTCGCCAAGAGCGGGGAACTCACCGGGAAGAATCTGGAATTCACGCTGGTGCACGCGCCCGCCGGGCTGAAGGCCGCTCGGTTGCTTCTGGTCGGAGCCGGGAAGCGCGAGCAATTCGCGGGGGCGACGCTGCGAAAAATCGCCGGCGCTGCCTTGCGGTATTTGAAATCGCGCTCCGTCAAGAACTTCGTGTTTGTCGTCCGCGAAGGCGACGCCACGGAAGAATCCGCGCAAGCCATCGTCGAAGGTCTTTTGGCCGCCGATTTCGAATCCGACAAGTACAAGACCGACAAGAAAAATGACAAGTTCGTTGACGCCGTCACGCTTGCCGGTTACTCAGATGCTGAGCGCGTCGCCGGTGAGAAAGGGATTGCGAAAGGCCGCACGATCGCCGAGTCGCAGAATTTTACGCGCGATCTCGTCAACGAGCCCTCCAACAAGCTCACTCCCAGCATCCTGGCGCAAAAAGCCGAGGCCATGGCTAAATCCGCCGGCCTCTCCGTCGAAATTCTGGATGATAGGAAAATCGCTGACCTCAAGATGGGCGCGCTCCTGAGTGTTGCGCAAGGCAGCATCGAGCCGCCGCGCATGATCGTCATAACTTACAATCCGTCCTCACCCAAGCCCGGAGCTCCCGTCATTGGCCTAATCGGCAAAGCCGTCACCTTCGACACCGGCGGGATTTCCATCAAGCCTGCCGACGGCATGGAAAAAATGAAGTACGACATGGCGGGCGGCGCCACCATGATCGGCGTGATGCGTGCCCTTGCGGCTCTTAAGCCCAACGTAAAAGTGATTTGCGTGGTTCCCTCGACAGAAAACATGCCCGGCGGCCGCGCGCAAAAGCCGGGCGACATTCAGACCGCCATGTCCGGCAAGACCATCGAGGTGCTCAACACCGATGCCGAAGGCCGCCTCATTCTCGCCGATGGCGTCCACTACGCAAGACAGCTCGGCGCCACGCATCTGATCGACGCGGCCACGCTTACCGGCGCCATCGTCGTCGCTCTCGCCGGTATCAACGTCGGCGTCTTCGGCTCTGACCAGGCCTTCACCGACAAGCTTCTCGCCAGCGCCAAAGCCGCCGGCGAAAAAATGTGGCAGATGCCTGTTGACGACGAGTATCGCGAGTTCATCAAGGGCACCGTCGCTGACATCCAGAACATCGGCAGCGGCAAAGGCGGCGGCGCCATCACCGGCGCCATGTTCATCAAGGAATTTGCTGGCGACTCACCGTGGATTCACTTGGATATCGCTGGCACCGCGTGGAACGACGATGCCAAGCCCTGGCTCGCCAAAGGCCCCACCGGCGTGGCCCTGCGCACCCTGGTCCACCTTGTTATGTCTTATTAGGTCTTTTCTGCGCACGCCCGCCACGGCGGGCTGCGTTCCTAGTCGACAAGCTCTCTACATTTTTTCCGGGGCTTCAATTCCCAGCAATCCAAGTGCGCGCACCAGTTGCGCCTCCACCAATTTCGTCAGCCGCAGCAAGAACGCCCGCTTTGGCGCATCTTCTTCCGACAGGATGTGGTGCTTGTGGTAAAAATTGTTGAACGACTGCGCCAATTGGAATGCGTACTTGGCCACAAACGACGGCTCTTGCGTGGCGATGGCCGCCTCCACCGCATAATCGAGCGAACCTGCAGCAAGCAATAACTCCCAAAGCGCGGCGCTATCGGCGCCACCCAACAATTGACCCGCCGTTTCTTCGCTCACTGATAAGTTCGTCGCGGCCTCCGCCTCTTTTCTCCGAATTCCGCGTATGCGCACGACGGCGTACTGGCAATACGGCCCGGTTTCGCCTTCGAAACTCAGAGCGTCCTTGAAATCAAACGCGATGATCGAGTTTCGCGTGACCTTCAGCAGGAAAAACCGTAGCGCTCCGACGGCAATCGAGTGCGCCGTGCGTTTCTGTTCGTCGTCGCTCATGTCCGGGTGACGCTGCTGCACCTCCGCCAGCGTTGCCGCCTCTAGCTTGTCGAGTAGGTCATCTGCCTTGACGCCCAGGCCTTTGCGGCCACTCATGTCCACGAAGGGACGCTTCGCGTCTTCGGCAGACAGCTCGTAACCCATCTCCCCGGCGCAACGCGGAGTTAGCACCACCATCGCGTAGGACAAGTGGATCGATTTGTTCGCAGCTTCGGTGTGCCCGAGGCGGCGCAAACCCTCGGCAACGACGTCTTGCAAATACGCCTGGCGCGTATCAATCACATTGTAAACGGTTTCCGCAGGCGCTCCGAAATGTGGCGCTTCTGGGTCGCCCCTTCTACCCGTCGTTGCCCAAACCGTTGTTCCTTCCGGAGCGTTCGACCACTTTTTGTAAAAGAAGTCTTTTCCGAGCAAGCCGAACTTCCAGAGCTGGTAGGCGATGTCTTTGCCGACGTACGTGACCGTACCATTCGACCGCACGATAATCTTGTCCTGTTCGTTCTCGTCTTCGTCCGGGGTCTCGGTTCCCGAATCCTTTACCTCCTTTACTTCCTTTGCCTCCTTTCCTTCCTCTTTCCAGGGCAGCACCCAACATCCCGCCATCTTTCCGCTGGCGACCAGGTGAATCGCGCCGGACTTCTTCAACATTTCGAATGCCGCGTCCCAGAACTTCAGGTGCAGAATTTCGCTCTCGCGCGCCAAGAGTTCGTAGTGAACGCCCAGCCGCGCCATTGTGCGCAGGTGACAATTCACGATGGTGTCGGCGACGACCTGCGCGACTTCCGCGTCTTCGCCGCGGTCTTCTTCGAGCGACTTCAACGTCGCGCCGCGCAGCTTGGCAGCCCGGTCCTTGTCTTCGGCAAAGAAGTGAGTTGCCTTCGCATATAAATCCCAGCAGTAGTAGTCGAACTTCGGCTCCATCGCCAGCATCTTCACATTCGTGGGTGTGCGCTGCTCCATGTGCAGGAATCCGATCACCACGTCCGCCACCTGGACGCCTGTGTTGTCGATGTAGTTTTGAATCTGCACGCGGCGCCCGGCATACCGTAGGATGCGCACCATCGTGTCGCCCAAGACGGCGTTTCGAACGTGTCCGATGTGTGCCGCCTTGTTCGGGTTTATGCTGGTGTGCTCGACGATGATTTTCTTCTCAGTGCCCTCTGCCTCTTTTCCTTTCTCGCCACTCGCCACTCGCCACTCGCCACTTCTCAGCGACTCACTCCAGAATGCGGCTCGGTCAAAGTACGCGTTCAGATACCCGCCGCCAGCCACCTCCAGACGCGCGATTCCCGCGACCTTGCCGAAACTTCCCGCAATTTCCTGCGCAATCTGCCACGGCGCTTTCTTCAGCCGCTTGGCCAGCTCAAAACAGACGGGCGAAGCCGCCTCGCCCATTTCCAATTTGGGAGGACGTTCCAATACAATCGGCAATTCCAGGCCATACTTTTCCTGGATGTGTCGGCTCAGCGCTTCACGCAATCGATTAGTCAGTGCCTGATACACTCGTCCTCGGGGAAGCAACAGGGAATGTGGAGCAAATCAGTATAGGAGATGGCGCGGACAAGCGTCAAAGCAAGACGCGACGGCCAGTAGCCCAGAACCCGCAATGAGGAGCATCCATGAACATGGTCGATATCGACTTCTCGAAACTCCCTGCGCTGGAAGCCTACAAGATTCTTCTGGGCTCCATCGCGCCGCGGCCCATCGCCTGGGTGAGCACCATCAGCGCAGCGGGAATCACCAATCTCGCTCCGTTCAGTTTCTTCAACGGCGTGTGTAGCGACCCGCCAGCGCTCTTGTTCTGCCCGTCCACACCCGCGGACCGCGAGGTGAAAGATACGCTGCGCAATATTCACGAGACGCGCCAGTTCGTCGTCAACATCGTCACCGAGCAAAACGTGGGAAAAGCCAATCAGACCTCTGCGACGCTACCGCCGGACACCAGCGAATTTGTTGCCGCGGGCGTGACTCCCTTGCCGAGTTTCGTCGTGAAGCCGCCTCGCGTGGCTGAGTCGCCTGTCCATCTCGAGTGCGAACTGATTCAAGTTGTGCCCGTGGGAGAGCGCCGGCCGGGCAGCGGCAACGTCGTCATCGGCAAAGTTGTCTTCGCGCACGTTGCCACTGAAGCGTGGGATACGCGAGGCCACATCGATATCACCAAGACCAAGCCGGTAGCGCGCCTGGCAGGCAACGACTACGCTCCGGTGCGCGAAATCTTTTCGCTCAAGCGGCCCTCTTGACCGTGCCGCGGCTCGCGCGTGTTTGACACGCTCGACAGCGGCCGATAGTATCTGCCCTTCTCTGGAGCAATTCTCATGCACAGTTACGTTCTTGAAATTATGCGGGCCGCAGCGGCGTGTATTGTCCTTCTGGCACTCCTCGGACAACCTCGTGTCTTGGCCGCCGAAAAATCAAACGCCACGCAACTCATCGAGCTGGCTAAATCCGCGAGTCCTGCCTTGCGCGAAGCAATCACTTCCACCTTCGACGCCAAGGACTTGAAGGAAGGCACCGCCTGGGCCGGACGCGGCTCAGATTTCTTCTTTGCCGTGCAAGCTACATCCAAACCGGACTTGCGGATTGACGATGCGTCCGGTCCGGCCATGCAGGCCCTGGCCGGGTCAGATCTGTGGTATGCGGCGGCGCGCATCGAAAAAGCCGGGAAGCTGCACTCGTTCTACTACGTCGTCGGGGGAAATAAACTCGGCGGCAGGCTGGACCTGCCTGCTTTCGGGCCGCTGTCTTACCTCCAGCCTGGAGTGCCCACCGGCACGCTCTCCGAAAAACTTATTCACACCAGCAAAATCTACGACGGCATGAAAAGTGAGTACTGGATTTACGTGCCCGCGCAATACAAGGCAGACACTCCCGCCGCGGTGATGATTTTTCAAGACGGCGGCTGGTATACGGACCGTAACGGTAACAATCCGGCGCTCAACGTCATCGACAATCTGATCGCCCTGAAGAAAATCCCGTTGATGATTTGCATTTTCATTTTACCGGGCGACATCACCGATATGCCCGGTACGCCCACGTTTAATTTCGTCAAAGCGTATTCCGAAAAGTGGAACCGCACGCTGAAGGACTCCATGCGCAGCACGCTATACGATACCGTCAGCGACCGCTACGCGCGCTTTCTTCGCGACGAGGTGCTCCCCGAAGTGGCCGCCAAGTACAACCTGCGCAAAGATAGCTACAGCCGCGCCATCACGGGGCTTTCTTCGGGAGGCATCTGCGCCTTCAACGCGGCATGGCAGATGCCCGAGCAATTCAGCCGCGTGATCTCCTGGATTGGCAGCTTCGCGAGTATTCAGTGGCGCGAGGATCCCGCCGTTCCGGACGGCGGCCAGGACTATCCGGACAAAGTGCTGCGCGGGCCGAAGCGCAACATCCGGGTTTGGCTGCAGGATGGCTCCGAAGACTTGGATCTTCGCTACGGCAACTGGCCGCTGGCCAATTTGCGCATGGCCAATGCCCTGAAAGCCCAGGGATATGACTTCCACTTCAGCTACGGCAAGGGCACGCACAACTCGGCACACGGAGCCGCGGAATTTCCAGAGGAAATGATCTGGCTCTGGCGCGACTACGATCCCGCAAAGACGGCACAAACGTACGAGATGGAGCCGTCGGAAAAGTCCAAGCCGTTATTTCGTGTTTCCGTGACAAATCGCGACGCAGAATAGACGGTTTTCATCGTGCGCGGAGAGTTGGGCCGAGGCATTCGCGCTGCGAATGGGCTCGATTTGACAGGGTATACCACCGCCGATAGACTCAAACTGTTCCGCGGAAAAGAGCATTCCTCGGTCCCGCAAGCTTATGAAATTAGCGTATTTCGACTGTTTTTCAGGCATCAGCGGTGACATGACGCTCGGCGCATTGGTCGATGCCGGCTGCGGCGTCGAACACCTCCGCGCCGAACTGCGCGGCTTGAATGTCCTTGGCTGGGAGCTTTCGTCCGAAAAGGTCTGGAAGAACGGTATGGCCGCGACACACGTCAAGGTAGAAGCCGAGGACCAGACCAAGCATCGTTCGCTCAGCGCCATTCTTGAAATTTTGCAGAAATCGCAGCTCGCTCCGGGCGTGCGCGAGCGTGCCGCTGCGATTTTCACGCGGCTCGGCGAAGCGGAAGCGCGCGTGCACGATGTGCCGCTCGAAAAAATTCATTTTCACGAAGTGGGTGCGGTCGACGCCATCGTGGATATCGTCGGCGCGTGCATCGGGTTTCACACGCTGGGCATTGAGAAATTTGCCTGTTCAGCACTGAACGTCGGCGGCGGCACCGCGAAGATGGCGCACGGGATTTTGCCCGTGCCGGCGCCCGCGACGGCCAATCTCTTGCAAGGCAAGCCCACCTACTCGAGCGGCGTGCAGAAGGAATTGGTCACGCCTACCGGCGCGGCGATTGTCGCCACGCTGTGCGATTCGTTCGGACCGCAGCCTTCGATGAGCGTGAGTGCGATCGGCTACGGGGCCGGCACCGTGGACCTCGAAGGCCAGCCGAACGTAGTCCGCATCATGATCGGCGAGTTGGCGGAAAAAACAGTTGCTGGCTTCGATGAAGAAATTGCCGTGATCGAAGCGAATCTCGACGACATGAATCCGCAGATATATGGCTATTTTCTGGAGAAGGCGCTGGCCGCCGGTGCACTGGATGTGTACACGACACCGGTGCAAATGAAAAAGAACCGGCCCGGGACGCTGCTCACGGTTTTGTGCAAGCCACAGGACACGAATGCGCTGATGTCGCTGATTTTCGCGGAAACCACGACCTTTGGCGCGCGCACGTACCGGGCGCAGCGGCGCACGCTGCCGCGCGAGTTCGTTCACGTGTCCACGGATTTCGGCGACGTGCGCATCAAAGTTTCGCGCGTGAACGGGCGCATCCTGCACGTCGCGCCAGAGTTCGACGATTGCCGGAAACTGGCGCTGGAAAAGAATGTGCCGCTGCAGCGCGTCATTAGCGAAGCGCTGCGACGATACGAAGGCGGATCTTGATTCCCGGGCTCCCGGCGGAGGAAAACTGGCGGCCGGGCAAGGGAGTTGAGTTTAGCCGCTCCTCTAGGTGCTTTGGAATCAGCGTGTTAGGGGCAGAGCGGGCAAACTGGAGCAAAAGCAGAAGCCCCAGACTAGATTACGCCATAATGTAGATTACGCGGCAGATGTACTTTGCAGCACAAAGTCGTTTGAGAGAGGGAAACGCAAGACTGAAAGCGGAAAATGCCAGGGAAACCCAAATTTTATTTGACCACGCCGATTTACTACACGAACGGCCTGCCGCACATCGGACACACCTACACGACCGTGGTGGCGGACACGATTCGCCGCTACAAGAAAATGCGTGGCTACGAAGTGGTGATGACCACGGGGACGGACGAGCATGGCGTCAACGTGGAACGCGCCGCGAAGAAGGCGGGCATTGCGGAGTCTGAATTCGTAGCGCGCATGGCCGACGCGTGGCGCTCGCTGTGGGACGAGCTCGGGCTGACCGCGGACGAATTCGTGCGCACCACGGACTTGGAGCACGTCCGCACCGTGCAGTGGCTGTTCCGCCTGTGCCGCGAGAACGGCTTCGTCTACAAGGGCCACTACACCGGGCAGTACTGCATTTACGACAATGCGTTTGTGAATGATGCCAAGCCCGGAGACAACTGCCCGGATTGCGGGCGACAGCTCGAAACCGTCACGGAAGAAAATTACTTCTTCAAACTCTCGGCGTTCCAGAAACCGCTGCTCGATTTCTATCGTAAGAATCCGGAGTTCATCCAGCCGGAGACGCGGCGCAACGAAATCGTAAGCTTCGTCGAGGGCGGGCTGAAGGACCTAAGCATCACGCGGACGACGGTGCGCTGGGGCATTCCGGTGCCGGGCGAGGAGCCGCATGTCTTTTACGTATGGTTCGATGCGCTGACGGCGTATCTCAGCGCAGTGGGGGGGCCGGAGTACGAAAAGCGCGGAATGTGGCCGGCGGACTTACACCTCGTGGGGAAGGATATCATCCGCTTCCACGCCGTGTATTGGCCCGCATTTCTGATGGCGGCGATGCTGCCGTTGCCGAAGCAGGTATGGTCGCACGGTTGGTTCCTGATGGATGCGGCGAAGATGAGCAAGTCCAAAGGAAACGTGGTTCTGCCGCGGCCGATCGCGAACATGCTGGGGATGGACGCGCTGCGGTACTTTCTGCTGCGGGAGGTAGTGTTCGGGCAGGATGGGAATTTCAGCTACGACGCGTTGGTGACGCGCTACAACAGCGATTTGGCAAACGGTTTGGGCAACTTGGCGAGCCGGACGGTCGCGCTCATTGAAAAGAATTTTGGCGGAAAGATTCCCAAGCCAACCGAACGCAAGCCACAGGACGACGCTCTGGCCAAGGAAGCACAAACTGCGATTGGCGAGACGCTCCAGAGCTATGAGAACCTGAGCTTCGCGCGCGCTCTCGAGACGATCTGGAGCGTGATTGGTTCTGCGGACAAATACCTGACGACGGAGCAGCCGTGGGCGCTGGGAAACTCCACAGAAGAGCAGGCGCGCAAGGCCACGGTTCTATGGACCACAGCGGAGCTGCTGCGCATCGTGACCGTACTGGCGCATCCGGTGTTGCCGGCAAGCACCGCAAAGGTGTGGACGCTGCTGGGGCTGTCCGGTTCGGTTGGCGCGGTGGAGCTGGACGGGGTGCGCTGGGGACAATTGGCCGCGGGAACGCAGATGGACAAGGCGCAAGCGCTGTTTCCACGCGTGGAGAGAAACGAAGCGATAGAAAGGATCGAGGCGATGGCAAACGAAGAGCAGAATCCGAAACCGGCAGCGGCACCCGCGGCGACGACACCAGCTGGAGCAGCGGCAGCACCGCAAGCAGCGCCCGAGAAGATCGGTATCGAGGATTTTGTCAAAGTCGAAATGCGCGTAGGACAGATCAAGACCGCCGAGCGCATCGTCGGCGCGGACAAGCTGCTGAAATTGACCGTCGATATTGGCACCGAGATCCGGCAGATTTGCGCGGGCATCGCGCAGTATTACGAGCCGGAGAAGTTGATTGGCCGCAAAGTCGCGGTGGTTGTGAATCTCGCGCCGCGGAAGCTGCGCGGCGTCGAATCAAATGGGATGATCATCGCGGCTGCAGTGGGACCCGAAGGCCGGCCCGTGCTCGCCGGCTTCCCGGATGAAGACGTGGAGATTGGGGCGCGGCTGAAGTAGCGAACTCTTGAGGCGGCGTCGCGGCGCGCGAATCCTCGCAAAATCATCTTCAGGGGCTAATGGGAATTGTGAGCCGAGCTGAGGCGCAGCATGCTGCGCCCCTACAAAGTGAGCAAGCCCAATTAAAAATGGAACTGATAGATTCGCATGCGCACATCGACTTTCCGCAGTTTGCGGAAGATCGCGAAGCCATGCTTGAGCGGGCGCGCGCGTCGGGCGTAACCACGCTGCTGGCCATCGGGACGGGGCCGGGACCGGAGAAACTCGACTCGGCGATTCCTTTTGCCGAGCAGCACGACTGGATTTTTGCGACGGTAGGGATTCATCCGCACGAAGCGAAAGAGGTGACCGCGTTCCACCTCGACGAATTGGCGAAGCTGGCCCGGCATCCGAAATTGATTGCCTGGGGGGAAATCGGGCTCGATTACTACTACGACCATTCGCCGCGCGACGTGCAGAAGAGGGTTTTTTGCGAGCAAATGGAACTGGCCAAGCAGGCCAAGCTGCCGATCATCATCCATTGCCGGGACGCATGGTCCGAGTGCCTCGACATACTCGAAGGGCACTGGAAACCGGCGGGAATCGGGGGAATCCTCCACTGCTTCAGCAGCACGCTGGAAGACGCGAAGCGCGGAATCGACATGGGTTTCCTAATTTCGTTTGCGGGGAATTCGACCTATCCGAAAGCGCAGAATTTGCGCGACGTGGCGAAGGTTTTGCCCCTGGAGAAGATTTTGATTGAGACGGACGCGCCGTACCTGGCGCCGCAGCCGTACCGCGGGAAGCGCAACGAGCCGGCGTACGTCGCGGAAGTGGCGCGCACGCTTGCGAGTGTGAGAAACTTGTCGCCAGACGAACTTGCCGAGGCGACTTCCGAAAACTTCAGGCGAATGTTTCGCCTTGCGCGGCCGCAAGTCCCCGCGTCTACGGAGTCCGGCAATTGATGCAGGTTAGGAGGAAAGCTATCGCTCTGTTGACGGCAAAAGAGATTTTTGACCTCGTTCGCGACGATCTGGCTCTTGTCGAGCAAGAGCTGTCGCGGCAGAGCCACACCGCGTTTCCTGCGGTTTCGGAGATTACCGCGTACTTGCTGGGCGGCGGCGGGAAGCGCCTGCGCCCCGCGCTGCTCTTGCTTTCAGCAAGTTACGCCGGGCGGCGCGACCGCAGCGCCATTCGCCTGGCCGCGGTTGTCGAGTTGCTGCACAGCGCAACGCTGATCCACGACGACGTGATTGACAGCGCGGGCACGCGCCGTGGGCGTCCATCCGCCAACGCGAAATGGGGTAATCACCGCAGCGTGCTCACAGGCGACTGGCTGTACATGCAGTCGTTCCAGATGGCGCTTGAAGAGCGTAACTTTCGCATCCTCGATATCCTCATCGACCTGACACAGAAAATGGTGGAAGGGGAGCTGATCCAGCTGGAAAAGATCGGGCGCATCGACGTAACGGAAGAAGAAGCCCTGCGGCTGGCGACGTACAAGACGGCATGTTTGTTCAGCGGCTGCGCGCGGCTGGGCGGTGTTCTTGGGAATCTCGAAGGCAGGGAAGAGCAGGCCCTGGCGGACTACGGACGGTACGCAGGGCTGGCTTTCCAGCTCGTGGATGATTTGCTGGATTTCACCGCGTCGGCGGAGAAGCTGGGCAAGCCAGTGTTGAGCGACTTGATCGAAGGAAAGGTGACGCTGCCGCTGATTTATGCCATGGAGAACGGCCACCGCGAGGCACGCGAGCTGGTAGCGCGCGTCCTAGAGGAGAAAGAGTTCAAGTCGGTGCGGGCGGATACGATTGTTTCGCTCGTGTATGATTCCGGCGCCCTTGAGCGCGCGCGGAATCTGGCGCAGGAATACGCGCAGCGCGCAAAGGCCTGTCTGAACGGGCATTCGCACTCGGAATATGCGAAAGCCCTGGCGACGTTGCCGGATTTTATTCTGGAGCGCGAGAATTAACGCAAAAGCCTTGCCGCGTAGGGGCGCAGCATGCTGCGCCCCTACAGAAGAGTCTCGCAACCGGAGTTTATTTCATTTGGCGCTATGCTGCCGTTCAAACTGGTTTATCACGAGCGATATGATTTGAATTTGGGGCAACACGTTTTCCCCTCCCAGAAATTCCGCCTGATTTACGAGATGCTATTGAGCGAGAATCTCGCCACCGAGCAGGATTTCCTTTGCCCGGGTCCGGCGAGCGACGAGGACCTGCTGCGCGTACACACCGCCGAATGGGTCGAAAAGCTGAAGAATGGGACGCTGACAGCGAGCGAGGTGATGAAACTGGAGGTGCCTTATTCGCCGGAACTCGCGGAGGCGGTGTGGCTGGCCGCGGGCGGAACGATTCTGGCGGCGCAGTCAGCGCTGCAACACGGATTCGCTTCGAACCTGGGCGGGGGATTTCATCACGCGTACCCGGGGCACGGCGAAGGGTTCTGCGCGATTCACGACGTGGCCGTGGCGATTCGCAAGCTGCAGGCCGACGGCGCGATCAAGAAAGCGATTGTAGTGGACACGGATGTCCACCACGGGAATGGAACGGCGGCCATCTTTCGTAAAGATCCGACCGTGTTTACGCTTTCGATCCATCAGTTGAACAACTATCCTGCGCACAAACCGCCCTCGAGCCTGGACCTCAACCTGGAGGACGGCGTCGAGGATGAAGAATATCTTGAAACGTTGCTGCCGGCCGTGCGGCGTACGTTGGACGAATTTCTGCCGGAAATGCTTTTTTACATTGGCGGCGCAGATCCGTATTGCGATGACCAGCTAGGCGGCTTGTCGTTGACGAAGGAAGGGCTGAGGAAGCGCGACCGGGGCGTGTTCGAAGAAGCGCGGCGGCGCGGACTTCCGGTGGTGACGACGCTGGCGGGCGGCTATGCGTGGCGCGTCGAAGACACAGTGCGCATTCACGTCAATACAATTCTTGCCGCTCGCGACGTCGCACTGGAGTTTCCTTCCGTTAAGGTCAGCAGAAGCTGATAGACTCCTGTCGCGTTCGACGGTTGCATTCCTGAGAGGTGCTTTCATGAAGTCCGTGACGTGTACGTTTCTCCGCTGGTTTGCCGCAGCGGCGCTCTTTGCACTGGCAATGGCTCCTCCATCGCCGGCGCAATCCACAAAAAAGCTGAAGATTTACATCTCCGTGGATATGGAAGGCGTAGCGGGCGTGGTCACGATCGACCAACTGGCGCCGGCTGGATTCGAATACGATCGCTTTCGGCATTTCATGACCAACGAAACGCTGGCTGCGGCGCAAGCAGCGAAAGAATCGGGCGCTACGGAAATTGTCGTGAGCGATTCACACGGAAACGGCGAAAACCTGTTCATCGAGCAGTTTCCCAAGGATGTGCGCATCGTGCGTTCCTGGCCTCGCCACGGCGGGATGATGGCGGGCGTGGATGCCACGTTTGACGCGGCACTGTTTGTCGGCTATCACGCGTCTACGACGAATTCACACGGGGTTCGCGCTCATACGTTCTCAAGCGCGCACCTGGCGCGCGTGGCTTTGAACGGCAACGCGGTCACGGAAGGGGAATTTAACGCCGCGTATGCTGGCGCGCTCGGGGTCCCGGTGATTTTCGCGTCGGGGGACGACGCGGCCACGCAAGAGCTGAAATCTCGGCTCGGGAACATCGAAATTGCCGAAACAAAGAAATCCCTTGGCTTTCATTCAGCGGAGACCATCACGCCGGAAGCTTCGTGCGAACGAATCGCGGCGGGAGTGAAAGCGGCCTTGCGCAGACTGGGGGATTTCAAGCCGTACATCGTAAAAACGCCCATCACCCTGGAGATGACGTTCAAGAATTACACGCCCGCAGAAATTCTTTCGTATTTGCGTGGCGTTCAACGCGTGGATTCGCACACGATTCGTTTCGTGGGAAAAGACATGGAGGAAGTGGACGATTTCGTGGAGTTCGTGGACAACTACAACGCAGACCTGACGCCCTAAGCAAGAAGCAATCCATTTGCCGGAGTCACGACGAATCTGCCGCCCGTTAATGCAGGGAAGGAGTCGCAAGCGTGCGCGTAATGGCGGCGGAAAGCTCGCGCTCAAACGTATCGGGATCGAAGCCGTTGGAACGATAAGCGACCTTGCCGTCGCGGTCGATAACCACAACGGTGGGGAAGGATTGGACGGAGAAGAGCGTTTCCAGGCCGTCGGCGAAGACTACTTCCGTGCGCGGCTTGGCCTCTTGTAGATACGGACCGACGAGGGATTCGTCCTCATCACAGTTTGCGGACAAAAAGAGTGTCGTGGGGAATCCCTGAAATTGCGCTGCCACATGGGCAAATAAGGGCTCGAGCTCATGGCAAGGTCCGCACCACGTAGCCCAGAAGTTGACCACGATGACTTTGCCCTTGGCGTTTTTCAGAGGATAGGGTGCGCCGTCGGGAGCCTCGCGCAGGACAAAGTCAGAAGGCTCCCGCGCGTCAGCGTTGCGCTTGACTCGCAGGTCACCACCTGACCGCGAGACCTCATCGAACACCTGGAGCAGATACTCGCCCAATCCATTTTCGGAGCCATGCGCGAGCCGCCAAACATTGCCCAACTTTTTGCGGAGATCCCCGCGGCCAGTGGCGCCATTCATGGAATCCGAAAGCGCGAACGCCCGGGCGTATTGCTGCACGGCGGTGTTCAAATCTTTGTTAAGCTCGGCGATTTCGCCGAGTTGCTCGGCGGCTACCGCGCTGGGTAAGACAGCATAGCTGGCTTCAAAATCTTTCTGCGCGGTCGCGGCGTCTTTGAGCTTTCGCTCCAGGCGGCCACGCAAAGCCAGCACGGACATGCGGTCGCGCTTTTGTTGCATTTCCCAGTCGCCTTGCGAGATGCGCGGGGACTTGTTGTTGGCGGACCTCCTGTCGACCATGTCCAGGACGCGGCCGGAATAGTTGATTGCGCGGCGGAGCCCTGCCTCGTCACTTTGTTGCTCCAAGAGTTGAATGGCCAGAATGGTAATGGAAATGTCGTCCGGGCTGAGGGAGACGAGGCGCTCGGCATAATCAGCGGCGCGCGCGTTGTCGCGCAACTGCAGGCTTGCTTCCACGAGGGCACGGTAGATCTGCGGGCGCTGCTGCGCTTCCGGATACTTCTTCAAATAGGCTTCCAGATTGCGAACCAGTGCGGCGCGGTCGTTCCCGGCTTCGCTAAGCGCGGTTTGCAATTCCTCCGCGGGAGATGGCTGCTTAGGAGGTGCGGCTTTCGTCGCTCCGGGCTTTTGTTCCTGGGTTGGAGCGGGCACGCTGGACACGGATTGGCTGTTTGCAACCGCGGCCGCAAAGGAAGTGGCGACCGCGAAATGTAAACAAAGCAGCGTGCGAAGGACGCGAGGGCGGGCCATAGCAGGGGATTCTAAAGGTATCGAAGAGAAAAGTCGCTGTTCGCGCTCCCGAGTCTCTCAGGGGCAATGGGATCCATCGCCAATGCTATTTGGCGCCGCTGACGCGAATGTCGCCAGAGGTAGTGTGCACTTCCACGCGGCCACCGCCGTTTCCCATGTGGGCGCGCAGCGAGTGCTTTCCCTGTTCCTCGATCACGATAGGAATGTCCGCGCGAATGTCGCCGGAGGTGGCCTCGGCGGACAGATGGAAGTTCGCAGTGGGGGGAACTGTGAATTGGACGGTGCCCGAAACGGTCTTCAAATCCCAAAAGCTGTCCGCGCCCGGGTTGCCCTGCACGTAAACGCGGCCGGCAATGGCACTCGCCTTGACGTCATTGGCGGCGCCCTGAATTTCCACCTCACCGCTGGAAGTGTCAGCATCCACGCGCCCGCCCGGTTGGGACACGCGAATCACGCCGGACATCGCGCCGATACGCACATCGCCCTTAATGTTCGAAACGGTGATCGTGCCGGAAGCACTGGAGACGTGAACGTCGTTGCCGATGTCGTTGGCGGTAACCGAGCCGCTGGCGGTCGAGAGCTGGGCGTCGCGATCAATCTTCTCTACGTGAATCGTGCCGGAAGCAGCTTTGACAAACACAGGGCCGCGCACATTACGAATATGCTGCGAACCGGAAGCCACGGAAGCGGTGACTTCCGTGTCATGCGGCACCTGAATGGTGTAGGTAATCGAAATATGCCGCATGTGGGAAAAGTCCTTGCCAATGCGAAGGGTGTCCCCGCGGAGCTCGACGGGCGGATTTGCACGAGTGTCGTCGAGCCGCGTCTTGGGGTTGTCGAAACCGAACCCGGAAGCGCGCACATCGCCATGGACGTGGACTTTCGCGTCCGCGCTGCCGGTGATGCTGACATCCCCAGAGGCGTTGGTGAGCTCGAGGCGAAGCGGGCCACTCACGGTGAAGTCGCGGTCGAAGCTTCCGCTGACCGCCGGGCCCACCGCGCAGCCCGCAAAGACACAGACTGCCAGGGCTGTGAATAGCATGAGGGGACCGGCAAGATGGCGGTAACGCTTCATTCCTCCTCCCAACAAACGGTGGATTCGTGCTCTGACTCTCTGCAAGTAGATACGCAAGGATGGAGGATTATGTTCCAGAAGCGGCCTTGCTGGAAAGGGAGGAAGTGCGCGCCAGGAGCTCGTTGAGCGAGCCCTGGCGATAGCCTTGCAAGTCGAGCGTGACGTAGACAAAACCGGCTGATTTGAGGCGCTCGGCGATGGTCGCGGCCATTTCCGGGGACAGAGCGCGAGGGAGTTCGTCGCGGGCGATCTCGACGCGGGCCAGTGTGTCGTGCAGGCGGACGCGGAATTGGCGGAAGCCAAGCTCGCGCAAAGCAGTCTCGCCTCGCTCGATCAGCGCCAATCGTTCTGGGGTGACTTCCGTGCCGTAAGGAACGCGCGAGGCAAGGCACGCGGAAGCCGGGCGATCCCAAGTGGGAAGTCCGGCGCGCCGTGAGAGCTCACGAATCTCCGCCTTGCTCAGCCCGGCGTCGAGCAAGGGCGCGAGAACCTGGTGTTCCGTGGCGGCGCGATGTCCCGGGCGGAAGTCGAGCGTGTCGTCGGCGTTCACGCCATAGGCTATCGTCGCGAACCCACGCGACCGCGCGAAGTGGTCCAGCACCGAGAAAAGCTCGTCTTTGCAGAAATAGCAGCGATCCGGAGTATTCGCGCGGTAGGCAGGATTGTCCATTTCGTGGGTTTCGATGAATTCGTGGCGCACCGCGCAGGCGCGGACAAATTGCTCCACCATCTGCCTGTCGTGTCTGGAAAAACTCGGAGAAATCGCCGTGATTGACAAAGCGCGCGAGCCAAGGGCGCGGTGCGCAGCCCATGCGAGGTATACAGAATCGGCGCCGCCCGAAAGAGCCACGATCGCCGACGGAATCTTCTCAAGACGAGAAAGAAGGACGGCCTCTTTTTCGTCCAGAGAGCGGACTCTCTCCTCTTCCATGCGCAATTGGACCAGGTTATTCATTGCAGCGAAGAGTATAGCGCAGCGCCAAGCCCCGTGTGCAGCCAGACAAACAATGGAATGTCACTTGAAGTCGAGCAGAACGTTGACAATGCCGGTGCTGGTGTCGTTCTCCAGCCAGTGGCCGACATTCTCGTAGTGAAGCGGTAACTCGCCGAAGATTTGCTCCTGGTGACGCTGGAGCTTGGTGAGAATTTCCTCGTACTTCGTTTTGTCGAAAACGTCGCCGGCAGCAATGGGCCACGCGGTGTGGACTTTCTTCTCGGCAGCGGGCGAAAGTCCTGTCAGAACCATTTTGCCGAAGTGGTATTGCACGCCTTCCTGAACCGTCACGCTGTAGGAGACGGTGTGCGCGGATTCATCGTAAGACGCGACGGGATCAACCTTGGCATCGAGAAATCCGTGATGAGCAAGTTCCTCGCGCGCGCGGTCCCAGCCCGCTTCGATTTGCAAGCCGTTGGCGACGTCACCCGATTTGATACCCATCAGCCCGGTCAGCGTGAACTCGGAAACGGTTTTGTTTCCATTCCATTGCACGCCGCCCCAGTGGTAAACCGCACCGGTCTCCACCGGCACATATACAGGAATTTGTTCAGGCAGTTTTGCCGCGGGCGCTCCAGACAAGCGAATTTCCGGTGGACCGAGTTTCACGTGCAGATAGCCCTGCTGGAGATAAACGGGCCGGATCGCTTCCAAGAGAAACAAGTCGATGGTCATCCGGGAATACGGCTTGCCAAGGATCTCGGAGAGGTGTTGCTGGGCGACTTTGGAATCTAGAAGAGCGGGATCGCTGAATTCGAGGTGCGAAATACGCAGCCCGGATCCTTCAATGTGAAACTGCTGAACGTGGCCCTCGCCCAGCGGATCGCCAATGACCGTGTGCTCCAGCGAAACCTGCAAGTTATGCGCGGCCAAGAGGTCCTTGATCGCATCCGCGGCGATGTCCACGACCACTCCGCCCTCAGGAAGCGTACCGTCGAAGAACGGCAACTTCGCACGAATCGCATCAGCCAGCTCAGAATCGGCGAACCACGGGATGTTGTCGAAGTACGCGGGGATGCGTGGAGCCTCTTCGACGTGATAGGTAACCAGCACGCCCGTGCGGGTTTGGAAATTGTAGCTGACTTTAGCGAAAAGGCCGCTCTTCACGAGCTTATCGGCCGCCGCCTGGAGATCGGTGCGGCCGACCTGGGAACCTGTAACCAGGCCCGTAAGTGTGACGACCTGCGCCTCCGAGAACGATTTCTGGCCTTCGACGTGGACTTCCCGAAGCGCCGCGGTCTGCTCGTCGGGCGTTTGCGCAAGAAATGGCAGCGAAGCCGAGATGGAAAGGATCGAGAGAGAAGTCAGGCCTGTTCGGAGGCGACGAAGCATGAAGCTATTTTAGCCGAAAAGACAAACAGCTGTGGCGCTTAAGCCGCTGCTACTCGACGGTGACGGACTTCGCGAGGTTGCGCGGCTGATCGACGTCGCACCCGCGGCGAACGGCAATGTGATAGGCCAGGAGCTGTAACGGAATGATCTCCAGCAATGGCGCCAGGATTTCGGGAGCAGGTGGCAGCTCGATGATATGGTCAGAAACCTTGCGCGCGAGATGATCCTTTTCGGTCGCAATAGTGATGACGATGCCGTCGCGCGCTTTCACTTCCTGAATGTTGGAGACGCTTTTCTCGTAGCGAGTGACAGATTCCGGATCATTGTCGTCGCGCGTGGCCAGTACGACTACCGGCAGATTTTCGTCGATCAGGGCGTTGGGGCCGTGTTTCATTTCGCCCGCGGGATAGCCTTCGGCGTGAATGTACGAAATCTCCTTAAGCTTCAGAGCTCCTTCCAGCGCAATGGGGTAATGGATGCCGCGCCCGAGGTAGAGAAAGTCCGTAAAGCGGAAAAATTGCCGCGCCAGCGATTCGTAAAGGCCGGTTTCGTCGGCCTGCAGAATCGTTTCCATTTTGTGCGGGATGCGCGTGAATTCGAGCATAAGGTTGCGAGCGGCCTCGCTCGAGAGCTTCCCGCGGACTTGGCCGAGGTAGGAGGCCAGCAAGAGCAGCGCGGTGAGCTGCGCGGTAAAGGCCTTCGTCGAAGCCACGCCGATTTCCGGTCCGGCATGCGTGGGAATCGTGCCTAGCGCTTCCCGCGTAATCATCGAACCAATAACATTGCAAATGGCCAGGGAGGGCGAGCCTTTGAGCTTTGCTTCCCGCTGCGCCGCCAGTGTGTCGGCCGTCTCTCCGGACTGGCTGATGCAGACGGTGAGCGCCCTGGAGTCAATGATGGGATCGCGATAGCGGAATTCGCTCCCGTAATCGACTTCCACGGGCAATCGTGCCAGGCGCTCGATCATGAACTTGGCTGCCAGGCCCGCGTGCCAACTCGTGCCGCAGGCCACGATCCGCACTTGCTCGAACTCTCGAAATTGCTTCTCGGTAATCTGCATTTCGTCGAGAAAGACTTTCCCGGTGTCCTGCGAAATGCGGCCCAGCAGCGTGTCGCGTACGGCGCGCGGCTGCTCGAAGATTTCCTTCTGCATGAAATGTTTGTAGCCGCCCTTTTCGGCCATGATGGGGTCCCACGCGACGTGGTGCGCGGGCCGCTGGACCGGACGGCCGTCGTGATCCATGACGCGCACGCCTTGTGCGGTCAGGACTGCAATGTCGCCATCGGCGAGGAAAAAGATTTCTCGTGTGTGCTGAAGCAGCGCGGGAATGTCGCTAGCAACAAAATATTCGCCTTCGCCGAGGCCCACGACGGAAGGTGGACCCAGACGGGCGGCCACGATTTTTTGCGGATCGTTCGCAGAAAGAAAAACGAGCGCGTAAATCCCTCGCAACTCCTTCAACGAGCGCCGTACGGCCTCTTCGAGAGGCACGCCGCCCTGGGAGTTCTTTTCCACCAGGTGCGCGACGATCTCCGTGTCCGTTTCCGTGGCGAATTTGTGCCCCTCTTTTTGCAGTTGTTCCTTCAATTCGAGATAGTTTTCGATGATTCCGTTATGTACGACGACGATTTGACCAGTGCAATCGCGATGCGGGTGCGCGTTTTCTTCGGTGGGACGGCCGTGAGTGGCCCAGCGCGTGTGGCCGATACCGTAGGTGCCCTCGAGCGGCGACTTGCTGATGATATCTTCGAGGTTGCGCAGTTTGCCCGGGGCGCGGCGGATTTCCATTTTGCCGGTGCCATTAACCACGGCAATCCCCGCGGAGTCGTAGCCGCGGTATTCGAGCTTGCGCAGGCCTTCAATTACCACAGGCACCACTTTTTTGGGGCCGATGTAGCCGACAATGCCACACATGACGGCTTCTCCTGGGTCAGTTTCTAGCAGCGTAACATGCGCTGCCAGGGACACGACGTAAATCACAAAACCGTGACGCAAAAAGGACTACAGCGGCAAAAAAAATCAGCTAATGTGCGGCTAGTTCGTACGTCTTCAGTTTGTCCTCGGAGTCAAAATGAAAAGTGACGGTGGCGCTGACAGGCTGAAGCGTTTCGGTGTCGACATGCCGTACGACGGCCACAAGAGCATGCGGATCTGTGCTGTCTTCGATGGAAAATCCTTGGGAGTTCAGATAGACCACAACGCGCGCTTTAGGGGTGCCGGTGGGCAACTGGGCGTCCAGCATCTCGTCAATCTGGTGAAGGCGCGGGTCGGATGTGTGGCCGCTCGGCTTGCAGCCAGAAGGAACCAGGAGCAACAGGGCAAGGAGCGCGAAAAGGCCAGTAAAGAGAAATAGTTGTCGTTTGCAAGGGGTCACAGTTTTGTTCATGAGGGAAGCGGTTCAGTCCACGATTTCAAAGCGATACTCTTCGATAACCGGATTGGTGAGCACCTCTTTTGAGATTTTTTCCAATTGATTGCGTGCCTCGTCTCGGGTCCAGCCGTCAAAGTCCAAAACGAAAAACTTGCCCTGGCGAACATCCTTCACGGCGCCGTATCCCAGTCCGGAGAGGGCATGGTGGATGGTTTGTCCCTGCGGGTCGAGGACGGTGCGTTTTGGCATCACCCAAACGTGTGCTTTCATTCCCTCAGTATAACATTGCCGCAGCCCGCCTCACGCGCCGCGCTTTGCGGACGCGGGAAGAAATGCGTGCTCAAAACCCATCTGGACGAGGCGCTCCAATTCTCTTTCCTGTAAACCCATGCAGGCCGCGTGCACATATTCATCCTGGAGCGTGGTGTGGAACATGGCGGGGTCGTCGGTCGAGAGCACGACAGGGATGCCATGCCGCAAGAGCGACGGCAGGGGGTGGTCTTCGATGGCGGCGTCCACGCGATGAAGTTGCTGGGCGAGCGCACCGGTCCTGAGATTGCTTCCGGGACAAATTTCGAGGGGAATTTGCTTTTCGGCAAGCAAGTCCATCAGGGCACGATCGTGAATGGCCGCGATGCCATGGCCGATGCGCTCAGCTCCAAGGATCTCGATCGCTTCGCGGATTTTGTCCGGGCCACCTACTTCGCCGGCGTGCATCAGGGCGTGGAGGCCAATTTCTTTGGCTTTGTCGTAAACCGGACGAAATTCGGCGGTTGGCGTGCTGAGCTCGTCGCCGCCGATGCCGAAGGCCACAATCGAGCTAGACGCGCAGGATTTCGCGGCTACGACCACGGCCATGGCCGCTTCCGCGCCGAACTGCCGTACAGCGTCGAAGATCCAACGAAAGCGGAGTCCGCGCTGCTCGAACGGTTCAGTGGCCCGCAGCAAGGCCATAAAATTCGCTTCCGGCTGCTGGTTCCTGAGAAGCATGACGCCGACCGACAAAGTGACTTCGGCATGGACGACATTCTGCGTGAGCAGATGTTCGGCAAGGGCTTGTGCGATGAGGGCATAGTCCTGCGGCTCACGCAAGAAGGAAGTGATCCATTTGAAGGTTTCGATGAATCCCATGAAGTTCTCGTAGCTATAACGGCTGCGAGCCTCTTCCTCAGTCAGCTCAATGCCGTGACGCGCGGCAAGAGCGCAGACAGTAGAGGGCGCGATGGAACCCTCGAGATGCAAATGGAGCTCCGCCTTGGGAAGGGAAGCGATGTGTTGGGAGAGCGAAGACGGTTTCATCCGGGGCAAATCAATGTGGCAGGGCCGGGCGGCCGGCGTTTTGCCAGGCGGTGAGCCAATACGAACCGACATCGGTCGCTGCGTCGGAGAGCTGGCGGATCAGAATCGCCGCCGCCTGGTTGTAAAAACGGTCGTAATATTCGTCGGTATAGGAGTTCTCGCCGCGCAGGGCGCTGCGATCCGCTACGAGAATCGTTTCCAGCCAACTGTGGGAGCGCAGGCAGGCGTCAAAGGCATAGTCGGTGGGATCGCTGATGAACAGGGCATCATTCGGGCGCATCGGGAAAAAGGAGGAGTAGCGGTCGATTAGCGTTTTGCCAAAGCGTTCGTTGATTCCGGGCTGGCCGCTTAAGTGGCCGTCAAAATTGTCCGTGGTGTTGAAAGGGTCGTGGGATTCGGCAACGTAGTTGGCGAGGATGGCGGCGTCCAGCCGGGCTTCGTCCCATTTTCCCGCTTCCATCGCCTTGGTGAGCTTCTCGCTGTAGACGCCAATCTGCCAGGGAAGCAGACCGTTGGCGTCCAGCTTTACTTTTCCGAACTTGGTTAGCGCCGCCTTGTAGTTGCGCGGGAGTGCATCAAACGGGAAGCGGCCGTACTTGTCGAGGGCGATGAAATGGTTGCGGCGCTCTGCCGGAGCCTTGGCGATGGCATCGAGAGGGTCGGTGACGTGTTGCATCAGCAGGCCGCGGTTGTTTTCGAAAAAGTAGCGGAGGTCTGGCGGAAGCGTATCGACAGCCTTGTTGACAATCAGCCGCTGGCCGTTACGGCCCCATGCCAGCGAAGGCTCAGAGGTGCCCACCAGCAAAGCCAGGCATGCGAACGAGAGGCCGGGTCGCAATAAACGGAACAGGTTGGACGAGCGCCTCATTCTCCGTGCCCTCTAAAGCGAACTTGCATCCCGCAACGTGCTGCGTTTCCGGCTATAGAACTGGTAGATCACCAGCCCGATGGCCAGCCAGATCAAGAATCGGAGCCAGGTGATGACGGTCAGTCCCGTCATCAGGCCGCCGCACAAGATAATGGAAATCAGGGGAAACCAGGGAACCAGCGGCACGCGAAACGCGCGCGGACGATCCGGTTGGTTGCGACGGAGCAGAATGACTCCCAGGGAGACCAGCACAAAGGCGAAGAGCGTGCCGATGTTAGAGAGGTCGGCGGCGTCACTCACTGCAAAGATCCCAGCAGGAATCCCCACGGCGAAGCCCGCGATCCAGGTGGACCAATGTGGCGTTTTGAAGCGGGGATGAACGGCAGCGAACAGCTTCGGGAAAAGGTTGTCGCGCGACATGGCGTACCAGATGCGGGCTTGGCCGTACTGGAAAACCAGCAAGGAGGAAATCATGCCCATCAAGGCGCCGACCACAATGATAGAGCGCGACAAGCGGCTGGCCCCCAGAACTTGCAACGCGTAGGCCACCGGGGCGTCCATTGCAGCACCGGAAGTAAAGGTAGTGTATTTCATCATCCCCAGGAGCACAATGGAAACTCCCACATAGAGAATCGTACAAACGATCAGGGACAGAATGATGCCGATTGGCAGGTCGCGTTGCGGATTCTTGGATTCTTCTGCGGCTGTGGAGACAGAGTCAAATCCGATGTAAGTGAAGAAAACAATGGCACCTCCGGTCACGATTCCGCTGAAGCCGGAGGGGGCGAAGGGCTTCCAGTTCACCGGGTTGACGAGCATGCCTCCGACCACCAAAAACACCAAGATGGCGCCGATTTTGATGGCGACCATCACGTTATTGGCTTCCGCGGATTCGCGGATGCCTCGCACGAGCAACACGGTGAGCACAAAGATGATGAGAAACGCGGGTATGTTGAAATAGGCCCCAGTCCAGTGGCCGGCTTCCCAGACAGGGGTAGACCACCTGTCGGAGAGCGAAAGGCCAAAGGAAGCTAGTTGGGCCTTGGTGTACGCGCTGAAGCCGATAGCCACAACGACGTTGCTCACCACGTATTCGAGAATTAAATCCCAGCCGATAATCCACGCGAAGATTTCACCCAAGGTCGCATAGGAATAGGTGTAGGCACTTCCCGCGATAGGGATCATGGAAGCGAGTTCGGCATAACAGAGGCCGGCAAAGCTGCAGGCGATGGCGACGAGAAAGAACGAAATCGCGATGGAAGGACCCGCGGGAGGGCGGCCATGCATCAGGACATTCGCAGTGCCACCGCCGCGAAGAAAGTTAATTGCCAGGTCGAGGACCTGCGCGTGCAAGATGGAGGGGGCTTGAAAATACTCGCCGGCAGCCGCCGTGCCGGTGAGCACAAAGATCCCAGAGCCGATGACGGCGCCGATTCCCAAGGCAGTAAGGCTGATCCAACCGAGTGATTTTTTGAGGCGTCTTTCCGGGTTCTCTGCATCCGCAATCAGTTGGTCGATGCTCTTGCAGCGGAAGAGTTGTGAGCCCACTCCGTTTTCTCCGATCCTGGCCGCGAAAGCGGCAGAGTCCGTCCCCTGAACACGCGATGGAGGAGTGAAACGAGCCTCACTGTACCCTGAGAGGGTTTCGGGGCGCAACTCGTTGGCGGAGGCGTGTTCTAGAGGAAGTGGGCTACGTCAAGCCTGCTCGAGTTGGGCGTAGCGTTCGATGAACTTCTTGGTGCCGCGACCGGGAAAGCTGACGGAGACGCGGCGGTCTTCGTCGTCGCCTTCGACACCCACGATGGTCCCCACGCCGTAGCTGGGGTGGCGAACACGCCGACCCAGCATAGGATTGGCATCTCCGCCGCGCTTTGCGGTGGAGCGACCAAAGGCGGGGCCGGGGCTCGACGTTCTTCGTAGCGTTGGCGCCGGCTTTTGCTGGCCGCGAACGCGGCGTAGAAACTCTTCGGGCGAGTAGGAATATTCGGGGTCGGGCTCGTAGCGGCGCGTCTCGCCGATTTCGCTCATGGAACCCCGAACGGTATCGACCAGTTCACCAGGAATTTCAGCAAGGAAGCGTGAGGGCAGGGAAGCCTTGAGTTGTTGCTCGTTGCCAAAGATGCGGCGATAAACCGCCCGCGTAAGAGTAAGGGATTGGCGGGCGCGGGTCATACCGACGTACACAAGGCGGCGCTCTTCTTCGATAGCTTTCTCGTCTTCCTTGAGCGAGCGGCTATGCGGGCAAATGCCTTCTTCCATGCCAGTCAGGAAAACGTGATCGAATTCGAGGCCCTTGGTGCTGTGCAGGGTGATGAGGGTGACCCCTGGTTTGCCGTCGTATTGATCGGCGTCGCTGACAAGCGCGGCAGCATCGAGAAAATCGGTGAAGGTTTCGCCGGCTTCCATGCTTTCGGCAACGGCGCGAGTGAGCTCTTCGAGGTTCTCCATCCGCGCGACGTCTTCCGGTGTGTTGCGGTCCTTCAGCATGTCCATGTAGCCGGTTTCTTCGAGGATCGCGCGCAGGAAATCGGCAGGCTCTTTCGTGGAGAGAGCGTCCTGGAGTTTGCGAATGAGTTCCTGGAACGCGCGAAGTGGCGTGACGGCGCGGCCGGCGGAGGCGCCGGTTACAAATTTCTCGATGGCCGCCCATAGAGGAACTGCGTCTCTGTTCGCTGTTTCGCGCAAAGTGTCGACGGTCGTTTTGCCGATGCCGCGCGGAGGCAGGTTCAAGACGCGCAGCAGAGAAATGTCATCTTCGGGATGCATGGCCAGGCGGACATAGGCGAGGGCATCTTTGACTTCGGCGCGGTTGTAAAAGCTGAAGCCGCCCACGAGTTTGTAGCGGAGGCCGCGGCGGCGGAAGACTTCTTCAAAGGCGCGGGATTGGAAATTCGTTCGGTACTCGACGGCACAGGTGAGGCTAGCGTCGTCGTTTTGGATGCGCTCCAGCTCGCCGGCGACATACTCAGCTTCGGACTGGGCGTCGCGCGCCTCAAAGTATTTGAGGTTCGTGCCGCCGCCTTTCTCGGCGCTGAGCGATTTGCCGAGGCGCTCGGGATTGTTGGCGACCACGGCGCCGGCGGCGTCGAGGATGTTCTGCGTCGAGCGGTAATTGCGTTCGAGTTTGACAACACGGGCATTGGGAAAGTCGCGCGAGAAACTCAGGAGGATGGAGACGTCCGCGCCGCGCCAGCGATAGATGGACTGGTCTTCGTCGCCGACGACGCAGACGTTTTGCTTTGGGCTGGTCAGAAGGCGCAGCAGTTCGTACTGCACGCGATTGGTGTCCTGATACTCGTCGACGTGAATGTACTGAAAGCGGGCCTGCCATTTCTCACGGGTCGCAGAGGATTCGCGGAGCAAGCGCGCGGAGCGAAGAAGCAAGTCGTCGAAATCGACGGCTTTGCTCTCGTGCAAGAGTTTCTCGTAGGCGGTGAAAATGTCGGCCGTCTTGCGGCCGTCCTGGTCGAAAGCTTCCGCGCGGAGCTGCTCGGGCGTCTGGCCGTGATTCTTGGCATAGCTGATGCGGCTGAGGACGTTGCGCGGAGGAAGGCTATCGGCGTCGATCTGAAGCTTAGCCATGGCCAGCTTGACGGCCGCGAGTTGGTCGTCATCGTCGTAGATGGCGAAGTCACGCGGGAGGCCAGCGGCGGCTGCTTCGCGGCGCAGAAGGCGCGCGCAGAGTGAGTGAAACGTAGAAACCCAGGGCTGCGCAGGAGGAACACCGGCGCGCAGGAGCAAATCGGTGACGCGGTTGCGCATCTCTTCCGCGGCCTTGTTGGTGAAGGTGACGGCGAGAATGGATTCGGCGGACACGCCGCGGACCATCAGGTTGGCCATGCGAAACGTGATGGCGCGGGTTTTGCCGGTGCCGGCGCCGGCCAAGATGAGGACCGGGCCTTCGGTAGTTTCGGCGGCGAGCCGCTGTTCCGGGTTGAGTTCGTCGAGGAGAGTCAGCATGGGCCCGTGGTTTTTGAAAAAATGCGCACACGTCATGGTAGCCGACGCGAGCGGCGCGCGCAAACCATACGCATCTGGCGAAATACACTATGCAAGAAAACTCTAATGTTCGGCGGAGCGGCCAAGGTCGATCTCGAAGTACATGAGCCCGTGATTCTTTTCGAGGGCCACGAGGTCGGGAACGTAGAGATGAGCGGTATTGAGAAGGTCGAACTGGCTGCGCAGGTCGAAATAGAGCAGGCCTTCTACCGTCGAGTGCGGTGCGAGGATACTGGCTCTGACACCGGCGCTGTGGAGTTCCTGTTCGACTTCGGTCCACTTCTTGTCATGGCCCACCTTAGGGCCCCCGACCGGGAATGGAAACCGGCGGGCACTTACGTTTTTCTTGGGGCTCAAGATGACGTCGGCGGCTTCTTCGGAGGTGAGGGGATCGAGAGCCTGACGATCCTCTTCGGAGAGCGTCACGTTGAGGCGGATGCGTTCGAGGTTGACCTTGATGCTGTCGTCGGAGTCATTGCGGAAAGCCACTTGCACGGCAACCATGCCGGCGGCATAGGGCGACTTCTTGTGGAATTTTTCCTTGTACAGCGCGGGGTCGGTCCAAGCGCGGGCGGTGATGGTGAGCCCTTCATGGGATTCAAGAGAAGATGTCTTCAATCCGTTGGTTTGTTGGGCGCCGATTTGAGAAGAGGCCAGGAGGGAGACGGCCAATAACGCGAAGAACAAGGTTAGTTTTCGCACCGGGTTATAATAGACTTTTTGCATCTTGACGCCTTCGATTCCTGGGGGATGCGCAGGGTTGCCCTGCGTGGCGTGCCGCGAACTGCCAGCGGCGCGCGGACAGACCGGAGACCCGTTTCGTGTACTTCCTTTATAGCGTATTGCTGGGCCTTGCGGCTCTGGCGCTCGCACCGTACTGGCTGGTGCAAGGATTGCGCTACGGCAAATACCTGTCGAATCTGCGAGAGCGGCTAGGGTTTTCGTTTCCCGGGTTGGCCAAATTGCCCGCGGAACGGCCCGGAGCGCTCTGGATCCACGCGGTGAGTGTAGGCGAAGTGCTGTCAGCTGTCACGCTGGCGCGGCGGTTGAAGGCGGCCTACCCGGAACGGCCGCTGGTGATTTCGACAACGACGATGACGGGGCAGGCGCTAGCGCGCGAGCGGATGAGTTTCGCTGACGCGGTGATCTATTTTCCGCTGGATTGGGAGTTTTGCGTGCGGCGGGCGTTGGATGGGGTGAGGCCGGCGCTGGTGGCGGTGATCGAGACGGAGATCTGGCCCAATTTTCTGCGCGCGGCTGGACAGCGCAAGGTACCTGTGGTTTTTGTAAGCGGACGGATTTCGGACCGGTCGTCTGCGCGATATCAAAAATATCTTGGCGTGTTTGGGTCTTTCTTGCGGCCGCTGCTCAAAGACATGCTTTCTCATGGCAGCGCGTTTCTGATGCAAAATGAGAAGGATGCGGAGCGGATTCGCGCGCTGGGCGCGCCCGCTGGCCGCGTGCACGTGAGTGGGAACTTGAAATACGACCTGGAGGTTCCAGCGGCCACGCCATTATCGGGTTGGCTGGAAGGGGAGATGAAACGCAGCGGCCGCTCGCCAGTGATTGTGGCGGGGAGCGTGGTGGCAACAGAAGAGCCGCTGGCGCTGATTGCGTTCGGGACTCTGCAGGGTGAATACCGCAACGCGCTGCTGGTGCTGGCGCCCCGCAAGCCGGAACAGTTCGAGGCAGCGGCGGAATATATTGAAGAGTCCCACCGGAAGTTTGTCCGGCGGTCGCAGTTGGCGATTGCGGGGCCTGGGCAGACGACACAGGTTGGCGATAGCGCGAGGGCAAGCCACGGCAATCCGGCGATTGCCGCGGACGTGACTGTGCTGTTGCTCGACAGCATCGGTGAACTGGCGTCTGTGTATCGACTGGCCGACGGAGCGTTTGTGGGAGGGTCGCTTGTCCCTGCGGGCGGGCACAACATTCTGGAGCCGGCTTCGTTCGGGAAGATTCCTGTGTTTGGATCATCGATGGAGAATTTTGCCGAGATTGCGACCAGATTTCTTGCGGCGGGAGCGGCGATCCAAGTAGAAAGCCCGGAAGACGTGGGAGTGGCGTGGATTGAGTTGTTTCGCGATCCGGTGAGGATGAAGAAGATGGGCGAGGCGGCAAGGAGCCTGCTCGAAGGGAGCCGGGGAGCGACGGAGCGGGCGGTACAGGAGATTGGAAAGCATCTAGACTCTAGTTCCGGCATGCAGCCAGGGCAAAAGTCTGCGAGCGTTGCGAGATGATACTTCCGCGACCCGTGCGGATTCTGCTTTACCCACTCTCGCTCCTGTACGAGAGAATTGTTCGCCTTCGGACAGCTCTCTATGAAGAGGGCTGGCTCAAGGCGAAGCGGCTCAAAGGCACAGTAATAAGCGTGGGAAATCTGACTGTTGGGGGGACCGGCAAGACGCCAATGGTTCTGTGGCTGGCAGAAAAACTTCTCGGGGAAGGCAAACGGGTGGCAATTTTGAGCCGAGGTTATCGTGGCTCCGGGGGCACAAGCGACGAAATCGAGGTCTTAAAACATCGCCTGGGTGACCGTGCCCTGTTCGGGGTGGGGAAAAACCGATATGCCGAAGGCCAGCGACTGGAGTCGCGAGGGCCTATCGATGTTTTTCTTCTCGATGACGGCTTCCAGCACCTGCAACTGGCGCGCGACCTCAATATTTTGATGCTGGATGGCTCTGTCAAACTTAAAGAAGAGTGGCTCTTGCCCGCCGGGGCTTTACGCGAACCTATCTCGGCGTGTGGACGGGCAAACATCTTGATTGTGACACGCAAGACAGAACGCCCTGCAGTGGAAGCACAGGACTCACACAAATTCGCGATTTTTTACGCGCAGACTCAACTGCGCGGATTCCGGCTCGCCGGCAATCGCGAGGTTCCGAACTATTTGAGCGAAATTGGTTCTGGCCCGTATTTTGCCTTCTGTGGAATAGGAAATCCGGAGGCGTTTTGGCGCGATCTCGCGCGCTGGCACGTGCCGGTCGCCGGAAACAGAACATTCCGCGATCATCACCTATATTCCGATACCGACGTCCGAAGCTTGGAAAGCGAGGCTGAGCGGGCAGGTGCAGTTGCCTTCATTACAACTGAGAAAGACGAACAAAACCTGAGAAATGCTTCCTCATTTAAACGGCCCGTGCACGTGGCGGTGATTGACCTTACTGTTTCGTCGGAGAGCGCGTTTCTTGTGGCAATCGAAAGGGTGCTGGCGGGCCAAGCAAGGTGCTGAGGCATGAAGATTTTGGTTCGAGCGACGAACTGGGTCGGTGATGCGATCCTGGCGCTGCCGGCGCTGCGCGCCGTGCGGAAGCGGTTTAGCGATGCGGAAATCGCGATCGTGGCGCGGCCGTACGTGGCGGACATTTACAGGCACCAGGAAATCTGCAACGAATTGATCGAGTACGATTCGAAAGGAGCGCACAAAGGTTTCTCGGGACGCGAGCGGCTGGCTGCGCAGTTGCGCGAGCGGCGATTTGATGCGGCGCTGCTGCTGCAGAATGCGTTTGACGCCGCCTGGCTGGCATGGCGCGCCGGAATCCCAGAGCGGGTTGGCTACGCGCGCGATGGCCGGAGCCTGCTTTTGACGAAAGCAATTCCCGTTCCGAGCGCGGGAGAGATTCCTGCACACGAGAAGTTCTACTATCTGGAATTGCTGCGGCGCGCGGGATGGGCCAATGATTTGAAGGACGAGCCTCTGATTCCCTTGAACGTGCCGGAAGAGAAGCGCGCAACGGCCGAGAAGTTTTTAGCGGGAGCCGGGGCGCGCCGGGGCGTGCTGCGCGTAGCGATCGGGGCGGGCGCTTCCTACGGTTCGGCAAAGTGTTGGATGCCTTCGCGATTCGCCGACCTGGCGAACCGGCTGCACGCGCAGCGGGATGCAGACGTGATCTTGTTCGGCACAGCAGGGGAGGCGGCGGTTTCGATCGCGATTTCGGCGGAGATGCGGCGGCCTCCCATAGACTTGACGGGGAAGACGGCGATCTCGGATTTGCCGGCGTTACTCGCACAATGCCATTTGTTCATCGGCAACGATTCCGGGGCGATGCACGTGGCTGGGGCAGTGGGTTTGCCAGTGGTGGCGGTTTTTGGGCCGACGGACCCGTATGGCACGGCGCCGGTGACGCCGCGGTGCACTATCGTCCAGGAAAAGCCCTATTGCAGCCCATGCTTTTTGCGGCGGTGTCCGACCGACCATCGCTGCATGACCCGAATCACCGCCGACACGGTGGACGCTGCAGTAAAGGCCTGGCTTCCAAAGGTCGAGGTGCAGCGTGCCTGAGGAGCGGGCGCTGCGCCCGGCTGTGTTCCTCGATCGCGATGGGACGATTGCGGAAGAAGTCGGCTACTTGAATCACGCCAGCCGTTTTCGTATGTTTCCTTTCGTTCCGGAGGCCATCCGCCGCTTGAGCGAAAGCGGATACGCGGTCGTGGTGGTGACAAATCAATCAGGCGTGGGCCGCGGTTACTTTCCGGAGTCGCTGGTACACGAAGTGAATGAGCTTATGACGAAGGAACTTTCAGCCGCGGGCGCCACTCTCGACGGAGTTTACTTCTGCCCGCACACTTCGACAGAAAACTGTAACTGTCGCAAGCCAAAGACCGGCATGCTGGAACGGGCTGCGCGCGAGCATGCGCTAGATTTGCAGCGCTCGTTCGTTGTGGGAGACCGCTATGGCGACATCGAACTTGCTCACAACGCGCGCGCGCGCGGAATTCTGGTGCGCACGGGGTATGGCGAAGGCGAAGTTGCCTGGCATGCGGCAACGTGGCCCATTCAGCCGGATTTCATTGCGGAAGACATGGCAAGTGCAGCGGAGTGGATCTTAAGGCGGCCCCGATGAAGCGGTCATCTGCGAAAAAGCCAGCCTCCGCTTCGGTGGACCTGCGAGACCTCGCGGAATGCGTGGAAAAGTTCCACGGGAAGACAATTGTTCTGCTCGGTGACTTTGTTGCGGATGAATTCCGCTATGGCGAGATCTCGCGGGTGTCTCGGGAAGCGCCGGTACTGATTCTGAAGCATCGCGAGACGCATCTGGTCCCTGGGGGCGGGGCGAATGCAGCGAACAATCTCGCCGCTCTGGGCGCGCGAGTCCTGCCCATCACAGTCGTTGGCGAAGATGCAGCAGGGGACGCGCTCATTCACTATTTTCGCCAAGCACGAGTCGACACGGCGGGCATTCTTCGAGTGAAGGGGCGGACTACTCCTACCAAAACACGTTTTCTAGCGGGCTGGGCACATACGGTGGCACAGCAAGTTCTGCGGGTGGACTATGAGCCACAATCCACGCTGCCCGATGCAGTGCAGGAGAAAATCAAAAGACGGCTGTCTGCGAACCTGCGCCGCGCGGATGCGCTGGCGATTTCGGACTATGGCTTCGGCGTAGCCACGCCAGAACTCGCGCGGCAGGCCGCGGCGAAGCTAAGAAAAGCACTGTCGATTACGTTGGACGCGCGCTACGGGCTACATCGCTATGCCAGCTGCGGAATCACGTCAGCGACGCCGAATGAGGCGGAGCTCGAGGCGGAACACGGCAACGTCATCGGGGCGAATCTGGAAGAACTTGCGCGGGCCGGACACGAGACACTCTCTATGATGAAGCTGGAAGCATTATTGGTGACGCGCGGCCGCCATGGCGCGGCGCTTTTTGAAGCGGAAGGCCGCTTGACTCACATTCCCATTCACGGAAGCGATCAATCCGTGGATGTAACGGGGGCGGGTGACACTGTTCTTGCCGCTTATACGTTGGCGCTTGCATGCGGCGCAAAGCCGCTGGAAGCTGCACACATTGCGAACATTGCGGGTGGCTTGGTGGTGATGAAGCGTGGAACCGCTACCGTTTCGCGCCGAGAACTTCTCGATGCCATTCGCAACGAAGTTTCTGGAGCCACTTCCTAAATCATGCGACAAGCCGCGTCCAAAATCGTCGCGCGAGATTTCTTGCAACGCGAAGTTACAGAACAGAAGAGGCGCGGCAAGCGAGTGGTATTCGCCAACGGTTGTTTCGATACCCTGCACGTCGGGCACATTCGGTATCTACAAGGCGCGCGCGGCGAAGGCGATATTCTGGTCGTTGGCGTGAATGCGGATTCCAGCGTTTGCGCACTGAAAGGTCCCGGCCGCCCCATTTTGAATGAAAACGCGCGTGCGCTTCTAGTGGCGGCATTGCGCTGCGTGGACTACGTGGTTCTGTTCGTAGAAGATACCGTCGAGAAACTCCTGGAAGAGCTGCGGCCCGATGTGCACGCGAAGGGCACCGATTACACGGCCGAAACAGTGCCGGAACGCGCCGTTGCGGCGCGCCTCGGCATTCGCGTGGCCATCGTCGGCGATCCCAAGGACCACTCGACGCGCGCGTTCTTCGACTCCGTCCGCCAGGCTTCGCATGGCTGAGCCGCGCTTCCTTGTCGTACGGCTTGGTTCGCTCGGAGATATCGTCCACACCTTTCCTGCGGTTGCCGGGTTACGGGCTTCATTCCCCGCGGCAGAGATTGTGTGGCTGACCCATCCGCGCTGGAGAACGCTGGTGGAAAGTAGCGAGCTCGCGTCTGAAATCTGCGAGGTGGAGTCGCGGTCGCGGTCGTCTGTTCGTGAAGTTCTCGGGCAGATTCGCAAACGGAAGTTTGGAGCAGCGATTGATTACCAAGGGCTTTGGAAATCCGCGGTACTGCCGTTTCTCGCAAGAGTGCCGCAAAGGATTGGCTTTTCTTCACACACCATCCGCGAGTTCGGCGTGCCCATTCTCTATACCAATCGCGTCCGCTGCAAAACGACGCATATTGCGGACCAGAACGGTGAATTGTCGCAGTGTGCAGGCGCACAAAAGGGTGTGGCGCCGTTTCGCATTGCGGTGCCCGCACTGCACGAAGCTTTTGTGATGCAACTTTTGCGAGGATTGTCGATCGACCGCTACGTGGTGTTGAGCCCGGCGGGAGGCTGGCAATCCAAGTGCTGGCCTACGGACCGGTACGGGGCGCTGTGCCAGAGGATTCGTGACGAGCTCGGGCTGCGCTGCATTGTGAATTACGGTCCCGGCGAAGAGGAATTCGCGACGGCGGTCAAAGCTGCGAGCGGCAAGGCCGAACCTGTGGCTTACAATGGGTCGCTCGTGCAACTGATAGCGTTGCTGTGCAACGCGGTTTGCGTTGTTGGGGGAGACACAGGGCCACTGCATTTGGCCGTGGCACTGGAAACTCCGGTTGTAGCGCTATTCGGCCCGACTGATCCGGCACGCAATGGTCCGTATCCGGCGCCGCAGTCTCGAGAAAAAGTGACGGTGCTGCGCAGCGCCAACGCGAGAACCACGCATAAGCGCGGCGCGGAGCCCGATCCTTCGTTGTTGGAGCTCGACGTTGCGAGCGTCTTTCAGGCGGTTCGCAGCCAGATCGAGAAGCACTCATGAGTAGTGCAAGCTTTTTCACGCGTTGGCGCGTGCGGCTCGGCTATCCGCTCGCGCTGGTCGTGCTCTGGTTTTCACGGCCAACGCCTCGCGCCATTTTTGTCGGCGCACTCGTGTGTGCGATTGGGCTCTGGGCGCGCGCTTATGCGGCTGGATATCTGCACAAGCAGGAAAGGCTTACCGTGACGGGTCCTTATGCGCACACGCGGAATCCGCTGTATCTCGGGAGCGCGATTCTGGCGCTTGGCGCGGGAATCGCAACGCACTCGTGGGTGTCTCTGTCTGTCCTGTTGCTGTATTTCGCGACCTTCTACTCCGTGGTCATGCGGCGAGAGGAAAAGGAACTGTTGGCACGCCACGGTGCGGCGTTTGAAGAATACGCACGTGCCGTTCCGCTGTTTCTGCCGCGCCTTACGCCCGTGATATCAGCGGAAGACTCTTCCGGTTCTTTTTCTTTTGTGCAGTACAAGAAGAACCACGAATGGCAGGCCGCCCTAGGCTCCTTACTCTTGCTGGGGGCTTTGCTGGTGATCTGGCGACTTCGTTTGCGCTGATGCAACCGCGCCGGATCCGGATGCTTCAAGACACGCCACGAAGCAGCTAATCACTATTTGCTCGCCATCCGTCAGCACACGCACGGCCCCGTCGCGGTCTGTTCGGAGAATCTGCACGCCAGCGTATTTCAGCCGGTCAAGGAGCTCGGGACTTGGATGCCCGTAGGGATTCTTTTCTCCCACGGAGACAATCCCGATGCGAGGGTGAACCGCGGCCAGAAACTCCGGCGTTGTGGAGTTCTTGCCGCCATGATGCCCGATCTTCAAGACGTCGGAACGCATGGCTTGCGTATCGTTCTCCGCCAGAATCCGCTGCTCCGTCTGGCCTTCGGCGTCCCCGGGCAGCAGGATGCTCTCGTGACCATACTTCAGTTTCAAGACCAGCGAGTCGTCGTTCTTAGGCACTGACGCAATTTCGCTTGGTGCAGTCTCCGGCCACAAAAACTCTCCCCGCACGCCGTCCCAGTCGGAGGATTTCCCGCGGAGTTGATGTTCGATCTTGATGCCTTGATTTTTGGCGAGCTCTTCCAATTTACGCAAGGCAGGCGACGATACTTCGCGTCCAATCCAAAGCTCGCCGACGCGAAAATTCTCCAGAATGGCTCTTAGCCCCCCGAGATGATCTTGATGCGCATGCGTCAGCGCAACAACGTCCAGCTTCTGGAAACCGCGCGACCATAAATTGGGGGAGACCGCTTCCTGTCCCGGATCGATGCCAAACTCTTCCTCCTTGCCCGCATATCCGCCGAATGCTCCGCCGCCATCAATCAACAAAGTCTTGCCGCGCGGCGAGACGACGAAGAGTGAATCTCCTTGGCCCACATCCAGGACGCTGACTTCCAACTTTCCTTTGGCCCGCGTAGGAGAGAAAGGATAGAGCGCAACGGTCAAGGTGGAAAGCAGCAACACGAGACAAGCCACGCGTACGACCATTTTGTGGACCGAATGCTTGCACCTTATCTCCCTCGCGAGTACTACTCCCGTAGCAAAAACAAAACTGTTAGCCACAGGGGCGGGGCCGGAATGCGATAGCTCTACCGGGGAAAACGAGCAAACCATTCGACGACGTGGAGCAACAAAGACGTGCACCACACCAAGGGTGTGGCTAACAGCACCCCCAAAGACCGGGCCAGCAGCCCTGTCAGGAGTGCCAAAAAAACCGAAGGGGACTAGAAAACCAATCATGGGCACGGCCACAAGATTGACGATCGGCGCGGCTAATGCCACGCGGTGAAAATCCCGCGCCATCAATGGCAACATTCCGATCTGTAGAACGCTCGTGAGTACCATCAGTTCCCAAACGCGAAAGGTCCATTTCAGTCCCTCGGACAGAACATCGCCTGAGACTCTGGCAAACAGGTAAGGGATGCCAGCGCGCTGCAAACCAAGCGGTCAAATCGCGCCAGAATCATTCCACTTATTATCAAGAGGAGGCAGGCGATGCCACAGCCGCAAAGAAGATAGACCGAGGAGGCATTACGCACCGCTGCAGGGTGCAGGCCCAGTCCAATGCCGGCAGAAAATGCAGCGGCAAGCGCAAGGGCCGGCAACCTCATGACGTCCTTCGTAGCCTCACCAGCGTTTCAATGTGGAAGGTTTGCGGGAAAAGATCGAAAAGATGCATCTCGGTGATTTCGTAGCGCACGCTGGGCCCGCCAACTTCCTTTGGCTTGCGGGACGAATTGGTCAGCACCGATAAATCGCGTCCCAGTGTCGAAGGATCGCAGGAGAGGTACATGATTTCGCGAGCGCCGAGATTGGCCAGCAGTCTAGCTGCTTCCGCTCCCAACCCCGCCCGGGGTGGATCCAATACAACGAATTCCGGGCTCTCGTCGGTCTTCTTCAAGAATTCTTCCGCATGCTCATTGTGCGAATGGACTGGGACTCCCGCCAACTCGGCGTTGGTTTGCAGGTCGCGTGTGGCGGCCAGGTTGGCGTCTACACTCACGACCCTCCGAAAAGCCTTCGCTAGCGGGAGGGTAAAGAACCCCACACCGGCGTACAGGTCGAGCGCTGTTCCGCCGCGTGCCCTTGACGTTACGGATTCAAGCAGGTCCGCAATCAGGAAGCGGTTCACTTGAAAAAAGGAAAGGTGGCTGACGCGATACTGGTAACCGCCCACTTCTTGCGTCAAATAGCCAGGGCCGGTCAGCTCAAAACGGTTCTTCTTCTGGTCGAGCAGAAGCAAGCTCTCGATTTCGGGCAGCGCCTTCCTGAGTGTCGCCGCAAGCTCTTCGGCTGAGGCCGGGAATTTCTCGAATGCCACGTTTAGGGCGATTTTTTTGTCGACAGAATCGGCAAACGCCTCGATCTCCTGGATGCCTGCGGGAAGCGCGCCGGAGCGGGCCATGTCTTGAAGCTTGCCGAACGTTTGCGCTAAGCACGGCGAAAGCACCGGGCATTCGTCGATCGGCAGAATGACCGAACTTTCCGGCAAGAAATATCCGAGGGCTCGTGGCAAGCCGGAGCGCACGGCCCACTGCGCGCGATTGCGGTATCCATATGGCGCGGCCGAATGCTCCGCGATCGCGCCATCCCAGGAAATGCCGCCAAGCCGCGACAGCGTTTCCAGCAGAATCTCTCTCTTGAGCTGCAATTGTTTGGCTAGCGAAATATGCTGGTAGTGGCAACCCCCGCACCTCTGGAAGTGCGCGCACTTCGGTCCTTCGCGTTCTTTTGCCGGTGAACTAACCTCCAGCAGCTCCGCCCATATCAATTTCTTCTTCCTGGTCTTCGTCGCCGCGCGCACTTCCTCACCGGGCAGAACGTACGGCACAAACACGGTATTTCCGTCGGCGTGCGCCAAGCCATCACCGCCATATACAAGCTTCTCAATCGATAATCTTAACTCTTCTGACATATACTTGTCCCATCCAAAGAAGAATTCCCCAATTTCCAAGGGCGCAGGGGTACCCTCAAGACAAATAGAATAGACTCAGCCGCGGCAACGCAAACTCTTCGAGAAATCTCTTTTGAATGTATTGCTTTTCCACGAACGCCAGTTGCTCGGCCTTTATTTTCCGCCGGTACGCCGCCAGTTGCCCGTCCACTTCGCGCCGGATTTTCAGCATCAATTCCTCGGGTGCGCGGCTGGTCAGCAGCGCATGAATCTTTTCATCCAGAATCGTCAGCCGGCGCTCCAAGTCCTCGAGGTCCAGCGCTCCCGGTGCATCAAGAAGCGCAGCACTCGACTCCAGCGAGCCGGCAACTTCCAGTAGCGCACCGGTGATTTCCAGCCGCCGTGCTTCCTTCTGCTCCGCCGCTTTTTTCAATTGGGCGGCGTTTTTTACAAAGTAACTCTTCAACTCGTCCCGCGAGAACGCTTCCGCTTGCTTCGTTCGGGCTCCGGAAGGCGCTTTGCCTGCAGCCGCCTCGAGTTGCTCTTCGGCCGCTTCCAGAACCGCATCCGTGCAATACGCAAGGCTCTTCAGCGGTTTACCAGCGCCTCGCCGCGAGCGGCCGTAGCTCTCAAACGCCCGGTCGATCCCCTTTAGAACCGCCTCCAGCGGCACGCCCGCCTTCTGCCAGGTTTCCATGATCGCCCAATCCAGCGGCGACAGTAGCAGGTGAGCTCCCCGTTTCTTCCAAAAGTACTCTTCGATTTCGGTGAAGTAATTGAAGTAATTCCAGCCGTCCATTTCGTTGGCCTGCAACCGGGAACTATCCTCGCCCTAGCCGCCTATCGCTGCGCCTTCCTTGCGTTTACGACTGGCCGAACGGCTCGGCCCTCAGACACGGCGCTCTTTCCAGGTTCCAGGGGCTGGTTCTTCTCCCAAATCAATCGCAACCCAATCAGCGTCAAGAACTCGTCCGTATGCTCGATGTGCTGCGATCCTTTTGCCACGAGCCGTGCTTGCCCTCCGGTAGCGATCACTTTCACGCCTTCGCCCAGTTCCTTCTTCATCCGCGTGAGCATGCCGTCCACCATGTCAACGGCGCCGTAGTACAAGCCCGCCTGCATATGCGTGACAGTGTTCGTCCCAATCACTTTTCCCGGGTCTTTGATTTCCACGCGCGGCAGCCTCGCCGCCCGTGCAAACAGCGCTTCCGAGGCAATCCCCAATCCTGGCGCGATCACTCCACCCAGATATTCTCCCTTAGCGGAAATTGCATCGAACGTGATTGCCGTTCCAAAATCCACCACGATGCATGGCCCACCATATTTGTGAAACGCCGCCACGCCGTTGACGATACGGTCCGCGCCAACTTCCGAGGGGGTGTCGACCAGAACCGCCATCCCTGTTTTCACGCCCATCTCAACAAACAGCGCGTTTTTCCCCAAGTAGACGCGCGCCATTTCCGCCAGCGTCCAATTCACCGGTGGCACGACCGAGCTGATGATCACGCCCGTAATCGCATCGCGGTCCAACCCGGCCAGCGTGAACAAATTCCTTGTGAGCACGCCGTATTCGTCCACGGTTTGCTCTCGCGCGGTGGTTAAGCGCCAGTTGGCGATCAGCTCTTCGCCGCGAAAAACGCCCAAGACTGTGTTGGTATTCCCCACGTCGATGGTCAGCAGCATTTACCGAGCCTCCGCCACGTCGCCCGCGACGACCGTGACCACGCGCCCGTCGTCGCGCTCCACTTGTAGCAATCCCTCCGGCCCGAGGCCCGCGGTTGTGCCCAAATAACTTTCCGTCCCATTGGTGACACGCACGCGTTTGCCGCTCGCGTAGCTCGAGACCACTTCAAACCGCTTCACCAAGCTGGTTACTCCCTCGCGCTGCAACCGATTGTAGTCGCTCTCGAATTCGCGCAGCAACCGCACCAGCAATTCCATACGGGATTGCGCTTTCCCCGTTTCCAGCCGCAACGAAGTTGCCGTGTTTGCAAGCTCCCCTGAAAATCTCTCTTGATTGATGTTCAATCCCACGCCGACAATCACAAAACGCACTTGCCCCGGCTCGGCATGCATTTCGGTCAGGATCCCGCCCAGCTTCTTGCCGCCCACCAGCAAATCGTTGGGCCATTTCAAGTCCACTGCCAATCCTGTCGTTGCCTCGACTGCCGCGTGCGCGGAGAGCCCCGCCATCATCGTCAGCAGCGGCGCCTGCACCGGCGCCAGCTTTGGCCGCAGCAGAACTGTCACGTAAATTCCTGCGGCACGCTCGGAATACCAAGTGCGCCCGGCGCGGCCGCGTCCGGCAGTCTGCTCTTCGGCAAGCACCAGCGCGCCTTCCGGCTCGCCGGCATGCCCCAATTCCAGCGCGACGCGATTTGTCGAGTCCGTCTTGAAAAAATGATAGATGCGCTTTCCGAAAAGGTTTCCGCGCAGCCGGTGCTTCAGCGTATCCGGTGTCAGGATGTCCGGCACTTTTTCGAGGAAATACCCTGTGGCCGTCTGGCCCTTCACCTTCACGCCCAGTTCCCGCAGGCGTTCGACCCAACGCCAGACCGTCGAGCGCGACACGCCAATCTCGCGCGCGATGCGGGCGCCGCTGATAACAATCGTAGCGTTTTGCGAAAGCAGCGTCAGCAGTCCGGCCAGCCTGCGGTCCGTTGTTCCGGAAAGAGATTCTTGAGCCATGCGGATGTGCGCGTTTCGCGCCGCCTAAGCTTACGTTTCCTCCGGGCCTTCGACAAGCAGGCTCAAGTTCGCGGCAGGGGCGGAGTGCGTGAGCATCCCGGAAGAGAGAAAATCGGCACCGGCTTCCGCATAGGCTCGCGCATTTTCGAGCGTAATCCCGCCGGAGATTTCGATCACGCAGTCCTGTCTCAGCCCGCGCGCGATTTTCACGCATTCCGCCGCTCGCTCGGGAGTCATGTTGTCCAGAAGCACCGTGTTTGCGCCGGCACCCAACGCTTCGATCAGTTCGCGCTCATCGCGGACTTCGACTTGCACCGGCAGCGGCCCCGGCCCGACAACTTCCGGGTCCAGTCCCGCCGCGTCGTACGCGCTCGCCGTGCGCGGCGCGGGCGATTTGGGGGCGACGTAGGTGTGCGCTTTGTCGAGCGCGGCCTTGATGCCTCCCGCCAGCACGACGTGATTCTCCTTCAGCAGAATCGCGTCGTAGAGGCCAAAGCGGTGATTCGTACCTCCACCCATCTTGACCGCGTACTTTTCCAGCGCCCGCAGACCGGGCGTGGTCTTTCGCGTATCGCGGACGCGTGTTTTCGTCGACGCGAGCAGTTCCACGAAGCGCCGCGTCACCGTCGCGATTCCACAGAGATGCGCGAGGAAATTCAGCGCCGTCCGCTCGCCGGTCAGAATCGCCGTGGCGTTGCCTTTCATCTGCACCAGCGGAACGCCCGGCTTCACGAACGAGCCATCGGTGTGCAGGCTGACGACTTCCATCTCCGGGTCCAGGGCGCGGAACACTTTTTCAGCCAGCGGCAGTCCCGCGCACACAAGCGTCTGCCGCGAGAGAATGTGCGCCCTTGCATTTAAATGCGGCGGAATCGTCGCTGCTGTCGTGGCGTCGCCCGATCCAATGTCCTCAGCCAACGCTCGCCGCACGATTCCTTCGATTTCTTCCGCGTGCCAGTTCATAAGCATCAAGTCCCGGCGGCCTGGCTGCCCCCGTCGAGGTCTCCCAGCCGTCTGAGCAATTTCTCCTGCTCGATTTTTTGTTGTGTCAGTGCCGCTTCTAGCCCCTTGATAATCATTTCCGGTGCGCGGCTCCGGAACGTTTCGTCTCCGAGCTGTCTTTCTTTAGAAGCGATGGCTTTCTGCAATCCTTCTAGTTCCTTCTTTAACCTTGCGGCTTCAGCATGCGGATTGACAAACTCTGCGAACGGAATGTGAATGTCAAATTCTGCAGCCTGGTGAAGGTATCCTGTCCCACTGAGGTGCTCGGGCGTCACCAGCAGATCAGACAGAACTGCGAGTCGCTTTATCGACTCACTGTTTGCCTCTACAAGCTCTCGCGTAGCCCCATCCTGGCTCGACAGTTCGGCTGCAATCCTTTTCTTTGGGTCGAGCCTGTTGTCCGCCCTCGCTGTGCGCACGGATGTGATTGCGCGTTGCAGCAACAAAAACATTTTCTCAGCAGCTGGATCAATTCGGTTTGATTTAGCCTCTGGAAAGCTGTCTAAAGCAATCGAACGGGTTCCCTTTCGCTGCGGCAGCTTTTGCCACAATTCTTCCGTCAGGAATGGCATAAATGGATGGAGCAGCCGCAACGCCCGTTCGAAGACGGCAAACAGATTTCGCCAGGCTCCCGTTGCCCGCGCCAAATCCTTGTCCAGTAGTCGCGGCTTGACCCACTCAATATACCAATCGCAAAAATCACCCCAAAAGAAGTGATAGATACTCTGAGCAGCTTCATGGAATCGGTAATTTGCCAGAGCCTCATTATTCCCTACGATTGCTTTTCCGAGCCGCGAGAAGATCCATCGGTCAACGAGTTCGATTTCATCTCCCAATGTGTAGGGTGCATTGTCACGCACCTCTGGAAGTGCGACATCATCTATCTTGCCGCCAGCCTGCTCAAACTTGTCCAGATTCATGAACAAAAACCGCGCCGCATTCCAAATCTTGTTCGCGAAATTCCGCGAACTTTCGATTCGGTCCCCAGTCCAAATCAGGTCCGATCCGGGCGCCGCCATCAGCGCCAGCGTGAACCGCATGGCATCCGTGCCGTATTCGCGATTCACCTCTATCGGATCGATGCCCGTCCCTTTGGACTTGGACATCTTCAACCCCTCGGCATTTTTCACGATATTGTGCAAGTACACGTCTCGAAACGGCACTTTTCCCGTAAAGTGGATGCCCATCATGGCCATCCGCGCCACCCAGAAAAACAAAATCTCGTGCCCCGTAATCAACACGCTTGTCGGATAGTACGTGCGTAGGTCCTGCGTATCCTCAGGCCAGCCGAGCGTCGAAAACGGCCAAAGCGCCGAACTGAACCACGTGTCCAGCACGTCTGGGTCTTGCACCAGGTTCCTTGATCCACACGTCCCGCATGCCGCTGGAGTCTCTCGCGCGACCGTGATGTGGCCATTCTCGCAATACCACGCCGGAATCCGGTGTCCCCACCAAAGCTGCCGCGAAATCGGCCAGTCGCGAATGTTCCTCATCCAATGGAAATAGACCGCCTTCCAATTCTCAGGGACAATGCGAATTTCGCCGCGCTCCACCGCCGCAACCGCTGGTTCCGCCAACGGCTTCATCTTGCAAAACCATTGCGTCAGAGCCCGCGGCTCGACGATGGTCTTGCACCGTTCGCACAATCCCAAAGGCAGATTATGCACCGTCGTCTTCATCAGCAGCCCGTGCGCCTTCAAATCCTCAACGACTTTCTTCCGTGCCTCGAAGCGTTCCAGCCCTGTATACGCGCCTCCATTTGAGTTGATGTGCGCGTCGTCGGTCATCACGTCAATTTCCGCCAGCTCGTGCCTTTTTCCGAGCGCAAAGTCGTTCGGGTCGTGCGCTGGCGTAATCTTCACCGCGCCGGTTCCGAATTCCCGCTCCACCATTTCATCCGCAATAATCGGAATCTCGCGGTTCATCAGCGGCAGCAGCGCTTTCTTGCCAACCAAATGTTTGTACCGCTCATCGTCTGGATGCACCGCGACCGCCGTATCACCTAGCATCGTCTCTGGCCGCGTTGTTGCTACAACCAGTGATTCATTAGAGCCCACCAGCGGGTACCGGATGTGCCACAAATTTCCTTGCCGCTCTTCGTGTACCACTTCCAGGTCGCTCAGCGTCGTCTGGCAGTTCGGGCACCAGTTCACCATGTAGTACCCACGATAAATCAGTCCCTCGGCGTACAGGCTCACGAACACTTCGAACACCACCCGTGAAAGCTCCGGCGAGAGCGTGAACTTTTCTCTCGACCAATCGCAACTCTCCCCGATCTGTTTCATCTGCTGCGTAATCGTTCCGCCGGTTTCTTCTTTCCATTTCCACGTCCGTCGCTCGAACTCTTCGCGCCCCAGCTTTCGATAGTCAATTCCTTGGTCCGCAAGCTGCTTGACCATGACGCGCTGCGTGGAAATTCCCGCATGGTCTGTGCCCGGCAGATAGAGGGCGTTGTATCCGCGCATGCGGTGCCACCGCGTCAAAATGTCAATTTCCGTGTGGTCTAGCATGTGGCCGATATGCAGTACTCCGGTCACATTCGGCGGCGGAATCACCACGGAAAACACCGGCCCCGGCGCACTGGCGTCGGCCTTAAACAGTTGTTCCTTCACCCAATATTCCGCCCAGCGCGGTTCAATCTGCTGGGGTTCGTACGCCTTTGCGATTTCCCGAGGCATCCTGTGCGGTTCTCCATTGGTAGGGGCGGGCTTTAGCGCGTCCCCTCGTACGAATTCTCCACGCTCAAAGTAATCTTCGACTATACGGGTGCGAAAGCGGTTGCGTCAATTCGGGCAAAAATGCGGCACAAAAAGGCTGTTTTTCAGGATTTCTATGAATGGCTACGGAAGTGTAAGGCACTACGGGCGGGGAACGGCTACTTCTTCGACTTCAACTCTTCCTTGACCATGGCTTCCACCACGGGCTTCAAAATCTCGCGGGTGACCGCCTGGAGCATGTCGGGGCTCATCTTGGATAACACCTTGGCCACGAGGTCATCCATGCTCGGCGCGGGAGCAGCAGGCGCGGCCGGGGTCTCCACGGATTCCTCGCTCGCATAAAAGCTGGTACCGCTAGAAGATTCTTGAGTCGTGACCTGCGCAACGTCTTCTGTGACCTGCGCCGCTTCTTCGCGAATCGCCTCGACCGCAGCCGGAGGCAATGCTGCTTCCTCAATGACCGCCTTCGTCTCTTCACTCAGCGTGCTGGCCGCACTCCCGTTGCTCGCGGCCGGAGGCGCATTTGTCTCGGCCGGCGCGTCCCACGTGGATGCCAGTTGGCTGGCTTTCTTGATCTCTGCATCCCAGGGGTTTGGCGGAGTGGAAATCCAGGATTCTTTGATCTCTTTCTTTTCCGGCTCGAACTTAGCCGGCTCGGGAGTGCTGATTGGCGTCACCGGCGCAGAACTCGTGATTTCCGGAACGGGATGCGCCTCCTCGACAGCTGTTGCAGTTTCCGCGGTCGTCTTGGAAACGCTCGATGTCCCCGCAGCCCATGGATCGGCGCCAAACGGACTTGCTGGAACAGGCGCTGATTCAGGAATTACCGTAGGAGGCGGTGTCGGCGGAACCGCTATGCTGGTGCTTGCCGCTGGCGCCGTTTCCACCAATTCCGGCTTCTCTTCTTCCGGCTCCCAACCCGTGGACCGCGACTTTGCGATTTCTTCAAACCCGCCCGAGCGCCAATCGCTGCCGCTCTTTTTCCCTTTGCTTGACGCAACTTCCTCATGACTTTCGGCTTCGTCGCGCCGCCAGGCCGCCGGCTTCTCTTCCTCTTCTGCCTCTTCCGTTTCTTCTTCGTCCCGGTCGCGCCAATCGCGCTCGGCGGCAAATTCCGGCGGCGGCGCGGAGACGAAACTCTCTTCTTCTTGTGCCGGTGTTTCTAGCAAGCTGCCGAAGGCGACCGGCTGCGATCCCGAATCAATCCGAATGGGTTCGGGCCGCGCGGGGACTTCATCAACAAACTTCTCATCGCCTGCAACTGGCTCTTCCGGCACAGGGAATGCGCCTACCGTGGGCACCTTCGCGACGCTCGGTGTCAGCAAATCGGCGGCACGGAGCGGCTCTGGCTCGGGAGCCTTCTCAGTCACCGGCCCATGCAGGACTCCTGCACGTTGCAGGGCGGACTTCACCATGGAAATAAGCGGATCTGGTGGAACAAAGGGCTTCTTCAGGACGCCGTCGGCGCCTACGCGCTGGGCTTCCTGTTCATCCAGGGGATCAAACGCGCCAACCAGCAGAATCACCGGAATGTGCGAGAGGGAAGAATCCGTCTTTACATACTGACAGACTTCGTAGCCGTTCCTGACGGGCATGAACACGTCGGCAAGCACGAGGTCCGGACGCACGTCAGAGATCTTGCGCACCGCCGCTTCGCCGTTTCCCACGGCGACCACGTCGATGCCCTGATCTTTCAACGCCAGCCCAACCATCTTCTGGATGTTGCTGTTGTCGTCGGCAACGAGGATCTTCGCCACCATCGCCCTCCGGCGATACCTCACCACGCGCACAGCACGCCGGAGGCCCTGCGGGCCTGCTCGGATGCCCTGCTTGACTCCATTGGAGCATTCGCCGGGTTACGCGTCAATCTCCGTGCAGGTTCTGTGTGTCCGAAGTCAACACCATGGTTTTTGCGGCACAAGCACCCGTTTCAAGGCCAAAAAGCGGAAGGGCGCAGCCCTTAAAGCTGCGCCCTTGCCTTTTCTCAATTCTTTCGCCTTGAGCGTTACCAGGGGATGATTTTCCTCAGACCTTTCTTCTTCTTGCTGCTGGACTCTTTTGTCTTGTCGTTGGCGGTCGCGGGCTGCGTGCCATCTGCCGGTTTGGCTCCGTCAGCCTTAGATTGATCCGCAGTCTGCCCGGTGTTCGCCGCATCCGTCTTCGCCGGATCGGCGGTTTGCCCAGGGGTCCCCGGGGCCACGTCCGTTTTCACGGCGGCGTCACCCCTGGCTGCGGTAGCCGCATTTGCGGCGTTGGGATCCGCGGTTGCCGGCGGGTTCGCTTCTGCTTGCCCATCCGGCTTCTGTTCGGTTCCGGAGGCTGCCGCGCCCGTGGATGTTACATTCTCAGCGCCCTCTGTTGCTGGCGCGCTTTCGCCGGGCTTCACAGTTGCCACAATCGCGTTTCCGGGACCCCCAACCGTCGGCTTGCTCCTGCCGGACAAAATATCGAGCCCCGCATCGCTCTCCGACTCCGGCGTCATGGTGGGCGTTCCCGTCGTGGATGCCGCATACAACTCCTGCTTCGGCCCCGACCGGAACAGCGCCATCGGCTTTGTCACCGGGGAATCATGCTGCCGCGGCGCATTCTTTTCCGCGGTCATCCATGCCACGGCTTTCGGATCCGGCTGCGGCACTGGTGCTTTGAGTCCCCTCAGCCGCTCTTTGGCCTGCGGCGCCAGCGGAGAAAGCGGATAGTCCCTCACGATCTTTGCGTAATACGGCGCTGCAAACTCTTTCCTTTCCGTGCCCTCCCAGATGTTGCCCAGCATCCAGAGCGCCTGATCCGACTTGCTGTACAACGGGTAGCGGTTCACCACCATCATCAATCTTGCCGCTGCCGCTCGTTTGTCGCCCTTGGTTGTGTAATAGAAATACCCGATGCGAAAATCCCCTTCCGCCAGCACTTCCTGAACTTCCCGCAAATACTGCTCCGCCTTGGGCGCCAGCGGGTCGTTCGGGTACTTTTGCAGGAAAGTCTGGAACGCGTCTTCCGCGGACCGTGCTTCCGAGCGGTCCCGGTCCGGCTTTTCCATCTGCCGGAAATGCGCCATCGCCACTTGCAGCTTGGCGTAGGCCGCTTCCTGCATCATCGGGAAAAACACATAGAAATCTTCGTACGCCTGGATGGCTTGCGTGGTGTTGGCGGTCCCGCCCTCTTTGTAATAGGAGTCGGCGATCGCTAGTTTTGCCTTGGCCAGATATTCGCTGTCGGGATAGGTGTTAATCAGCGTCTGCAAGCTCAGCCGGCCCACCTCGTGCCGCCCGTGCTTAAGGTCGTCCATCGCCTTGTCGTAGAGGATCTTGTCGGGCTCGGCGGAGTTGTCCGCGGTGGTGGCTTTATTTACTTTTTTCTTTTTGTGGAATATTTGTGCGTCGCATTGCACGGCGCTCAAGAGAAACAGCCCGCCGGCAGCCAACACAGCCAACCGCCGCGCGGTTGAGGTAGTTATCTGCAAACTTCACCTCTCTTGCAAATCTGGGATTCCCTTGGGTGAGCCGAAGCCCCCACGATTCCGGCCATCCGCAAATGGGCATTCCTATTATACCTGAACGAAGGTACAGGTCGACCGCGTTATGGCCCATTGTTCAGGTTGGAGTCCGGAATACCCCTTTGTGGGATGCCGGGTTGGCCCCCTGGGGGTTGCCTGTGACTTTCTCGTCTTCTACTCCTTCAGCTTCTTGCTGGGCATGGACTGCTTGGCCCTTTGCAGCTCGATCACGTCAGCACCCGTGTCCGAACTGCCCAGCAGCCACCTGCTAAAGAAGTCCCCCCGCGCCACGATCACATAACTGTTGATCGGCATGTAGCTGTGCCGCATTCCGGGGAAGACCAGCATCTCGAACCGCTTGTTTGCCTTGATTAGCGTGTCCGCCAACCTCATCGTGTTCACCATGCTCACGTTGTCGTCCATGTCTCCGGTGGTGAGCATCAGGTGTCCTTTCAGGTTTTTCGCAATTTCCGAATTCTTGTCGATTTCGTAGAAGAACTTCTCCGTGCCGTCCTTCTGCGCTTCTTCGCGCACGCCGTGGTACTTCTCGCTCCACGTGTTGTTGTACACGTTGTTGTCGTGGTTCCCCGATTCCGACCACCCCGCCTTGTAGAAATCCGGATACTGCAGCATGGCCGCCGCAGTCATAAATCCCCCGCCGGAGTGCCCCCACATTCCCACGCGGCTCACGTCCACGTAGGGATGCGTCGCTGCCAATCTCTCCACCGCTGTTTTTTTGTCCGCCAGTCCGTAGTCCCGCAGATTGCCGTATCCGTAGCTGTCATACCATTTGTCGCGCTGCGGGCTTCCTCCGCGATTGCCGACCTCGATCACGATGAATCCCAATTGCGCCAGCGGCACGTTGGGGCTCTTCGGCGAAAACGCCTTGGTCACCTGTTCCACCTGCGGCCCTGGATACACGTACTCGATCACCGGGTACTTCCGGTTCGCATCAAAATCGAACGGCTTGTAAATCACTCCGTAAAGATCCGTCACGCCATCGTCGGCTTTCACTTTGAACATTTCGGGGTATTTGAATCCTGCTTCCATCAATTGCGAAACATCCACTATCTCAAGTTCATTGAGCGTCGTTCCTTGTCCATCCAGCAGCACCGACTTCGGCACCGTATCCACGCGCGAATAACTGTCCACGAAATACTTGCCCGAATCCGGCCAGCTCACTGCGTGGCTGAAATTTCCCGGCGTCAACAGCTTCAACCCGCTGCCATCCAGCCCCACGCGGTACAAGTGCGTGTAGTAAGGGTCTTCTCCGGCCTCGCGCCCGTTCGCCGTGAAGTACAGCGTCCGCGTCTTGTCGTCCACGGATGCGACCTGGTCGGTCACGTATTCGCCGGAAGTGATCTGGTTTTTCAGCTTCCCCTGGCCGTCATAGAGATAGAAATGGCCCCAGCCGTCGCGCTCCGACCACCACACGAGTTCTTTTCCGTTGTCAACCAATCGCAGCGGCTTTTGCGTCATCCACACATTCGACCGCTCTTCGATCAGCTTTTGCACCTTCCCCGTCGTCGTATCCGCCACGTCTACCTCGACCCGCCGGAAATCGCGGCTCCGGATTGTGAAGTACAGCTTGTCCGACGTGTCCGCCACCCACTTCGGGTTTTGCCGGTTCAGCGGCGCGGGATTCATGCGATTTTCTTCTTGTTCCTCGCGTTGCTCTTCGCGGTCGCGCTCCGTTTGCGCCGCGTCCGAAATGTTCAGCACCTCATCCACATAGCTCTTCGGCTGCACTACTACACGCTGCTTGCCCGCCACGTCAAAAATGTCGATCTCTCCGATCGGCACGTTCGTCTCGCCCGGCAGGGAATAGCTCCGCGCTTCCAGCACCGGACGTGGATTCGTCAGCGAATGAATCACCCAGTAGTCGCCTACTTTCCGGTTGTCTTCCCGCTCCAGCGCAAACTTCATCGAATCCTTCGACCAGTGAATGGTCACCGGCGTCGTCCGCGCGCCCGCCTTGTTCGCGTCGCCTTTGTCTTCCTTCTTCAGTTGTTCTTCCTGCTCTGGAAGCAGCACCCGCGCATAGCTGTACTTTTCGATTCCGTCAGTCGTCAGTTGCGTCTCGACCACGGTCGCGTCGCCCGCCTTTTTCAGCGCCTTTGCATAATTTGCCGCGTCCATCAGGTACAGGTTATATCCCCTCGCGAACACTACTGCCTTTGCATCCGGCGAAACGGCTGCCCACATCGGCTTTTTCTTCGGCGCTTCGAAGTTGTCCAGCCGCGTCACTTTCCCCGTCGCAATCTCATATTCAAAATAGAGCGTGCGCGATTCTTCAGGCTTCTCTCCGGTCTGCGCAGCCGCGGGCGGAGCCTGGCCTTGTTCCCCCTCCTTCATCTCTCCTTCTTTGCCTTGCTCTTCAATGTCTTCCTGGCTCTTTTCTTTCTTGGGTTCGTTGGGCACCACAGCGTTCTTGCGAATCTCCACCTCGAAGCGCATCTTCGTGTCTTTGTCCACGAGCTTCAGCCTTTTGATCGGCAAATGCTGCGCGTCGTACGGGAAATTCGTCAGCGCCGAAAGCGCCGCGGCCACCTTCGCGTTGTCCCACAGCGGGGTCTTCGCTCGCTTCGCCGGGTCCACGATGTAGTAGCGCGTCCCCTCCGTCGTTTGGTAGCTGTACCAGAAGCGGTCGGACTCGCTGAACCAGTGCGGCGTCACTGCCAGGTCGAACACAAGCTTATTCATTGCGTCCGGCAGGAATCGCGATTCCAGTTCGTAGTTAGGCGCCACGCGTGCAGCCACATCCCCGGCGGCGCTTTCTGCCTTCGCCGCCGTCAACGCACTCTCCGGTCCGGCCCACGCCTGCATCACGGCTAGGCTCGCCGCTATCAGGCCCGCAGCCGCCACCAGCCACGCGATTCGTTTGCCCGTGTGCGTTTTTCTCTCGCTCGACTTCGCCACTCTCATCGTCAATTCCTTTCCACCCGCCTGCTTTCCTGCTGGGGTGTCTCATCGGCGGCACAGTATATCCCCAATCCTCCGGCTACGTGATTTTCTCCCTCGCCGAGCCCCTTCTTCTCTCTCTGCGTCCTCTACGCCTTTGCGTTCCCCTCTTTTTTAACGTCCCGTAACATTTCCTTGCGGCCCTTTTCCTACAATGCCATCATCCGCACAGCACTCCGGGGATGCTGTGCGCTCGCAAATGGACAAAACCAAATTTCTCTTTGTATCGCTTTCCGGATTGATCGGTGACATTGCTTGGCAAGTGCAAAAGGAAGGCCATGACGTTCGCTACTATATCGATGCCGAAAAGGAACGCGACATCGCCGACGGCTTCGTCGCCAAATCCAAAGATTGGGAAAAGGACGCCAAGTGGTCGGACATTGTCGTCTTCGACGACACGCTCGGCCAGGGCGCCAAGGCCCAAGCGCTGCGCGCCAGTGGCAAACCCGTCATCGGCGGCACTCCTTACACCGACCGCCTCGAAGACGACCGCTCCTTCGGCCAGGAACAACTCAAAGCTGCCGGCGTCACCATCATCCCCTACGAGGATTTCGACTCCTTCGACCCGGCCATCGAGTTCGTCAAGAAAAATCCCGACCGCTACGTCATCAAGCCTAGCGGCGAAGCCCAGAACGTCAAGCGCCGCCTCTTCGTTGGCGAAGAAGAAGACGGCGACGACGTCATTCGCATGCTGGAAGCCTACAAGAGAGCTTTCTCCGACGAGATTAAGGTCTTCCAGCTTCAGCGGCGCATCAACGGCGTCGAAGTGGCCGTCGGCGCCTTCTTCAACGGCAAGAAATTCGTCACCCCCATCAACATCAACTTCGAGCACAAGAAACTTTTCCCTGGTGAAGTTGGCCCTCCCACCGGCGAAATGGGCACTTCCATGTTTTGGAGCGAGCCCAACCTGCTTTTCAACCGCACGCTCCTCAAAATGGAATCCAAACTCGCCGAAGAGGGCTACGTCGGCTACATCGATCTCAACTGCATCGTCAACAACAACGGCATCTATCCGCTCGAATTCACTTCGCGGTTTGGCTATCCCACCATCTGCATTCAGCAGGAAGGCATGCTCACGCCCATCAGCGACTTTTTCTGGGAGCTGGCCACCGGCGCCGAACCCAAGTGGCGTACCCGCAGCGGCTTTCAGATCGGCATCCGCATCGTCGTGCCGCCGTTCCCCTTCGACGACGAAGCTACGTTCGAATCCTTTTCCAAGAACAACGCCATCGTCTTCAAGAAGCCCAATTTGGACGGCATTCACATCGAGGACGTCAAGGAAGTCAATGGCCAGTGGCTCATCGCCGGAACCTCCGGCGTTGTCCTCGTCGTCGTTGGCTTAGGCCAGACCATGAAGCAGGCCCAGGCCCAGGTCTACTCCCGCACCAAAAACATCCTCATTCCCAACATGTACTACCGCACCGACATCGGCGACCGCTGGGGGGAGGATTCCGACAAACTCCACAATTGGGGCTATCTGAGGTAATTCCGACGATCTCTGGTAGCGTTGTCCGCCAAATTGGTTCGCAAAACCCCAGATCAGGCCACTTCAGGGGCACGATATATCGTGCCCTTCTTCTGCGTATTTTCGGGGCACTACACTAGGTCCCAGCGAAAGCTCCTGGCGAGCTGCCAAACCGGGGGACAACCTTTGAGGAGCCTTGCACTTCTAACTCTGCCATAATGGGCGGAGGGACCCAGGAATATTTCTCCCGGTTGGCCAGTCTATCAAGAAAGCCTGAACGCAAGCCCTTCCGTCGGTTGGGGGAAGCAGTGCGATGGAGAGGTTCTTATGAAGCGTGCATTTGCAGTGGGGCTCATCCTGGCGGCCGCCATAGCCGCGCCGCCCTTGGCGCATCAGGTTCACCGGGTGCAGTATGCGCACACGAATCTCAAAGTCGGGGACGTTGCGCCGGACTTTACGCTGCTGACCGACGACTGGAAGACCGTGCGCCTCAGCGACTACCGCGGCAAGAAGAACGTTTTTCTGGCTGTCTACGTTCTCGCCTTTTCCGAGGGCTGCACCGCACAAATGCGCGCCGTGCAGGCGGGCATCGACTCCGGCCGCATTCCTACCTCAGACACCGCTGTCTTCGGCGTCAGCATGGACAGCCCCGCGGCCAACGCCGCCTTCTCTGAGCAGAACGGCCTGCACTTTCCTCTGCTGAGCGACATGAACCGCAAAATGCTCACCTCCTACGGCATTCTGAAAACCTACAGCGTCGAGAATGAGGACTACCAGTGGGCCTTGCGTGCCAACATCGTGATCGACAAGGAAGGCGTCATCCAGCTTATCGACGAAGGCGACAACGCCGTCGACCCCAACACCGCTCTCACCCTTTGCACCACCCTTCACAAGCCCGCCGCCGCGCACTAGCGCGGAGCTTCGTCGCCATTATGCTGTGCTAACATTGGGTCGCGAGGCTACTGATCCGTGAAGCCTGCGCTTTCCTTCTTTCTCATTCTCTCTTTCGCGGCCCCCTCTTCGCCGGAACAGTCAAAAACCTTTCGCGATCTCCAGTGGAAATATCCCCGCGTCCGCACCGCGGCGACTCAAAAGGACGCCCACCTGCGCGATCGTTTTCAGGCCAAGGGCCTTCCGTACCCGCCTCACGCGATTCTGCTTCGCGCATTCAAGAAAGAAGCCGATCTCGAACTCTGGGCCGCTCCCGCCGAAAACCAGCCCTACCTTCTCGTCAACGAATATCGCATCTGCACCTCTTCCGGTGTTCTTGGACCCAAGCGACGGTTTGGCGACGAACAAGTCCCCGAAGGCTTCTACGAGCTGGACTGGTTCAACCCGCAAAGCAATTTCTACCTCAGCATGCACATCAGCTACCCCAATGCGTCGGACCGTATTCTGGGATCGCATCAGAATCTTGGCGGCGATATTTTCCTTCACGGCGACTGTGCATCCACTGGCTGCATTCCGATCACCGATGACGGCATCAAGGAAGTCTATTGGCTCGCCGTCCTGGTTCACAGCCAGGGTCAGCAGCATTTGCCAATTCAAATCTTTCCTGCTCGTCTCACCGACGATGGCCTGAAGTCACTTGCGTCCAGCTATTCCAATCAACCGAAAATCGTTTCCTTTTGGCGCAACTTGAAAGAAGGCTACGACGCCTTCGAGAGCACGCATCGCCTGCCGCGCATCAGCACTCGCGCAGATGGCGCCTACGTTTTTTCGAAATGACGAATGCTGGCTGAATCAGTGCGGGGCGAGCGTCGAGGAAAAGCTGTCTTTCGCGGCGTTATCGTAGAGATGCAAAAGCTGGGAGGCGCGCTTCAACAAATCCGAAGGCATGTCTCCCGGCTGGTAGTCCACCCAGCCCGTCGTGTAGGCGAGCGAAATCTTCTTGCCGGCGCACTCCAGATCCATCGGTCCCATTCGCCGCAACACTTCGGCCACCTCGCCAATGTTGCACTTCGGCAGCACCAGCACGAAGTCGTCGTTTCCCAGTCGCACGGCATAATCGGATCCGCGGCTCACTTCCTTCAGCCGTCGCGCAAATTCTTTCAGCGCCTGATCCATCGCCGCGTTGCCAAACCGTTTGTACAAATCGCTCAGGTCTTCGAGATGTACGGTGGCCAGGCTCAGCGCGGTATTCTTGCGCTTGGCCCGCGCGATCTCCTTGCCCAGGTGATTCAGGATCGAGCCGCGCGTCAGCAATCCCGTCACCGCATCCAGCCCCGCGGGATCGTACAGTCCCGCCATGCTGTCTTCCGGCTCGCTCTTCGGCTCCGCCGCTTTCTTGCGCAGACGCCGGAACGATGCCTGGCGGAACACCATGCGCGCGTTGAAAATCAGCAGCAAGCACAACACTGCCCAGCGCGCCTGCTCGGAGCGCACTTCATAAAAGTGTTCGCTGTGCCGGAACAGGGAAGGGAACACACTGAGCAGCAGCGCCACGCCGGCCAGCGCCGTCACCGCCAGCGCCGAAAACCACAGCCACCACTCGCGCTTGGCGAGTTGGCCCAGGTCCGCTTCCTCGTTCTGCGCGCGGAAGCTGGCCGGCCCTTCCAGCGGCGAGGGTTTCGCTGCAGCTTTGTTTGTATTGAGTCCCAGCAACGCGGTTTTCCCGTCAGATTGGCCTGACGTACCTTCAATTTAGGCCGCTGCTGCAAACCGGTGCAACGGGAAAAAGGTACAGGTCCGTTTCCCTCCAGGAACCTGCACGAAAGTACGGCTCGGCCTTCTTTTCGGAGTGCGGCGGCTCGATCGCAGATTCCGGGCAGCAGCCGGAACGCCGCTTTTTCTTCGCTATCCCCGCAAGCGAGCGGAGGTTCTGTTGTACGGGCGGGCGTGTAGGGGCGGGCTTCAGTCCGTCCCCTTCTGCTTGGCTCTAGTCCACCATGAGCCCCGGACGTGTGATCCGAACCCGGTCTCGCGCTTTTGGTCGCAGTAAGCGCGCGCAAGAGTTGTCGCGCGAACGGCGGTGAGGGACCTGTTTTTCTTCCTTACTTCTTTACGTCAGTTCTTCACTGGCAACTTCCCCGATCGCGTCCAGTCTTCCGTCGAGGGATACAACTCCAATCCGATCACCTGCGACCCGTCGGCGCGCGTTTCGCAACGCACGATCCGCGCGCGGGAGAAGAGGTTGCCGCGAATCGGCTGGACGACCACGTCCTGATCGGACTTCCACTGGCTCTTGCAGACCACGCACGCCCCGTGGCAACTGACGTCGAGGGTCGACGTAATCTCGAACGCGCCGGTCGCCGGATCAGACAATTTCACAAAGATCTTCAAAGGGATGCGCGTTTCCGTTCGACGGAGAGGGGACTCGCTCACGAACGTATTCCTTACGGCTTGAAATGTTTAGGGGAAGATCAGGCGGGGCCGCTTGACACCGCCATCTTACCCACGCCCCCTCGTCCAGCGTCAATAGTACTCGCAGGATGTATAGATCTGCTCTGAAAGTGCCTTGTTTCCCGCTAGGAGAACTCTCTTCTGTGAGGTCCCCTGCGCGCTGAGCGTTGAGTCCTATTTGCCAGCAAGCTGTGATTCACGCACGGCCTGTAGCTCGATCCTCAGCCCAACGCTGAACCTACCCCGGTGCCCCAGCGAGCTCTACCCCTTTGTTTTCTTTCCCTTGCGTGTCCGTTCGAAGCAATGTTTCCTTTTCTTTAGATACTAGTACTATAAACTATATTGACAACTCTAATATTTCTGCTGTACCATCCGTCGTGAACTCTCGACGCACTTCTCCTCCTGCCCTCTGTGTCCTCTGTGTTAAGAAAACCCGGTCCTTCTCGCCTTTTGCTCGTCACTCGCCAATTCTTTCTAACCTCTTTCTTTTCACGCTCTTGCGCACTCTTTTGCGCTCGCAAAAACCACAACTTCTTTCTTTTCAAGGGCTTCCGCACTCTTTGCACAAGACACCCGGGGGTGGGATATCGCCTGCCTCCAACTGAAGACCAAAATGAAACTCAATACCGCCGATCCCTCTTCCTTCGACTTTCAACTGCCGACTGTCGACCTCCTCGCAACTCGCCACCGCTCCGGGAGTGGATTTTCGAGAGGACGTGGATGGCAGAGAGGCACTGGCTAAGGCCCGCCCCTACAAGGAGTCCGACACGGAGAAGAAGATGAGCTTAGTTGGCGATGGTGAGTTCGATGGTCGCGGCGGAAGAAAGGCGGGAGCCGGCCAGCGGAGACTGGTCGATGACCGTGCCGTGAGGCCATTGCGGTGCCGCAACGTAGTTCACTTTGCGGCGCATCTGCCAGACGTCGAGGCGGCGCTGCACGTCGGCCTCGCTCAGGCCGACCAGATGCGGCATGACATACGCGGTTTCGCGCGGCCCTTGCGAAATGAGCACGTCCACGCGCGGCGTGGCAGCGCCCGCGCCGGGCTTGGGATTCTGGATCGCGATGGTGTCCACCGGCTTGTCCGGCATGGTGATCGCGGAAACTTCGCCGACCTGCAGGCCGGCGCGCAGTAGTTCGATGCGCGAGGCGCGCAGGGTGTTCCCTTCGAGAAGTGGAATCTGCAACTGGCGCTGGCCGAGGCTCAGAACGACGTGGGCCTGCTGCGAGACTTTCATGAGCAGCCCGGCGGGCGGGGTCTGGCGCACGACGACGTTGATGGGCTGGTCGCTGTAGATGCGGTCGGCGACGCGCAGCACCAGGCCGCGCGACTGAAGCATCTGGCTGGCTTCGGCAACGTTTTTGCCGACCAGGTTGGGCATGGTGGTCTCGCGGCCGTGGATGGCGATGCGCATGGCGGTGATGGCGCTGAGAAATGCTGCGGCGGCCAGGATGAAGACCAGGAGGGTCATCCGGCTGAGCCATTCGAGTCGTTCTTTGAAAGTCATAAGTTGTAAGTGGTTAGTTGTAAGGTCTTAGTTTCGCAGAAAACGGAGAAACGGAAAGAGGAAAAAAGCAGTCGCGAAAGAAGAGCGTTGGCTCTGAAACTCAGTACTAAAAACTTGGGACTAATTCTTCAATGGCGGAGCCGGATAGTCCGGCAGCTTGTCCTTGCTGGTGTCGGCGCGCTTCACTTCCAGTTCGTCGAAGAGCAGCGACGGGCTGATGACGGTTGTGGGAATTCCGCCGGGGCGGTTGTTCACCAGGGGATCGTTGCCCGCGGCAATCACATCCATGCGCAGCGCGCGCGTGTCCAGCTCGTTGAACACCGCGCCGCGCACAAGTTCTTCGTGGCCGTCGCTGGCGTAGACGCGATAGAGCAGGCGCGGCGTGTTTCCGGGCTGGCCGAGAGTTTCGACGCGATAACCGTAGGGTTTGCCCTGCTCTTTGACCATTTCAATGACTTTCTGCTTTAAATCTCCAGGCGATTGCGCTTCGGAGCTTTTCAGCAGCAGCACACCCAGGTTGGGGCCGGCCGCCATGCCGGCGGCGGCGCGTCCATGGCCGTTCGATGCAGGGAAGTCGCGCAGGGGCTGCCGCCCGAGTAGGTAATTGGCGAGCGTGCCTTTTTCAATGGTGCTGACAGGCTGGGCCTTCACGCCTTCGCTGTCGAACATGTAGCTGCCGATGAGGCTCTTGCCCTCAAAATCCTTCAGCGTGGGATCGTCAGTGACGGAAAGAAAATTCGGGAGGACGCGCGCTTTGTAGCTGGTGGCGAAAGCGCCGATGGTGCGGTTGGGCCGGCCAAGCGCTGGCTTGTGGCCAAGGATGTTTTGGCCGATCAGCGAGGAGACGATGTCGTCGGCAGCGTCGGCGGAAAACAAAACGGGGCCGCGATATTCTTCTTCGACAATAGGCGCTTGGCGCAGCGCGACGATGGTATCGAGCATGGTTTTCGCGTTGGTCATCAAAGTGTCATGCGAGGGCAATTCTTCTATGCGAGCGACGACATAGGCGGGGCTGCGGCTGAGGGGCATGCCGTCCGCGGCCTGCGCAGCACCGTTCAACTGCACGGAGTAGGTAGTCTTGCCGCAGCGCGTGACGGTGCCCTCCGTATTGACGAGATAGTCGTTGACAGCGGAGAAGCGCGCAGAGGCAGTGACCGATTGCACGTCAGGATACTGGCGATAGAGATTGGTGACGTCCTCGAGGGTTTTCTTCCAGGAAGCTTCGTCGAGCTTTAACGTGACCGTTGGTTCGACGGCGATGAGCGGGGGAGTCTTGGCGAAATCGTCCACAGGATTCGCATCGGTGGTAAAGCGCTTAAGCTCCGCTTGCTTCTCGGCCAGCGCCTGGCCGGCGTCTTT
>CAZGFL010000105.1:0-27547 GCA_964524985.1 uncultured Acidobacteriaceae bacterium
TTCGCTGGCAGAAAGATAGCTGGAGCCGCTGCGCAGCATCTGCGTCTGGGTATCACCACCACCGGTAAGCTTCACGACGGCGCCGAGGCCGTCGCGGTTCGATTTCGCGCCAATCAGCTTAATGCGTAAGCTGTGATTGCCCGCCGAGGCGCCCTGCGCATCTTTGTCACGCAATTCATTGCGGAAGAGATAGACCGGTCCGCCGTTTGTCGAGAGCAGCAGATCGAGGCGGCCATCATTGTTGATGTCCGCATAGGCAGCGCCGCGCCCCACGCGCGGAGACGCGAACGCCGCGCCCATCGCTTTGGTCACTTCCTCGAACTTCCCTTTGCCCAAATTTCGGAACACGTGCGGCGGCATGGCGTATTTCACGTTGGCCTGCACGCGCTGAATGTCTTCATCGATGTGGCCGTTGGCCACGAAAACGTCGGGCCAGCCGTCCAGGTCGTAATCAAAAAAGAAGCAGCCGAAACCAAGCGTGAGGAGCGAGGCGCGACCGATTTCCGACCGCGGCGCTTCGTCCACAAAGAGGCCTTTGCCTTCGTTGTGGTAAAGCGAGAGCATCTGATTCGAGAAATTGGTAATGAGCAGGCTGGCGAAGCCGGAATGGTCGTAGTCGGCGGCGTCGACGCCCATGCCCGCACGAGCCACGCCATCTTCGCTGAAGGCCACGCCGGCGACGACGGCCTTTTCGCTGAACGTGCCGTTTCCATTGTTGTGGTAGAGCTTGTTCGGCTGCGTGTCGTTGGAAAAGAGAAGATCAGGCCAGCCGTCGTTGTCGTAGTCGAGCACCGCAACACCAAGCGTTTTCGAAGTCGCGTCGCCCAAGCCGGCTTTTTGTGTGGCGTCGGTAAACGTACCGTTGCCGTTGTTGTGCCACAACCGCACCGCGGTGCCTTTGTACGATTCCGGCGTGCAATACGATTTGCTCTTCCCGTCCAGCGTGCAATACAAGTCTGTCTCCGGCATCCACTGCACGTAATTCCCCACCACCAGGTCGAGATGGCCGTCCTTGTCGTAATCCACCCACGCCGCGCTGGTGCTGAGTTCGTGCGGACCCTGCAAACCGGCCTTTTGCGTGACGTCGGTGAAGGTGCCGTTGCCGTTGTTGTGAAACAGATGGTTCTGCCCGTAGGTGGTGACAAAGAGGTCGTCGTAGCCGTCGTTGTCGTAGTCGCCGACGGCAACGCCCATGCCGAACATTCCCACGTCGAGCCCCGCTCGGTGCGTCACGTCCGTAAATGTGCCGTCGTGGTTGTTGTGGTACAGCTTCGGCGTGGAGTGTTTCCGCACATGGCCGGGCCAGTCCATACCGTTGACAAGGAAAATGTCAGGCCAGCCGTCGTTATCGTAATCGATGAAAGCGACGCCCGGCCCTAGGGTTTCCGGGAGATATTTTTGCCCGAACGCGCCGTTGTTGTGGACGAATTTGATTCCCGCTTGTTGAGTGACGTCGCGGAACTGAATCGTGGAAGGAGCGTCGGCGGCGGCACCGGTGCCGCATTGGGCCGCCACGAAAATGGTCAGCGCAATCACGGCGATGGCGGCGAGCGGACCTCTTCCCTTGTTCCTCACTGCGTCTAGCCTCCCCGTCAGTCGCGGCCCACGCCCAGCGCATCCGCCACCTTGTTGATGTAATTGAACCAGGCGGCGATGAGCGTGATCTGCAGAATACCTTTGTCGTCGAAGCCGACGGCACGCAGTTTTTCATGATCAGCCGGCGAACACTGCACCGCGTCTTTCGTCAATTTCACGACGTAATCCAGCATGACGCGGTCCTGCTCGCTGATCGGCGCGGTGCGATAGTCCTTGCGGAGCGCTTCCACCATTTTTTCATCCAGCGTGACCCTGCGCAGAAACTCTGCGTGCGATTCGATTCAATAGTGGCACCGGTTGGTGACCGAGACCATGGTGGCGATCATCTCGTGCTGCCGGCGCACCAGCGGCAAATCCGGGGCCATCATGGCGCCAAAGGCGGAAAACGCGTGATAGAGGGCGTCGGGAATCAGCGAGTGCGAAGCCGTGATGCTGTTGGCCTCGCCGCGGTCGACCGCCGGCGCGGGCGTGCGGTACTCCGGCGGATAGAGCTTGCGTTCCGCTTCAATCGCTTGCTTGACGCGCTCGTCTTCGTCCATCCGGAGCGTTTTGATCCAGGTCATTGGGCCTCTCAATTCGAGGGGGATGTGGCGGACTTTGCTTCCGATTGCCCCGGCAAAATCAGTTTCCTCCGCCGGGCCGTGCGCTTTCGTGCGAAGAAATTCGGGCCGTAACTTTACCATGGTTTGTTTTCTTGGGTGACGCGGGAGCGAGCGCAACACTGGTGTGTTCGTGAATGGCCTGACGCTCGTTGTTGTCTTCGCGGTGCATCTGGCGATACGGGCCGGTAATGGCCTGCGCCGATTCGTCGGCTTTGAAGCGCAGGTAGCGCGCCTTGTGTTCCTCCGCTTTGGCGTCGTTGCCGAGGCCGTTGTAGCAAAGCATCAAGTTGTAGTGAGCCTGCAAGTCCTCGGGATCGATGGCCAGTGCTTTCTCAAACTCGACCACCGCGTCCGCATAGCGCTTCTCAAGAAAAAGCACGCGTCCAAGTTCGTTGTGGACGACGCGATCTCGCGGGAATTGCTCGAGCACGATTTTCAAGTGCGCCGCAGCGCCGTCGTATTCGCCATCTTCCTTCAGTGCACGCGCGTAGAAGAAATTCGTGCGGGCCAACTTCGGATCGATGGCCAGGGATTTTTCCAGAACTTTGCGCGCGCCGGCCGTGTCTCCTTCCTGCACCAGCACGCGACCGATGTTCGTCCATCCGTCGGGATTTTGGGGATCGGCCTCCGTGATTTTCTCGAAGGCCGCGACGGCAGCTTTCAAATCGCCTTGCAGGAACAACCCGATGCCGTAGTCGTTCCAGCGCGTCCAGTCCTCCTTCGCGCTGACTGTTTTCGCCGGAGGCGCAGGCGCGTTTTTCGGAAGCACGCGCAGGAACTTGGTGTCTTCGGCGATCACGGTGATGGGCAAATCGGGTATGGACTTGAGATTGCCCGAAACGTCGGAAGTGTCGCTGGTAAAAGCGAAATGGCGGTCGTCGTAGTCGGGCGTCGTTCTAGTATCACTGCCGCCGATCACCTTCGTCTCAGGCGCTTCAACACCGGCAAAGGAAAACTGCGTGTTGTACCAGCTGAATTTCCGGTAGTTCAGCTTGGCGTGCAGCCTGATTTTGTCGCCGCAGTTTTCAGGAACGTGGAGGCGGTAGTGCACGGTGTCCGCCGCGCCCGGCGGAATCAGATGCACGTACACGACGGAGCGGGTAGCCCAGGCATTTCGTTTGTTAATCGGATTGCCGTGCGCGTCGATCTGCAGCGAGCGATAAAAATGCGCGCCGGGCTCGACGGGACCTTTGCCGTCATCCTCAACCTTGCCGCTCCAGAAAAGAATTTGGCCCTTTTCGTCAGTCGCTTGCAGCTCGAGCCACACATCAAACGCGTCTACCGTGCCGCCGGGAAAAAAATGGCCGACCTTGCGCGTGCGGACCACGACGTCCACGCGCACGTCATTCCCACGTCGCACCGCAGCATCCGTGCGATCGATGGGCGCAGTGATCGCGCGAGCTTCGCCCGCGGGCCCTTTGGGCAGTGAGGACTCCGCTTCTTCGCCGACGGCAAAGGTCGTGGAAAGTTCCTGTTTGCCCAGTTCGTTGCGAACCGGCGCGCCGGCTTCTTTTCCCGCGGGGGAAATAGCAAAAATGTCGACGCTAAGCTGCTTGTCCTGGAGGAACTTCTTTGCGAACTCATATTGCGCCTGATCCTGGTTGGCAGTGGGCACAGCAGTGTTCGCGCCGGGGAAGCGGTGCGAATGCACAAGTCCATTCACGTTGCCGTCGTCATGCGAGGGAACCTGCGGCATGTGGCAATCGGCGCAATTCATGGGCGCCTTCGGATAGTAGAAAGAACGCGCGCCCTGTCCAGAAATCCCGCTGGCTTGCCAGTTGTCGTATTCATTGAAGCCGCGGATCCAGCGGTAACGATCCACGGGCACATCCAAGTGAACTTTGTGGCAAGTCGAGCAGAACTCCGCGGTTTGCGAGCGCATGAAAGGTTTCAAGAACGTGCGGCGATGCGGCTCGGGATTCAAGCGCACCACGAAATCATGCAAACTGCGAATAAGCGGATTTTCGCTCGCGGCCAGTTCGTGCAGCTCGGGGTATTCGAGGAAAAAGTCACCCTGGCCCATCGTGCTCTTCACCTGGACGATGCTGTGGCACATCAAGCAGCCCATACCGGCGCGGGCTTCGGGCCGGTCGACGATCTCTTTGATCGGCGTGTCGAACAACCCGCTGTAAAGAAGCGCGGGATCGTGGCAACCGGCGCACCACTTGGAAGGCTTTACACCAGCGACTTCTTGCATGTACTCGATGCTCTTGCGGTACCACTGATTGTTGAAGGACGAAAAGTGATGCATCGAGCTATTCCACTGATCGTAGATGTCCGCGTGGCAACGCTGGCAGGCCTCGGACTTCATGAAGTATTGCGAGGGAATGTTGACGTCGTGCTTCGTCTGCGCCGAGCTCGGGAAGAATTTTCCTTGCGGGCCGTCGCCTTCTCCATCCATCGTCTCCGGCGGCATGAGCGGATTGAGAATGTGGTTCGCGCGAGCGCTGCGCCAGGAGACTTCCCGGGAGTACCATGCACCAAGGGCGATGGCGGCGGTGAGCAGCGTCAACGCGGCAAATCTTAGGAACTGAACAGCCGCCCCAGCCCCGAGCCAGCCTTTGGAGCGCAGCCAGTCCGCAATTAGAAACATCGTCCCGACGGCGCACAGCCCGATGTGCGCCAAGAGCCAGGATTTCAGGCGCAGCGGGGTTCCCACTTTGATGAGAACGATGCCGATAAGGGTGCCCGTGGCAAGCAGAACCCAACCGAAGCGCGCGAGATTGCTCGCGGCGCGAAGCAGCGGGAGAAAGAAAACAAGGAGAAGCAGAGCGAGCAGCAGCCCCGCGGCGACGTGGAGGAGATCCACTAGCGCGTAGGTGATGGTGGCGGATGGAAATCCGTACAAATAGAGGGCGCTGAGCGTGAGAAAGATCAGCCCGCGCGTTAACCACCGTTTAGACGACTCAGCGCGCATAGATGGCCCTCTGCCACCAACGGCAAGCTACAAAAAAAGCGGCCAGATGTCGGAGAAACATCCGGCCGCGATTCAGTTTGGGGTGCCTCAAAGCGAGCCAAGCGTTGGCTGAACTGGAGGCGATGTAGCTTGTGCGCATATTCTCGTGTTCGACCGCGAACCAGGCAATACTGCAAAAGAACTAGAAGCCCCAAAATAGTGCAAAAAGATTAGATTAGGGGCAATAGTGAAAAAGAATTAGGGGCATTAGGAGGATTCTATACCCTTGCCTTCCAGGCATTTATAGGCCTTCCCGGCCTGGAGGTTCTTGTATTCCTCGGCACCACCGCTGGGCCATGAAATCACGGCGCGGTCCACGCTGCCGCGTTTCCCCAATCCGAAGGTTAAAGGAAGCTCGGATTGCGAGAGATAACTCGATCCGGTACGGACCATCTGGATCTGGGTGTGGTCCCCGGCGAAAATACGGACAGTAGCGCCGATGGCGTCGCGGTTGGACTTCGTGCCCTGCATCGCGAAACGAATGCTGCGGTTGCCGGCAAGCTGCTCGTTGCGGTAGAGAAGAGCGGGCCCGTTGTTGGTGGTCAGCAGGATGTCCTGGTCACCGTCGCGATCGAAATCGCCATAGGCCAGGCCGCGGCCCACTTTGGGCTCCTCAAACCCACCGCCGGCTTCGCTCGCGACGTCGCGGAATTTTCCGTTCCCAAGATTCAAGAAAAGCTGCGGGGATTGCGCGTAGCCGACGTTGCCGCGGATATTGCGCACGGTTTCGTCGATGTGCCCATTGGCCACGGCGAGATCCAAAGCGCCGTCCAGGTCCACGTCCAGGAACAGGCAACCGAAACCGAGCGTATTGCGCGAGGCGGCTCCGATGCCGGACGGAATGGAAATGTCGTCGAAGCCCCCGGAAGCGTTTGCCCGGTACAAGCCGATCATTTCGTTGTCGAAATTGGTGATGGCAATACCAGGCTTGCCGGAGTTTCCGAAGTCGCCGACGTCCACGCCCATGCCGGCGCGCGCCTTGCCTTCATTGCTGAAAGCCAGGCCCGCCTCAACGGCCACGTCCTTGAACTTCCCATTCCCCAGATTGCGATAAAGCTTGTTGGGCTGCGTGTCGTTGGCGACGAACAAATCGGGCCAGCCATCCTGATCGTAGTCAAGCATGGCCACCCCAAGCGATTTCGAGCTGCTGTCAAAGACGCCGCTGGTGGCTGTGACGTCCTCAAAAGTGCCGTTGCCGCGATTGTGAAACAGCCAGCAGGTGTCGCCCCGGTAGGCTTCGGGCGTGCAATATGACTTGTGATTGCCATCCAGGCTGCAAAAGACGTCGTGTTCGGGGGACCAACGGACATAGTTGCAGACAAAAAGATCGAGGAGGCCGTCGCGGTCGTAATCGAACCACAATGCGGACGTGCTGAGTCCCTGGTGACCGTGCAGGCCGCTCTTTGCGGTGACGTCGATAAACGCGCCCTTGCCGGTATTGTGAAAGAGGCGGCTCTGGCCGACGCAGGAAACAAAAATGTCCGGAAAGCCGTCATTGTCGTAGTCGCCGACGGCCACTCCCATCCCATACATTTCCAGATCGAGGCCGGCGGATTTGGTCACATCGGTGAACGTGCCGTTGCGATTGTTGTGATAGAGCCGCAGGGTCGAGCGATGAAGTTTGCTCGCACGGAGCGGAGCGAACGTGTGGCCCGGCCAGTCCATGCCGTTGAGCAGCAGGATGTCCGGCCAGCCATCGGCGTCGTAATCGAGAAAGGCGCAACCGGAGCCCAGCGTTTCCGGCAAGAGTTTGCCTCCATAGGCGCCACTATTGTGCTGGAACTGAATTCCCGCGGCAGCCGTGACGTCAGTGAGGCGAAATCCCAGACTCGAGGCAGGGGTCGCGGGCTGCCAGAGCGGATTTGCCGCGGTCGCGAAACCAGCTCCCAGCCCCGTGAACAGGAAATCCCGGCGATTCAAGGCAAGTTCACCAGACCGTTGCGAATGGCGTAGGTGACAAGTTCTGCGGTTTTGTGGATCCCCAGCGTGTCCATGATGTTGGCGCGATGGACTGCCACCGTGTTAGCGCTGAGATTCAGTTCGGCGGCAATTTCCTTGTTCGATTTGCCGGCGACAATGTGCTGAAGGATTTCCAGTTCACGCGGCGTCAGTCCCCCGGCGCGTTCCCCTTTTAATGCGTCGGGACGGGAAACCTGCGGATCGAGGACGGTCATACCAGCAGCGATGCTTTTCACCGCGCTGACCAAATCCAAATCCATGGCGTTCTTCAACACATAGCCGCGGGCGCCCGCATCCAACGCCTGCCTGACCAGGGTTTCTTCCGAATGCATGCTGAGCATCAGGATGGCCGTCTGCGGAAGCTTTTCGAGGATCTGACGCGTAGCTTCAATGCCGCTCAATTCGGGCATGGCGCAGTCCATTACAACCACGCGGGGCCGAAGCTCGAGGGCAAGGCGCACGGCCTCGAGGCCTTCGCCAGCCTCGCCGACGACGGAGATTGCCGCGTCATCTTCGAGCATGCGGCGGAAGCCGCGGCGCACGAGCGCGTGATCATCGGCGAGTAGGACGGTAATTTTAGGCGGCATGGACCTCCACTTTTTCCCGGGGAATCGACAAGCGGACGTGCGTGCCCCCCTGCGAGCCCGGCGTTATTGCGAGGGTACCCCCAATCAATTCCGCTCGTTCGCGCATGGCGACCAGTCCGATGCCGCGCTGCGTTTTTTCGACGGCGAAGCCCTTGCCGTGATCTTCCACTTCGAGGGCCAGGGCATCCGGCAGGTATTGCAAATGGATCCAGGCCTCCCGCGCGCCCGCATGACGGCTCACGTTGTTTAGCGCTTCCTGCAAGACACGATAGATGTGCACGCCTGCGGTGGTCTCCACGGGAAACTGCTTTCCTGTTTTCTGGTAATGCAGTTTGATGCCGGACTGCCGGCTCACGGTGGGAATATACCAGTCCAGGGTGCTTTCGAGGCCGGCTTCTTCGAGGAGCACAGGGTGTAATGCCTGGGAAAGCGTACGGATGTTGTTGAGCGTGGATTGGGCAGTCTCCTGAACCTCCTGGAGCTCGCCGCGCAGCGGCGAACCTTCCGGAGCCTGCTTTCCGGCGCGGCCCAGCATGGAACCGATGGCGGTCAACACCTGGCCAAATTCATCGTGCAACTCGCGTGAGATGTGGCGAAGCGTGGACTCCTGCGTGGAGATGAGTTTCTGCGCGAGCTCGCTGCGCTGTTCCGAAAGTTCGGCGAGACGCGCAAAAATCCGGCGGTTGCTGCGAATGAGATACAAGCTGGTGAAAACGATGGCAACGAGCGTCGCGCCCAGAAAAAGATAGAGCTGGCGCTGCACGCCATCGTAAATTTGCGCAATGCTCGCGGCCGCCTGCTCTTCGCCTTCGTTGTTTTCCACGAGCAGCCGCGAAACGGCGGTGCTGAGCGCCTGCTCGCGGGCCTGGAGAGACACGCGAATCTGCTCGCGCGCGTCTCCATTCTTCCCTTCCTGCGCCAGCGCAAACATGCGATTCACCGCGTCCCAGAATTGCGCCACGGATTGCGAAAGATATTTTCGCTGATCGGGCGTGCGGCTGGCCACGGCCAGCCCTTCTTCGAGTTTGAGGGCAGCGCTCAGGTCCTGCTGGATGCGGTCGAACTGCGCGGTCCAGGCTGTAAGCGGGTAAGGCTCGGTCGCGTCCAGCATGTCGCGCATGTCCAACGCTACGGAATTGAGATCGTTCTGGATGCGCAGGAGCTGGAGCGAGTCTTTGCGGTTCCGATCGACCATTTCGCTTTGCAGCTTGCGCAACCCGGCAAGCTGAATGGTCATGTAGAAGGAGTATGCAAGAACCGCGGCGAGGGTGATGATCAGGCCGAGAAGAAGGCGGTTGGTGGGCGAGCGGTGCAAAGAGGAAGCCTGCGGCACGGGAAAAGAATACCTCAGCCGGGGCTCAGGCGGCGCAACATGAACACCAAACCAATCATCGCCAGCGTGCCAACGAGAGGAACAACATAGCCTGCTCGCAAACTCTCCGATAATTGCGAAACCATCCCAATCGCCCACGCTCCGCAAGAACCGCCCAGCGAAGCGATCGCAAACAACACGCCACCGATTTTTCTCGCTCGCGCGCCATACCACCGAGAGAGCCAGGCGATATAGATGGGGTAGACGCTGGCGCAGCCGACGCCTGTCAGGAAAACGGCCGCAAGCACAATTCGCACAGACGGAGAAAAGATCAGCAGTAGAATGCCTCCGGCCGCTAGAACCAGCGAGCCAAACACGACCTTGTTTTCGGAAAGCCGCCGCAAGAAAAGAGAAGCGCCAGCGCGGCCTGCCGTTAGCCCGGCGTAAAAGAACATCGGCGTCAGCGTGGTCAGTCCGGTGATGGCGCCGGCGATGCGGCGGGAGTACTCCGCGGACCAGATGCCTACGCCATTTTCCATGGCAACGTAAATGAAGAAGAGAGCCGCGAGGAGAATGAGGGCCCCCGTGGCGCCGGAGGCTTCTTTCGCTTCGGCGGCGTTCGCGTTCCGTTCGTGCCTTTCTAGGCCGAAAGAAGTGAACGAGAGACTGAGGACCAGGGCGGCGCCGCAAATGGCGAAGCCGATCAAGACAAAGGGAAGGCTGTTGTTCTTCAAAGCCCAGGCGATCAAGGGCGAGCATGTCATTGCTCCTACGCCCCAAGAGAAATTCAACAGGCTTAAGAGTGGAGCGCTCTTTGCTCCACCCAGTTCCGCAACGAATAGATTGGTGACCGGTGTGATGAGACCATAGCCAAACCCATAAGCGCCGGTCGCACCAAGCGCTGCGGCGTGGGAGTGGGCGTTGAGAGAGAACACTCCAGCGGCCATAAGCGCATATCCCGCGAGGAGCGGAAAGCGATATCCCCATCGCGTGGTAATCGCACTGGATGCCAGTGTGCCGCAGAGGGCTACGAGGAACTGAACGGTCGAGAAGAGCCCGGCTTGGCTGTCGTCCAAGGACCAGCGTTGAATGAACAACGGCAATAACGGCCCGAGAATGACGGTGGCGATGCCGCTCAATACGAATCCAGCAAAGAGGAGAACCAGCAGCGTGCGATGCTTTTGCAACCCGGAATCTAGCGGACTTTGATCGGTCATTGGCGATAGAACATTGTGAGGGAGGCAGGAGATTCCGGCAACTTCGGAAGCCCGAAAAATGCCGCCGCGACGGATTCAAAATGTTCGATACTCTTTGGATTGTTTTGGTGTGAGGGTTCTTCATGATTGATGTTGGGCTGATTGGTTTCGGGCTGGCGGGACGTGCTTTTCACGCGCCGGTGATTCGCGCAGTGCCCGGATTGCGGCTGGCGGCGATCGTCCAGCGCAGTGGCAACGATGCGGCTGAGAAATACCCCGACGTACACATCGTGCGGAGCGTGGATGAACTGCTTGCGATTCGGGAGATTCGCCTCGTCGTGATCGCCACGCCGAACGATACACATTTTGCGTTTGCGAAAGAGTGCCTTGCGGCGGGCAAAGATGTGGTCGTCGATAAGCCTTTCACGACGACCCTGGAGGAAGCGCAGGCGCTCGTGGCGTTGGCGAAAGAGAAGGGGCCGCTGCTGACCGTTTACCAGAATCGCCGGTATGACGGGGATTTTCAGGCCATTCGAAAACTCGTAGCGGAGGGAACGCTCGGTCGCATCGTGCGCTTCGAGACCACTTACGATCGCTACCGGCCGCAATTGAAACCGGGAGCATGGCGCGAAACGAAGCGGGCCGGAAGCGGCATTCTATTCGATATTGCGCCGCATCTTATCGACCATGCCCTGGTGCTATTCGGATTGCCGGAGGCCGTCACGGCGGACGCACGCGTCGAGCGCGAAGGCGCCGTGGCGGATGATGCGTTTGACGTGATACTGCACTATCCACAGGCACTGCGAGCCGTGTTGCGGTCGAGCATCCTGGCCGCGGCCACGCGGCCGCGGTTCGTGCTCCTGGGAACGCAAGGAAGTTTCGTGAAACAAACGTTTGATCCGCAAGAGAACAATTTGCGGCACGGGAAGATTCCTGCGACGGGGGCGTGGGGCGCGGAACCGGAAGAAGACTGGGGCGTGCTGACGGTTCCGGATGGAGACGGATTCGCACAGCGTAGAATTCCGTCGGCAAATTGTGATTACCGCGACTACTACGCAAATGTGCGCGACGCGCTGTTAGGAAAGGCGTCGCTGGCGGTTTCTCCGGAGTGGGCCCTTGATGTGATGCGGCTGCTCGAATTGGCGCGGGAGAGCAGCGAGAAGCAGCGCACTATTCCGTGTTGACTGGATACGCGCACAGCGCGGCGAACCAATCCGTGGCGAGTGATTTGCACCCGGCGAATTCGGCGAACAATTCCGTGGTGAGCGATACCCGCGCCGCGCGGCGCACGATTTTGTTGTGAGTGACGCTCACGGGAGAAAACGCGGCGCACTGTCGCGCTTACTGAACCTTCAAAGTTACATCAAACGTCGCGTTGCAATTATTTGACGGATCGTCGGTCACCGTTGTTTCTACCGTGCCGCTTTTTATCGTGAACTCGATCGGCTTTCTGGGCATATTGGGGAGGCCCGTGACGTTGGCCTTGCCGTCACTGTTGGTGCCAACCTCCAGATCGGTTTTTCGTTTGCTCCAGAAGCCGTACTTGATGAGGGTGTGAACCTTGGCGTTATAGAGGGGCTTGCCCGCGCCATCTTTCACCGTGAAATCCGCGCGGCAAGAGCCGAGGCCGCCATCCACAGAAGGAATTTCCGGGGCGCTCTGCGCGAGCAACGCACCACAGAAAAAAAGGAAAAGCAGCGAACACAGGAAACGAAAGGACAGTTGGCGGCGCGGCATTTTGTTCTCCTTACCCGGAAAAACATACGCTGGAAGAAGCGAAGTTGCAATTCGCAGAAAGTGGAAACTCCTTGCCGCGGTGTTTGCAGCACCAGGCGCGCGTTCGCGTATAATCTGCGTGCAATACAAGGAGCCGGCGCGGTTATGACGATTGAACTGGCACCCTCGATTCTCTCGGCGAATTTCGCTCGGCTGGCGGACGACGCGAAAGCGGCTCTGGAAGGCGGCGGAACGGTGCTGCACCTGGACGTGATGGACGGGCACTTCGTGCCCAACATCACGATCGGGCCGCCGGTGGTGGCGTCGCTGCGCAAGGCGCTTCCCAATGCGATTTTTGACTGCCACCTGATGATCGAGAATCCCGACAATTTCATCCCGGCGTTCGCAGAAGCCGGAGCGAACTGGATCTCCGTGCATCAAGAAGCGTGCGTGCACTTGCATCGCACGCTGCAACTGATCGAATCGCACGGGTGCAAGCCCGCGGTGGTCATCAATCCCGGCACGCCGGTGCATATGCTGGATGAAGTGCTGGACATCGTGCATCACGTGCTGGTGATGAGCGTGAATCCGGGATTTGGCGCGCAGAAATTCATTCCCGAATCGCTGAACAAGATCAAGACGCTTGCCGAAGTGCGCGACTCGCTGGGATTGTCGTTCCGCATCGAGGTGGACGGCGGAGTGGCGCTGGAGACTGTCGGAGACATTGTGCGCGCCGGAGCGGAGCTGCTGGTAGCGGGTAACGCTGTGTTCAGCCATGGAGACATCCGAGAAAACGCCAAGAAGCTGCTCGCGGCGGCCCGCCAGGCGATCGCGCGACACGCGTAGCTCTGCTCCAGAAATTCTCTGCTCGAGAAATCCTCCAGACACAATTGAGTGCACACCCTCCCCCTATGTTTTTTGTAAGTGTTGATTCTAAAGGGAGTTAAAGTCCTTTGTTTTGATACAGTTTTGTAAGTGTTGATTCTGCGAGACTTACACCCAACATTCCAGTGACGGCCGAGGAGGACGAGGGAAGATGGCGAGGTAAACTCGCCGCTACACAAAAAGAAAAAGCCGGCTGGAAGCCGGCGCTACGAAATCAGGGCTTGGCGGCGTCGGCGGCGACGGCAGCTTCGGAAACAATCAGGTATTCGTAAGACTTGCCGTTCGCTTTGAATTTCATTTTGTCTTTGTCGACCGTGAACTCGATGGGAGTGTTGACGGAAATCAAGGCCCTGTCAGCGGCTTTCAACTGCCGGATGTGGTAGTCGGTGCCGGCGGTGCGAACGACATACTCCTGGCACAACACGTCGACGGTTTGTTTCTTTTCCACTCTGGAGCCGCAGGCCACGGAGTTTTCGGAAATAATTGTGCCGGTCTGCGGTTTGTTGCCCGCTTGCGCGAGGATCGCTCCAGACAGAAGAACGGCTGCAAGCAAAAGCGTCTTTTTCATGTGTGACTCCCTTACGACGTGATCGGCTTCCAGTTCCAGTGTAAGACCGTCCGTGTGGGGAATCGCGCAGCGCGGCAGGGGAGGAGACAAAAGGTAAACGATGGTTTGCGTGGCAAAGGTGCGATGGCAGACCCCATGGAAAGAAAGCTCGACACCAAGACCCAGGTTCAAACGGCGAACCTGGGGCACCCTGTGAGGCAAGACGGCGAGGTAAACTCGGCCCACAGGGGCATGGGGCGCAGCATGCCACGGCCCTACGAACAAGGAAGCACGAGGAGGGACGGGCTAAAGCCCGCCCCTACAGTCAGAAAACTGGAAATTCGAAATTGGAAATTCGAAAACCGAAAAGCAGATCCCTCACTTCGTTCGGGATGACAGGCGCTGGGTGCGGGCGGCGCAGAGGAAAAGCCTCAGGGCTAGCGCCCTGAGCTACAGGGACAGCCGCAGGAAAATCAAGTTCAGGTCCAGCGCAGGGTGGTGATGGAGTCCGCGGTCAGGGTGATTTTAGCCGTTTGGCCGGCGCACGCGATGGTGACCTCCGTGGCGTCGCCTGGATTCGTGAGCAGCAGCACCATGGAACCGTCGGGATTTTTTGCGGCGGCGTGAAACACGCGCGAAGTCAAAGCGGTATTCGGCGCCGCTGTCCCCGTTGGTGATGGCGGGGCGATCAGTGCGGCGTTGACGGCAGGGAGGTCGCCGTTGGCGTCGTGCGAAGCAACCATCACCGCGCCACGGCGAAACGCGCGGGCGTGTTGCACCAGGGCCCAATACAATCCAGTGCGCGTGATTTCCTTGGTCTGCGAATGAATCTGCACCAAGCCGCCACAACTGAACGGACCGATATTGGGGCGCCCGCGCTCATCGAGAGCCAGGTTCCACATGGTGATGCTTTGCGGGCCGTTGGCGAGGATACCGGCGAAGGTCGCGCCCCACTTGGACCAGTTGGTCAAATAATCCGGGAACGTGTAGTCGTCGCCGCCTTCCGTCCAATGCATTTCCACGCCGGGAAATTTCTCCTTCACGTTGCGCATCATCTCCGGGCTGCCGACGTAGCCGTGCCAAGCGATGGTGTTCACATATTTCTTGATGCGGGGCCGCGAGAGTTGGTCCAGGGCGCGGCCGAACAAATTGTAGTTGTGATCGAGCGTCCAGATTTTGGCGCCGCTGGTTTCGAGGAGCGGACCGAGCGCGGCCACCAGTCGCTCTTCATCTTCTTCCGGCCAGGCGCACGCCGGCATACGCCCGCCCTGATCGGCATCAATCTCGTTTTGCGTGGTCACGGCGCGGACCGGCACGCCCGCGGCCGCGTAGGATTCCACGAACTTCTGAAGATAGCGCGCGTAGGCGGAAATATTTTCCTGACGAATGTTTCCGCCCAGCATCGAGTTGCTGTACTTCATCCATCCGGGAGGACTCCACGCGGAGCCAAACAAGAACAGATCGGGATTCGCGCTGAGGGCCGCGCGCAAGGCGGGCAAAACGTAATCCCGGTCGTGGTCGATGCTGAAGCGCTTGAGGTCCGGATCGGGCGCACCGTCGTCGTAGCTGTAGGCCGCGGTGCTGTAATCGCTGGCGCCAATGGGAATGCGCCCCATGCTCAGGGCATGCTGATCCTGGCCGAACATGGTGTTCAGGAGGTTCGCGCGATCGCTATCGGCGAGTCGCGAGAGCGTGAAGCAGGCAGCATCGGTAAACGCGGCGCCAAATCCCAGGATGGTCTGGGCCGGTTTTGTGGGGTCCACGGTCACGTCGGCTGGCACGGGCTTTTTCCCTATCTTCGTCCAGGCGATCTGCGGTCCCGGCGCCAGGCGCTTGCCGCTTTTGTCCGTGACTTCTGTCTGCGCGGGCGCGGCCGGGGACTGCGCGTCATTTTCTTCGGTCTTGACCGCTCCGACGTTAGCGTTTACCGGCACGCCTAACAGTGAGGCTGCCGCGGCGCCCATCCCCAGACCTGCGTACTTCAAGACTTCTCGACGTGTCGTCACGATTGACTCCCGATTATCGCTAAATTGTGCACGCGGCCACCAACGAAGATGAACTACTTCGAGGACAGCATACTAGGAATTCGAAATTAGAAATTCGAAAAGCGAAGAGAGATCCCTCACTGCGTTCGGGATGACAGGCCGGGCGGTAGAGGGAATTCAAGGACCTACGACGTTTGCTTCACAGGACGATTCGCGTTCTTGAGCTGCTTACGTTGCTCCTTTTCGTATTTCTTCGCGGCTTTCTGCTGCTCCTTCTCCGCTTTTCGTTGAGCTTTTTGTTGCGCTTTCTCCTGTTTCTTCTGGTATTTGTAGAGTGCTGTTTGCTGCTTGCGGGCCAACTTCTCCGCCCGCGGATCACTTTGTGAGACGCCCGTGTCTTGCGCCATCGTTGGCGTCGACCATCCAGCGCTAAACACGACCAGGAGTGTCAAAACAGCAATTCGTTTCATGCTAATTTCCCTTTTGACTTTGAAAACGACACCCAGTTTATACCTCGTCTCGCCCGTTCGCGAGACCGTGAAACGATCTAATCAGTAGCACTTCCGATGCCTGAAACGACTTGTCCAGCAAGCGCGTTTACCAGATTGACGACTTCTTTGGTAGGCAGCCTGTTTCAGACAAGTTCAGTTCTAGGACGGGTCCGGTGCCGTGGCGTTGGGCGGCCGCGCCGCGAGATAGGCGGCGAAGTTTTCGTTGAACAACGCGCCGGGCCGTTTTTCCCTCAGAAGCGCCACGGCGTCCTCACCTTTCATCCCGAGATAGGTCAGCACCAATCCGGCGACCAGAGCCGACCGGTTTAGGCCCATGCCACAGTGCGCCAGAACTTTCTCGCCGTTGGCCACCAATCGCGCCCCGAGCTTGGCCAGCGCGTGCAGCTTGTTCAAATCCGGCAGGTCCTCATCGAAGATGGGAAAGTAGACATAGAGCATGTGATTGGGAATGTTTGGAATGCCCAAATCGAGATCACCGTCCAGGTCAATCACCGCAGTAATGCCGTGATCCTCAATCGACTTCCAGTCATCGATCGAGGGGGAAATAAACAGCTGACGTTGCGCATCGAGCGGAACGAGATCCATCGAAGATTTTCCCAACTTAAGAGTTCAACAGTAACGATTTGGGGGGAATGTTTCAATGGCCCCTGGCAGGAGAGGCAGGAGACTTGTGGCATTGCATACAGGGCGCTCCAGCCGCGTCGAGGCACCTGTCCTTTGGTACAGGTGCAAGGGTGAGTGGGGTGATATATGCTGTGCGCCATCCGAGGTAAGAAATATGGGCATCGCGGCTGAGATTCTCGGCTTACGAAATAACCACTTCAGCAGTGTGGTGGAACTGCTTGCCGCACTCGAACGGGTGTCGGATGCGCCGGTGGAGAAAATAACAGCGCGTGTATTCGTGGCGGGCGCAGCCGCCGATCGAGTTCTGACCAATGTGGCGGCTCATGCTGCCGACGCGCTGAGCGAACAACCCACCAAACGCAAGACCCGGCGAGCCGCATCGGCGTCGCGCCGCAAGAACCGCCGTTCTGATCTGCGCGTACTGCTGGGTCAGCGTACGTTGTTCGCGTAATCCGACAGATTCCACCGGACGAGAAGCAGCATCAAGAGGGCACGATGTATCGTGCCCCTAGAGGGACGGAACTACGCGCTAGGCGACCGTGACGTCGGGGCTGAGGTAGACGTCCTGGATGGCGTTCAAGAGCTGGACGCCTTCCTTCATGGGGCGCTGGAAGGCTTTGCGGCCGGAGATGAGGCCGGTGCCGCCAGCGCGTTTGTTGATGACGGCGGTAGCCACGGCTTCCTCGAAGTCGTTGGCGCCGGAAGCGCCGCCGGAGTTGATGAGGCCGGCGCGGCCCATGTAGCAATTCGCGACCTGATAGCGCGTGAGATCGATGGGGTGATCGCTGCAAAGGTCGGTGTAGATGCGCTTGTCGAACTTGCCGTAGCTGGAATCGCCCATGTTTAGCGCCTGGTAGCCGCCGTTATTTTCGGGAAGCTTCTGCTTGATGATGTCGGCTTCGATGGTGACACCGAGATGATTGGCCTGGCCGGTGAGGTCGGCGGAGACGTGGTAGTCCTTGTCTTTTTTAAAAGCGTTGTTGCGGAGGTAGCACCAAAGGACCGTGGCCATGCCGAGTTGGTGCGCGTGAGCGAAAGCCTGGGAGATTTCGACAATCTGGCGGGTGCTCTGGTCGGAACCGAAGTAAATCGTGGCTCCAACGGCAGCGGCGCCCATGTCATAGGCTTGCTGGACGGTGCCGAAGAGTACCTGGTCGAAGCGGTTCGGGTAAGTCAGCAACTCGTTGTGATTGATTTTGACGATGAAAGGGATTTTGTGCGCGTACTTGCGGGCAACGGAGCCGAGGACGCCGAACGTGGAAGCAACGGCGTTGCATCCGCCCTCGATGGCCAGCTTGACGATGTTCTCGCCGTCGAAGTAGTCGGGGTTCTTGGCAAAGCTGGCGCCGCCGGAATGCTCGATGCCCTGGTCGACAGGAAGAATGGAGAGATAGCCGGTGCGGGCTAGGCGGCCGCCACCGAACATGCGCTGAAGATTCGTGAGAACGCGAATATTGCGGTCAGACACCGCGTACACGCGATCGATAAAGTCCGGGCCGGGAAGGTGCAGGCGCTCCTTGGCGATCTTGGGCGATTTGAAGCCAAGCAGCGAATCGGCCTTAGCGCCGAGGTAGGTTTCAATTTTTCCGTTTAGCGTAGTCGTGGCCATTTGCCATCTCCTGTTGGTTTATTCGCGAATTCCATTGGACAACATGCTGCCTGCGGCAGTGTCTACCAGCCAAAGCAGTCTGCCGTTTGCCGGCTGGAGCAACTGCGCCGGCAATTGCTCCGGCTCGTAAGGCCCTTCCAGCACCGCCTTCAAGGCCGTGGCTTTGTCCGCTCCAGTCACCATGAAGACAATGAGTGCGGCGTTGCCAGCAGCTGGTGCAGTGAGCGTAATGCGATCCGTGTACAACTTGCCCACCCAATTCCGTACCACCAAGCGCTCCCCGGGATGCAACGCTTTGGTCCCGGGAAAAAGCGAAAGCGTATGCCCCTCGTTGCCCATGCCCGCCAGCAGCAGATCAAACCGCGGGTATTCGCCCGGCTTGAGCTTGAAGTACGATTGCAGGGCTTGCTCGTATTCCCGGGCGGCTTCCTCCGCGTCGGGATTCTCTCCCTTGATGCGGGTGACCTGCTCTTTGCTCAACGGCGATTTGGAAATCATCGCCTCGGTAGCCATCCGAAAATTGCTGTCGGGATGACCCGGACCGACGTGACGCTCGTCGCCGAAGAACAGATGTATTTTATCCCAAGGAACCTGGGAGCGCAGCACCGGATCGTCAACAAGCAAACCGTAGAGAGCTTTGGGAGTGGAGCCGCCGGCGAGGGCGACGGTGAAGGAGCCCTTTTCGCGCACCGCAGCCGCAGCGGCCTGGACCCATTCCTGCGCGGCACGTCTGGCGATGGCTGCGCCGTCCCGCAGAATACGGATTTCGCGCTGCACGCAAGTTCCTCCTCAGGTGATGATCCCGGTTCTCTCGGGAGGCGCGATGCGGCCGCGCCGGTCGACTTCCGCTTCGTCAACCAAGTGCCAGGCGCGGTCGTCGCGCTTCAACAAATCTTCTGCCTCGACTGGGCCCCAGGAACCGGAGGCGTAATTGGGGAATCCGCGCGCGGGCAGGGCGTGCCAGACGTCGAGGATAGGCTGGATGACGCTCCAACCGGCTTCGACCATGTCGGCGCGCTGGAAAAGAGTGGCGTCACCGGCCATGCAATCCCGAAGGAGCCGCTCGTAGCCGGTGCTGTGCTCGGTCCCAAAATAGGTGCTGTAGTCAAAATCCATGTTGACGAGGCCGAGCTTCATCACCGAGCCGGGAATTTTCGCGCCAAAGCTGAGGGAGATGCCTTCGTCGGGCTGAATGTGAATGACCAAGCGGTTGGTCTCCAGATTTCGGACGGTGGTGTTGCGGAAAAGGACAAACGGAGTGCGACAGAATTGGATGACGATTTCCGTACGACGCTGGCCCAGGCGCTTGCCAGTGCGGAGATAAAAAGGCACGCCGGCCCAGCGCCAGTTGTCAATCAACAGCTTCAAGGCAACGAAGGTCTCGGTGTTGGAATCGTGAGCGACGTCCGGCTCACTGCGATAGCCGGCAACGCGCTGGCCGTCCACCGTGCCGACGCCGTATTGGCCGCGCACCATGTTGGTGAGGACTTCTTCCGGGCCAAAGGGCTGAATGGCGTGAAGGACTTCGGCTTGTTTGTTGCGGACCTCGTCGGCGTCGAAGGAGATGGGAGGCTCCATGGCGGTCATGGTCAGGAGCTGGAAAAGATGGTTGGGAACCATGTCGCGGAGAGCACCGGCGGTTTCGTAAAAGCCACCGCGGTGTTCGACGCCGACGGTTTCGGCCGCGGTGATTTGCACGTGGTCCACGTAGTGGCGGTTCCACAGCGGCTCGATGATGTTGTTGGAAAAGCGGAAGACCATGACGTTCTGCACGGTCTCCTTGCCCAGATAGTGATCGATGCGGTAAATCTGCTTTTCCGTCAGGACTTGCTTCAATTCCTGGTTGAGCTGCTTCGCCGAAGCCAGGTCGTGACCAAATGGCTTTTCGACGATGACGCGAGCCCAGCGAGGGTCTTCTTCTTTCGTCAGGCAGCACTGGCCAAGCATGTTGGCAATCGGCGAGAAAAAACGGGGAGCCACGGCAAGATAGAAGAGGCGATTCCCCTGCGTGCCGTGATTGACGTCGGCTTCTTGAATCTGATGTTCCAGGCGCTTGAAGGCTTGTTGGTCCTGAAAATCGCCCTGGATGTAGTAGATGCGCTCGATCATCCAATCCAGAATCTTGGGATCGAGCGGCGCGGTCATGTACTTGGGAATTTCCTGCGCCAACACTTTCCGGAAACTGTCGGTCGTAAAATCGTTGACGGCAAAACCGACAATCGCGAATTGGGCCGGGAGGAGGTTTTCCTGGGCGAGATTGCAGAGGGCGGGGATCAGCTTGCGCTTGGTCAAGTCCCCGGTAGCGCCGAAGATTGTCATGACGCACGGCGTGGCGGCTGGATTCGAGTCAAGGTGGTTCAGGCTCATCAATCAGGCTTTCTTTGGGGGTTGACGCCCCGGACTCTCTTTAGTGGCCCGACTTCTTCTCGATGTGCCCGCCAAACTGGAAACGCATGGCGGAGAGCACCTTGGCCGCAAAATCGTCTTCGCCGCGCGAAGTGAAGCGCTGGTAGAGCGCCGCGCTCAGGACCGGCGCGGGAGTGGTGGATTCGATGGCGGCAAGAATGGTCCAGCGGCCTTCACCGGAATCTGAAACGCGGCCGGAGAAACGCTCAAGCGTAGGCTGGTCGAGCAAGGAGATCGCGGTGAGGTCGAGCAGCCAGGAAGCGACGACACTGCCGCGGCGCCAGACTTCGGTAATGTCAGCAAGATTGAAATCGTACTGATAGTGCTCGGGATCTCGCAGCGGGGTGGTTTCGGCGTCAGCCTCGCGATGAGATGTGCCGGCGTTGGCGTGCTTCAGGATGTTCAGTCCTTCAGCATAAGCAGCCATGAGGCCGTACTCGATGCCGTTGTGCACCATTTTCACGAAATGCCCGGCGCCGGAAGGACCGCAGTGGAGATAGCCTTCTTCGGCGGTGCCAGGGACTTTGCCGCGGCCAGGAGTGCGATCAACGTTGCCGCGACCGGGCGCGAGCGTTTTGAAAATGGGATCGAGGCGCTTCACCACTTCGGTTTCGCCGCCGATCATCTGGCAATAGCCGCGTTCGAGGCCCCAGACGCCACCGCTGGTGCCGACGTCGCAATAGTGTATGCCCTTGGCCGAGAGTTCTTTGGCGCGGCGAATGTCGTCGATGTAGTATGAATTTCCGCCGTCAATCACGATGTCGCCAGCTTCCAGCTTGCCAGCCAAATCTTTGAGCGAAGCGTCGACAACGGCGGCGGGCACCATGAGCCAGACGGCGCGCGGCTTTTGCAGTTTCTTGACAAAGTCGTCGAGAGACGTTGCGCCCGTTGCGCCTTCGCCCGCCAGTTGTCTTACAGAGTCGGCGCTGCGGTCGTAGACGACGCAGGTGTGTCCGTTCTTTTGCAGGCGCCGCACCATGTTGGCGCCCATCCTGCCTAGTCCGATCATGCCCAGCTGCATCGTGAGGAATCCTCCCAAGCCTTCCGCAGAAACGGAAAATTGAATTGCGCTATGCCAGCGCTCTTTGTACAGCCTTGGTAAGAGCCGCCAGTCCGGACTTCAAATTCTTCCCAAGGTGCACGCGCAAAGCCCGGCGGCCGCGCTCCGCTAGCACGGCAAAATCGCCACGGGCCTGCGCGGCTTTGACGATGCCGAACGTGTACTTTTGCCCAGGAACTGGCAAATCGGCAGCGTCGTCACACGTGATTTGGAGAAAGACGCCGCTGTTGGGCCCGCCTTTGTAAGCCTGTCCGGTGGAGTGCAAGAAGCGCGGGCCAAAACCCAGCACGGTCGCGGCCTTCTTCTTGTCGCGCACCGTGTGGCGAATGGTCTGCAGCGCTTTTTCATTGGCGTCGTTCATGGGGATATATCCGAGAACCGCGAAATAGTCGCCCGTGCCAATTCGCGCGAGATGGGTTTTCAAGACGTCGGCGATACTCAAGCCGCCGTGCACCGCGGCGACATTTTTCTCATCCGCAAAAAGCTGAATGCCACCAGCTTCGAAGAAAGGCACTTCCGGGGGCAGCTTGCCCGTGGTTTCGTATTCGCTGGTAAGCTTTCGCGTCTCCACTTTGCTGGCTTCGACGTCCGGCTGGTTGAAAGCGTTGATGCCGATGATGGAGCCGGCGACAGCCGTGGCGATTTCCCAGCGAAAGAATTCCTGGCCGAGGGTGTTTACGTTGGGCAGCGTAATGCGCACGACGGGGTGGCCGGCTTTCTCAAGCGCTGCCACAGCAGCGTCCTGGGACTTGTTCGGTTTTGTGGCCAGCCGCAAGTACGCGAAGACTCGGTCGTTACCATACGCGGCAGGGCGCGCGAGGCGCTCGCGGTCCACGGGAATGATGCCCTTGCCAATCTTCCCCGTGGACTCGGCGATCAACTGCTCGAGCCAGGCGCCCAAGTCGAAAATCCCCGGCGAAGTGATAATCGTCAGTTTGTCGCGGCCATGATTGGCGGCGACACCGAGAATCGTGCCAAGAATCACGCCGCGATTCGCGTCGGCCACGGAAGAGGCGCCGCATGCCTGCACCATTTCCTGCGTGGTTTTCAGAAACTTGGCGACATCCAGGCCCATGACGGCCGCAGGAGCCATGCCAAAGTTAGAGATTGCGGAATACCGGCCGCCAATGCTCGGAACGCCGAAGAAAACCCTGCGGAACTTGTCGGCTTCCGCCACCTGCTGCATCTTCGACCCTGGATCGGTGATAGCGATGAAGCGGTTGCCGACTTCCTGCTCCCCGACTTTGGCTTTCACCCTTTCGAAAAAATACTGCTTGTAGATGTTGGGCTCGAGTGTGCTGCCGGATTTGCTCGACACGATGCAAATCGTGTTCTTGAGATCCAGCTTTGCTTCAATGGCTTTGATTTGCGCGGGGTCGGTGGAGTCAAGCACGTGCAGTTCGGGAAAGCCTTTGACCTTCCCGAAGGTCATGCGGAGAACTTCCGGGCAAAGGCTGGAGCCGCCCATACCGAGAAGCAGCGCGTGCTTGAAACGCGCCTTCTTCACATCGGCGGCGATTTGCTTCAACGCATCCATGTGCGCGAGCTGTTCTTCGGTAATGGTTAGCCAGCCAAGCCAATTGCTCTCGTCAGCGCCGGTCCAGATCGTCGCGTCCTTTTGCCACAAGCGAGCGACTTTATTGTTTTTTTTCCAGTCTTCCAGTGACGCAGCCGCCGCGGCTGCCAAGGGACCCGGTAATTTGTAGGTTTGTTTGTTGACGCTCACCCGCGCACCCCGGCGCTCTTGCCCACCGCGTCCAGCAGGGTCTTGAAAGCATCGGAGAAAAGCTTCACGCCGTCCGCCAGCAGCTTGTCGGTAACATCCTTCATGGAAATGCCAGCCTTGGCGAGATCGGCCATGGTTTTGGCGGCGCCTTCGACGTTCTCGGTAAGGCTCGGGCGCAGCCGCCCGTGTTCGCGGAAGGCGTCAAACGTGGCCGGAGGAATGGTGTCGACGGTGTCGGCGCCGATGAGCTCTTCGACATAAACCACGTCGCGGTACTTCGGATTCTTCGTGCTGGTGCTGGCCCAAAGGAGCCGCTGGGTTTGTGCTCCTTTTGCCGCCAAAGCTTTCCAGCGCGGTCCGCCAAAGAGTTCCTGATACTTCTTGTAGGTGAGCCGGGCGTTGGCGATGGCCACTTTGCCGCGAATGCTTTCGAGCAATGCCTTCTGCGCGGCATCGGAGGTGGCTTTCACCTTCTCATCGACGGTGCTGTCGACGAGCGTATCAATGCGGCTAACAAAGAAGCTGGCCACACTGGCGATGTGGCTAATGTCCTGGCCTTTGGCGGCGCGGGCCTCGAGCGCGGCGAGGAAGGCTTCGGCGACTTTCTCGTAGGCGCTTTGAGCAAAGAGCAGCGTGATGTTGATGTTCAGCCCTTCTTCGAGGCACTGGCGAATTGCCGGCAGGCCTTCGGGCGTGCTTGGAATCTTGATCATCACGTTCGGGCGATTGACCGCTTTCCACAAGCGGCGCGCCTCGTCGATGGTGGCCTTCGTGTCAAATCCCAAGAAAGGTGAAACTTCGAGGCTCACATAACCATCGCGGCGTTTCGACGCGTCATAAACGGGCCTGAAAATATCGCAGGCGTCCTGAATATCGTGGATGGCGATTTTCTCGAACAGGCCATTCGCGTTCAGCGTTTTGGCTTCCGGCGAATTCAGCACGTCGTTGTAAAGATTGCTGCCGGTAATGGCCTTCTCGAAGATTGCGGGATTCGAGGTCATGCCGCGCAGACCGTCGTTGTCGATGTATTTCTTCAACTGACCGCTGGTGAGCAGGTCGCGGCGGACGTAGTCCATCCAGGGAGATTGGCCGTAGGACAAAAGGCTTTTGAGCGGGTTGGCTCCCTCCGTGGAGGCGACGTTCGGAATCGTCGTGGTCGTGGTCATTCTGGGTCTCCTTCAACTCGAAAGTTTACAAATTCATTGTACGCCCCGGAAGGGGGGAGGCGCATTGCAGGGTAACTCTAAATATTGTCTCCTATAATTATGAACGGGCGTTGAATTTTGCTTCCAGGGCTTTTACCTTGCCCAAGCGCCGCACGTGCCGCTCTTCATTGGTGAACTTCGCGCCGAGAAAGGCCTTCACCAAATCTTCGGCCAGTTTCACGCCAATCACGCGCGAGCCAAGGACGAGTACGTTGATGTCATCGTGCTCCACACCTTGGTGGGCCGAATAGGTGTCGTGGCACATTCCGGCGCGAATTCCGGGAAGCTTGTTGGCGGCCACGCTGGCCCCCACGCCGCTGCCGCAGATCAGCACGCCTCGCTCGGCCTTGCGGTCCAGTACCGCGCGGCCTACGGCTTCGGCAAAATCCGGGTAGTCGGAAGGGTTCTCATTGAACGCGCCCACGTCAAGCACTTCGTGGCCCAGTGAACGCAAAAGATCGCCGATGGCGACCTTGAGAGCGAATCCCGCGTGGTCGGAACCAATCACGAGCTTCATAGATGGCTCACTTTCCGAGGACTTCCCTGGCGGCAGCCACAACGTTGTCCGAGCTGAAGCCGAATTTCTTGAGAAGGTCCTTCAGCGGGGCGGACGCACCGAAGCTGTGCATGCCGAGGACCTTGCCTTTGGGTCCGGTGTAGCGTTCCCAACCGAACGTGGAAGCCATTTCGATGGACACGCGCGCCGTCACGGCGGCTGGAAGCACGCTCTCTTTGTAGGAGGCATCCTGCTTTTCGAACAGCTCCCAGGAAGGCATGCTCACCACTCTTGCTTTGATTCCCGCGGCTTGCAGCTTTTCGTACGCTTCAACGCATAATGAGAGTTCGCTTCCGCTGGCCATGAGAATTACGTCTAGCCTTCCACCTGGAGCATCTGCCAAAACGTATGCGCCCTTGGCGACGCCCGCAACCGGCGCGTACTTCGTGCGGTCGAACGTCGGCATAGCCTGCCGCGTGAGCACCAGCGTCGATGGCCCGTGCGCGTGTTGCAGGATGACTTTGTAAGCCTCTACGACCTCATTCGCATCGCCGGGTCGCAGAACCAGCATGTTCGGCATGGCGCGCAGCGAGGCCAGTTGCTCCACGGGCTGGTGAGTGGGACCGTCTTCTCCAACGCCAATCGAGTCGTGCGTGAAAATGTAAATCGCGGGAATCTCCATCAACGCGCCTAGACGCATGCTCGGGCGCATGTAATCGCTGAAGTTGAAGAAGGTCGCGCTAAAGCTGCGGAGCTTCGAGAGCGTCATGCCGTTGACCATCGCGCCCATGGCGTGTTCGCGCACGCCGAAGTGAATGTTGCGGCCACGATACTCGTTGGGATAGAAATCGCCGGCGCCGTCAAACGTCAAGTTGGTCTTGTTGGACTTGGCCAAGTCAGCGGAGCCGCCGATGAGCCAGGGAATGTTTTTCGCCAGCGCGTTCAAGGTCTTGCCGGAAGATTCGCGCGTGGCCATACCGTTTGGATCCGCCGGGAAGACAGGCAAATCCTTGTCCCAGCCTTCGGGTAATTTGCCGGCCAGCATAAGTCTCAATTGATCGGCGAGCTGCGGGAACTGCTTCGTGTACTCCATGAACTTGGCGTTCCACGCCGCGTGAGCTTCGGCGCCACGCTTGCCAACTCCATTCTTGAATTGATCGTACACGCCATCGGGCACCAGGAATTTTGCGTTGACAGGCCAGCCGTAGTTCTGCTTCACCAACTTTACTTCGGCTTCGCCCAGCGGTTCGCCATGCGCTTCGTAGGAATCCTGTTTGTGCGGGGAACCGTAGCCGATGTGGCTGTTCACGATGATGAGCGTCGGCCGGTCTTTGGTCTTCAGAAAGTTTTCGTAGCCGCGCGCCAGCATCTCCAGGTCGTTCGCGTCTGTCACGCGCGTCACATTCCAGCCGTAGCCGGCAAACCGCGTCGCCACATCCTCGCTAAAGGACCATTCCGCCGGCCCGTCGAGCGTCACTCGGTTGTTGTCGTACACCCAGCAGAGATTCCCCAGCTTCAGATGTCCGGCGAGCGAAGCCGCTTCGCAACAGACACCCTCCATCAGGTCGCCGTCGCCGCAGACGGCGTACACGTTGAAATTGAAAATATCAAATCCCGGCCGATTGTAGTTTTCGCCCAGCCACTTGCTGGCGATGGCCATTCCGACGCTGTTGCCTGCGCCTTGTCCGAGCGGACCCGTGGTGGTCTCCACGCCTGTCGTGAGATGCGACTCCGGATGACCCGGCGTCCGGCTGTCGATTTGCCGGAAGCGCTTAATCTCTTCCATAGGCACCGAAAGATCGCCGGTAACTTCGCCTTTGGAATTGACCGCACGTACGCCCGCGAGATGGAGAGTGGCGTATAGCAACATCGAGGCATGCCCGGCGGAAAGCACGAAGCGGTCACGGTTGGCCCAGGTGGGATCCGCGGGGTCGTAGCGCAAATACTTTTGCCACAAAGCATAGACCACCGGCGCGAGCCCCATGGGTGCTCCGGGGTGGCCGGAATTGGCCTGCTGCACCGCATCGATCGCCAGAGTTCGTATTGTATTGATACTGAGGAGGTCGAGGTCGAGCTGGCTCTGTGTCTGACTCACTGTCGCTCCTGCTGCGGGCAGGAGGGCTCCCGCAGATCGTGTTCAGGTTTTAGATGCGCCGCGGTATGAAACGGACCCAGCGATTTTACGACAAAACGGTGGCGGTTGCTCAGGTCAGCGCGGAGTCACCAGGGGATCGGCCAGCAAGGATTCACAGGATATTCATAGAAGGACTCGGGAGCTGATCCGGCCGGCGATCTGTTGCCGCCTTCTATTTCATTGGAGAGGGGCTGTCTAGCATGATATTTTTTCTGTATCTGCCGATGCCCGGGTGGCGGAATGGCAGACGCTGAGGACTTAAAATCCTCCGGGGATTTTTCCTCATGTGGGTTCGACTCCCACCCCGGGCACCACTCTTTCTTGTTGAAGATGAATGAGTTGTTGGGTCGCACCTTTCCGTGTACCTCTGGTGTACCCCACTTTGCGAAAGAACGAGCGGATCGCGGCTCCAGGCGTTAGCCAAATCCGCTTCG
>CAZGFL010000106.1:0-39695 GCA_964524985.1 uncultured Acidobacteriaceae bacterium
GTGGACGTGGACGACGAAGGCAACAACGTAGTCTCCGCCTACACCGCCAAGGAACGATTCAACGTGAACGGCGACAAGCTCCCGATGAATTATCCGATTCTGCGGGGCAATGACGCGGTGGCGGACAAGTTCGGGGGCCTCCTAGGGTATCCGACGAGCTTTCTCGTTTCCCGCGACGGCAAGATCGTGAAGAAGGTGCAGGGGCTGATCAGCTACGAAGAGATTGCTCAGGCCATCGAGGGACAATTGTAGGCAAGTGGGTGGCGAGCGGCGAGTAAAGAATTTCAGTCGAGGACCTGGATTTCGGGATAAAGCGGGGAGGAAATCTTGAGGGGCGAAGTGCCTGCCCCTTTGAGGTAGCTATCGAAAAAGGTGTGCACGCAATAGGCGGTAACGGAAAGCTGGCGAGGTCCCTCGATTCCAAGCATACCGAAGAGACGGAGCACTCCCCGCAAGATATGGCTCTTCAACAAGGCTCCGTCGTCGCTGAAGGTGAAATGGTTCGCGCCACGGATCACCACGCGCAGCCTTCCATCGGGCGGCAGCCGATCGTAGACCGATTGGATATCAGCGAGGATTTGATGAACCTCCGCGTCTGTCGAAAAATCCCCTAGCCCACTGAGAAGGAACATGAATGGCTTGTGGATGCCTGCCTGAATGACGCTACCGTGTAAGGAGCCGTCCACATCGATGCCTGCCTTGCACCGGGAATCCTGAGAGCAGAATTCTGCGGCAGTCGCGCCGCCAAACGAGTGGCCAAAGACTCCCACTCGCGTCATTTCAAGCCGTCCGGTGAACTTGCCGCCAGGGTCCGAGGCGTTCAAGCGCTGCAACCGGTCGAGGACGAACCCGACGTCGGAGGTCCATGCGGCCAGCAGCTTGTCCGCGCGTCGCGTCAGTTCCGCCCCCGAGTAGAGTTCCAGGTTGTTTTCCGGTGTGCGTTGTATCACGCGGCCATCCGGAAAAACGACGACCTGCGTGCGATAAGGAGCATCAAAGCCGACGACGACGTAACCGTGACTGGCTAGATCTTCGGCCAGCGTGGAGTAGTTCGTGACCAGAGCGGAGGCGCCCGCGCGCATGATCACCACGGGATACGACGGCTCCTGGGGCGACACCTCGGAGTCTCGAAAGCTATGCGCGTGTACTTTCGAGAGATCTCGCGTGAGAAACCGGAAGAGCGGGCTGCTCATATGTTCGATGGCCGCTCGCCAGGAAGCAGGCAGGTAGTCGGCCATGATGGTGCCGGATTGCGACCTCGCCGACGGATACCAGATCCAAACCGCGAGTTCGCGCTTGGCTCCTGGATAGGGCGCCAGCGTGTCCTGTTCCTCGTCGGCCCAAACGTAGCTCGAACGGCCAACGGCAAATGGCCCCGTGGGTATCGGGAGCGTGATGTCCGTGTTTCGCTCGAACCAAAGGACCGTCACCAGCAGCGCGAAGCCGAAAACGCCCGACAGGGCCAGTACAACGAAGACTCTGAAGATGCGACGTGGCAGAGAGCGCCGTTGGTTGAGCGTTGAGGAATCCATTAGAAGCTCCGCGGGCACGACCGGACAAACTACTTTGCATGGTAAAGCAGACTGCGCTCCCCGTCAATAGACAGAGCGCGGCACTCCTGAAAGGCGATGCGCTCGCGGAGGCCGCTCCGTCCAATTAGGTGCGCTGAGAGGTACGCGTTTGAGAGGCTACGCCGAGCTCGTAGGAACGACGCAAGAGCTGAATAGCGCGGCCGACGTCGGCTGGATGGCGAAGAAAAACACTCACCCAACCGGATTTGGGCAGGACATGATGTGGTTCAGCCGCCCCGCTCCGGACCAATTCGTCCCGCACGGGCAGAGGAAACGGAATGTCCGCGAGACTGTCTCCGTGGATGTGGCCGACTTCGCGGTGGCCAACGCGAAATTCCGTGCCGCCAAAACGGTGTGGCGCGGCCACGATGTCTTCCCAAGCGGTAACCGCCTCGTAGATTTGCTTGGCTGCGCCGGGCACTGGCATGAGATCCTCTCTCGCGCAAAGCCACCTATGTCATTGGATGCGCGCGAGTATTGCAGCGGTTCACCGTACGCGTTCCTCGCGGATCAGCGGAATGAGGCAACCCCTTGCTAGGCGGAGACGATGGAGAGCATCCCGAGGACGGGAGAAGCGAGGGCGGGGTCGCCCGAGAGTTTCACCTGGGATAGGGCGGATTCGCGTGAAATGCCGTTGGTGAAAATGCGCCAGGCGATTTCCATTGGAATGACCGTTTCGGCAGCGGGTTGAGGGCGTTCGTTTGCGGTGAGCAACCAGTTTGTTTCCGCGCGGTGCAAATGCCAGGAGCCGCCGCATTCGCCGGAGACGGTGATGCGGACCGCGGTTCCCGGCGCCGCGGAGACGTTTCGGTAGGTGAACGGCAGGGCGCGCATAAAACAATCCAGCACTGGAAAATAAAGCTCCCGCGTCAGGATGCCGGGCCGGTCGGTAGCAAGGCGAATCTGCTGCTGGTGGTGCCAGCGTTCGGTGAACTCACGGGCAGTGTCAAACCAGCTGGCGGATTTTTCTTCTCCCGCCCAGCTTACGGCGAAAGGGGCCTGTGCATACGGATCGCGGGCGGCGTGATAGTCGGCGAGCTGCTTCGTGGCAGTCTCCATCAGAGAAATCAGGACAGCTGGGCTGAGACGGCGATAGACGGCTACGCCCTCGGCGTTGAGCCGATCGATGTAAGCGGCGAGCGCCACGGAAGAATCGAGCGGTGGAGCGGGCGGAAAGCAGGCGTCGCGGGCAAGGGAGATTCCGCGAAGCGCAGTGTCGAGGAGATGGGCGGCTACGTCCTTGACTTTCCATTGGGGCGAAACCGTTTGTCTTTCCCAGTCGTCGGCGGAGAGCGAGCGGAGCAGGTCGAGAAGAAGGCCATCGAGCTTGGGGAAAAGATGCGCGGTAAGGATGGGTTGCAAGGGCTCGAATCGGTCAGCGGCCGCCGGGGTGGTCATCAGAGGAATCTACACAGCCGCGATGTGAAATTGCAAACGGCAGAGTAAGAGAGCAAGAAGAGAAATGCGCGTGCCCGTAAACGTCAACCGGGGCCCAAAATGCGCGCCACAGAAGGCACACGCGATAGGAGAGCTACAGGAAGAGGGCAACTCCCACGCGGGAGAAGGCCTCAGGGCTGGCGCCCGGGCTACAGCAACCTTTTGCGCGGGGCCGGGTTTGATAAGGTGAACGCACGCTCTAAGCGGATGACAGAGAAGGAGTTGTTGGTTTTCAGGAGAGCGAGCAAGAAGGGAACGAGAGATGCGATACCTACGAATTGCAGCGTTACTCGGGATTGGCCTCTTTTGCGCGTCAATGGCACACGCACAAGGCGTGTACGTGGGGGTAGGCCCTGGGTACATTGGCCCACCGCCGGTTTGCACCTATGGATATTATGATTATTATCCGTATGCGTGCGCACCGTATGGCTACTACGGACCTGACTGGTTCGTTGGCGGCGTGTTCATCGGCGCGGGCCCGTGGTATCACGGATATTGGGGAGGCCGCGGCTACTGGGGTCGTGGCTATGGCCGTGGATACTATGGGCGAGGATATTACGGCGGCCGCGGATACTACGGAGGTCGTGGGTATTATGGAGGCCGTGGCTTCATCGGCGGACGCGGTGGCTTCTCACGCGGATCGGTAGGCGGAGGGTTTGCGCGCGGTGGCGGTGGCTTCCATGGTGGAGGTGGCAGTCACGGTGGGGGCGGGTTTCATGGCGGCGGAGGCCATAGCGGCGGCCACCGGTAAACGAGGCCCGAGCCCTAATCAGAGTTGCTAGTATCCAGAAATAAAAACGGCTGGCGATTGATGCCAGCCGTTTCTGTTTTTTGAGAGGGCGAGCTAGACGCAGACGTTTTCGTCGGCCGGCTCAGGAAAGTGTTTGGAAAACCAGAACGCGTAGGGAGTCGGGCCGTACTTCTGGTAACGCCGCATGCGCTCGCGGCCTTCGGCGACGCTGGGAATGTGTCCCGCCGGAACCCACCATAAGCAGTAGATGGGCATATCCATTTTCTCGAACCACTTGGCGCGGTCGCGCAAAACGCGCGCGTGATCGGACCTGTACACATAGTTGCGCAGTGCTTCGAGCGATTCCCAGACAGACATGTTGAGAAGGATGGTGGTGTCGCGCGGGTCGTAGATGATGTCTGTGGCGTTCCCGGAGGCGGATTGCAGGCGCCAGACAAAACCGGGAGCGTTGTCCGCCTGGGCATTGATGGGGTCGAGCTGGGCGACGAATTCGGCAATTTGCGGATCGTCGATAGGAGCGAGCAGGCGGCCGATGTTGATCTGCGCGAGATGATAGTTCACGGTGGTTTCCTCCGATAAAGCAAAGAGACGCGTCAGAAGTCGAAGCGGTAGCCGAGAATCATTTTGGCGATCAGATGATCGGTGGAATGGGTCATGCCGACGCCGACACCGAGATTTACTTCCCATTTCGGCGAAAGGTTCAAGTCGACAGCAGGAAAGACCTGGTGCTGCTGGAGGCCGGTGGGAAGGAAATCGGTGGCGGGACCGACGGCACCGTAATACTCGAAGCCACCGGTGATTTTCTTGGTGAAGTCGTAGCTGAACTTGAAGTCGGGGGAAAAGGTCACGCCCTGGTGAACGGTTTCGCCGTGAAAGGAGCGGTCGAAGGCCGGGTTGAAGGAGAAATACCAGCGGCCGGCCTGCTTGTCGATGATGGGACGGATTTCCCAGGTCCAGGTGTCGGTGGAGTATTTGCGGCGCTGGTAGCCGATCTCGTTGGAGAGGCTGAGGCCGACGGGCCACTTCCATTTTGGCGGGATGCGCAGGCGCGGGCGGATGTGGTCGCCAACCCAGTCCCAGCCCTGGCCATTTTGCGCGGAAGTGAAAATGTAAAAGCCGGTCTCAAACCAGTCGGTGAAGCCGTGGGTGATTTCGATGGTTTCGTGGAGCTGGTGATTGGTGGGGAGAAGGCCATCCTGAAAAGTCTTCGAGCCTTCAAACGTGAAATTACTGTGGAGCTCGACCATGGTGCGCCGCGGCTCGACCATGTCGTAGCCGTAGACCTGGATTTCGTAGTTGTCTTGCGCGCGAGCGGATGAGGCGAGCGCGGCGGCAAAGAGCGCGAGGACAGCGCAAGTTGTGGCGAGGCGCAGAGGCATGCTTACCTCAAAGGCCCCTTAGGGTAACGCAAGCTCGCTTGGGAGCAAAAAGCAATAGATGCAGGAATCAGGCGTGCGGGTGCGCTTTGTCGTAGATGTCCATCAACTGACGGATGGAGGCGTGGGTGTACTTTTGTGTGGTGGACAGCGATTGGTGGCCGAGGAGCTCCTGAATGGCGCGAAGGTCGGCGCCATCGGCAAGAAGATGCGTGGCGAAGGCGTGGCGCAGCGAGTGCGGATGCAAATCCCAGTTGACGTTGACGAGGCGGACGTATTTCTTGACGATGCGTCCGACGGAGCGTTGCGTGAGGCGTCGGCCGGTGTAATTGAGAAAGACGGCCTGGGGGTGAGGATCGGACTTGCGGCCGGATTCTTGCGCCTGCAGCAAGAGCTGGTCGCGAAGCGGCCAGTATTTCTCGAGCGCATCCTGGGCTTTCGAACCATAGGGCACGATGCGCTCTTTGTTGCCCTTGCCACGCACGCGGAGGATGCGTTCCTTCTGGTCGATGTCGGCAGGATTCAATCCCGTGAGTTCGCTGACGCGAAGACCTGCGGCGTAGAGGAGTTCGAGCAGGGCGCGGTCGCGGCGAAGGAAAAGGGGTTCTTCGAGAGCGGGAAGACCCGCGCCGGATGCGCGTTTTCGGAGAGGAGTTCTGGCGCCGGAAGCCGGAAGCGTGGCGGCAAGCTGGTTCAGGAAACTATTCATATCCTCGGCTGAGACCACGGAAGGAATGCGCTTGGGGAGCTTCGGTGTGGGAATGAGGCGCGCAGGATTTTCCTTGAGCAGTTCCTCGCGGACGCAGTATTTGAAGAAAGAACGCAGCGCCGCCACTTTGCGGGCGATAGAGCTTTTCTCAAGGCCGTGATCGTGAAGATGAGCGACGAATTCGCGGATCATGGTGTGCTTGATTTCCGCGAGGGCCGGCGGAGTTGCCCCGGGCGGGGACAGAAAGGTGAGGAATTGCTCGAGATCTTTGCCGTAGTTCAGGATGGTATGCGGCGAGGAATTCCTGACGGCGCTTAGGTATTCCAGAAATTTCGCGATCGTATCTTTCATGGCCCGCTACGGCTCTCCCGAAAGAAACCCCGAACCAGTATAGGCGCATGCCTGGACCCCAGAAGAGGAATCGCGCGCGTGTTTCTTTGGATGCAGAGGGATCAGGACTTGGCTGCCACCGGCACGGGAGTTTCTTCCGGCTGCGTCTGCGGAGGAGTTTCGGGGACGGCCATCTCCCAGTCGCAACCTTCCTTCAAGCAAGCGCGCACGGTGCCCGTCTTGGTGCGCTTCTCGACGATGAACGGTGCACCGCACTTGGGACACGGCTCTGCGATGGGCATATGCGGCGTGGTGAAGTCGCAATCGGGATACCGCGAGCAACCGTAGAAGATGCGCGGGCGCCCGCGGCCACCGCGTCCGGCACTGCCACGGCGGACAAATTCGCCTTCGTGGCACTTGGGGCATTTGATGCCCATGGTGATGGGCCGCGTGTATTTGCACTTGGGATAGCCGGAGCAGCCGATGAATTCACCGAAACGGCCATGCTTCTTGATGAGACCGCTGCCGCAGGTCGGGCACTTTTCATCGAGCGGCTCGTCGGGCTGGTGCGCGATGCGCGTACCCTGCACGAGGCGGCGCGTGGTCTTGCAGTCTGGATAGCCGGTGCAAGCGAGAAAAGTACCGAAGCGGCCGCGCTTGATGGCCATTTCTTTGCCGCAATTGTCGCAGTACTGCGTCTTGCCCTCTTCGCCCGGGTCCTCCACAGGGGCAAGGTCCTCGATGAAATCGCAATCGGGATAGCGCGAGCAACCAAGGAAGAAGCCGTGGCGGCTGATGCGCTCGAGCAACTCGCCCTGGCCGCACTTCTCGCACTTTCTTCCGGTAGGGATGCCCGCTTTGTAGGAGAGCATCTCGTCGTCGGCCTTGTCCAGATCAATGACGAATTTCTCCCAGAACTCCTTCACCGATTCGCGCCAAGGCAGTTTGCCATCTTCGATTTCGTCGAGTTCTTCTTCCATGCGCGCGGTGAACTTAAGGTCGAAGATGTCCTCGAAACTCTTGACGAGGAGCTTGCAGACGCGTTCTCCGAGCATGGTTGGCGAAAAACGGCCCTGGTTCTTGGTGACGTATTCGCGCTCGACCAGAGTGGAGATGATGGAGGCGTAAGTCGAGGGGCGGCCGATGCCATCCTCTTCAAGTTCCTTCACCAGCGTGGCGTCGTTGTAGCGCGGAGGAGGCTCGGTGAAATGCTGTTCAGGGCGAATCTTATCCAGGCGCAGGGTCTGGCCCTCGGTGACTTGCGGGAGGGCGCGGCCCTCGCCTTCGTCGTCCTTCTCGTCGTCTTCGCGGTCGGCGATGGAGACGGGCATCTGGTAGACGCGGAGGTAACCGTCGAACTTCGGTACGGAGCCGGTGGCGCGGAAGGTATATTCGCCGGCGGTAATGTCGATTGTGGTTTGATCGGAAATCGAAGGCAGCATTTGCGATGCGACAAAGCGCTGCCAAATCAGCTGGTAGAGCTTGAAGAGATCATCAGCGAGATACTTGCGGACGTCCTCGGGCGTGCGCATGACGTCCGTGGGACGAACGGCTTCGTGGGCTTCCTGGGCATCTTTCTTGGACTTATAGAAATTTGGCTTCTCCGGCAAATAGTTGGAGCCAAAGCGCGCCGGAATCAGTTCGCGGACTTGCGCGAGGGCGTCGCTGGAAACGTGCACGGAGTCGGTGCGCATGTAGGTGATCAGTGCGACAAGGCCTTCGTCCCCCAGTTCGACGCCTTCATAGAGCTTTTGCGCGAGCGACATGGTGCGCTTCGCGGTGTAGCGAAGCCGGTTGTAGGCGGCCTGCTGGAGCTTGGAAGTCGTGAAGGGAGGCGGCGGGTTGCGCTTCTTTTCTTTTTGGGTGACCGAAGCAACCTGCCACTTGGCCTTGCTGACGGCAGCAACTATCTTGTCCGCAGTCTCCTGGTTCTTGACCGCAATGTCTTCGTCTTTGTGCTTGAGGAGCCTGGCTTCGAAGAGCGGCGGTTGGCCGGCATCCAGCATCGCGTGGATGGTCCAGTATTCCTTGGGCACGAAGGCGCGGATTTCATCCTCGCGCTCGACGATCAGGCGGAGCGCAACGGTTTGCACGCGGCCGGCAGAAAGGCCGCGGCGGACTTTGTCCCACAGGATGGGAGAGATCTTGTAACCCACCAGGCGGTCGAGGACGCGACGCGCCTGCTGTGCATCGACGAGCTTGGTGTCCACGGCACGCGGATGCTCGAACGCGGCGCGAATGGCCTTGGGCGTAATTTCGTTGAAGGTGACACGGAAGATCTTCTTGGGATCGGCCGGGGGAATGTCGGTGTCCAACTCCTCGTTCTTTCCGCGCTTGCCACCCTTGGCTTTGGCCGGCTCTTTGGAGTCGCCGTTTTTGTTGCCATTCAGCTTCCCTGGCGCATCGGCTTCGACAAAACGGTTGGGCTTGGAGAGCACCATCGCCAAGTGCGCGGAGATGGCTTCGCCCTCGCGATCCGGGTCGGGAGCCAGATAGACCGAATCCGCGGTGTGCGCAGCTTTCCTGAGATCGTTGATGACCTTGGCTTTGCCCGAAATGATCTGGAGAGTCGGCTCGAAAATCTTTTCGTCGTCCAGCCGGATGAGCTTCTTGGCGGACTTGTCCTCGGCTTTAGAGCCCTTCGCTCCCTTTTTCTTCTTGCGCTTCTTTTTGCCGGAGGGATCCTCGCCGGGCAGACGAATCCCAATCGTCTTTGTGGGCAGGTCCATGACGTGGCCGATGGAGGCCTTGACGGCATAGTTCCGCCCCAAATACTTATTGATGGTCTTCGCCTTGGCGGGCGATTCGACAATGACGAGCGAACGAGCCATGTTGCCTTTGTAACTCCGTACTCTGTTTCGGGGAGGTCGGACCGCGCGGCGTGTGTCCTTCTCGCTACCTTTCGGGCATCGCCCGGAGCGCGGCAGGGCCAACCATCTGATGCAGCTGACGGCCCGGAGGGTGCTTCCCCAGCTGCGCGAGCAGCCCTTGGGCGGGTGTTTCAGGCCCTATTTCCCTCCATAACAAGACTTTACAAAACTGCTTCCCCGGCAATTGCCGGACCACGCCTTTCATCTCCAGATTGAAAAGCGTAGCCAGAACCTCGGAAGAGTTCAAGCTGGAGCGTTCCACGATGTCGTCGATATGTACTCCGCGCGCCAAGCCGCTTACCACGACGAGGCCGCGCGCCGCCAGTTCACGCCCCAGGCGCTGGGCCATTTGCGTGCCGCAGAGCGTTGGTTTGCACGTGCCCACGATGCTGATGCTGGGCAGGCTCAGCACCTGCGGGTCCCCGCGCACGTAAAGCAGAACGGGCGGATCGTAGATTTGCAGCAGTGATTGCGGGTATTCCGGGTCAGTCCAATTCAGCAACGAGCAGCCCGCAATTTTTCGGATAGCCGCCAGCTCCTTCTCGGCACGGGGAAGGCTTTCTTCTGCGCCACAGCCTTGGCCGTTTCCGCAGGAAGCTGGCAGGCTTCGAGTTCCACCAAGGAGGCGCGGAAAACCCCTTCCGGCGAGCCAAATTGGCGCAGAACACGGGCGGAAAGGCGGGAAGCCAGACCGGGCGTAAGCGTCAGGGCCAGCCAGGAGAGAGAAGCGTCCAGTTGCATAGCGGGAGGCTCGCTAAGGATAGTAACACATGTGTCAAGTTCCCTACTGTAAATAGAGAATCTACGCGGAGGGTCGGGCCGGCCACGAGCCGACTTATTTGCGGCCGACGAAGCGACCGCGCAGCGTGAAGGCACGCCCCTGGCCGCCGGCAAAAGCGCCGAAACATCCCGTGGTCACGGAGCTTGTGCATGCGGGAGCGTCGACATTGTTCACAACGGTGTCGGGATTCTGCCGCCCGAGAATGTTGACGGCTTCGAGGCGGAGTGCCCACAGATAGCCGCGGAGGGTAAACTTCCGTTCGAGGCCGAGGTTAAGGCTGGCGTAAGCGGGAAAGCGCAACGAGTTCGGCAAGCCGACGAGCTGCTGATCGAGATTCACGGCGCTGAAAGGATAGCCGGTCCGGTATTCGAAAAAGTAGCTCAACTGCGTGCTCCAGATGTGCGTGGGCGCCCAGCCCCAGGTGAGAAAGCGGTTGGGGGCGTCCCAGGCGAGCGGAGCGGATTGCTGAGCCGCGTAAAAGATGGAGCCCAGCGCGGTGTTCAGCACTTCATTGGTATGCGCACGCGAGCGCGTGTAGGCGCCGAAGAGCTCGGCGCTCTCGGAAAAGACGTGACGCAGGGAAAACGTCGCGGAGCGGTAGCGGTCCTTGCGGTGATCCTCGAGGAGAAAAGCGCCGCCGGGCTGTGCAGGATTCTGGTCCACAAACGCAAAGCCGTGATAACCGTTGCGCGCGAGCAACTCGACGCCGGCAAGCGTGTTGCGCCTGAATTTCTGGTGCCAGCCGGCGCTGGAAATCGTAAAGCGCGGCTGGTGCAGGCCGCTGGTTGGCAAGACGAATTGACTGATGACCGGGCTGGGAGGAACCACGTTGCCCGCGATGTTGTAAAACGTATCGATTTGCTGCTGATCGCGAACCTGGCTGAGGAGCGCGAGGTTGAGAGGCGCGTTGTAGATGCCCCAGCCCAGGGAAATCTTCGAGCGGTCGTCTCCAAAGGGCAGTACATTGGCCGAGGCGCGCGGGCCGGCCATGGCGCTTTGCGTGAAGCGGTCCCGGTCCGTCCGCAAGCCGGCCTGAAAAATGAAGTGCCGGGAAATTTCCCAGGTGTCCTGGGCGTAGGCGCCAAGTTGCGTGTTCGAGATTTGCGGAGCGGCGCCTCCCAGGAAGGTCGAGCGACGCACCAAACAGCCGGGATCAGTGGGCAATGCGCAGGCCACTCCGGTTGTCGAATTCGCTCGCAGCGCATCAAGCTCTCCGCGCTCGGCAGATTGGTGAAACAAAAGCCCCGCGGCATTGCCGCCCACGGCAAGCTGGTGCGTGCCGTGCCAATGGCGCGAGGCGGCTATCACGTTAACGACGGCTTGCAAGCGGCGGCCACGCTGGCGCAAATGCTGAAAATAGTTCCCTGTCGTGCCGTTGATCAGCAAAACGTAAGGTTGCGCGCCTTGCGGCGTGTAGTCGAGCAGCCCGCCGTCCGCGGCGACGCCAACCTCAAAAAGCGTTTCGTACAGCCAGATCTGATCCTTGAGTGAAACGAACGCACGGCGCTGGTCCGCGCTTACCGTGGTGGATTGCGGGTCCAGAGCATCCAGGCCGAGATTCGTGTCATGGGCACGGTTGTAAAGAAAGCTGGCGTGCAGGATGTGTTTGGGCGAGAAGTTGTATTGCAGGCGGAGAAGATTGTCGCCGGCCCATTCCTCGGAAGTGTTGGCACCGGAGGGCAACTGTTTAACGACGCCGAAGGTGTGCTGGAGGCTGACAGAGTCCGAGAACCAGAAGCGTCCGCGTTCGATTGGCCCGGAAAACGTAAAGCGCGGGTACCAGTTCCCCAGGTGCACGCCCTCCTGAATGTTGATGCCAGGAGCAGGGTTGGTCGTGCCAAAGCGCCAGCGGTCATCGCCGTCGGGCGTTTCGAGGCTCAGAATGCTTGCGCCGGAGTGCGCGTAGGGGGCCCCCACGCGTCCGGTCTGGATTTCGGCGGCTCGCGTCGCGTCGACGTTGAAGCGGGAAGTGAGAGCGCCGCTGACCGGATCGCCAATTTCAAAGCCATCGAGAAGGTATTGCGTGTCGCTGGAGCGGGCACCGGCCACGTGCAGGTTGACGCGATTGTCCTGCACGATCTCCGGAAGCGCGACGAGGCTTTCCTGCAGAATGTGAACACTCGGGACGGGAATATCGCGTATGTCCCTGGCGCTGAGCGACGAACGCTGGGAGGTATCCTGCGTATCGATTTGGTTCGCGGGTGCTGTTACTTGGACGTGTTCGCGAATCTCCTGCGTGCGGTTCAAAACGAGAGAAAAATCATTAGGCCCGTCGTGCAGGGTGAGCGTCTGGCCTGCGAGAATGAAAAAACCTTCCTTGCGCACTTCGGCTTTGTATTCGCCGGGAGCAAGGTCACGGAGAACAAAGTGTCCAGTGCCGTCGGTCTCGGTTCGCTGCGCGAGGCCGGAAGCGTCCGTAAGTGTGACCTGAGCGGCGGCCACCGGGACGCCGTTTTCGTCCACGACGATACCGGTACAAATGGCGGTGTCCGCGGCATGAGTTCCTGGCAGAGCAAGCAAGGCAGAAGCAAACAGCACGATTGCGATAAGGCACGGAGACCGCATGCAACACCACACCTGCCGGGAAAAGCGTATTTAACTACATTCCCTCTCGTATGATGCCGTCTTTTCTGCCCGAGAATCTGTTTTTCTTTCCCCTGACTGTGCTAAACAATCTACCCAGTCGAGAGGATACCGCTTCGGTGTTTCAAGGGAGTTCAAGGTGGGCACATGATTGAGGGAAATTGGTCCAAACGCATGAGAATGCTTGCTTGCTGCGCGTGGGCTTGTCTATTGGCGGGAGCATGCAACAACACCGGTAATTCCGGCGGTGGACCCGGCACGCTGAGCTTGTCGCTCTCCTCGTCGATGGCACTGGCTCCCCAGGACGGAACGCCGGCACAGATTACGGCAACCGCTTCCGGAAACTCGGGACCTGTCTCAGTAACGGTGAGCGGCGTACCCAGCGGCACAAACGCCGTCGTGCAGTCCGGTGGAAACACCTCCGCAACGATCACTTTTACAAGCAGCGCGAGCACCGCCGCTGGGAGCTATTCCGTGAGCGTCATGGCCACGGACAGCAACTCCTCGAAGAGTCAGAATTTGACGTTGGTGGTGGCGGTGGCGGGTATCGTGGGCAGCACGGTGGACACGGCACAAGGAGTGAATGGCAAGTTGCAGCAGTTCCTGTCCACGTCGTTCCAGCCGGCGGAGTGGGACAATCTGTTTTTCGTCAACCATCCGGACGTCACACCACTGGCCACGCTAGGGCCGCACCATATCCGGATTCAGGGCATCTCGCACGCGGTGCCAATGAAAGCCAATTCCAATCCGCAACAAGCGACAGATTGGGACTTCACCATACTGGACCAGGTCGTGCAGCCAATTCTGAGCGCCGCCGACCACAGTCCGGAGTTTCAAATCGCGGTCGCGCCGACCTGGATGCAGAATGCTTCGGGGCAGCTGGACATCGCGAACCACTTGAACGATTTCGTGCAATACAGCGCGAATCTCGTTGCCTACTACAACGGCCCTGGATTTACGTGGGGTGGAAAGCACTTCCAGTCAGCAAGTTCAAACAAAATCACTTGGTGGGGCATCTTTAACGAATACAACATCAACGGACTGACGGCGTCGGAATATGTACAGCTCTACAATGCCGTTGTGCCCGCAATGCTCAAGGTCGATCCGACGATCCAATTTTCCGCGCTAGAATTTGCCGATTTTGGCCTGGGCAGCGGTGATTTGGGAGATCCGATGCTGTTTCTTCCTGTGTTTGTGGCCGCGCAGAATGCGGGTGGGGTGACGGCGCAGGCGAACATCGTCTCGACGCACTTTTATTCGTCCTGCAACCAGAAAGACACCGACGTCATGCTGTTCAACACAATTCCGCAATTCGTTGACAATGTGAACTACTTCTATAAGGAATTGCAGATGCGCGCGGACCTAGCCACCGTCCCGGTCTGGGTGACGGAGAACAACGTCAACGCGGATTTCGACAAGGGCGGCGGGATCAGCGCCTGCAACGGCACCGCATTCGTCGCCGATAAGCGCGGCACCAGCGCATTCTTCGCGGCGTGGCGGCCGTATGTCTTCTCGCAACTCGGAAAGGCCGGCAACCAGGCGCTCTACCACTGGGACTACGATGCCGACGTGCAGTACGGCGAAGTGGACTACACGACGGGAAACAAATATTTGAGCTATTGGGTGGATTACTGGCTCGGGCAGCTGTATTCACAAACCCCCGCGCCGCCTGACATTTTGAGCCTGAACATCACCGAGAGCGCGACAATCGAAACGCTTGCAACGAAAAACAGTGACGGCTCTGTCCTGGTGATGCTCGCGGACCGCGCCGTGGCTTCTCCTTCCGACGACAACGGCGCAGGGGCAGCGCGCACCGCGGTCGTGGATATTTCCGGGCTGGGCACGTTCACCTCCGCATCGCTACTGAACATCAACGCGTCGAGTGACGTCTCGAACGGGCCGCAGCCCGCTTCGATTACGATTGCGTCCAAGCTGGCCGTGACCCTTCCCGGTTATGGAGTCAGCTTCCTTCTGCTCAAACCGTAGGTTTTGACCGTCACAAGAGAAGGAGACTTGTCTTATTTCGACGGCTGCGCGGCATCTTCTTGAAGAATCGCGTCGAGCGTTTGCACGAAGAGATCCGCGTCGGCCTCGGTGAACACCAAGGGCGGGCGCAATTTGATGACATTGTGATGCGGACCGTCCGTGCCGGTGAGAATGCCGCAGTCGCGAAGGCGATTCACAACGTAGGAGGCTTGCAAGGGCGCGGGTTCGCGCGTGGTGCGGTCGAGGACGAGATCCAGTCCGAGGAACAAGCCGGAGCCACGCACGTCGCCGATCAGTGCGTGCCGCAACTGCAAAGCTTTTAGCCCATTCATCAGGTAGGTACCGACGCGCAACGCGTTTGCCTGTAGCTTTTCTTCTTCCAGGACATCGAGCACGGCCAATCCCGCCGCGCAGGCCACGGGATTCCCTCCGAATGTACTGAAAAACTCCATGCCATTGGCGAAGGAATCGGCTATCTCTTTGGTGGTGACGACCGCGGCGAGTGGGAAGGCATTACCAATCGGCTTGCCGAGCACAACAATGTCCGGCACGACCTCCTGTGTTTCAAAGCCCCAGAAATGTGTTCCCAGGCGACCAAAGCCGACCTGCACTTCGTCGGCGATGCAGACCGCACCTGCGGCGCGCACATGGCGATACACTTCCGCGAGATAGCCGGGCGGAAAGACGATTTGCCCGCCAACGCTAGGCAGCGTCTCGGCGAGGAAGGCAGCGACGCTGTGGCCTTCGAGGCGGCTGCCGTGCAAAATCTCTGCAATAAGGCGCCCGTACTTCACGCCAGCTTCCGGATCGTCCCGTCGGTGCGGGCCGCGATAGTCGTCGGCAAGGGTTGCTACATTCACCCACGGCTTCTTGCCGCGGCCGCCGGGGCCCTCAAACTTGTACGGGCTAACGTCGATCAGCGCATTGGTGTGCCCGTGGTAGGCGTGCTCGAGAACGATGATGTCCTCACGCCCGGTGTACGCGCGTGCAAGCCGCAACGCCAGCTCGTTGGCTTCACTGCCGGAATTCACAAAGAAGCACACGCGCAGCGGCGCGGGCAATTTCTCCGTGAGACGCGCGGCGTAGTGGTTGACGTTGTCGTGCAGATACCGCGTATTGGTGTTGAGCAGCGCAAGCTGTTCCTGCGCAGCGCGCACCACGCGCGGATGGCTGTGGCCGACGAGCGGCACGTTGTTGTAAACATCCAGGTAGGCGCGGCCCGTGTCGTCATATAAGTATTGCATCCAGCCGCGCACGATTTTCAGTGGCCGCTCATACGAGATGCGGAGATTCTTGCCGAGCAGCGCGCGGCGCTGCTCCAGAGTCTCGCGCAAACTTGCATCCCATGGGGGAAACCGGTCGCCCGGAATGCCAAGCAAGAGATTCGGGTCGGGCGAAAGGCCCTTCCATACCTGCCGCTGTGAAGCATGCGCAACGCCGGGGAAATCGGTACCGAGGTCGAGCAAATCCAGAATGATTTGAAAATGAAGATGCGGCGCCCAGCCGCCGTTTTCGACGGAAGTCCCCACGCGGGCAAATTCCTGGCTGTGCGAAATGCGCTGCCCTCGTCTAAGCTGGCTTAGCGTTTCGGAAGCGAGATGGCCATAAAGCGTGAAGAATTCGGCGCCGTCACTGGTCGCGTGTCGCAAGACTACTACCGGACCATAGTCGAAAGGCGTGGCGTTATCCGCAACGATTTGCACAGTCCCTTCGAGTGGCGCGCGCACCCCCGTGCCCGGTTCTGCGAAAAAATCCATGCCCAGGTGAATCGTGCGGCGCTCGGCGGTTGGGTTGTTGCTGTCACCGAAAAGCGGAGAAGGATAGAGTGGCCGCGCCTCGTCATAACGGCCTATCCCAACTCGCACGCCAGCGGTCTTCATCTCGCCAAATATCTTTTCCGTGAGCGCCGAAGTTTCCGCGGCGCAAGGATCCGCTCCCAAGAGCTTGCTCCCCACGCTCAGGTCAAATACAAGGCTGGGTGATGTGCGTAAATCCGTCTCAAGAATGGAAGCGGCAGACTTTCCGTTTTCCCTAAGCCATTGCCCAATCTTCTCCGCGTGTGGCACGGGCTCGAGACCGCAGGCTGCCCGAAACGTGTAGTGCGCAAACCGCGGACGAATCTTCGCTAGCCGCTCGAGCGCTTCCCAGGCCGGCGCTTCACTCACGGTGACATAGGCATCGCCGGGCTTCACCTTCTTGCGGTGCGCCGAATTCGCCACGCTGACCGCCAGGCGTATGGCCATCAGCGGAAACAGCGCGGCCAGCTCATCGTCCCCAAGCTGGAACGCGCCGTGGTAGCCCGCGACCACCTCTGCCGCAACTTGCAGTGGGTCAGTCTTCCCTAGAATCGCGTACGCGCCTGCAATCGCGGCTTCCGAAACCGTCAGCCCGTGGTGCATGTCGCCAAAATCGATCACGCCCGCGACTTTTCTCGGCTGCGGCCATGGTTCGTTCACCAACACGTTGTAGTCGTTCGCGTCCCCGTAAATCACGCTGCGCCGCAAACGCGGCAATCGCGGCACAACTTCCGCTTCGTACAACCTGACAAATCGCTCCACGAGCGCACGCCGTTCGGGAGAGTCGATTTCGCGAACATAATCCTTGATCCACAGAGCCCGCGAGGAATCCCATTTCAGTTCGCGGTGCGCGGCCGGATGATCGAAAGACCCAAGCGCCGCATCCATTTCGCCGAGAAACCGGCCCAAATCGCGCAACAGCTCGGGCGCGTGCGGCCGCACTTCCGCAAGAACGGTTCCTCGCAAGAAACTCAGCAACCAGACCAGCCGCTTCGAGCCATCAGCGCTTGTAATTTCCGTGAAGAGTTCGCCGCGGCCGTTCGGCACGACTCGGGGGAGCGGAAGCTGTGGCGCGCGCTCGGCACAATGCACCAAAGCTTTACACTGCAGGTCGATGAACGACCGCTCCCGTGCCGGATGCATCACCTTCAGCACAAACCCGTGGCCATCCGCGGCTTTCAAATGAAAATTGTCGTCGTATTCTCCGGGAAGCGCCCGCGCGGAAACCTCCAGGCCGTACAACTCGCGAGCCAGGTGAATCGCTTCGGCTTCGGTTGTGGGATGTTCAACGCGCGCTTCCAGCAGCATGCGCAGAATCTTATCTGCAAGCGCCGGAGCCGTCTATCGTAGCGTTGAATTTGCCCTTCAAAACTGTCCGATCTTAATCGTCATCCCGGTCCCGCGAATCGCGCACTGAGATGGGACCATTCACGGTGGAAAGGCGCAGCACCGCGGGCGTCGCGCCGTATTCGATCCGGCGATGGTCCTCGTCCCAGGTCTTGCGCGCGTTGTCGCAAACGCTGCCGCGGCAGCTCATCGGTGTGTGATTGCTCGACTCCACCACGAACCCCGACTGGTACCCGCTCGGAACATTCAACGTCACGGGACCATTCTGCGCATCCGCGGAAAGCCCCGCGCCGCTCCAGTTCGTGCCTTGCAAGTTCACGGTGATCGGCCCATTTTCCGTCCGAATGCGCAGATTGCCGCTGCTGCCGTCGACGCTAATCGGACCGTTCTGAGCGCTCACCTCTGCGTCGCCGGAGAAATTCCTCAAGCTAATCGGTCCGTTATGCGCGTGCGCGGTCAGCTTGCCGTCGACATCGTACAAAGAGATGGGCCCGTTGTTCGTGTCCAGGTCCACGTTCGCGGACTTGGGCGCGCGAATCAGCAAATACACGGTCCACTCGTCGTCATCGCCCGGGCCTTTGGTGGAAACCGCGCCTCCGTCGATGGACATGGTGATTTGCGAAAGCACACGCTCGGCGTCGTTCCCCGGCGCCACGGCCTTGCAGGCCGTCACGGAATAATTAGCCTGGTCCCAACCCACCACCTGCGTCCCGCCGTTGGTGTGCGGGTGGACTTTCAGGACCGGCACCTCCGCTTTGCTCAAGGTGCGCGACTCGGAGCGCACCACGGCGTCGCGGTCGTCAAACGTAATGTGCAAATCGGAACAATCGTTAATGGGGTGGCGGTGGCCGCTCGAGACGCTCATCCCGTGGCGGTGCGAGGCCGCCGGCACGCTTGAAACCCTGACAAATAGCGACAGCAGCACGGCGAAACTAAGGCAAAGTAGGCTTCGTGGACGCATATGGCCCTCCCTTCCGCTATAGACGACGGAGCCACCCAATTGTCACGTCCGCGCGGAAGGCCTGACTCTGCATAACGCCCTCCCCGAAGCCGCCAACACTCTCATTGACCACGCCCGCGCAAGTCTTACCCTCCGCGCGCACTAAACCCTGTCTTTTCTTTCCTTTACTTGATTGCTTCTTACTCTGGGAAAGCCTTCGCATCAATCCCCGGTACCAGCTTCAGTGCGTTCTTGTAATACACTTTCTTAAGCACTTCGTCCGGTACCTGGAAGCCGTAAATCCTCCAGAACGCATGCCGCGCGCGGTAATACTCGAAATATTCGTCCCGCGTCTCCAGCGCCCGGAAATACCACTTGTATTCGTTCACGTCGTAGATGTCTTTGCCCATCAGCACGCGGTCCTGATACTTCACCAGGAAGTCGTGTGCGGCGTACGGTTGCCGGCCAAGCTCCGCGAGCACCGCGGCAATGTCTACGTACATGTTGGGGAGCGAATCGAGGGTCTTCCCCAGCCGCTCCAGGTCATTCCCATGAAAGGCCAGGTGCGCCGCAATGAAATTCGTTTTCGGATGCTTCGCAAACAACCGGTTCCTCTCCGCGATCAGTGTTTCAAACGGTGGATATTTTTCTGGCGGTCGCGCGCGTCCCGGAAATTGCTTCAGCTCGAGCCAGCGCTCGTTGTGGTAATCCCAGGGATCGAAAAACGCCGACGGTTCCGCGATGTGAATCAGTACGGGAATTCTCAGCTCCGAGCACTTGTCCCACACCGGATCGAATTCGGGATCGTCCACATGGACGCGCTCGCCGTTCGCGTACTTCAAGTCCATGCCGAGATTCTTGAAAATCTTCAGTCCCTGCGCGCCGTTCTTCACGTCCTGTTCGAGCCGCGCCGCCGCGCGCTTGCCGTAGCCCGGTGCGTTGATGTCGTCGTAGTTCAGATTCGCGAACACCACGAAGCGGTCGGGATGGCGTCCTTTCATGGTCGCAACCGTTTGCCGCAACTGCTCGCCCGTTCCGCCGCTCAAGTTCACCATCACGCGCAAGTTGATGGTGTCCATCTCGCGCACCAGCCGTTCCACTTCCTCCGCCGCGGGGTTCCAGTGATGGCTGTGAATGTCGATGAACGGAAACTTCGCGCGCTCGACTTTGTGTTCCTTGGTGACCAGCGTGGACTTCGGCTGATACTCCTCGATGGTCGGCGTCCGCGAATTGTTCTTCTGGTCCAGCTGCGCCTTCCCCGCGCGGGGCCATGCCACGAGCATGGCGAGTATCGCCGCGGGAAGCGCCATGACAAGAACGAGCTTGCGACTGGGTCTCATACCATTCCTTGGAACCCTAAAGGTGAGACTCATCTTCCCACAGAGGCGTTAGCGTGCGCCTCGGAATCGTCTGCCAGTCCCGTTTCGAGGGTCGTTGAGCTCCATCCCCAGTGGCAAGGTTTCGAGGTAGACAAGTCACGGAGCTCCGACCGGGAAAAATCGCGGGAACAGTACTAGAATCTTCGGCGATGACGCAAAACCGGCTGGTTCGCAACTTGCTGCTCCTGGGACTCGGCCTCGTCGTGGGCTTTCTTGCCCTGGCGATTGCCGTTACCGTCGAGCCGCAGCTCCTCCCCTGGGTAATCGCGCTCTTCTCCCCCGGCCTGAAGCTCGCCGAACTTATCATGCCGGGAACGCACCATTCGATGGCCTGGACCTTCGGCTGGTTCCTGCGCATCGCCATCGCCGCCAACGCCGTCTTCTATTACACAATTTTCGCCCTGCTCGCCTTCGCCCTCCGGCGCCGTCCCGCAAAAGAGCCCCGCGGTTAGACCGGAGGCTTGCCGCCAGAGTCAGCCCACTCGGCGCTAGTCCGGCGCGTCAGGTCGACGGCGTTCCTGTATCGCCTCTCATCGCTTCTCGGGCTTCGGTTTCGCATTTCTCAGGCTGGCAGGAAGCAAAACCAACGGTCGCAGAGATTGAGGGGGAAACATGGACGGGCGGGGGCCCAACTCTCCCAAGAAGTCCCCCCGCCCATAGACCCGCCGACTCGCAGGAACAAGTGACCGGAAGGCACAAATTTGTTGGCGGCCACTAATTCCTGCGGGTTGTGGTCTATCGCATAGTGAAGCGGGGAGACGAAACGTTTCATGGAGAATGCGCCCCGGCGGCCGCCCAGATTCTGGGCCATTGCCGCCCGGCATCTAGTGCGCGAGCAGCACGCTGGTGCGGCCTTTGCCCTTGCCTTCGACTTCAGCTCGGCAGTACCGCAGTACTTCCATGGAATTGCGGACCGACTGCCCATCGCGGTCGCCTTGGTCAACAGGCAGGAGGTCGACAAGGTGCCCAAATTCGTGCAACAGGGTAAGCACCTGAGCCTGCGGCGTGTTTCCTGGATAAGGCCCCACCTGGAGCAGCCGCGCCCCTCGGGTCCTGAAGGGACCGCCCTCATTGGACTGGTTGACCATGGTCCCCATAGCGGAGAAAAACGCGCCATTGACGTTAAGCTTGACCGTCGAGTACGCGCCGCTACCTTGAATGACCTGCGCCACATAGGGGTTGCGAAACGTCGTGAGATCCCCAGCCTCTTTCGTCTCGACGACGAACGGGTCTCCTTTGTGATCTACCTCGAAGGTGAGCGTCCGGAAGGTAGCGGCGGGGTCGTCGTCCTTGGTGCGAAACCACTCGGTGCAGGCATTGTCCGATTGCAGAATCTCGAGGACGCGATCGCGCGCTTGCAGGATCTTGCGGCCTGTTTTTGCATTGGCGGATACGTGGTCGAGAGCCGAATCCCTTAGCGGCTTGCAGCCGTTGGCGCCCGGGCCCAAGGTACATGGATCGACCGCAACTGGAGCGAAGTCGCACGCAACGGCGGCGTCCAGCCCAGCCGTCGAGTGAAACTGCGTGGTTTGCAGCAGGGGCATAGACGCGCAGTTCCCGGCGGTCGGCGAAGCGCCACCAACGCGAAGGGTAGCGCCCTCGACCCGTTGGAATGCGGTTGATTGTGAGTAGGTTGCTGAACCGCAAGTCAAGAATAAGCAAATCAGAATGACGGCCCGAAGGCTCCTCCCGGAGGAGTGCACAGTTATCTCCCGCCCGGACGTGCAACTCACCACAGACCGCTTTTTGAGTGCCAGCCGACGGCCGTCAACCCGGAGGCTGCTCAAGGAGCGGTTGAACCTCAATCCGGGACTAAATGGGAAGACGAAACGAGCGCCACAAAGCCACCTCAAACTTTTCTAGAAAATTCCTCACAGTGGCGTGAATCTGGGAGGATCGAAGGCGTAACACGGTTACATTTATGCAGGATAGAGAAGCGCTTGCCCAAAAGGTGCAAGGCACCACGAACATCGAAGTCCTAAACAACAGGCGCGGAACGACTCGGCTGGCCGCGAATGCTCCTTGACACGGCGAATGCGAAGAATTTAGGCTCCATCAGCCTGTATTGATTCGCCCAAAAAAGTTCAGTCGAGGCTCATGCATCCATGAAAAAGCGTCAGCGGAATTTCAGAAAATGGCAGGAAGGCGTGTTCGTTTGCTGCTTCGCGGCGGCTATGGCGATGCTCTGCGCGCCAAATGGATGGGCCGCCCCGGAGAAATACGAAGTCATCGCCCAGCGAAACGTGGGCGCGAAGATGCGAGATGGCGTGACGCTGCGCGCGGACATTTACCGTCCCAACGCGGACGGCAAATTCCCGGTGCTGTTGGTGCGCACCCCTTACGACAAGACCAACGAAACGAATTTCGGCCTGAAGGCGGCCGCGCGGGGCTACGTCGTGATCGCGCAGGACGTGCGCGGAAGATTCACCTCCGAAGGCGACTGGTACACGTTCAAGAACGAATCGAATGACGGCTACGACACCGTGGAATGGGCCGCGGCGCTGCCGTACTCGAACGGAAAAGTGGGCATGTTCGGAGGGTCGTACGTAGGAGCGACTCAGTATCTCGCCGCGATTGCGCACCCGCCGCATCTGGCGGGAATCTGCCCGACGGTCACGGCCTCCAACTACCACGATGGCTGGACCTACCAGGGCGGCGCCTTCGAGCAGTGGTTCAATGAGTCGTGGTCCACAGGCTTGGCGACCAATACCATGCACCGGCGAGCCGACCGGATGGGGGACGCCTTGGGTGGAACGAAGGTTTTACCGCTGCTTTCCTATCCGGTTCTGGAAGCGCCTACTTCCACGGGGATCGCGCCGTACTTCACGGATTGGCTGTTGCATCCGAACTTTGACGATTACTGGAAGCAGATCTCCATCGAGGACCACTACGCTCAAATCCAGGTGCCGGTGTATGGAATCGGGGCGTGGTACGACATATTCCTGGGAGGAACGCTCCGCAACTACATCCGCCTGAAGAGCGAGGCCGGGACGGAAGCGTCGCGCCGGGGGCAGCGGCTGAAAGTTACGGTCGGAGGGCACGCGGGTGGCGGAAGAAAAATCGGCGCGGTCGACTTTGGAGAAAAGCTGCCCGACGATGGCGACGAAGCCATGCTGCGCTGGTACGACTGGCTGCTCAAGGGCGAAGCGAACGGCGCGGACAAAGATAAGCCGGTGAAGATCTTTGTGATGGGCAAGAACGAGTGGAGGGACGAGGACGATTGGCCGCTGGCGCGGGCAAAAGCGACGAAGTACTACCTGCACTCTACTGGCGCGGCGAACGGCCTGACGGGGAACGGCTCGCTTAGCGCAATGGCGCCGGCGGAAGAGAAGGCGGACCAATTCGTTTACGATCCAAGTGATGCCGTGCCGACGATCGGCGGGCCGCTTTGCTGCGGACCTTTGCCGACGGGGATCGGACCGGAAGATCAGCGTCCTGCGGAAGCCAGGAATGACGTGCTGGTGTATACGACGCCGGCGTTCGCGAAAGACACGGAAGTGACGGGGCCGGTTACGCTGGATTTGTATGTGAGCAGCTCCGCTTTGGATACCGACTTCACGGGAAAGCTCGTTGATGTGCGGCCGGATGGATTCGCGCAAAACTTAACGGAAGGAATCCTCCGGCTGCGGTACCGGAATTCTGAGGAGAAGCCTGAGCTGGCGAATCCGGGCGAAACGTACCACATCACCGTGGATTTGTGGGCCACGAGCAACGTGTTTCTCGCTGGGCACAAGCTACGGCTCGAGGTTTCCAGCAGCAATTTCCCGCGCTTCGACCGCAACACGAACACAGGGGAAGAGCAGGCGCGCGCGACTCGGATGATCAAGGCCACCAACGTGATTTATCACGACAAGGCGCATCCCTCGGCATTAGTGCTGCCCCTCGTGCCGTAGGCAGGTTTGGCCACTGCGTGCCGAATACCTTTTCCGATTAGCACGTCCCAGGCCGTTGCCCAGCCAATGCTACCGAGGCTACAACACTCCCAGCTCATCGGGATATCTAGCCTGCAAAGAGCTCACCAAGACTTCAAACTCGGAAAGGGAACGCAGATTCTGCAGGGAAGGGTCTTTTAGAAAAAAGGGCCAGCAGGCGAATCCGGTGCTGACGCTTCGCTCCAGCCATTCGAAGGAAGTTTGGCGCTTTGCCAACAGGGAGAAGACACAAGCGATCTGGTAGTAAGTATGGTGGGCATGCCCGAATGATTTTGGTATGGCACACGCCTTCGTCACGCACTCGAGTGCGGCAGCCTCTTTGCCGGTCAGCGCGCAGAAGACTCCGCGCAGACTGATCATCATGGGTTCTTCAGGCAATATGCGGCTCGCTTCGTCGAGCAACGCCCCCGCCTGTTTCCAATTCCTGGTCATCATCGCCAGCTGCGGAGCAAAGTAGAGCGGATACTTGTTGGCGGGGCTTTCCGCGCGCCAGGCTTCAACCTCTTCGGCCGCCAGTTCGTACTCCTGATTCCAGACATAAACCTGGACAATGCTGTGGCTGACGGCCTTTTGGGGATGAAAAGGGCGCCCTCTTTCGTACATTTCCCGGGCGCGATCAAGCAGCCCGATATGCGCAAGGATGGTACCGAGACGGTTATACGCATGAGGCAGATTGTTCCGCAAGGTGATCGCGCGCTTGAGTTCGGCAATGGCCTCGAGATGCTGAAAATTCTTGGATGGCCCCCAAAGCAGGAAGGCGCGGGCGACGTGCCCTTCGGGCAGGTCCGGGTCAAGTTCAAGTGCACGCTGACAATGAAACTCTGCTTTCTCCAGCCACAGGCTGGCGGGGTCAAACTCAAAGTGGCGGGTAGCACAGACAAAGGAGAGCTCCGCATGCGCCAGAGAAAAAGAGGGATCGCGAGTAACGGCATTCGTTAAGTGCGTGGCCGCTTCGTCCAGCAGTTTCGGATCTCCCGAGGAGCTCAGTTTGTATCCTCGCATGAATTCCGAATAGGCCAGGGGATCCTTGCTGTGCCGCGGACGACGCTGCGCGAGCGCGGGAGCCAGCGGACGGTTGAGCGCGCCGGCAATCTGCTTGGCAATTTCGTCTTCAAGCTCGCTCAAGCGAGTCAAATCCAGATCGCATTTTCTGGCTAGGCAAGCACGTTGCAAATAGGAGTCAAACATTTCCATCGACAGGCGCCATTGACCTTTGGACATTTGAATGGCACCAGAAATCACAAAACGAACGCCCAGCCGTGCGGCGATCTCCGGCGGCGTCGCTTCCGGCGGCACTTTCAGCGCTACGGAGGCCGGCAGAACGTGCACGCCTTGGAGGTTTCCAAGGCGAGACACAAGGGCATCGGCGAATCCGACGCACAGGCCACGGTCGTCTGTGGCATGGCCTACCAGCAGCAGGGACATCACAGCGAGCGACGACCGCCCACTCCAGTCATCGGACTTTTCCAAATTGGCGCGCGTCGAGACCTGGCCGAGCTCCCGCTGGGACGTGGGAGGTCCGGTTACACGCAACGGCCCAACAAATCGATACCCCTTGCCTACAACAGTCTCCAGGAAGCGCGGTTTCTCCGAGTTGTCGTTCAGAGCCATGCGGAGTTTTCGCACGATGTTGTTGATATTGGGTTCGGCATCGATGAAGAGGCTGGAGCCCCACAGCTTCGCGACGATGTCGTTGCGCGAGACGAGCTGTTCTCTGCGGCTGACGAGCAAGATCAGCAGCTCCATGGGTTTCTTCTCGAGCTTCACGCGGCGTCCGTTGCGCCGAAGCTCGTAGCGCCCCAGGTCGAGTTCGATCTCGGCGGTGCGTGGTTTTTTGTGTGGCATGCGACGGCTTGGGCTGCATTATCCCCCAGAATTCAGTAACTTGCACCGATAGATAAAAGATAGACAAAGGGTATCCGGGCTCAATTGAAAGTACCCCACGCTCAAGCGAGGATAATTGTGGGCCAACAACAAGACAAGCGCTGGAGCCTATCTTCGAAACCACCAAGGAGGACGAAAAATGAAGCAAAGACTATACGCAGTCCTGGGAGTTATTGGATTGGCGGTGTTAACGGGCCAACTTGTTCTGCGCGCGGCGCACCCTGAGGCTCACGCCAGGAATGCCTTCACTCCGGATGCCATTCCATGGGGTGGGGCGCCGCCATTCGTGCCAGCCGGTGCTCAGCTGGGCGTGCTGGAAGGGGATCCAACGGCGAGCAGTGGTGATTTCACCGTCCGCCTGAAGATGCCCAATGGGTACCGGATCGCTCCGCACTGGCATCCGCATCGCGAGAACGTGACAGTCGTCTCCGGAACCTTCAAAGTAGGAATGGGAGATAACTTCGACACGTCGAAGATGGGATCCTTTCCAGCCGGGAGCTTCGCCTATCTTGATCCCGACATGCACCACTACGCTATGGCCGAAGGAGAAGTTGTGGTGCAAGTCCATGGCGCTTCGCCTTTGCAGTTCAACTATGTTCACCCTGAAGACGATCCCAGCCGAAAGAAGTGAAGTAATGATTGACGGAGAGCACGCCTGGCCGCAGGTGCTCTCCGCTCACTTTAAGTCGGCGCCGCAATCGGCCAGTGCAAGGTGCAATACGGTCCGGCGAGAGCACGAGAATAATCCAGAACGCGCAAGCCTTCGAGCGCGCGCACGCGCTCGGAAAGGAAATTTCAGAAGCGCCGCCGGGCTGCTCAGAATCAAGAAAAGAGAGACGGAGTAACAGGGGCGCCTTCGAGAGCCGGAGCCTGGTTTTTGTGTCGTGCCCGCCGGGAGCGAGGAATCCCCGAGCTTCAGGATGCGGTCGATGATGGGATCGAGCATTCCCGCGTCGGTCATCACGCCGAAATAAAGAATGGCGAAGACAACATTGCCGCAACGGGTGCGACCTTCTCAATGCCGTGGGCGATGAAGGTGGCTGTAGAGAGTCCGAAGCCGCCCACCAGCTCTCGATGACCGGAATGGCAATGAGTACCACGAGGGGCGACAAGCGTTTCGTAAGAATGGCGGTAAGCAGCAGCACGACGGTCAGGAAACCAAGAAGGGCCAGCATTCGGGTTACCGCTGCTTGATTTCGCCGGTGGGCGGGTGATCTGTTGAAAGCGCGCTGGCTGGAGGCGGGAGAATCACGCCTTTGGCGGTGAGGCGGGCAATGGCTTGCTCGTCGAGACCGAGGAGGTCGCTGAGAGTCGCGTGGGTATCCTGCCCGAGCAACGGCGCGCCGGTGGACGGCTTGCCCGCCGTCTCGGACATTTTGATGGGCGAACCCGTGGCGCGATAAGAGCCGCCTCGGGGATGCGGGATCCAAGGAAACATTTCGCGAACCGCGGATTGGGGATGGTTGCGCACTTCCTCGAAGTTTCGAACGAGCGAGCAGGGAATACCGGCTGTGCCAAGAGACGCGATCCAGTCCTGCGCGGTGCGGAGACGAAAGATAGCTTCGAGCGTTTGCTCGAGCGCGTGGCGATTGCGAATTCGTGCCGCGTTGTCCGCGTAATCGGGATGCCTTTGTAATTCCGGATGGCCGATGGCCGAGCAAAACGCAGCCCAAAGCTTTTCACTGCCCACGGCGATGGAGAAGACGCGGTCGCTCCCATGAAAAACGCGGTAAGGCACGACGGTGGGAAAGCCGCTGCCCATCGGCTGGGGCACGCGCCCGGAGCCCAGGTAGGACATGTAATTGGAGCTCATCGCGGAGATCATCGCGTCAAACATCGAAACGTCAATGTATTGGCCGGCGCCGGTGCGATGACGATGCTGGAGCGCCATTAAAATGCCGATGACGGCGAAGAGCCCGGCGTTGATGTCCGCAACCGCGTAGCCGCTGCGCACCTGTTCGCCGGCTTCGGTTCCCGTGATGCTGAGGAAGCCGCTGGAACATTCGACAATGAGGTCCATGGCGGCCTCGTCGCGCGAAAGGCCGTTCTGGCCGTAACCGGAAATCGAACAGTAGATGAGGCGCGGATTGCGCGCGCGAAGAGCGGCGTAGCCAAGACCAAGGCGATCCATGGTGCCGGGACGGAAATTTTCAACGAGAACGTCCATGCGGTCGGCGAGTTTGCGGCAGAGCTCGATGCCTTCGGGATGCTTCAGGTCGATGGAGATGCCGCGTTTGCCCCTATTGAGGCCCAGGAAGAAGGAAGCTTCGCCGCCTTCAAAGGGAGGGCCCCAGCCGCGGGCAAGTTCGCCGCCTTGCGGGGCCTCGAGCTTGTAGATTTCGGCGCCACAATCCGCCAAGAGCAACGTGCAGTACGGTCCAGCCAGAGCATGGGAAAAATCGAGGACGCGCAGGCCTTCGAGAGCGCGCTGTGGTTGGGATTCGTGTGCCGACTCTTGTGCCATGAATGCGTATCGCAATGACGCTTGCTGTAAATCGCAGCGCCGCTAGCGGTACGCACGCGACGAAGGATTCGCAAGCGGCTCTCTATAGTACGCGCTTGCCGGGAAATTCCAGAGCGGCAAAGGTCCCAGCGGTGAAAAGAACTAAGGAAAGAGTGGTGGGGTGACGGGAGCGGCTTCGAGGGCCAGCAGTTTGGTCTTGGTGGCCAGTCCGCCAGGGGCGGAAAAGCCGCCGAGTTTGCCGTCCGCAGCCAGGACGCGATGGCAAGGAACGATGAGCGGGACGGGATTCCTTGCTAATGCCTGGCCGACCTCCTGAGCCGCGGAAGGCTGGCCCAAAGCTTTGGCAATTTCCCCGTAGGTGCGAGTTTGTCCCGCGGGAATTTCAACGGCAACCTCGTACACCCGACGGAAAAAGGGCGGCACGCTGTCGAGGTCCACAGGAACGTCGCGAAAATCCTGTACGTTCCCTTGCAAGTGGAGGCGAACTTTTTCGATGAGCGCAGCAATTTGCGCGGGAGGAATGCTCGTTTGCGACGAACCCGAATTGCGCGCAATGCGCGATTCGGTTTGTTGAGCGCTCGTCTCGGGAAGCTGGAAGTGCGTCACGATGGGCGGCGACCCGGTGCCGGCGGTCTCGCGCCAGGCAATTCCGCACGTGCCAATCGCCGTTTCAAACAAGCAGTAAGAGGCTGGTTCCATAGAGAGAGTATGCCGCGAGTGCGCGGCTCGTGCCTATCCGGATTGATGCGCCAAACCCACGCTGGTTATGCGCCGGCCGGGAACAAGCGCTTTAGCCAGCGCCTTGACAGAAGCCAAAGGGCGGTGTCTACTCGGCGCGCGAGGAGGTCCCCGCGCATGAGGTCAAAAGGAAGCATCCCTGCTGTTTTCGCCGCCGCAATCTTATCCCTAGGTTTGGGCGCCGCCCTGAAAGCGCAAGAAAGCGCTCACAGACTCACCTCGATGGATGAGTTCCAGATTCAAACGCCGACGGACCCGCAGATTTCTCCTGATGGAAAGAAAATTGTCTATGTGCGGCGGTTTGCCGACGCGGCGACCGACAAGCGCTACTCGAATCTTTGGATCATCAACGCGGACGGCACCGACCACCGCCCGCTGACCACCGGCAACCGCAGCGACGCTTCCCCGCGCTGGTCCCCGGATGGAACACGCCTCGCGTATCTCTCCGATGCCGACGGCAAGCAGCAAATCTACATCCGCTGGATGGACACAGGCCAAACCGCTCGCATCACGAATCTCGACAATTCTCCCGATGCCATCGCTTGGTCGCCGGACGGAAAGATGCTGTCGTTTGCCGCGCTTGTCCCCGGTAAAGGCCCGCATCTCGCCAATCTGCCTTCGCCGCCGGCTGGAGCGAAATGGGCCGATCCGCCGACGGCATACGACCGCTTGGTGTATCGCTTCAATGGCGTTGGCTACCTGAAGCCAGGCTTCATGCAGGTTTTCGTTGTCAGCGCGGAAGGCGGCGCGGCGCGGCAAATCTCCAATGGAGATTTTCCAAACGGCGGCAACCAGTGGGGACCGGCGCGCGCGGAGTGGACGCCCGACGGCAAGTATCTGCTCGTTTCCGCAAATCGCCATCCGGAATCCGACCACGCCTATTTCGATACGGAAGTCTACGAATTCAGCGTAGCCGATGGTTCGTTGCGCGCCCTGACCAACCGCAAAGGCCCGGACAATTCCCCCGCCGCTTCTCCCAATGGAAGATGGATCGCGTACACGGGATTTGACGACCGTCTGCAGGGCCATCAAACGACAAAGGTGTATCTGATGAATCGCGACGGAACCGGCGCGCATTCGATCTCTGACAAACTGGACCGCGACATTCAGGGGCCGCTATGGGCCCCGGACAATAGCGGCGTCTATTTCCAATACAACGACCAGGGCGACACCAAAATCGGCTTCTGCTCGACGGACGGGGCCTGCAAGAAGAGCGCCGACCACGTGGCCTCGGCCACCAGTGCTTATGGTGGCGGGTCTTTTTCGCTGGCGCGCACCGGCGTCATTGCCATGACCTACGGCCGCACCGATCAGCCCGGCGACGTGGCCATCCTGAGCAACGGAGCCATGAAGGTGCTTACCGGACTCAACGAAGATCTGCTGGCGCAAAAGAAGCCCGGCCACGTCGAGGAATTCTGGTACGAGTCCTCGAAAGACAAGCGCAAGATTCAGGGCTGGATCGTTCATCCGCCGGATTTTGACCCGACGAAAAAATATCCGCTCATCCTGGAAATTCACGGCGGACCTTTCGGCGATTACGGCGACCGCTTCGATTTCGAAAAGCAGGTGTGGGCGTCGATGGGCTACGTGGTGCTGTATACCAATCCGCGCGGCAGCACCAGCTACGGCGAGGAGTTCGCCAACCTGATTCACCACGCGTACCCAGGCGACGATTTCGATGACCTGAATAGCGGCGTGGACGCGGTCGTAGCCAAGGGCTATATCGACACGAACAATCTTTTTGTCACCGGCGGGAGCGGCGGCGGCGTGCTCACCTGCTGGACCATCGAGCATACGGAACGCTTCCGCGCGGCGGCGTCACTCTATCCGGTCATCAACTGGTACAGCTTCGTGCTCACTTCCGACATTCCGTGGGTCGCCGAGTATTGGTTCCCCGGCAACCCCTGGGACAATACCGACCACTACATGCAGCGCTCGCTCACCAATCTCGTGGCCAAGGTGAAAACACCGACGCTGGTCATGACCGGCGAGGCAGACTATCGCACGCCAATTTCAGAGGCGGAGCAGTTTTACGAGGCATTGAAGCTGCTGAACATCGACACGGTCCTGGTGCGCGTTCCGGAAGAGCCGCACGGCATCGGACGCCGCCCCAGCCATCACATTGCCAAGATGCTGTATGTCGCTGGCTGGTTCGACGAGCATAAATCGAAGTGAAATATTGCGCGGCTGCCGCTGCGCAGGTCATCCGTCCGCAGGTCGCGGCGAGCGCGTTTATGTTCTGTTTAGGTGCGCCACAGTACAAACAAGGCTGCATTTCCGCATAACGAAAAACGGAAAAGCCAAAGAGAGAACAATCATGCGTAAAACTTCGAGTTTCCTCGGGCTCACGTGTCTGTTCGCCGTTGCGATTCTTATCTGCGCTGGGTCGCTGTCGCACGCAGCCACCCCCGCCCCCGGCGCTTCCGGCTACAAAGTCGTCAAAACCGTGCCGATTGGCGGCGAAGGCGGCTGGGACTACGTATACGTGGACAGTGACGCGCGCCGCGTGTACATCTCCCACGGTACACACACGGTTGTAATGGACGCGGATACGTACGCCGTTGTCGGCGACATTCCCGACACGCAGGGCGTGCATGGGATCGCCATCGCGTCCAGCCTGGGCCGTGGCTTCATCAGCGATGGCCGCACCAATGACGTAACCATCTTTGATCTAAAAACACTAAAGACCATCGGCAAGGTCCAGACGGATGCAAATCCGGACGCCATCGCCTACGAGCCGGTCAGCAAGCGCGTTTTCACTTTCAACGGCCGCGGGAAAAACGCCACGGCTATCAACGCCGCGGACGGCACTGTGGCCGGAACGATTCCACTCGGCGGCAAGCCGGAATTTGCTGCCGCGGATGGCAAGGGCACCATTTACGTAAATAACGAAGATACTTCCGAACTGCACCACCTGGATGCCCAAGGACTCAAGGAACTGCACAAGTGGCCTCTGGCGCCGTGCAAATCGCCCTCCGGGCTGGCCATGGACACGAAGAATCGCCGCCTTTTTTCGGTATGCGATGAAAAGGTGATGGCAGTCGTCGATGCCGACACCGGGAAAGTCGTGGCCACTCCTGCGATCTGCGACGGCCCGGATGCGGCAGCCTTCGATCCCGCAACGGGCTACGCCTTCGCATCCTGTGGCGACGGCAACCTGACGGTGATTCACGAAGATACGCCCGATAAGTTTACCGTCGTGGAAAACGTGCCCACCAAGCGCAGCGCGCGCACCATGGGCCTGGACCTGAAGACGCATAACATTTTCCTGCCGGCGGCGGATTTTGACCCACCCGCTCCCGGCGAGCGGCGCGGCAAAATGAAGCCGGATTCGTTTGTGATTGTGGTGGTCTCCAAGTAGGGCCTGGGGGTTTCGGGGGCGTCCGGAAGCGGCGCCCCTTTTCAGTTGAAACGAATGTTTCATCTGATATCACTTGAACGCAGTGAAAGCAATGGAGCAAACCAAACCGTTTGATGGACTTGCCGCGTGACCTTGGGCTGCAAGCGCTTTCGTCCCTTCTTCGCCCCGACAACAAACGTTTCGAATCCTTTCGTTCCAAAATTTAATTGTTGACAGCCTTCCGCCTTCGGGTGTATTTCCCACCCCACAGTTTGTGCGAGTGGGGTCAGCGAGTGGATCAAACGCGCCGTATCTCCCCGGCTGCCAGTGCATTTTTTCCTTCCTTCCGGGTGTGTGAAGCAAGCCTGACATTCTCGAAGCCAAGATTTGAGGATATCGGCAGCGCATTTTTTCCTTCGCTCCTGCGGCGTGGCGCATCGTCGGCCGCTCTTTGGACCAGCTCCCAGCAAACAATTTCGGGGGGGAAGCGCAATGAAAATCTTTCTTAGAATCGCCACGGTGGGTGTGTTGCTTTCAATCTTTTTCTATGTGGCTCCGGCAGCCGCGCAAACGGCCAATACCGGCGCGGTCCTTGGCACCCTGGTCGACGCCAAGGGCGGCGTGGTTCCGGGCGCAGCCGTTGAATTGGTTAGCCTCAGAACAAACGAAACAAAAACCACCACAACAAACACTGCCGGACAGTATTTCTTCGCCAGTGTGGTTCCCGGAAGCTATACGCTCAAAATCAGTAAGGCCGGCTTCACGACCATCACTTTCAACGATATCAAGGTAGACGTGACGAAGAGTTACACGTTTGATGCAACTCTGGAAGTCAGCTCCGGCAAGGAAGTCATCGAAGTCAGCGCTGGCGCAGCCGCCGAATTGCAAACGGTCGATGCGGTCGTCGGAAACGTCGTCGGCGAAAACGAACTGATGACCCTCCCGACCTTGGGGCGCGACTCCCGCGAACTTCTCACCCTCCAGCCCATGTCTACTCCTTTCGCGAGCAGCAACGGCGGAGACTTTGGCAACACCGGCGGAACGATTGCCGGCGCCCGCAGCGATCAGAATGCTTTCAATCTCGACGGCATCGATATCACGGACAACGTCATCGCGGGCGGCGGCAATGAGGCGCCGGTAATTCCCATCAGCGTCGAGACGGTCTCGGAGTTCCGCGTTGGGGTGACCAACAACAATGCTTCCTTTCAGCGGGCCGAGGGTGGCCAGATCAATGTCATCAGCAAGACGGGCACTAACGATTTTCACGGCGCAGGTTACTGGTATCATCAAAACTCCGCCCTCAACGCCAATACCTGGGACAATGGCCACACCCCGACGGGTCCCACACAGGATTTCACTCCAAAACAGCCGCAGCATGACAACCGTGCCGGCGTTACTTTTGGGGGCCCGATCAAGAGGGACAAGACCTTTTTCTTTGGCAACTACGAACTGCGCCGCTTCCCCCAATCCGTGGAGGTGGAACGCATCGTCCCCACTCAATCGTTGCGCAATGGCATCCTTACCTTTAACGGCGTTGCGTACAACTTGGCAACCTCAACAGCCTGTGGGGCTAGTGGCAACCTGCCCTGCGACCCCCGGGGCATCGGCATCAGCCCCACCGTTCAAAAACTATGGAACATGATGCCCATAGGCAATGACCCCAACGTCGGGGACGGGTTCAATACGGAAGGTTACCGGACGAGCGTCCCCGAGCCATTAAAGGACGATTTCGTGAATTTCCGCTTGGATCACAACTTCACGGACAAGGTGAAGTTTTTCGGCCGCTACCTCTATCATCGGGATCTTGCTCCCAACGCCAGCGGCGGTTCGGGGCAGGTCAGCTTCGTTAACAACACCACCACCGCTGCAAGCGCCTCGGATATCCGCGGCGATGGCTTCACCACCGGCCTTGACTGGCAAATTCGGGACAATCTGATCAATACCTTCCACGCAGGCTGGATTCGCAGCCGCCAGGACTTCAACGTCATTCGGCCGCGCGTTTCTGCCGCGCAGTTAAATCTCCCTGGCACCCAAACCTCTCTTGGCGCCATTGCCCTGGCCCCCGGTCTCGGTGCCACCGGCTTGATCGACACTGTCGTGGATGTCGATACGCAGCGCGCGCGCCACCAGGCGATTTACGACAGCAACAAACAGTACGCCGACAACCTCAATTGGATTAAGGGCAAGCACACCCTGGTTACGGGAGCGGACATTCGCTGGCTGCCCACCATTCACGACCGCGATGACAAGGTGATTGGCTCCGTCAATTCGCTGGTGGCGACCCTGGACTCCAATGAAGCCACAGGCACCCTTGGAATCCCTGCTGCTGATCGTCCGGCGGCACTGCCTACTGCTTTTCAGTCAAGCTGGGATCGTCTCTACGCGGCGAGTCTCGGCCTCGTAAACAACGTCGGCATCTTGGCTGTACGCGACGGCAACCTCAACCCCAAGCCTCTGGGCGCTTCGCTCATCGCCAAGACCACCCTACGCGCTTACGACTTTTTCGTTCAAGACACTTGGCGGTTAAAACCATCTTTCACTCTGACCTACGGCCTTGGATATGGCTGGCAAACCACACCTCACGAATTAAACCAGCAGCAAACTTTCATCGCTAACCATGATGCCGGCGACTCCATCATCAGCGGGCTCCAATACATCCAGGCGAAAATGGCGGCTGCGCAAGCCGGCAATACCTACAATCCCACCCTTTCCTACATCCCCATCAAGAGCAGCGGAAGGGGTGACGTCTTCAACGTCGACTACGGTGACTGGGCGCCCCGCGTTTCCGCTGCCTGGAATCCCAGCTTCCACGATGGCTTCCTGGGCCGAGTCCTCGCTGACCGCAAAACCGTCATTCGCGGCGGCTATGGCATCGCTTACGACCGCGTCAACACGGTGCAGAGTGTCATCATTCCCATGCTCGGTGTCGGTTTTGCGCAGACGATTAACGTAAATTCGCCACTTTGCAACGCCACGGGTCCGGGCGGACCGGGCTGCAATGCCGCAGTAGGCCTGGGCAGTAGTGGCAATCCCGGCCTCGCAAGTTTTCGCGTCGGTGTGGACGGCACCATCCCGACCCCCCCTTTGCCGGGTTCTCTCAAGTCACCGATCGTGCCGGCTCTTGGACTAAGTGAATTCCTCAGTTTCCAGAACGATCCCAATTTCAAAGATGGCCGAGCCCATATGGTGGATTTCACTATCCAACGCAGTCTGCCTGGGCAAATGATTCTCGAGCTCGGCTATGTTGGCCGTTTCGGCCGCAATCTCGCCGGCAGCATCAACTTCAATTCGGCTCCCTATATGTTCAAGGACAAGGCCTCGGGCCAGATATTTGCTCAAGCCTTTGACGCCGTCGCCACTCAGCTCCGCGCTGGCGTAGCACCTACGAGTGTCACGGCTCAGTCCTGGTTTGAAAACCAGTTTCCCGGTCTCGGGGTAGGTTGTGGTCCGGGCAAAACCACTATTTCTTCTACTGCCTGTCTCGCCTCCGGCAACGCCACCAACTTCATCAACGACAATCTTTCCAGCATGTTCCTCACCATGGACATCGATCGGGCATTCGTTCTCGGACTGCCCTCGTATGACAACCTGCAGGTCCTCGACCTCTTCATGCGCGACAGCAATGACCACTCCAACTACAACGCCTTCGTGGTCACGCTTCGCAACAACAATTGGCACGGGCTTGTCTTCGACATGAATTACACTTTTTCCAAGTCCCTGGATGATGTGGGTGCCGTTCAAAACGCTGCCGAGTACCATTCCTCCAGCTTCAACTTCAACCTGGACTACGGCCCGTCCTTCTTCAACCGCCCCCATGTCTTTAATGCCCTTTATCACTACGACCTGCCCATCGGCGGCTCCCACCGTTTGAGCAGCAGCCATACTGCGGTCAATCGCCTGATTGGTGGTTGGTACACGGCGGGCATCCTGCGCATCAGCAGCGGCATCCCCGAACTCGTCACCGTGAGCGGCCAATCCTTCGGAGGCGGCGATATCTTCGGAATCACCGCGGGCATGGTACCCACCAAGCCAATCGGTTCCCTAGGGGGCGGCGGCGTGAATTCGGGTATCTGCAGCACGGGCGCTGGTTCTGGAGGGAATGGTCCAAACTGCGGTGCCAACAAGGGAACCGGCACCGGCCTGAATTACTTCTCTAATCCGGCGACAGCCATCAACGACTTCCGCCAGACCCTGCTGGCCACCGATACCAACGATGGGCGCAACAGCCCGCTTTCCGGTTTGCCTTTCTGGAACTTCGACATGAGCCTCGGCAAATCCACGGCCATCACCGAGCGCTTGAAGGTCGATTTCTCAGCCGACTTCTTCAACCTCTTCAATCACGTTAACTTCCTGGATCCTTCCTTCGACACGACCAACCCATCAACCTTTGGCGTCATCAACACGCAACTGGTTCCCGCAGACCGCATTCAAGGTTCCCGGTGGATTCAGCTTGGCTTGCGTATCAAGTTCTAACCTCGCCTTAGTTCAAAGAAAAAGGGGAGAGCCGCTCGGCATGGCTCTCCCCTTTTCGTTTTCCAGGGCTTGGGATTCCGGTTTAGTGCACGACGCTGATGTTATGCGCGGCGGCTACAAACGAGAAGCTCGCCCCCGCGGTTTGCGGCAGCCACCAAACCTTGCGCACCCAGCGGTGCTCGCTCGTCATCAGGCGCTTACCGAGGAAATCCATCAGGGCCGGACTCACCTGAGTCGCGGCGTAAAGCACGTTCGAATTCGCAAACGGCCGCAGGAACGGGTTGGCCTCCTGGCCGTAGCCGCCGGAGATGGCTCGCCGGGTCGACCAGGCGTCAAGCGTTGCGCCGCCGCTCCCAATGATCGTCAGCGCATACCAGGTCTTGCGCTGTCTTGGCGTTTCGTAGGGCCGAGTCAGCGCCGGCTTTACCGGCTGAAACGGCTGAGCCGCCGCAGGACGAATCGCGGCAGGATCGGCATCCGCCTTCACCTTAGGCTCCGGCGCGACGGGCAGCACCGCAGCGCCAGTCGAATCCTTCGAATCCTTTGTGTTATTGGAAGTCACTGCATCCACGGCGGGCTGTTCGGCGTTCGCGCTTGCGGCCAGTTTCGCCGTGTCGTCCATCTGCGGGATGGAACAGACTAAAAGAAGCGTTGCGAGGACCATTTTTACCACCTCAGTATTGCTTGTGGGTTTGCAAGTCCATCCCCACTCGCAATACCGCCACTTTACTGGTCAAAAGGGCAGGCAACACTGGCCCGTTGGTCACATTTGAGGTAGTACGCTTCTGTAGACCCCCGGTTTTGCGCAACTAGAGCGCCGGTACCAGGCCATTCTTGTGAAAAATTTTAGACATTTTCGGTAGCGCGGTATCGGTCTCCGAGCGCCGATTCGGCTGCGGCCCAACTTCCCACTTCTGCTATAATTCGCCCGTTGATCGCGCTTTTCCCGCGCGTCAGCAGCCTAACGATGCCTAGCCAAGATTCTTCCGGCGCCAAGCGCGCTCGCGTTCCGCAGCGCAGTCCCCAGCCTCCCCGCTTCATCGTCATCGAGGGTCCGCTGCGCGTCGGCAAAAGCACGCTCGCACGCATCCTGGCCGAGCGCCTCCACGCCCGGCGCATTTACGATTGCGAAGATAATCCCTTCCTCGCCGACTTCTACAAGGCCAAGCCCGGCGCCGCGCTCCGCGCCCAGATGTACTTCCTCATGGAGCGGCAAAAACGCCTTCGCGAAGCTCTGGCCGTCGAAGCTCCGGGCCCCGTGCTATCCGACTTTCTCCTCGAGAAAGACCGCATCTTCGCCAACCTCAATCTGGACGACCAGGAACTGAAGCTCTACGAGCGCTACTACGAAGCCCTTTCGGCGGACATTCCCGCCCCGGACCTGGTCATCTATCTCCAAGCCAAGCCGGAAGTCCTGCGCGCGCGCATCGCCAAGAAAGCTTCGCGCGAGGAAACACAAATCTCCGAGGAATACATCGAGGAAGTGGCCCGCGCCTACGAACACTTTTTCTTCCGTTACGCCGCTTCCGACCTGCTGGTCATCAACACGTCCGAAATCGACTTCGTCGAGCGCAGCGAAGATCTTCAGCAGCTCCTTCGGCGCCTCCAGGATCCCGTCAAGGGCACGCAGTATTTCCTCCCTCTCGGCGCCTCCGAATAGTCACTCCGTAGCTGCGGGTTCCCTTCTTGCTCGTGTAGGGGCGGGCTTCAGCCCGTCCCCCGGAGGCGGAGGACCAAATGCGCGGGTCTAAAGACCCGCCACTACAAAGCATATGTTGTGGCGAGCCCTCAGCCCTGATACAAATCGCCGGCGAGATACTTGAAGCCCGAATCCACGGCCACCGTGGCGACGATGCTGCCGCGTCCCAGCTCCTGCGCTAGTTGCAGCGCCGCGGTGACGTTCAGCCCCGACGACGTCCCCGCGAAGATTCCTTCCTCCTTCGCCAGGCGTCGCGCCATTTCGCGCGCCGCTCCTTCCTCCACCGTGCGCGCTTCGTCGAAATCGCTGTCCTGCAAATGCGGCGGCCGGAAGCCCGCGGCAATCCCATCCACGCGGTGCGGCCCGCCTTTTCCTGTGGTGAGTGCCGGCGACGACGCCGGCTCCAGCGCCACGATGCGCGCCTTGCATCCGGCCTCCTTCAGCGCGCGCGACACGCCGACAATCATCCCCGCCGTGCCCACTCCCCCGCAAAACGCCGCCAACCCCTTGCCCGCCTGCTCCACCAGCTCCCTGCCGATTCCCATGTACGCGCGAATCGCGTCCGCGTTATGGAACTGGTCCGTGTAGAACGTCCCTGGCTCCTTCGCCAGCTCTTCCGCGCGCCGCTTCATCTGCTGATAAAGCTCCGGCACCAGCTTGCCTCCGGGAGCCGGAAAAATCTCCAGGTCCCCGCCAAACAGCCGCATCGTCTGCAACTTCTCGTGCGCAAAGCCGTCCGAGGAAATGGGCGTGAAGCGGTAGCCCTTGATCGCGCACACCATCGCCAGCGACGATCCCGTGCTTCCTCCTGTCCACTCCACCACGCGCATCCCCGGGCGCAGCTCGCCGCGCGCCGCCGCCCCTTCGATCATCGCCAGCGCCATGCGGTCTTTGTACGAGCCGGTGGGGTTGTAATACTCGAGCTTGACCAGCACGTCGCCCATCGACGGCGTCACCACTTTCCGCAGCCGCACCACAGGCGTGTTCCCGATCGCCTGCAAAACCGAGTCGCGAATTCCATTGCTCTGCGCCATGTTCTTCTCCCCACGTCCCCCTCTGACCAATTCCGCCGCAGCTTACGCTTCCGCCCTTGGATGCAGCAAGATCCGCATTGGCTCGCGCCCTCGAAGCGCCCGCGTCCGTTTATCTCAAAGTGCGTTTTGACGGCCGGCCTGACCAGATATATTTCAAACTGCACGTTTATGCTTGCGGACTGGATGTTGGTGTCGTTGATGACGAAAACACCCTCCGGAAATGTGCGGTCTGACTCGCACTCTCGCTCGTAGACGCCTTCCGCCAATGTCCCTGA
>CAZGFL010000107.1:0-63935 GCA_964524985.1 uncultured Acidobacteriaceae bacterium
CGCCGGATTGCGGTGGCAATCCAGACACCACTGCATCAGCAGGGTGTTGGCCTGAAACACCAGCGGCATCTGATCGATGGGACCGTGGCAAGTGGTGCAGCCTACGCCCTTGTTCACGTGAATGCTGTGGTTGAAATAAACGAAATCGGCGAGGCGGTGTACTTTCACCCATTGGATGGATTTGTCGTCGCGGTAGCTTTCGCGCACGGGCTCCAGGTATCCCACGTTGTTGAAGAGCACGGAATGGCAATTCATGCAGGTTTTCGTGGGGGGAATGCCCGCCACCGCGGAAGTTTCGACTCCGGTATGGCAATAGCGGCAATCGATGCCGTCGTCTCCCACATGGTGCTTGTGACTGAACTGCACGGGTTGCTCGCGAGTGATATTCTGGCGCGTCAGGTACGGTGAGCGGGCCACCCCGAGAACCGCCACGAGCGCCAGGCCAACCAAGAAGAGCGCAGAAAACACACTGAATCTCGCGATAAAGTTCGTGCTGCGATGAAAAATCTGTGCCATTTTCTCTTTTGCACTTTGGCGGGGAGCGCTCCGGAAGGGCGCTAAGATTTAGCGCGTCCCACGTAATAACCGGGAGTGCAAAAAACCCGGGCCCGATTGACCGCATAGTTTCCGACAAAACTAAAAGGAATGCAACCCTTTGCAGGCGATTTTTTCTATGGAATTTTCTGAACTTGAAGCAATCGGAAAGAAAATTTCTTCCGTTCGCTATGAATTGAGCGAATTTTCACAGGTTCCCGAAATGCGTTGCTTTGCTCGGTAAACGATGTGGTGCACTTTCAAGCTTCGCGGATTCCCTGGACGAATCTCAAATGCCGGGGCACGTCACCGCCGTACCCACATGAAATCTTCCTGGCAGTGCTCTTCAAAGCTCGCACCCGTGGTATCTTAGAAGAACCCTTCGCCGTGCCATTTGCGGCGAAGCCTACCCAATGCTGTGTGTCCCCGACCTTCCCGGGGGCGCCGTCGACCCGCTGGGGCGTGGTCCAACCGGTAGGACACCTCACTGTTAATGAGGATGGTGAAGGTTCGAATCCTTCCGCCCCAGCCAATTCCAAGCTAAAACGGAAGCGCGAGTGGATAGATCAGAGGCTTGATTGTCCTTTTGCCGTCGGCAGGCCCGCTTCCAGCCAGCCTTTCCACCCGCCGTCCATCGACTCCACGCTGGTGTAGCCCATTTTCTGCAGGTTCTCCGCGACGAGCGCGGAGCGAAAACCGCCGCCGCAGTACAAAATGAGCTTGGTGCTGGTATCGGGCACTTTCGCCTCGATGTCCCGCTCAATGATTCCCCGCCCCATGTGCACGGCTCCGGGAAGGTGGCCGTTGGCCCACTCGCCGTCTTCCCGTGTGTCGACCAGGATGAATTTTTCCCCCGCGTCGAGGCGTCGCTTCACATCGGCGACGTTCGTTTCCTTGATTCTCTTCTTTGCATCGTTGACCAGCTTGAGGAATTGTGGCGCGTGCGGCATAACTATGCTCCTTTCGGCGTGCGTGCAAGGCGAGCATAACACGGCCTGCGAGACGCCTCGCAAGGCGCCATTCGTGGTGGGAAACGAGTGTGGTTCTCCGCGGGGCAGAACGGAATAAGATCTTGCGAGTTATTGCTGAGGACTTTCCGTCTTCGGTTTGTCCGCCGAGCCCTTCTTGGCAAAGGAACGCACTAAGTTCACCAGATTCCAGCGCATTTTCTCCGAGGAGCGATCCCCCTCACCGCCCACCATTTTCCCCCGGCCGTTGCTGACGACGAAGAAAATCTCGCCATCGGTCATTTTCTCAAGCGAAGCCGGATCGCGCCAATCGTGCAGCTCCAACTTCATCTCCGCGGCGAGTTCGCCTTTGCCATCGCCGTCCTTGCCGTGGCACATCGCACAATCGTAACCGTACAGCTTGCGCGCCTCTGCGAGTCCCTCCGACGTGGGTGGAATCGGGTTCTTTTTCGCGACGTCTTCCGGAGTCATTTTGGCTTCCGCCTTGTCTTGAGGGAAACCCCGGACGGTCCATCCAGCGAAACTTGCAATCAGAAACGCGCAGGCAATCAATAAAAACGTGCGCATAGCGTCCTCCTGACAGGTCAGGCCCGGCCGAAGGAGCGATCTCGGCTTGATTGTGAGCGGATTCTACGCCTGAAAAGGGCGCATGGGAAGAATCAAAAATCTGAACGCACGCCGGCGAGGGCTAGCCAGCCGATGTGGGTTGAAATTACGGCTTCGGAGCCGGATGCGTTGGCACTTCCGCCTTTTTTGCCGGCGGTACCGCACAGGCCCGCTGCGGATGCCTGCTGCCGAAATTCGATAGGAACTTGTCGCCCTCGCGCACGCGCGTGCGCACACCGTCGATGACCGCGGGAATCGCTGCGTGCTCGACGCCGCGAAGGAAGTAGATCAACAATGCTCCCTCCCCTGGCGAATCGACGCTGGAGGAAATCCCCACCGCCTGGACGCCCTGCAATTTCTGCAACGCCGCAAGATGCGCCGTTTGCACCGCCTTCACGCGCGAATACTCGGGCTGAGAAACCGGATAAATGATTTGCGGCGCGGGGACGGATTGCTCCAGCGCGGCGCTATCGGCAGAGGAAAGAATTCCGCGGCTGGAGAACAAGTCGCCCTCAATCACCCGCGTTCTTATTCCATCCACTTCCTGGGGCAGGTCGGTTCGGGGCATGCCCTTGGTCACGAAGAACAGAATTGTAGCTTCCGCCGGATTGTCGTAGCTGGCGCCCACGCCCACAGCTTGCACTTCGGGATGAGCCATCAGTTGGGGGCCATGCGCGTCGCGAACGGAAGTGGCCTTCTGCACGGTTTCCGCAGACAACGAGGAAACGGAAAGAGCCTTCACCGCATTGGCGGGCTTCGTCGGAAGCGTGCAGCCAATGACTTGATGAGCGGCGCCTCCTACCAAGGTTGCGGCGCCGCCGGGAAAGCTACTGAGCACGTCTCCGATGGCATTGCCTACAGTATCCGTGCTGTTCCCTCCAACGAGCAGCGCCACCGCCTCCGCTGTGTCTTGCGTCACGATCAAGGATCCGGAGTCGCCCTCGGCCCCGAATTGCCCCGTGACATCGACCATGTCGGTGTAATTCACGGTGAACTTGTTCCCTGTTCCATCACAGTTCGCCGTGTAAGTAATGCTGGTGGCCACGTTTGTGCCCACAATCGTCGAGCACGTCAGGGCTGTAGTTCGGCCCACCTTGGCAACCAGGCCATTATGAGGAGCTCCAACTGCCGTTGCTGGGCTGACGCCTGTGCCCGAAACAGGAGCGCCAGCGTTGGGCACACCGTTGGTTTGTGTTGAACCGAGAAACAGAATACTGCCCGAGGCATCCACCTGACCGCTCACCACCTGCGCGAGTGCCGCATCTACTTTTGGCAGCGGTCCCGTTTCCAGGTTATAAAACTCGGAAAGATTGGCAACCGCTTTCGTTCCAGTAGTGGAACAAGTTTGCGGCACATCAATAATACTCGGCTGGCTGATTTGGTCCCCGTTCGGCGGGCCTCCCGCCGTTCCGGAGTCACTCTTTGCCAGGACGTGGTTGTTGCTCAAGATGTATTGCGTTCCCCCGCGTGTGACCAGCGATCCCAGCGTTCCGCCACAGCAGTCAACACCCACCACCAGGTCTTTGACGCTCCCTCCGGAGGTCCCCAGCATCACCGCGCCGTTCTGTGCGGCTTGGTTCGGGGTGGCCAGAATCTTCAGTTGTGCCGTGCCAAACGCAGAAGAACTGGCTTTGGAAACCGCGGTAATCGTCACCGGGAGGGGATTTGCGGATTGGTCGGTCGGCGCGTTGCTCGGGGCAAAGAACAAACCTGTGCTGGAGATGAATCCCGTGGTCAGGCTTCCTCCCGTCACATTGTTCACCTGCCACGTTACGGCGGTGTTCGATGTTCCCGTCACCGTGGCGCTGAACTGCATGGTGCCAAACACATTCACTGAGGGTGCGGGCTCATTCACCGTAACGGTTATATTGTTGTTGACGACGGTGCCAGGTTTAGGCCCGCTGCAGGCCGCAAACGCGAAGACAATTGCAAAGCAGAACGCACAAATGAGTGAACGGCGCATAATTCCCCCCTCGAATGGCTGTCCTCAGCAAAGCTAGCACGGGACGACAGCCACAAACCCGCAAACCTCGCGGCACGTAACTAAAGATGCTCCCTGTACGAACGTACAGGGAGGGTCTTCTTTTGGATTCCCACCAGTGGGTTGCTGAAAGGCGAGGACGTCAGTCCAGGTCGCGCCAGTTTGGCCCGACGCCGATCTCCACGACGATGGGAACGGCCAGCTTGTGAACGCCTTCCATCTCTTCCTTCACGAGCTTTTCCAATTTGAGGCGTTCCTTGGCGGGCGCTTCAAAAAGCAGTTCGTCGTGCACCTGCAGAATCATTTTCGCCTCGAATTCTTCTTCGCTTAGCCGCCGGTCGATATTGATCATCGCCAGCTTGATCAGATCCGCGGCGGTGCCTTGCAGCGGCGAATTCAACGCGGTGCGCTCGGCAAAGTTGCGCAGTTGCACTTGTGGCGAAGTGATTTCCGGAATCGGACGGATTCTCCCGAACAGCGTCTTGGCTACGCCGGTCTTGCGCGTCTCGGCTAGGATCCGGTCCAGATACTCCTTTACGCCGCGATAGCGTGTGAAGTACGCGTCGATGAATTGCTTCGCTTCCTTTTGCTCGATGCCCAATTGCTGCGCCAGGCCGAACGGCGACAAGCCGTAGATGATCCCGAAATTGATGGCTTTCGCGGCGCGCCGATGGTCTGCTGTTTGCGCCAGCGGCCCCACGCCGAACACTTCCTGCGCCGTGCGCGCATGGATGTCTTCGCCGTTGCGGAACGCTTCGACCAGCACGGGATCCTGCGAAAAATGCGCCATGATGCGCAGCTCAATCTGCGAATAGTCGGCGGACAACAGGATTTTTCCTTTTTCCGCCACGAACGCCGCGCGAATCTCGCGGCCACGCTCCGTGCGAATCGGGATGTTCTGGAGATTTGGGTCGCTCGAGCTCAGTCGCCCGGTGGCCGCTCCTGTTTGCGAAAAGCTGGTGTGCAGCCGCCCGGTCTCCGGGTGAATCAGCTTTGGCAGCGCGTCCACGTACGTGGATTTGAGCTTGGCCACTTCACGGAACTCGATGATTTTCGCGGGCAGCGGATGCTGCGCCGAGAGCTCTTCCAGAATCTCCGCCGCCGTGGAGCGCGCCTTCGCCTTCCCTCGCCGCGCGTTGGGCTGCAAATTCAGTTTGTCGAACAGGATTTCAGCAAGCTGCGTCGGCGAATTGACGTTGAACTCCAAGCCCGCCAGTTTCCAAATCTCCTTTTCGAGCGAGCGGACCTCGTTGTCCATCGCTTCGGACATCTTCGCAAGCTCTACGGGATCGACGTGCACGCCAACGCGCTCCATATCCGCGAGCACCGGCGCCAGCGGCAGGTCAATCTTTTGGTAGACGCTCTCGAGTTGCTGATCTTTCACCTGAGCGTGCAGCACGGGCGCCAGCCGTTGCAAATAGTCCGCCCTTTCGCCGGGCCCCCCGCCGAGCATGATGTTGAATTGCCGCATCACCACGTCTGCGAAATTGTGGTTCGCGGTCGTCGGTCGCAGCAGGAACGAATAGAGCTGCGTGGCGTGCAAGATGTTGGAGGTCGGCCCGGCGAGCAGCTGAAAAACCTTTGGGTCGTGCACGATCTTCGGTCGCTTGGCATCGGCGAGCGCAGGTGCGAGCACGTTCAGCGCCTCACCTTTTTCGTCCATCCAGACCGCGCGGCCTTCGCCCGCTTTCGCGGAAACCTCGATCGCCGCAATGCGCGTCCCGAACCCTTCCGATTCGCGGTCTACGGATTCCAGCGTGAGCCACACCGCCAGCGGCTGCTTCGAGGGCAGCTTGCTCAAGTACTCCCGAAATTCCCCGGCGCCGCCGAGTTGCGCGTAATCCGTCTTCTCGGCCGCTTCCGTGCTCGGTGGCGCGTTCGCCGTAATCGCCGCCGCTCCCAGCTCTTTCAGCAGCGAGTTAAATCCGAGCTCGCGATACAGCGGCGCGAGTAACGCAGGATCGGGTTCGCGCCGCTCCATCGCCTGCAAATCCAATTGCAGCGGCACGTCCGTTGCAATCGTTGCGAGCTGCTTGGACATCATTACCTGTTCGCGCTGCTGCTGAAGCGCTTCGCGGTAGCGCTTGTTGGGTACTTCCTCCGCGTGATCCAGCGCGTTCTCCACGCTCCCGTATTTCTGGATCAGCTCCGTCGCGCCTTTTTCGCCGATCCCTTTCGCTCCGGGAATGTTGTCCACCGTGTCGCCCATCAGCGCCATCACGTCGATCACTTTTTCCGGCGGCACGCCCAGAATCTCTTTCACTTTCTCGGCGTCGACAATGACATCGCCTTTCGCTCCTCCCGAGCCCGTGCGCAAAGTGCGAATGTTTTCTCCCACTAACTGCATCATGTCTTTGTCATTCGTAATGATCAGCACGTCGAGATTCTTCCTCGCTGCCTGCGTGGCCATCGCGCCAATCACGTCGTCGGCTTCATAGCCGCGCACTTCCAGCACCGGCAGCCGCATCGCTTCGCACATTTTGCGCACGTAGGGCAGTTGCACTTTCATCTCGTCCGGCATGGGCGGGCGCTGGGCTTTATATTTTTCGAAGAGCTTGTCGCGAAACGTCGCACCGGGCGGATCAAAAACGATTCCCAGGTATTCCGGTTTATAGTCCTTGATCAGCCGCCGCAGGATATTCGCAAACAGAAAAGGAACCTTCGTGGGCATCCCGGAAGGCGCGTTCATGCGCACCATCGGCGCGTAAAACGCGCGATAGACGTGCGCCATCGCGTCCACAAGGAACAGTCTTTTGCGCGCCGCAGGCATCGCGCGAGTATAGCAAAGGCGCCGCGTGGTTCGTCCGGACCAAAGCTCCTGAGGATTTGGCAATTGCTACTGAACGGAAAAGAGAAGCCGCGTGCCGGCGTCCAAATGAACGCTCTTCCCTGAGCCAACCAGCAAAGCTCCTTTTTCTGCGCTCGAACTATCGGCTGGCGTCAGTTGCAGACCGTCGATTCCCACCACGCCGCGACTGCTATCGTTAAACGCGCCGGCCCCGCCCTCCGCGCCCGCATCGTTTCCGGAACGCGCAGCTCCGGCCGCCGGCGTGGGAGCGCTCCCTGGCATGGGCGAACGCGGCGGACTCCCCATCGGTGAAGTTTGTGTGCCGATGCTTCCTGCATTGCTGGTACTTTCCGCCGGGCCGGCAGTTGGCGCGTACCTTTCCTGCGCGGCGATTGCCCGCAGCACCACCTTCAACGGAATCTCTGGCTCTTTCTTCGGAAGCGCTTTGTCAAATTGAATCGCCAGCGTAGACTCCGGATCGCCCTTGGATTTCGCCGACGCTTGCGTTACATGCCCCACGAGTTTCGTATTTCGCGGGAGAATCACTTTTCCGTTGTACTTGATTTCCCGCGTCGTGTGCGCAGTCACCGCGTCGCCGCTTTTCACTTTCTTCGAGTCGATTGTCGAATCCAACTCGGCAAACAGCGCCGCCCCGCTGGGAAGCGCACTCGCTTCCTCGCACGCTTGCGTTCGTGCTTTTGTGAGATGTGCGCTCGCAGTTCTTGCCGAAGTACAGACCGTTGCGCCCAGGACTGCCGCAAACATCACAGATGCCTTTACAGATTGCATGGACCTGCTCCGCGTCCACCGCTTTTACGCCACAATCCCTAGCGGCTTCGCTACCTCACTTAGAATCTCCGCTGCCCGCAGCAGTTGCTCGCGCTTGTGCGTCGCGGTGACGATGGCGCGCAACCGTGCCTTGCCCTCTGCCACCGTGGGGTACCCCACCGCCGGCGCGTACAAGCCCGCTTCAAACAGCTTCTTCGAGAAGTCGAACGCTTTCGCGGCTTCACCCACATGAATCGGAACGATCGGCGTCTCGCTGGTCTTGAACTGAAATCCGCGCTTCTTCAGCTCACGTTTGAAGAGTTTCGTGTTGGCCCACAGCTTTTTCACTAGTTTCTCGCCTTCGGGGGAATTGAGCAGCGTGAATGCCGCCTGGCACGCCGCTGCCGTGGCCGGCGGATGCGAAGTCGAGAACAAAAACGGCCGCGCGCGCAGATAAAGAAAGTCGATCAAGTCGCGCGAGCCGCACACGTATCCGCCCATCGCTCCGATTGCTTTGCTCAGCGTGCCCACCTGGATCTGCACGCGCCCGTGGCATCCGAAGTGATCGATCGTGCCGCGCCCGCCGCGGCCCAGCACCCCGGAAGCGTGCGCGTCGTCCACCATCATGATGCAGGTGTATTTTTCTGCCAGGTCGCAGAGTTGCGGCAGCGGCGCGATGTCGCCATCCATGGAGAAAACGCCGTCGGTGATAATCAGCTTCTTCCCCGGGAAACTGGTGTTCTCCTGCAGGATGCGCTCGCAGTCCGCGATGTCCTTATGCTTGAAAACCTTGATCGTCGCTTTCGAAAGTCGCGCGCCATCGATGATCGACGCGTGGTTCAGCTCGTCGGAAATGATCAGGTCGTCCTTTCCCAGAACTGCCGAAACCGTCCCCGCGTTCGCCGTGAAGCCTGACTGAAACACCACGCACGCTTCGACGTTCTTGAATGCTGCGATCTGCTCCTCCAGCTCCATGTGCAGCTTCATCGTCCCGGAGATAGTTCGAACCGCCCCTGCTCCCGCGCCGTAGCGCTTCACTGCGTCCACCGCGGCTTTGCGCAGCGCCTTGTGCGTCGTCAGCCCCAGGTAATTGTTCGACGCCAGGTTGATCACTTCCTTTCCGTCGATGATGCTCACCGGCCGCTGCTCGCCTTCGAGTACACGCAGCTTCGGCGCCACGCCCCTTGCGCGCAGTTCATTCAACTGGTCGGTGATGTACTGCAGTGGATTCTGCTTCGTTGCGATCGTAGCGGTGTCAGACATGGTTGCGCTCCTGATGTGGACTCGGCTGGTGGAAGAACTATTCTGCGTCAGCGGGCGGCCCTGCGCAAATGACTCCATCCCGGCGCGGGATGGTCACTCGGCTCAGTGAGGCAAACCATTCGGGTACAACAATATTTTCCCGGCCAGGCCTTTTTGCAACAGTGCGAAGGCATCTTCGTATTTGTCCAGCGGTCTTCGCTCGCCAAAGAGGGGCTCTAGATTCAGCCGCCCCGCTTTCAGCAGCGCGATCATCTGCACCCACGTTTCGTACATTCGGCGCCCATAAATCCCCTGCACCGTCGCGCCCTTGAAAATCACGTCGTTCACCAGATCCAGCGGCACATTTTCCGTGGGAATCCCCAGCAGCGACGCGCGCCCTCCTGCCCGCAGGGCCTTAAACCCTTGCTGAATCGCTGTGGGATTGCCGCTCATTTCGAGTAGCGCATCCACGCCCGTGCCATTCGTTTCGGCAAGAATTTTCGCTACCGCATCTTCCGTCGCAGGGTTCAGCACCACGTCCGCGCCCATTTTCTTCGCCATCACGCGCCGCTGCTCGTTCGTTTCCGTTGCAAACACCCTGGAGCTGCCGCAAGCCTTGGCCACCGCAATGGACATCAACCCAATCGGCCCGCAGCCCGTCACCAAAACGGTTTGCCCCGCCACGGGCCCCGCCAGCACGGTGTGCACGGCGTTCCCCAGCGGATCGAGAATCGCGCCGTAGTGCTCGGGAATCCCCGCATCCAGCTTGATAATGTTCGATGCCGGAATCCTCACGAACTCCGCGAACGCCCCGTCCTGATCGATCCCGATGATGCGCAGGTTCTGGCAAATGTGCGCCTGCCCCAGCCGGCACTGGTGGCAATGCCCGCAGTTCACGTGCATCTCCGCGCTGACGAAGTCGCCCGGCTTCACCGCCGTGACTTCACCGCCGACGCGCTCGATGTGCCCGCAAAATTCGTGGCCCAGCGTGAGCGGCGGCTTGATGCGCCCCTGCGACCAGCGGTCCCAGCCGTAGATGTGCAGGTCGGTGCCGCAAATGGAAGCGGTCTTTACCCGCACCAGCACGTCCGTCGGACCGATCGCCGGCACAGCCACCGTGTCCATTTGCAGGCCCTTCGCCGCCTGCATCTTCCGCAACGCCTTCATCGTCGCCGTCATCTACGTCTCGTTCTCCCGCTCAACGCACGGGCCTGATGCTAACACACGGTGCCATGGGCTCGCCCGCCGCAGGCAGGCTTCAGTTTTAGCTGAGCTTCGTGCGTCTGTGCCCCTCCCACCTCACGAGCCCGCGTGTGCCTGTTCATTTCTTTCCTTCATTCTTCCGCCTTTTGTCCATCCCCACCATCTTCCCCGACGGCGGATCCTTTTTGTTCAACTTCGCCGCTTCCGCAATCAACCTCTTCACTCCCGGCCGCTTCACATCGGCCAGACTCCGCAGCCTTACGTTACGCACGCCCTTCGCCTTGCCCTCCAGGAGTTTCTCTGGATCGGGAAGCATCGCTCCCCGCAAAAATGCCAGCGTTACATGCTCTTTCCCCAGCACAAAGACGCAGAGCGGTCCGTTCGAATCAAACGCGGGAGTCTTCCACGGGCTTACGTATTCCTCGCAGTCTGCCGCCGTTTTCTTCAGCAGCGCCCGCACCTCCTTCATTACTCCAGAAAATTTGCCCGCCTTCTTCACGTACGCGTCAATCCACAACCGTCCTTCTTTCCCTTCAATGGTTGGCATCTTGCCCTCCTCAAGTCCGCCGCCATTGCATCCGCTTATTCTAGTGCTCGTTCAATCTGTTCTTCCTCTACTTCACCTCTTCCACCACGCCAATTTTCTCCAGCGCCTTCAAATATTCCACTACCATCTCTAGCGGCACCGGCCCGTATTCCGCCGACACTGCATCGCGCATTTCCTGCGCGTTGCGCTTCCCATCCGCAAAATTCAGCACTTCGTACGCATACTCTTCCCCTGCTCCCCACAATCCCTCATAACTCAACAGCTTCGGTGTCGCCACTCCCACCGCCTTCGCATGATCTGAAAAATAATCGTACCCAAACATGGCCAGTGGACCTCGAACTTGAAAGGAGCGCTTGAATCTCACCTGTAGCGCCGCATCCACCGTCGCGGAAGTCCTACCTAATGGCGCATAACCCGTGAAACACTTGGGCATCTCCGGCTTAAATCCCTCCCTAGCATCCTCGGGCATTTCGTACACCATCGTTCGCACTTGTTCTAAAAGCTTCGTTTCATAAAGACAAAACGGCAGCAAGGCGGCAGAGCTTTCGTCCGCTGCCAGATTTTCGTTTTGCAGATCGCGAAATACCCGCTGCCCAAGGATTCCGCGTCCTACGAGATGCCATAAGGCGAGCGCTGACGCCTTCGTCCTGCCCGCCAAAAAATATCCGCTGGCCGCGCCGATGAACGCGGCCCGCTTCAGCTTCGTTGGATCAATATTCGCCGCGGTATCGAAATTCGTGTGGATGTACCGGTCCGGCCAGTCATTCAGATAAATCGCCGGTATCCCGAATGACGAATCCTGATACACATCGTGATCGCTCCCCATCGTGTACGCCGAATACTCCGCCCGCAGCGGCTCCTTCCCGCCCTCCGGCGCCACAAACGGGTAATCTGCCTTCCCTGTGGCCGCAAACTGGTACGATTCCTGGTTCACAAACTCCGCAAACGCCCACGCCACGTCGTGCACGAAGCTCGGCAGGCTCATCGGCCCGCGTGTCACGTGGAACACTGCCTTCGTCTCCGGCCCCCCGCCCACCATGTCCATGTGAATCACAGCTTTGACTCGCTCGGTTAGGGCTCGGCCTGTCGACGTCAAAGAGCCTCCTCCCTTTTGTGGTAGAGGAATTGACCCATCGTAATTTCGACGTATCTCAAGCTTCGAAGAAGAAGAGTGCCAAGCCGAATTGAGTAGCGCCATGGTCCCTTCAATTTCCGGAGGCCAGTAAAACCGGATCGTCCGCGCCGGCCGCGCCAGCTTCCCCTCATTGATCAACTTCTGCAGCGTGCGCGCCACCTCCAGAATCGTCACGCACCCGCTGGCATTGTCATTCGCTCCTGGCCGCTGATGATCCAGGTGGCACGAAAACGCAATCTCCTCCTCCTTCAACTTCGCATCCGCCCCCGGAATCGTCGCCGTCACCACCTCATAATTCCCGGGATGCTGCCCCGCCTTCACCACCGCCTGCAACATGATCTTCTCTCCGCGCGCCAGCCGTTCCTTGAATCCTCGCGCTGTCTTCAACGAAACCATAAACGCAAACGTCTTGTGCTCCGAAAATGTCTCCAGGTGCCCCCAGCGAATCAAATTTTTATCTTCGCCCCACCATGCCGTCTTCTGATTCTGCGCATAACTCACAATCCCGACCGCGCCAAATTTCCCCACTGCCAAATCTTGCACCGCTCCCGGTTGCGCGCTCACCAGCACAATCTTCCCCTTCACATCCTTCCCCGTGTAATCACTCTCCTTCGTCCCCGCGCCCACATCCACCAACTCCGCTGTCACATCCGCGGACTCGCTGTCCTCCGCTAGGACCACCGGCTCTGCCTCATAGCTCCCAATCTTTTCCTTTAGTTCCTTTCCGTCCTTTACCTCCTCTAACTCCCCTTTTTCCGCATCCCACGCCGGCCGCGACTTCTGCGTCCCATAGGAAATCTTTCCGTCCGCTGGGAACTGCAGTATCGCCACGTCGCTCAACCCATACGCCCGCAGCCGCTCGGCCACTAACTCCGCCGCTTCATGAAATCCCCGCGAGCCCCGCTGCCGGTGAAACCGCGCAATGCCCTCCAAATTCCGCTTCGCCGTTTCCCCGCTCAACTCGTTCGCCAGCGCCGCCACATCCTTCTCCGGCAGCAGCGGCGGCTTCTGCGCTCTTGCCGCTCCCGCGCAAAACAGCATCGCCGCCAACAGCCCGACACCCATTTTCCTCATGGCTTCTCCCTCTCCGCCCGCATTCTATGCCGATTCCCGCTTTGTGCTGCAAATTCGCCGCTTCATTGACCTCCCTGTCGCGCGAGACTACTCTATCCGTAGTGAGGGTCATGTGTTCAGCGAAGTCATCTCTCACTACCGGATCCTGCGCAAGCTGGGTGCCGGCGGTATGGGAGAGGTTTACGAAGCCGAAGATCTACGGCTCGGCCGGCATGCCGCGCTGAAGTTCCTGCCTGAAGCTTTCGCCAATTCGCCCAAAGCCCTCGAACGGTTCGACCGCGAAGCGCGCGCCGCCTCCTTTCTCGATCACCCCAACATCTGCACGGTCTACGAAATCGGCGAGCATGAGGGACGCACTTTTCTCGCCATGCAACTGCTCGAAGGGCAGGATCTCCGCCAACACATTGGTGGGCGGCCACTGGGGCTCGACGAACTTCTCGACATCGGCATTCAAATCGCCGATGCTCTGGACGCCGCCCACTCCAAAGGCATCATTCACCGCGACATCAAGCCTTCCAATATTTTTGTCACCACGCGCGGCCAGGCCAAACTGCTGGACTTTGGCCTTTCCAAGATGACCGGTCCGCTGTCCGCTGGAAGTCCCGACGGCACGGCCACCACGATTACCCGGGATCCCGTCACGACGGCCGACAGCGTTCTCGGAACCGTCGGCTACATGTCTCCCGAGCAAGCGCTCGGCAAAGAACTCGATGCCCGCACCGATCTGTTTTCGTTTGGCGCCGTGCTCTATGAAATGGCCACCGGCGTCGTGCCGTTCCAGGGCACGACCTCCGCAGCCATTTTCGATTCCATCTTGAATAAGCAGCCGGTCCCCGTCGTCCGGCTCAACCCCGCGATTCCCGAAGAACTCAACCACATCATCCGAAAGGCCATCGAAAAAGACCGCGAGGTCCGCTATCAAACTGCTTCGGAGATCCGCGCCGACCTGAAACGGCTGAAGCGGGACTCCGACTCCGCGGTTTCCTCCGGCATCACCCCGGTTCCTGCTGCTCTTCCGAAGTTCCGCAGCGTGCGCTGGGCCTGGGGCGCCGCAGCTGTCGTGGTTCTGGCTCTGGCAGGCGTTGCGCTTTGGTATTTCACTCCAAGCCCGCCGCCGAGAATCATGGGCTCCACGCAACTCACGCACGACGCGTTGATTAAGGGGCAAATGGCAACGGATGGTTCGCGGATTTACTTTACAGAAGCCGCCGAAGGACATTTTGTCCTCGCCGAAGTCTCCGTGGCTGGCGGTGAAATCACCAAAATCCCTACGCCTTTTCAAAACCTAGGGATCGGCGACATTTCTCCCGATCACTCTCAACTCATGGTGAGCACGTTCGAGGGCACTCATTTCGAAGCCCCCATCTGGGCTTTGCCGGTTCCGTCCGGGTCTCCTCGCCGCCTTGGCGACATCACTGCTACCTGGGCCGGTTGGTCCCCGGATGGAAATCAAATTATTTACGCAAATGGTTCTTCTCTATATTTGGCCAAGCCGGACGGCACGCAGTCGCGGCTTCTGGTTTCTGTCGACGGGTTTCCTTACTATGCTCGATTTTCTCCCGATGGCACGCGCATTCGCTTCACTGTAAAACCTCGCGAACTCATTGCGGCGTCGTTGTGGGAAGTCCGTTCCGATGGATCGAATCTCCATCCGCTCTTGCCGCAATGGCGCGGTCATTCCGCCGCGTGCTGTGGCGAGTGGACGCCCGATGGTCGCTTCTACGTCTTCGCCAGCGGCACGACCTCGGCCTTCGATCTCTTCGCCCTTCGGGAACGCACAGGGATTTTCCGCAAACCTTCTTCTACCCCTGTGCAACTTACCGCCGGTCCGCTCTTGTTTTTCTTCGTCGTTCCGTCCAACGACGGCAAGAAACTGTTTGTGAATGCAACGCAGCAGCGCGCCCAACTGGTTCGCTACGATCTGCTGTCCCGCCAGTTTCTTCCCTATCTCTCTGGCATATCCGCCAGCGATTTGGCGTTTTCCTCCGACGGCCAGTGGGTCGCCTACGTGACTGTTCCCGAAGGCAGCCTTTGGCGCAGCCGCGTTGACGGCACGGAGCGCCGGCAACTCACCTATCCGCCTACCCAAGCCATCCTGCCGGTCTGGTCTCCGGATGGTTCGCGTATCGCTTACAACAGTTTCACGGTTGGCGGACCACGGAGCGCGAAAGTAATACCCTCCCAGGGCGGCGCTTCCGAAGATCTGTTCCCGAACGCGAGTGGCGGCGTGGATTTCAATTGGTCAGCCGATGGCCATCAGGTCATTTTCTCATCCGGGCCTGAGTCCGTTCCCCTGAACATTCAGATTTTCGATCTCCCGTCTCGCCAGTTCTCAACGATTCCAGGCTCCGAGAATCTGTTCAGCCCGCGCCTCTCCCCCGACGGCCGATACCTTGCAGCGCTCTCGCGTGATTCCAGCACCCTTATGCTCTACGATTTCCATTTGCAGAAATGGTCGAAATGGCTGACCGAGCGCGGCAACATCGCATACCCGAGCTGGACCAAGGACAGTTCCTACATCTATTTCGACAATTTTCTCACCGACCACCCCACCGCTCGCCGCGTCAAGCTCGGCGCCACGCACTCGGAAGAATTGTTCGGGCTGGCGGAATTGCCTCGCTTCCAAGGGATGGTTTCCGGAGTCTGGAGCGGTCTCTCGCCCGACAATTTCCGCCTGTATGCTCGCGACCTCAGCACGCAGGAAATCTATGCGCTCGACCTCGAGGCCCGCTAACTAATACCCTCTCTCTGCGGCCTTTTCAATCTCGCTTTCCTAAGTTAGAAATGGTCATCCCGACCCTCAGGCTGCGGTCTTCCCCAGCCTCAGGCGGAGGGATCCGTTTTTCAACTTCGGAACTTAGGTTTATTTCTTCGCGGGTTCGGGCATGACGTAGCCCGATTGCGCGGGCAGGCCTGCGCGTTCGAGCTGGACCGTCGTGTGTTCGATGTGAAACTGCGTGGCCGCCACCTGCTTGATGGACGCGAGCAAGCGCTCGCACTCCTCGAGGTGCATGTCCGGAATGCGTGCGTGCAGGCTCAAAGCGTGATGGCCGCCGCCAAGCGACCACAGGTGCACGTCGTGCACTTCCTGTACGCCTTCGACAGTGAGAATGGCGCGGGCGACCTGCTCGACTTGCAATTCCGGCGGGCGCCCCTCGAGAAGAATGTGCGAGGACTCGCGCAAGATGCCATAGCTTGACCAGAGCACGAGCAGGCCGATGGCCAGGCCGAGCAGCGGGTCGATCCAGTGCGCGCCGGTCATTTGAATCACCACCGCTCCAACGATGATGGCGATGTTGGAGAGCGCGTCACCGAAATTGTGCACCAGGATGCTGCGGAGATTCAGGTCACGCCGGCCACGCACCAGCGACAGAGTGATCCCGCCGTTCACCGCCAGCGCGGCTACGGAGGTCCAGATCATCCACTTCTCGATGACCTCGACCGGAGCGCGCAGCCGCTCGATCGCTTCATAGCCAAGCCAGAGGGAAAGAATCACGAGCAGAACCGCGTTGGTGAACGCCGCGAGGGTGCCCGCACGGTGATAGCCGTACGTTTTTTCGCTGTCCGCGGGGCGCTCCGCCCAGTGCATGGCCAGATACGAGATGCCCAGCGCCGGAACGTCTGAGAGATTGTGCACCGCGTCGTTCAGGAGGGCCACGCTGCGCCCGAGAATGCCGCCGACGACTTCGGCTACGACCAAACCAAGCGTGGCGGCCATTGCCCAGCCGAGAACGGACGGGCTGAGTGGCGGGTGCGAATGTCCGGCATGCGAATGGCCCGCATGCCCGTGGCCATGATCATGAGCATGACCATGCCCGGCGTGCTCGTCCGTGAGACCGTGATCGTGACCCTCAGGCCCGTGATCAAGGTCATGGGAGTGGCCGCTCATGCCGTCCATTCTACCCGCATGCCCATTGGCCGCGCATCCAGCCGTGCCTTAGTGGGTAGTTTGACACGCCCCTTGCGGGAATGCATTGACGCTCTTCCCCACGGCTGCGACCATGAAACGAGCTTCCCATTCCACGTGTGTTGGTGTGGGAAAAACGTTTTTGGAAGAGGATTTGCGTCAGGACCATGGGTGTCCCCATCGCAAAACTGAGCTTCTGGGGTGTGCGCGGCTCCACGCCTACGGTCGATCCCACCACGTGGCGCTACGGCGGAAACACGCCTTGCCTCGAGCTCGTCGCGGCGGACGGCACGCAATTCATTCTGGATTGCGGCACCGGGCTGCGCATGCTGGGCAACCGCTGGAACGCGCCGAGCGGGAAGAACGGACCACGCACGCACATCCTGATTACCCACTACCACTGGGACCACATCCAGGGGATTCCGTTTTTTGCGCCGCTCTACGTGGAAAAAAACGAGTTTCAGTTTTACAGCTTCCGCTCGAAATTCCTGGGACGCGATAGCCTGCGGCAAGTGTTCGAGGCGCAGATGGCCGTGCCGTATTTCCCGGTGGATATGTCCGCGATGAGCGCGAAACGGAAATTCCAGGAAGTGGACGGCGGAGAAACCTTCCAGATCGGCGAGAACACCATTACGACTCGCTGGCTCAACCATCCGCAAGGCTGCCTGGGCTACCGCATCGAGACGGCTGCGGGAATCGTCGCGTACGCCACGGACAACGAGCCCGGCAACGAAAAACTGGACGCCAGCCTGCGCGAACTGGCCAAAGACGCGGATATTTTCATTAACGACGCGCAATTCACACCCGAGCAGCTGGCCAACTCGAAGAAGGGCTGGGGACATTCGACGTGGCAAGAAGGAGTGAAAGCAGCGCGCGACGCGGGTGCCAAGACGCTGGTGCTTTTCCATCACGACCCCGATTCCACGGACAAGATGCTGGACTCGATTTTGCGTCAGGCGCGCGAAGAGTTTGATTCCGTCTTTGCGGCAAGCGAAGGCATGGTCATCACGCTGGGAGCCCCGGGTGACCCGGTGCAGGCGCACATGCCGGGAACTCGGACAGCACTGCGGCGCGAGGCGCAGTTCAAGGCAAGAGTTTGTGGACTGACCGAAGGCGGCAAGGAATTCGAGGAAGAGACCGTGGTCCGCGACCTTTCCTTACAGGGCGCGCTGATTTCGCTGAAGCACTTGCCTCAATTGCAGTCTGAGCTTCAAGTGACCATGGAGACCAACGGGGCCAACGGGTTGCAGTCGATGAAATTGCGCGGATACGTGGTGCGCATCGACAGCGCTTCGGAAAAAGGTAAAGTGGCCGTCGGCGTCGTCTTCACCGACTGAAGTCTCCGCCCGCACGAACTTCTTAACTATTCGGATCGATCCCGGCTGTGGTTTGAACTGCAATCTCAAATCAGGCAGCGGCGCCTGGCCCGATCGCCACAACAAAGTAGGTGGCCGGTGTCGTGCCCGTGTTCTTGATGCCATGTTCGTCATTCGAATGCACAAATCCCACCGAGCCCGGTCCGAGACGGTAATTTGCGCCGTTCACCGTAAGTTCCACTGTTCCTTCGCGAATCAGCCACATCTCCGAATGCACGTGATGGTGTGGCGGATGCGGCGCTCCCCCGGGTGGCAAAGTTGTTTCATGCACTTCCAGCGATTCTCCCGTCGCGAGCTGGCCCTTCAGCACGTTACGAATCTGTGCGTTGTTTGGCGTTCGAACTGGCAGCTTTTCGAAAGGATACATCGCCGAGGGCATCGACACGTCTTGTTGGGCGGATGCCTCGGAAGGAAGAATCGCGGGAATGAGGACCGCGGGAAGCATCGAGCACAATTCACGACGTGTCACGGACATGGTTTCTCCTTTGGAGGCTTTGACGCCCATTAGGGCGAGTACAACAGCTCTTTACGCCGCCGAGACGGCGCGCATGGTTGGCCGGGTGCGAGCCGGATCAGAAGTTGAACTTTGCGCCGAGCTGAAGTTGGCGGCCGCCAGTCGCATTGGTAACCTGGCCGAAACTGCTGCTGCCCAGCGTTGTTCCCGCGGCGGTTCCACCGTTTGAGGCGAAGAAGAACTGCGGCGTATTCGTAGCGCCAAAAGCCTCCAGCCGCAGATCCAAATTGTAGCGCTCCGTAAATCGGATGGACTTGGACAGTGCAGCATCCAGATTGAAAAAATTGGGTCCGCTGAGGTAGTTTCGCCCCACATTGCCAAAGCTAGTTCCCGCCGGTGCAGCAAAGCTCGAAGCACTAAACCAGGGATTGGCCGGGCCGACACCGTGAAGGATCTGCACCGGAGAAACCAAATTCGGGGTTTGCGTGTTGTTCGGTGCCAGAAGTGAATTCCCGGGGGCGGTAAAGTAAAGCGGGAGCCCCGACATAAATGTGAGAAAGCTGGAGATACGCCAGCCACCCAGAACTGCGGCGCCAATTCCCGAGGAGACCCAGCGCTTGCCATTTCCAAACGGTAAGTCATACACAATACTTTGCACGAAGGTATGCGTGCGGTCGAAGTCGTTGCGGGCGTAATTACGGCGCTGGTTGATATAGAATGCGAGGCCGCCGTCGTCGTCGGTTTGAAAGCCCATGCCTTTGCCAAAAGTATAAGAGGTGGTGGTAGAGAAACCGCTCGAGAAGCGCCGGTCCAGCTTGGCTTGCAGAGCGTGATAGCTCGACGAGTATCCCGCAAAAAGGAGATTGGTGTTCGCCGTCCGCCCGAAGGTGGGAAACTCGGGTTGCCCAGCGTTTCCAAGGCCAACAACCGTAGCGGCATTGAGGTTGTAATTTACTACCGTGTCGACGCTGTGATTGCCAACGTAAGCCGCATCCAGTACAAAGTGCCCCGGCAACGAATGTTGGATTGCCATGTTCCACGATTCCACATATGGGTTCTTGAAATTCTGGTTCACTACGAAGTAGGCGGAACCCACAGTCGGGTTCGTAATGATCCCGTTGGAAGGAATGGTAGGTTGAATCAACGCAGGGAAACCAGTCTCGAAGGTCGCAATTTGCCCGCTGGGAAGCACTGCCGGACCATAGCTGGCAACAGCAGGATTGAACGAGTTATTCGCGCGCACGGGGAAATTGTAAGCGTAGCTGTTGTCGGGGAATGGCGTATAGCTGATGCCAAATCCAACTCGAATGACTGTCGATTCCCTCAAACGGTAGGCCAGTCCCAGGCGAGGCGCAAAGTATTTGTAATGCGTGGTGATCCCGAGATTATCCGGATTGCCACCGTAGCCGGTGACGACAAGCGTATTGTTGACGGGATTGTAATTGGAAAAGCCTCCCTTGGCGACAGGTGTAGCCGGGGGATAAAGCTCCCAGCGGATTCCAAGATCCGCGGAGAATTTGGGAGTGACCACCCATTTGTCTTGCGCGAAGGTGAAGAATTGCCATGCTCGGTAGTTCGGGAAGAATGTCGCCAGATCGCGTCCCGCCTGGCTTGGGACATCGAGCAGAAAGCTCGCGAAGTCGTTCGTAAAACTGGTTGGCGAGGACCCAACCTTCGGGCATTGCGGAACAACTACAGCCGTGCATTTGAGCGCCGTCTGGCCATCGTTGAAGGTGTACAGGCCGCGCGGGCTAAATGTTTGCTCCTGAAGCAAAGCATCCCGAATCCGGCGCAGATCGGCGCCAAACTTAACGGTATGATTGCCCAAAATTTTGGTCCAGGTATTGGCGAAGTCAATATTTGTTTCTGACCGGACCCAGGGCAAGCTCGCCGAGAAGCCAATCAACGGATTGGAAAATCCGCCGTTAATCGTAACACCCACGATTCCGCTGGTTATCGTTTTATCCAGGTTAACGCCAGGGATGCCGAGCGTAGTGGAAGTGGCCGTTCCATAATCGGTGTTGTGCGCTTCGTTATGGTACCACCCGGCACCAAAGCGAAACTCAGCAACCAGGGTATTCGAGAAAAAGCGATTGTAGTTGAGGCCGGTGCTGTAAGTGTTTTGAAGGCCCGAGCCTTCAAAATTGCCTTGCGCCGGTCCGCCGGCTATGCCGAATATCGGCGCCTGGAGAATGGACGGACGCTGGTAGCTGAGTCGCAGGCTCAGGCGATCTTTATCGGTAAGGTTGGCATCCACTTTACCGTCAAAGAAATCCGTATCTTTATGGAAAGCCAGCAGGGCAAAGTAGTTGTTCGCATTTCCTGCCGCTGTTGGAGACGGCAGGAAATTCAGGAGCTTGGTCGAAATGCCATCAATCAAGGCAGTAGGAATGACGTTGGGGCAACCAGCTGCATTCTTGCAGGCAGCGTTGTACGCATCCACCATAGTCCCATTTGGACCTGGTACTGTAGCCGCACCGGGAACAGAGGTCGCGACGAATTGCTGGCGGCCAGTGCCGTCCGCGTTGCCGCTGAAGGGGTTGTAAATGGCCGTAGTCGAAGCGCTCAAATCTCCCGTGCGGACGGCCATCGTCGGGATAGTGATCGTATTTGTGTTTGCCTCATGGTCTTTGACCATTAGATAGTCGGCAAAGAAAAAGAGCTTATTCTTCTTGATCGGGCCGCCAATATTGCCGCCAAAGTAGTTATAGGCCAGATGTCCCACGGATTTGTCGAAAAAATTGCGCGCGTTGAAATAATTGCTTCTGGCGAATTCGTAAGCAGAACCGTGGTAATCGTTGGTGCCTGATTTCAGTATGACGTTGGTGACTGCGCCGCTCGCGCGGCCCAGTTCGGCGTCGAAATTACTCGTCGAAACGTCTACCGTCTGGATGGCTTCCAGCGGCGGTATCAGGATCTGCAGCAGGCCGGTACGTTCGTTGTCGTCGATACCCTCGATCTGGTAATTGTTACCCTCGCGTAGTTGGCCGTTGACTTCCGTCTGCAACGAATTGCTGGCGTTGAAGAACTGCGAGTGTTGGAAGGTGGCGCGCGTCGTGCCGGGAACGATGTTCAGAAGGTTCTGGAAATTGCGATTGGTGCCTAGCGGCACATTCTCCGTTAACACCTCCTCCAGCTTGCGGCCCGTGTCCGCTCGTTCGGTCTGAAGGATAGGAGTCTCCGCAGAGACTTCCACAGTTTGCGTAACGTCGCCCGGTTGAAGGACCAAGTCGACTCGCTCCGTTGAGTTAACGATCAAATCGACCCCGGCGCGCGACTCGCGTTTGAACCCTGCCAGTTCCGCGACGACCTTATAAGTGCCCGGCGGCAGATCTGGAAATACATAGTTGCCGCTGTCGTTGGTCTGCGAGGTATGGCTGATCTCTGTGTTCGTTTCCGTGACCGTCACCTTGACGTTGGCAACGGCCGCCCCGGACGAGTCGGTTACCGTTCCGAGCAAGGTGGCATTGACCGCCTGTCCCATGACAGGCGCTGAAAACCCAAGAAGTATTGTCCCGAGCAATACAGTAATGGTGAAATATGACAGTTTGATAAGACCGGGAGTGCCCGCTACTTTAGACTGTGCGGCATTCATGGAATGAGACTGGCTAGCTATCCATGAGAAAGAAGAACCAGATCCTTTTTTCATGACATCACCCCCCACGCGATTCGAAAGAACTTCAGACCGAGACCACGGAACACCGACGGAAGGCTTGGAACTGGTTCCACACCCTAAACGAGCGAAAACTCCCTGTCAAGTCAGAATCTTGAGAAACCGATGGTTTGAATTGGTTTCCAACTTTGTCCCGGAAACAGCAAGGACCCGCACAACTGGCGAGAATGCCCGGTCACACTATGGTGTGATAGACTGATACGAGAAAGGGAGTCGAGGTTCCTCTCCGAACCGAATAAGATCCCATGGCGACAAAGGGCCATTTAGTGGTGGAATCAGTTCCAGGGAAAACGACCATTCGCGAGGTTGCACGGGCAGCGGCGGTCGGCGTGGGAACGATTTCCCGTGTGCTAAATTCCAGCTCTCAGGTCAGCCGGGAAACGCGTGAAAGGGTACAAGAAGCCATCCGGCGTCTGGGATTCCGCCCAAACGCGCAGGCCCGCCGGATCCTCAAGCGTCGCTCAGAAATGGTCTGCTTTCTTCTGAGCAACCGCGATTTTCTCCATCCCTTCCATGCGCGCATCCTGCAGGGCGTCGAATCTTATGCCACCAGCGAGAAGCAGCACGTGCTGTTTGCCGCGCTGCATTATTCTCCGAGAACGCCTCCGGAAAGGATCGACCTGCCTCCGGTTCTTCAGGAACATGGTTTGATTGACGGACTCATTCTGGCGGGGACGATTTATCCGAATTTGCTGCGCAGAATCGAATCCATTCATATGCCGTTTGTAGCCTTCAGCAATAATGTGGTGGGCATGGACGAAGATCAGCAGTACGACCAGGTGGGCTTCGACGATTTCAATGGGACACTGAATGTCACGCGTTACCTGATCGGCCGGGGGCACCGCCACATTGTCTTCACGGGAGACATTTCCTACCCCTGGCTTCAGCACCGCTTCGAAGGCTACCGCCAAGGGATGCGGGAAAAGAAATTGAAGTCCGTCTTAGTGACGGCCCGAAATCCTCAGGGTTTCGTCGATTTCGGCCAAAAGAGCGCGGGGCGAATTTTGGCCCGGCAACCGCGAGCCACGGCTGTAATAGCTGGCAACGACGAAATCGCCTATGGACTTTGGCGTTCGCTACGGCAGCAGGGATTGAAAGTGCCGGACGATATCAGCTTGGTGGGCTTTGATGACCGTGAAGAAGCCCTGCTGATGGACCCACCGCTCACGACGGTTCGCGTCCACAAAGAAGAGATCGGTGAAACCTGCATGAAGATGCTCCTCGAGCGGCTACATCATCCGCGCATGACCTATAGCCAGCGTATCCTGCCCACGGAATTCGTGATCCGAGGCACCGTCCGCGATCAGTAAGAGAGAGGCTTGGCAGTGCGCCACTTAAATCCTGATCCCTCTCCCATGGCGCGTTCCGCCCAAGACCGTAGCTTCAATGGCCCTAATCGCTTCTCAATCACGGTATCAGCTGAGTTCGGCGGTCTTTTTTTCGAGGTGGGCGAGGGCGGCTTCGAGGGACTTGCGGTGGTTCGGGTGAGTGGCGGTCGGCGTCGTCTTCACCAGTCTGTTTCAAGAACTTCGCCAGCAGACGTTGGCGATGCTGGACACCGCAACGGGCGAGATGATTCGCGACCTCTTGGGATGATCAGGAGAGTGCGCGTAAATTGTTCCGGAGGCGATCGGAGTCGCCATCGCGCAGAAGTGCCTCGATTGCGGTGTGGGTCTTCTTCCAGACGGGAACTGCGCGTGCCAGCAACCTTCGCCCCTTTGCCGTCAGCATCATCAGACGGCCGCGACCGTCCGCTGGGTCTGCCGTGATCTTGAGCAGGCCGCGACGCCGCAAAGGTTTGAGCGCGGCGGTCAACGTGGTCCGATCCATCGCCAGTAGCGAGGCCACGGCCGCCATGCCTGGTGGTTTCGGACGGTTCAGAGACATCATTACTGAGAATTGTCCGTTGGTCAGACCGAGTGGGCGCAGCGCATCGTCGAAGCGCCGTGCCAGCGCTCTGGCCGCTCGCTGTACGTGAAGACAGAGACAGGAGTCCCGGACCTGCAGCGTCGTCTCAAAGCTCGGTTTCGCGACAGTGGCCATAGACAAATCATATGGATATCAATGTATCTTGCCAAGAGGCCGCCATGCGTGGTACGTTGATATCAATCTATATTGCCAAGCCGGGCCATTCATTTCTATCGCCAGCGCGGGAACAGGCAAGATAGCGTTGTTGGAGGAAGCAGGTCATCCCGCTGCGATGCTGTGGTCTTCAGAATCAGGAGAAGCCATGGAACGAAACAGAGTTAGGACGAGCGCCTTAAGAAGCATCGCTCTGGTCGTCATGTTCGGTGCGGCGTGGGAAGCAAAAGCTCAGGACACCAAAATAAAGTATCCGAGCATGGCCCCGCTCGAACAATACCTGATGCCGGATCGCAGCGAGGAGATCAAGCTGGCCCGGAGTGCTGCGCCGGACTCCATCTCCGGCGATGCCGAGGTGTTGATCCTCGGCAGGCATGGTTATGAAACCGCGGTTCAGGGCAAGAACGGGTTCGTATGCCTGGTAGAACGATCGTGGACTGCCGGAATCAACGATCCGGACTTTTGGAATCCTAAGCTGCGCGGCCCCATCTGCCTCAATGCTTCGGCGGCACGGTCCTACCTTCCCCGCACCATCAGAAAAACCGAGCTGGTCATCGCCGGACGGACGAAAGCGCAGATGTTCGATGCTATCGCCGCGGCCATCGACAAGAAGGAACTGCCCACGCCGGAGTTCGGCGCGATGTCCTACATGTTGTCGAAGCAAGGCTATCTGGGCGACCAAGCTGGCGGACCCTGGCTTCCGCATCTGATGTTTTTCGCACCCGAAACCGATTCCAAGGCGTGGGGCGCGGATCTTCCCGGATCGCCGATTATCACGTTTCAGAACCGCGAGGAGCGCCTCACCGTGTTCCTGGTTCCAGTCCGTCACTGGTCGGACGGGACGGCTGCTAGGCCCTAAGATGAGCGATGACGTCCGATTTCGAACGGCTCATGGCCATGTGAAGAAAGATAGTCGGAGCCTGAATGCAGCAAGCCAACGGCGGGAAGGTCGCCGGAGTTGCGGCTTGTTTGAAGGCGGGCAGCGCGAACGCACTACTCAGCAGCTTTGACAAAAGATGCCCATCACCCCGGGCAACGAGCAGGAGGTCGTCGGAGTCAAGGTAATCCCGGCAGCCTCCTGCCCCCTAGGTCGCGTAGCATTCTTCTTCGACTTCCCGCTCGAACCTCTATCCCACAGGGAATTCAGCACTTATTTTTAATTTACAATACGTAACGCTTGCGCTATCATTGTTTGTGTTTTACCGCCATCAGCTCGCGTACGCGCTCTTCCCTAACTCCTTTCGTTTCTACATTTTTGCCCCGCTCACCCCCAGCCTCGAGGGGGGCGCACTCGCACCAAAACGTGCCGCTGTAACTCCTTTAGCATCTGCATTTACAAACCGTAACGCCATAACTCCTTTAGATTCTGCATTTACAAAAAACTGCCGGGGGGTGTATACCTACTCTTCCCATTTTGGTTCTCCCCGAGGAACGAGAGGAACGCTCCCTCTTTGCGCATTCTTTTAAAACCCAGTGGTGTGGGGGCTCTCGCCACTCTCCACTCGTTTACCCTGAGAGATTTTCACGAAGGGCCACTATCCTCTTTAGAATCAACATTTACGAAAAACATAGGGGGAGGGGGGCCACCAACGACAAGTTTGACCTCAGGTCGCCCCTGTAGAGGCCGGGCTTAGGCCGGCTTCACGCGTAGCGCCGAGATCGGCCGCTACAGGGACATGAGAAAGATGTGCCAGGGAAAGGGATCAGCTGAGTTCGGCGATCTTTTTTTCGAGGTGGGCGAGGGCGGCTTCGAGGGACTTGCGGTGGTTGGGATGCGTTGCGGAGGCGAGGTCGTTCAGGATGCGCGTGCGGGATAGCTGGAGATCTTTGCGCTGCTGGTCGCGCTGGATTTGTTCGGGGGACTTGGGCCCGGAGGCCTTCTGCTGGGGAGCCTTATTCGCTTCCACCTGGGACTCGACGTCCTTGCTTTCCCACCCACGTGCCATGCCTACAGTTTGACACAGAATGAGGGATTTGTGACGGAATAACTAGGAAAGATGCTAGGCGCCGGCGGCGCGGCGTTGCGGGGCAACTGGCGCGGGAGCAGGCGCGACGCGGCGCAGGGCATTTTCGGCGATGTGCACGAGGCGCTCCGCCGAAGCACCGCGGTAAGAAAATTCTGCGGCGTGATCGGCCCAGATGACTTCGAGGAACCAGCCTTTTTCGGCCTCCAAGGCGAGGAAGGAAGTGATTTCCGCGGCGGGGATTTCCAGGACCATCCGAAACTTAGCATCGAGGGCAGAAACGCGGTCGGGGGCTACGACCAGCTGGACGGGCACGAAAGAGGAAGAATTGGGGGGATGGTAGCGGCCGCCATCGATCACCAACAAAGCGCCTAGCTCGCGAGCTTTGCTTTCGAGCGTTGCTCGGCTGGCCGCTGGAAGCAGCAGAATCGCTGCGACGAACATTACAAGCCCCGCAATGGACAGGATGTAGCTGTTGCCGGAAGCGACGGGGAACAGAACGAGCGTGGCGCCACCAAGCGCGAGTGTAAGTCGGAAGAAAGCCCAGAAACGCGGGTTGCGGCGCAGACGAGAATTGCGGGATTGCGGCTGGGCATGGACGGAATGGGACGGGGTGGTCATTTCTTCTTGCTTTGCGTTGCTGGTTTCTCCGGTTGGAGGCCCGGGATTTCGCGCATGCGGGCAAAGGCGCGGCGGACGTGGGGAATGGTGATGGAGCCGCCGACGATGAGCGCCACGTTAAGGGCGTCAATCACTTCGTCGCGCTTCCAACCTTCTTCGCCGCAGCGCACCAAATGATAGGTGATGCAATCGTCGCAGCGAAGAACTGCGGAAGCGACCAGGCCGAGAAGCTCTTTGGTCTTGGCGCCCAGAGGACCGGGTTCGTAAGCCTGATGGTCGAGCGCGAAGAAGCGCTTCATGCCGAGATGGCCGCAGCCGAGTATTTCTTCGTTCAGGTCGGCACGGAATTTCTGAAACTCGTCGAGGCGATCGGCCATGCTTCCTCCACGGGCATTCGGCGACCGATGGAACGGCCGCGACCGCTATTATGAACGATTTGCGCTTTGCGGAGACACGTTTGTCTGCGGGGACTTGCTTACCCGCTTGGCAGCAAAGCTAGAGGACGTCAATCACGACGAGGGTGATGTCATCCTGCTGGGCCGTGGAGGCGGGTTGCCAGAGGCGAATCTCGCAGAGCAGTTGATCTGTAAACTCGGATGGAGGGCGGGACCGATTTTTACGAACGACTTGTTCCAGCTTGTGGTCGCCAAAGGCGTCGCCTCTCGCATTCTCGGGTTCAATCACGCCATCGGTATAAAGCAGGAAGCGGTCGCCTGGGTTGAGGCGCATCTCGTAAACGGGATATTCAGGATTGGAGGTCACGCCGAAAACAAGTCCGTTGCTTTCGATGCGCTCCAGCTGGCCCTCTCGCCAGCGGAGAAGAGGCGGATGTCCCGCGGCGGAATAGAGCGCCCTGCGATTTTCCGTATCGAGCCACAAATAGGATGCCGTGACGAACTGATCGTGCGGCTGGCCGGACAGAATGCGGTTCAAGCCAGAGAGCACCGCTCGAGGGTCGTGGGCGCAGGGCACGACAGATTGCATGGCGGCCTTGATCATGGCGGCAATCAACGCCGCCGGAATGCCATGTCCGGAAACATCGGCGACCAGGACACCGAGGCGGTGCGAGTCCACCGGAATAAAATCGTAAAAATCACCGGCGACTGCTGTCATGGGCCGATAGACCGCGGCAATGAGCAGGTTTTTTGTTTCCGGACTCCCCGCGGGAAGAATGGAATTTTGGATTTCACGGGCCACGGCGAGTTCGCTTTCAATCTCCAGCAGCCGACGTTCCCCTGAAAAAACCACCTGCAATGCGACATAGCCAAAGGAAAGCAAAAGTGCGGCAAAGCCGAGCCAGTCCCATATGACCGAAAGTTGGTATTGGTAGTGCAGAGGCCGCGCCAGGTTGGTATACAGCGCTTCCACAGCGAAGGCCAGCGCGCCCACCAGCAGAACGCCGCTGTCAGGGGTTATGAGGTACTTCCGCGCCAGCTTCGGCACCGCGACGACCGTAACTAAAACCGTAAGCGAGCAGGCGGTGACTAGATTGTTGTAGGGGATCATTTTGTCGTTTACGCCCGTGAATAGGAAGATGACGATCCCCGACAAAGCAATGACCCCCGCTAAAGCGATCACCGCTTGAAGAAACAAACGCAGTTTGCCTGCTGCGAGTTCCAGCCAGGCAAGCGTGGCGACAACGAGAATCAGATACATGCTCAGGGTGTCCAGGTACGGGACCGCGGCCCGGAGCCAGTGCGGAAGAAGCGCGAGGCTGGCGAGCGAATCGACCAGCGGGCGAGCGCCATACAGCGCGCTCCACAAGCCCAGCCAGATGAGAACGCGCACGCCACCGCGGCGGCGCATCGCCGCTATGCCGCAGGATGCCAATCCGGTGAATACAAAAACCGTTCCACCAATGATGTTGGCAACATTCCCACGGAGCGCTACTAAATCTACAGCCTGCAGAAGCGTTTCTCCTAAGCAGCGCCACGATAACAGACTAAGTGGGCTGGACCAAAGACTGGGTTCCCCGGAGTACTGAACCCTGAGCAGTCTGCCCGATAGAGGGGGGAACTCGAGCTGCACATGAAAAAATATTCATTCATGTTGAATTCATAGAAGCGTCGCACCCCGCTAACCGAACCGGGAATACCGTGAACGCCGGGGTTTGGGTCCTCCCACCTCGCTCGATTCAACTTAAGTTCACCGCAAGGAGCAAAAATGCGTAAAGCTGTTCGCTGTGGTTTCGTGTTGTCCGCTCTACTCGTCTCCATAGGATTCGTGCCGCGTCTCTCCGCCGGTCCAGGCCCCGGCCAGGACCGCGACCACGATCGAGATACGCGCCACGTATTGCTCATCAGCATCGATGGAATGCACGCCGTGGATTACGAAAACTGTTTAGCATCCAATACCTGCCCCACTCTCGCGGCGCTCGGCAAAACCGGCGTGAACTACACCCGCACAACGACTTCACGGCCGTCCGATTCCTTTCCCGGCCTGCTGGCACTGGTGACGGGCGGGAGCCCCCGAACGGTAGGCGGGTTCTACGACGTGGCTTACGATCGCGTTCTGGCGCCACCGAAGATTGCTACGGGCAACGGACTGCCTGCCGGTCCCTGCAATTTGAATGTGGTCAACGGAACGCAGACCGAATATGAAGAGGGCGATGAAATTGACCAGACGCAGCTCAATGGTGGCTTTCCCGGATACTCCAAAATCGACGGTGGCGTTAAATCAATCAATCCCGACAGGCTGGTGCGCGATCCGTTTAACAACTGCCAACCCGTATATCCTTGGAACTTCATTCGCACGAACACCATTTATAGCGTGATCCACGCCGCAGGCGGCTACACAGCCTGGTCCGACAAGCACGCTGTTTACGCTCTTGTTTCGGGCCCCACCGGAACCGATCAGCCCAGCAACGTGGATGATTACTATTCCCCGGAAGTCAACTCCAATAAGATTCCACTCCCTGGCCTGACCACAGCGGGAACCAACTACAATTGCGCCAACGTCGTAATGGACGGGAATGACTGGACCACCAATTTCGATGCCATCAAATGCTATGACCAGTTGAAAGTCAACGCCGTGGTGAACTGGATCAACGGCAAGAACCACCTTGGCACAAGCACGGCTCCGGTCCCGGTGATCCTCGGCATGAACTTCCAGGCGGTCAGCGTCGGCGAGAAGCTTATTAGTCCCGCAGCCTTGCCCGCAGACCGAAGCGACAGCAACTCAGGTGGTTATGAGGACGCCCAGGGTACGCCCAGACCCCTGATGATGAAGGAAATCGTATTTGTGGACGCGGCCATCGGGCAGATGGTCAGCGCTTTGAAGTCCCAAGGACTGCTCCACTCGACCACCATCATCATCACCGCCAAGCATGGACAGTCGCCAATCGACCCCAACCGCTTCTTCCCAATTCCTGGGAAAACAAATAATGGCAATTCCCCGGGCGGGGTCATCGCAAACCTTCTCCCGGCAGTTTATAACGACCCCAATAATGGCCTCGGGCTGGCTGAGGACGACATTTCCCAGCTCTGGCTAGCGGATCCGACCCAGACCGGCAACGCAGTGAGCATGTTGGAAGCCAACGCAATGGCGCCGCCAGGGGTGGGCCTCGGGCAGATCCTCTACGGCGCTTCGATCAACAGCATCTTTAACCCGCCGGGCGTGCCCAACAATCCCGGACCCTGCTGCAAGCTTCGGGAAGGGGGCGACCCGCGCACACCCGATATCGTCGTGCTGCCTAACGTCGGCGTGGTCTATACCGGCGGCGACAAAAAGCAGTCCGAACACGGAGGCTACGCCTGGGATGACACTAACGTGATGCTGCTCGTCTCTAACCCTCACCTCCGCCCCAAGACCCTTCACAACTTTGTGGAAACCGCGCAAGTGGCTCCCACCATCCTGCATCTGCTGGGACTCGATCCGGATGCGCTGGATGCCGTGCGGGCCGAAGGCACGCCGGTTCTGCCGGGGCTGGACTCTGACCGTTAACGACGGCTTCCTGAAAACAGACAGCCGAATTGAATCACAGAGTACTGCGGGCGCCTCAACAGCGCCCGCTATTTTTTTGTCGAAAAGTCTAACGTCAATTGCAGAAATCAGCCAAAGCGAATCACGATTCCTGCGCCCAGCCGGAAATTGTTCTGCCGATTATTCAGCCCATCCGGGATTTTCGTCATAAAATATTCGGCCTGCACCGGACGAATTGAAAAGTGCTTTGAGAGTCTTACGTCAATGCCCCCGCCGGCGGTCATGGCGAAATGGCTTTGCCAGCCAATCTGCTCAATTCCGGAGCTGGTCACGACACCACCCAAAAGAACCTGAGCGAAGGGCGTAATCTTGCCGCGACGGAGGTTCACGCGCGGTCCAAAAAGGTAGGGGATCGCGGCTCCGTGAATGGAACCATTTGAGGTGCTCGTGGCCCAATAGCCGCCCACGTCTCCTAGGACACCGAACCAGCTATTGGCGTTGAACACCAGTTCGCCGGCACCGCCGTTGCTGTTGAACATTTGCGACGGGGGTTGGCCGCTGACATTGGCGTTTACGTTGAAGCGGATGAAGCTGTAGCCTCCGTAGAGTTCAATTTTGGACGGGTCGTCTTGGGCACGAAGCGCAGGAGCGGCGCCCATGGTCACAAGCAACAGCACTACCATTAAGGATTTCCTCATGTGAGTACGCCTCCTCGAGATCACGAACAGTTTGGTGTACTGCCGAGACACGCCCAATGGGCAGTAGGAAGCGCCAGGAGCAAAATCCGTTGCCTGTAGAGCACGCAAGAAGCAAATAGAAACAGATGCAGAGAATCAGGGCACGTAGCCGGGGCCGCGAAGGACTTTTCCGGGGCGCGCGCCGGTCATCTTGCCCTGGTCGATGACGGGGATGCCGTTGACCAGGACATAGTCCATCCCCTGGGAAAGCTGATTGGGATTGTCGAAGGTGGCGAGGTCCCGGATGGTGGCGGGATCAAAGACTGTGATATCCGCGCACATGCCCACGCGGAGCAGTCCGCGTCCTTCGAGACGCAAACGCTGCGCGGGGAGCGCGGAGAATTTGCGGATGGCGTCTTCCAGAGTGAGCTTGTGTTCCTCGCGAACGTATTTGCGAAGGATGCGGGGGAATGTGCCATAAGCACGGGGATGGGCGTGCTCGCGGCCGAGAATCCCCTCGGGGGAAGCGCCGGAAGAATCGTTGTCGATGGAGACCCAGGGCTGCTGAAGCGCGAGCACAATGTCCGGTTCGTACATGCCGTAGACGGCGACACCAGTGGAGGCGTTGTCCTCGATGAGAAGGTCGAAAATCGTGTCGATTGGATCCTTGTTCCAGAGCTTGGCGACGTCGGCCATGGTTTTGCCTTGAAGCGGCAGCAGCTTCGGATTCTGCACCGAGCCGATGAGGATGGATTCGGGGCCGGTGATTTGCTGCCATTCGTTTTCCCATTCGTCGGAGGGCGTAAGCATGTCCTTGCGAATGCGCGCGCGCGAAGCGGGATCCTTCAGGCGTTCCAGCAGCTTGGCGGTGCCGCCGTCGTGGGCCCACGGCGGAATGAACGCGGATAAGCCGTTGCCCCAGGCAGGATACGCGTAGGTGTCTGCGGCGATGTCCACGCCTTGCGCACGGGCAGCTTCGATTTTGGCCACGGCTTCCGGCATGTGTCCAAAGGAAGGCTTGCCGGCCACTTTAAAGTGCCAGACTTCCACGGGGATGTGGGCTTCACGGGCGATGCGAATGACTTCGTCAAGGGACTGAAGGATCGCCGTGCTTTCGCTGCGCTGGTGCGTGGCATAGATTCCGCCGTAGCGCGCGGCTTCCGAGGCTAGAGCAATCAGCTCTTCGGTTTTAGCGTAAGGAGCGGGCGGGTATTCGAGAGAAGTGGAGACGCCAACGGCGCCGTCGAGCATGGCCTGGCGCACGAGCTGTTTCATCAGCTCAAGCTGAGCCGGAGTGGGCTGGACGTCGCCGTCGCCGAGAACAATTCGACGGACGGTGGTGGCGCCAACGTAGTCGGCCACGTTGATGCCGATGCCCTGCTTTTCAAGACGGGCAAAATAGTGCCGGAACGTTTGCCAGTCGGCCTGGATGCCGAGGAGCTCAAGCTCCTTCTGGCTGCCCCGCCGAAGCGTGTCCGTGAGCGGCGCGACCGATTCGCCTTCGCCGGTAATTTCCGTGGTGATGCCTTGATAGATTTTCGAAGGCAGGCGCGGGTCGACGAGGATGGTGATTTCGGATTGGCCGAGCATGTCGATGAAGCCGGGAGCGACGACCTGGCCGTGCGCGTCAATGGTGCGGACGCGGGTCGCGGTGGTGAGATTGCCGATGGCGGCGATTTTTCCGTTGCGAATGCCAACGTCACCGGAATACCAGGGCGAGCCGGAGCCGTCGATGATGCGGCCATTGGTAATGACGACGTCAAAGGAGGCTTGCGTCTGCGCGGCGGCGGGACGCGGGAACATCAGGAGTGAAAGAAGAAGGACAGGAATTGCGAGCCTGAGCCGGATCGATGTGTTCTTGGTCATGGCAACTCCTGGGCTTGAACGCCGCCGAGGCTGCGGGCGCGCAGATGATACCAGACCACGATGAGGCCGACCGAGACGGCAAAAATGAGAGTGGAGACGGCATTGATTTCGGGAGTGATGCCTTGCCGGAGGCGTCCCCAAATTTCGAGAGGAAGTGTATTGTCGCGCCCGATGAGGAAGAAGGTGACGGCAATTTCGTCCATGGAAAGAGTGAAGATGAGGAGGCCAGCAGCGACAAGGGAGAGCTTGAGATTGGGGAGGGTGATGCGCCAAAAGGTTTGCCAGGGAGTGGCGCCAAGGTCGAGCGAAGCTTCTTCTTGAGCGCGATCCAGCTTTTGCAGTCCGGCGAAAAGCTCGGTGGTGGCGACGGAAATGAGCGCGGTGCCGTGGCCGAGAAAAACTGTCACAAGGCTAAGCTGCACACCGGCAAAGACGGCAAACATAAGAAGAGAGAGGCCCGTGATGATGCCGGGAAGAATCAGCGGAAGAAGGACAAGTCGGCGGAAGATGGCTTTCCCAGGAAATGTCGCGCGGTCCAGCGCGAGCGCGGCCAGGAGGCCGAGCGTGAGAGAAAGCGCGACGCTGCAGGCGGCGACGATGAGGCTGTTGAGAACAGAGTCCCAGATGGAAGAGTCGGCGAAGAGTTGCGCGTACCAATTTAAGGTGAAATGACGCGGAGGGAAGCCGCCGACTCCGTCGCGGTTGAAGGAATAGAGAATGAGCACGACGATGGGCAGGTAGATGAACGCGAAAACGAGGAGCGAATAGAAGGCGAGGAGCGGGGCGCGGCGCGTGGCGGAGGTTGCGCTCATTTGAAGGCCCAGCGCTTTTCAAGGAGTTCGCTGAGAAAAAGCAAAGAGATGGTGAGGATCAGGATGAAAACGGAAATGGCGGCGCCGAGCGGCCAATCGAAAGCGGCACCGAAAAGGCTCTGCACGACGTTGGCGATCATTGTGCCGGAGGGACCGCCAACAAGAAGCGGAGCAAGGAAGTCTCCCAGAGACAGAACAAAGGCGAACGTAGCGCCAGCAAGCAGGCCGGGCATCGACAGCGGAAGGATAACGCGAAAGAACGTTTGAAGCCGGCCGGCGCCGAGGTCGTGGGAAGCTTCGACAAGCGGGCGGGGAATGTGTTCAAGAGCCGCATAAATGGGCAGAAACACAAACGGCGTGTAGATGTGCGTGAGCATGAGGACGACAGCGAAGGGACTATAGAGAAGGAAGGCGACAGGTTCCCGGGTGATGTGGAGGTATTGGAGAAAGCCGTTGAGAACGCCGTCGGTGCCGAGAATGGTTTTCCAGGCGTAGCCACGGACCAGATAGCTCACCCACAGAGGCACGATGACGAGCTGGTAGAGAAGGTCTTTGCGCGCACGTGTGTGGAAGGACAAATAGTAGGCTAGCGGATAACCAAGCAAGAGGGCGCAAAGCGTAACGGAACCAGCGATGCGCATCGTGCGGAAGAGGACACTGGCGTAAAGGGGATTGGAGAGCAGCGTCTGGTAATTGGAAAGATTCCATTGGTGCACGACCACGCCATCGCGAACAGCCCAAAAGCTGTGCGCGAACATGAGCCCATACGGAAGCAACAGAAAAACCGCGACCCAGAAGAGCGGCGGAAGAGAGACGAGCGACTTATAAGTACGCGAGTACATGGAATTCTGGTCGGCTACTCCTGGACGCAAATCGCATCCGCAAACGAAAAGACAAAGTCATGCTCGCCGGCAAGCGGGCCGTGCGTGGGGATGCGCACGCGCAAGACCTGCCCATTGCCGCAATCCACTTCGAGCATTTCGCTCGAGCCACCATACATTTGCTGCTGGACTGTGCCGCGAAACTTCACTTCGTTGTTCTGGCGCTTGCCATCGGCGCAGAGACGAATGGATTCCGGGCGGAGAGAAAAAAGCACGGGGCCGTCCGGCTCTTCCACAGGCCAGCGGAGAGCACCACACGTGGCGATGCTGTTTCGTATTCCGCCGCGAAGCAAGTTGGTCTGGCCAATGAATTGCGCGGTGTAAGCGGTAGCGGGACGCGCATAAATCTCGCGGGGCGAGGCCACTTGCTCGAGTGCGCCATCGCGTAATAGTGCGATGCGGTCGGAGAGCGCCATGGCTTCGTCCTGATCATGCGTGACAAACAAAAACGTGATGCCGACCTCGCGCTGGAGCGATTTCAGCTCGCCCTGCATCTGTTTGCGCAAATTGGCGTCAAGGGCGGAGAGCGGCTCATCGAGAAGAAGGAGCTGAGGGCGATTGACGAGAGCGCGCGCGAGGGCGACACGCTGCTGTTGGCCACCGCTGAGTTTCGAGGGACGGGAGGCGGCGAAATCCTGCATCTTGACCATGCGCAATGCTTCGTCAACTCGACCGCTGATTTCTGCGGAGGGCGTGTTTTTGACCCGCAGGCCGTAAGCGACGTTGTCGCGGACAGAAAGATGCGGGAAGAGCGCATATTGTTGGAAGACAGTGTTCACACGGCGCTTGTAGGGCGGAAGCATGTCCAGGCGCTCGCCGGTCATCCAGATTTCTCCAGCGGAGGGGGATTCAAATCCAGCGATGAGACGAAGAAGAGTAGTCTTGCCCGAGCCGCTTTCCCCGAGAAGCGTGAGGAATTCTCCGGAAGCGATGTTCAGCGAAATCCTTTTCAGAACTTCCAGGCGGCCAAAGTGTTTGGCCACTCCGCGAACTTCGAGCAATGGCGCTTCGCCGGCGGGAGCTTCCTGCGGCGTGTTGGCAAGTGAAGCGCTCACTGCGCGGCTTTGACCTCGTTCCAGATTTCGTTGTACTTGGGGCGGCGGGGAACATCCTGCCAAAAATAGATGCGCTGCATGTAGGCATCGGGATTGTCGAGGTGCAGGCCCTTGATTTCCTCAGGCGTGAGGAATTGCGCGGCGCCGGGATTGGCCGGTGTGTAGTGAGTGCGGTCGGTCACGAGCTTCTGTGTCTTCGCTTCGATCATGTATTCGAGAAAAGCGTGCGCGAGATCTTTGTTGCTGCTGGCGGCAGTGATCATGAGGTGGTCGATCCATCCGGTCGTGTTTTCTTTCGGGATAGTCTCACCGATAGGGAAATTCAGTTTACGGAGATCGTTGGTGTTGAGAGGCCAGCCCATGGCAAGAATGACTTCGTGATTTTGGAAGAGATTCGTGAGTTCGCCGCCGCTGGACCACATTTTGCGGACACTGGGCTTGAGTTCGAGGAGCTTCTTTTTGATGGCGGCGAGTTGTTCGTCGGTGAGGTTATACAGTTGCGATGGATCGGGCTTGTCGTAGCCGAGAATTTGCGCCGCCATGTACACCGTGGAGAGGTCATCCCAGACGGAGATCTTTCCTTCGTATTTGGGATCCCAAAAAATGGCCCAGGAATCGGGGGGCTGCGGAATAGCGGTCGTGTCGTAGAGAAGGGGATTCGGCCCCCACATGAAAGGGACGCCGTAGACCTGGCCGTTGGCTTTGACAAGTGGCAAATCGCGGAGCTTAGAGGAGAGCTGGGAGTAGGAGGGAATCTTGGAGAGATCGAGAGGCGCTACAAGTCCGGCGCGGACGATGGAGGAGGCGACGTCACTCGAAGGGGAAATGACGTCGTAGTTGGAAGCGCTGCCGCCGCGCAGCTTGGCGACAAGGTCGTCGCTCGAGCCCATATAGGAAGCCCGGATTTTGCAGTGCTGGCTTTCTTCAAACGCACGGACCGCGGAATCGTCCGCGTACCCCTCCCAAACGAGCAGGCTCAGCGACGCTTCCTTCTTCTTGCATCCGCTGCACGCGAGCGCAAGCAAAAGAACGGTAAAAAGCATGGTGCGAAGCTTCATCGCGCCTCCCGCCTATTTGTGATCCGCTTGATACACCAGCTTCCCGCCAATGATCGTCACCGTGACTTTTGTCGCCCCAATCTTACGCGGATTGATGTCAAAAATATTCTGAGAAACCATAATCAAGTCAGCGAGCTTGCCTTCCTCAAGAGAGCCTTCGGTTTTTTCCCGGCGTCCGGCAAAAGCTGCGCCCAGTGTGTAGGCGTCGACGGCCTGCTCGACGGTCAGCCGCTGTTCCGGGACAAAGCCGCCAGCCGGTGTGCCTTCGGCCGTTTGGCGGGTGACCGCTGTTTGAATTCCTTCCCAGGGATTGAGCGTCACCACCGGCCAATCACTGCCAAAGGCGAGATGGCCGCCGGCGTCGGCGATGCTTTTCCAGGCCCAGGCCCGCGAAGCACGATCCGGCCCGGCATTGCCCGCCCAAACCTCCAACGTATCGGCATCGGGATACGAATGCAGAGGCTGCATGCTGGCGATAACCCCGAGTTTTCCGAAGCGCGGAATGTCGGAGGGTGCGACAGTCTCGATGTGTTCGATCCGGGGCCGCCGGTCGCGTTTATGATTGCGGGCCTCCGCATTCTCGTAAGCGTCAAGAGCGGTGCGCACGGCGTAGTCGCCGATGGCATGCGTGAAAAGCTGGAAACCGCGCTTGTCTAGCTCCGTCACGGCTGCCTTGTACTTGTCGGGATCCCAAAAAAGAGAGCCCTTGAGCGAGGGTGCGTCGCTGTAGGGATCGAGCATGGCCGCGGTGTGTGATTCGATTACGCCGTCAAGGCGAAGCTTCACCACGTCGGCGGAGAGCCAATCCGACGAATATTTCTTACGCGCACCCTCAATGGCATCCATGTCCTGAGGACGTAGGGCGGGCGGATCCAGGAAATAGGCAACGCGCACGCGAACCGTCAGGTCACCGCGCCTGCGCATTTCGTCGTAAAGGTCGAGATCCTCAAAATCCCCAGACAGGAAATGTCCCCCGGCAGCGTGAAACCGCGTGATGCCGTTCTGATTAGCCCATTTCATCCCGGCGCGCAGCGCGAGCAGCTTTTCCACCCGCGTCGGTGCGGGGCGGACTCGATCCACGAGGTCCGTGGCCAGTTCTTTCAGGGCGCCGGTGGCTTCACCCGTCGCTGGGTCCCGGACAATCACTCCATTGGGCGGATCGGGAGTGCCTCGCGATATTCCCGCCAGCGTCAGCGCTTTCGAATTCACCCAATAGGTATGGCCATCGAAGCCTTCGAGAGAAACAGCACGGTCCGGAAAAAGATCATCGAGATCTTTCTTATCGGGCAGCGTGCCGGGACCAAACATCCCGTAGTTCCATCCATGCCCGAGGATCCAGCCGTCGCCGGGATGCTCTGCCGCATAAGCACCGAGCATCTCCCGAATATCCGCCAGGTTCTTTGCCTCCTCGAGGCTGACCCAGGCGAGCTTGATGGAACCTTCCATGAAGTGAATGTGGCAATCGACGAAGCCGGGAAGGACCAGCCTTCCCCCTGCGTTGATGACTTTGGTGCCCATGCCGCGCCGTTTTTCGATGGTGGCGTCTTCCCCGACGGCAACAATCTTCGCGCCTCGAATGGCAACGGCCTGGGCCCAGGGCTGTTGGGGATTTTCCGTGAAGACTCGGCCGTGGATCACAATGATGTCCGCTGGCTCCACGATCAGTCCTTGAGCGAAAGCGAGAGAGACGATTGCAAGAAGGAGCATCAATGGAAGGAGGATGGTGTAACGGCGAGTCTTCATGAAGGATACCGTCCTCTCCAATCAGAATGTCGGCGGCGTGTTCACCCACAACACCCAGGCTTCCGTCCGTCCAGGGTTTTTCCACCGATGAGGTATCGAGCTTTCAAAATATAGACTGTCGCCGGGCCGCAAGCGATAATGCTCCCCGGTCTTCAGCCAGATTTCGAAGTTGCCGCGAAGCACATGGAGAAATTCCTCGCCCTCGTGCGAGTAGGATTCACCGCTGCCGCCGCCGGGTTTCACGCGGAAGAGGTGCGGTTCCATGGCCGTGTTGCCCCAGGCGAGCAACTCCATGCGCACCTCCGGAGTCGTCTCGAGAATCTTCCGCTGCGCGGGACGGACCAAATGCGGGTTGTCCCCGCTCGGGGTATCAAAAAGCGCGAGAATGTTGGTGCGGTAAAAGCGCGCAATGCGGCGCAGTGTGGCGACCGAGGAACGCATCTGCCCGCGTTCCAGCGCGCTGAGAAACCCGACGGAAACGCCCGTGGCTTTAGCGACTTGGGCGAGAGAGAGACCGCGACGCGTCCGCAAGCGGCGGAAGCGCTGGCCGGGGAGAAGCGCACTCTCCGCGGAAGAAGAGACGACACCCTGGCGTTTGAGAACGTGCACAATGGCGGCGGGGTTGAGGCCGCGGGCGCGGCGCAGAAAAATGGCGCGCTGCAGCAGGCGCACGTCCGCCAGATTGTACAGTCGGTAGCGGCTGCGCGTGCGTCGCGGGGCGACGAGCCCGAGAGCCTCCCACGCGCGCAACGCGGAGGAGGAAATGCCCACGCGCCGGGCCACTTCGCTGATACGCAACGGGCGCTGCCCCTCGCGCGGAGACGATTTTGCGGATAAATTCTTTGGACTTGACACCGGGCCCGGCTTTCTCTAAGTTTGCTGGATTATAGTAAGGTTTCAGGGGCACAAGCAACCACGAAGAATCGTTCCTCAGCGAATCTTTTTGTGGCAAGGGGTGAGTCATGAAAGGCAAGGCGTGTTTTAGGCAGTCCTATCGGTTTTCGCGCCGCTATCCGCTTTTTGCTGGAGCTATGCTGCTCCTGACATTCCTCGGCGCGCCATTTGCCAGAGCGCAAAGCACGGGCGGGCGCATCCGTGGAACAGTTACTGACCCCAGCGGCGGCGCGGTGGTGGGTGCCACGGTCACACTGATTAACGAGGCGACGCACGCAACCCGCGACGTACAAACCGGCGCGAACGGCGAATACATCTTCCTGGAAGTGCCCGTAGGCACATATGAAATCGACGCCACCAGCCAGGGCTTCAAGAAGTACACACGCAAGGGCATTCCCCTAGACTTGAACGAAGTGATTGCCGTCGATGTGGTCCTCCAGATAGGCGGCTCGACCGATGTGGTGGAGGTTACCGGCGCACCCCCCGTCGTGGACACGACCTCGACCCAACTTGGCGCGGTGGTGAACGAGCGCTCTTCCACGCAGTTGCCACTGAACCAGCGCGACGTCTACCAATTGCTCCAACTCCAGCCCGGCGTCCAGTCTCAGCTTGGCAATGACCTCTTTTACGGTTCGGACAAAGCAGGCGTCGTCACGGTCAACGGTGGCCGCGGGCGCGCTAACAATTACACGGTCAACGGCGGCGACGGGAACGACCTGTTCGTGAACGGGCCGGCGATCGAGCCTTCGCCCGACAGCGTCGACGAATTCCGCGTCATTACCAACAACTTTGACGCCGAGTACGGCCGCAATTCCGGCGCCGTGGTCAATGTGGTCACCAAGTCCGGCACAAACGACCTGCATGGCAGTTTTTATGAGTTCTTCCGCAACGATGTGCTCAACGCGCGTCAGTTCACGTTTACGCAGGCTCCCAAGACCCCCTTCAAGCAGAACCAGTTCGGCGGAACGCTGGGGGGGCCAATAATTAAGGATAAGACCTTCATTTTTGGTTCGTACGAAGGGCGCCGGGTCGTCAAGGGCATCGTCTCGCAGCAAATCCCCGTACCCACGCAGGCCGAACTGAACAACGGCGACTTTTCGGCTGGCTCCCCGTTCGCCGGCTCACTGACCGACCCGTTGGTTGCGAACGTGTTGCAGCAACGATGCGGAAGTGGCGCTCCCGCAGCGCTCCCCGCAGGCCAGAAACTAACACCCGCCGCGCAAGCGGCCGTAGCAGGCGTAGCCGCCGGCGGCGCGCCAGCGCCTTATCAGACGATTTTCGCCAACAATCAAATCCCCACCGGCTGCTTCGATCCCGTGGCGCTAAGTCTCCTGCAATATCTGCCGCAGGTGGGTTCGGCCGGTACAGGCGCTGCCAACACGGTACTCACGGTTCCCAACAGCAGAGATCGCGGCGACCAGGCCCAGATTCGCTTCGATCACTCCTTGACCACCAACCAGAAGCTGACCGTTTATTATTACTTCGATGACGACAACACCGTGGACCCTTTTGCAAAATTTCAGAGCTATGGAGCGATTCCGGGCAATTTTCCCAGCGTCTATGCGACGCGTACGCAACAGGTGAATGGATCTCATACGTGGACCATCGGGTCCACGTCGGTGAATGAACTCCGTTTCAGCTACTTCCGGGAAGGCCAGCTCAAGTTCAATACTCCGCTGAAGACCAATTCCATCACTGCTTCCTGCGGGAGCGGGGCCGTCTCCGCTTTTTGTTTCAACGGGAATGCCGACACCGCTGCGCTCAACGCGGCATGCACCGCCGGAGCCTCGAGCACCGCCGACTGCGGGATTCATTCGGGAATGGGTTCCAAATATGAAGGCGTGCCCTTTGTTTTCTTCGGCGGGACAGGCCTTATCGGTAACAACCCAGGCGGGCAATTGCCCCAAATCGGGAATACCTTTCAGTTCGCCGACAATTACAGCAGGATCGTCGGCAACCACAGTTTCAAGTTCGGCGGCGATACGCGTTACCAGAAATTCGATCAGTTTCTGGTTTTCGACATCAATGGCGACTTCACGTTTTCCAACTCCGCCGCCCACAACGATATTGGATTCGACAACGCCTACCCGAACTTTTTCCTTGGCCTGCCGAGCAATTACGTTCAGGGTTCGCCACAGCATGAGCTGATTCGCAGCACTTCGGTTTATCTGTTTGCGCAGGACAGTTGGAAGATCAAGCCGAATTTGACCCTGAACTACGGCGTGCGCTGGGAACTGAATACTCCGCTGGCCGACGCGGGCCAGAAAGTGCAGACGTTCCGCCCGGGACAGCAGTCGGCCATTTATCCTTGTAAGCTGGCTGCCACCAATCCTCTTTATGATGCGACCCAACCCGACGGTGGATGCGCCGAAGCCGGCGCAAATCCACTCGGTCTTGTTTTCCCGGGCGATAAAGGGATACCCAACGGGTTGACGCAAACTTATTACAAGGCTTTTGCGCCACGCCTTGGCCTCAACTGGAGCCCCAGCGCCCATAGTGGCATGCTCGCCACAATCACCGGCGGCCCGGGCAAGACCAGCATTAGCATGGGCTATGGGATTTTCTACAATCCCATCGAGCAGTTGGTGCTCGAGCAGTTCAACGCCGAGCCGCCCTTCGGAGGCAGCATTTCGGTTCCCTATTCGTTCCTGCAAACGCCCTTTGTTGGCCAGAATTCCAGCATCTCCCCGAATCCGTTTACCGGCGTCTTGACTCCGCCGCGCGGGCAGCCGATCGATTGGTCCCGCTTCCTCGGCACCGTTTACTTCGGAGATTTTCCCCCCAACATGCGGCCCCAATATTCGGATCAGTACAATTTGACCCTCAAACGGGAACTACCGGGCGATGTCCTTCTCCAAGTGGGATACGTTGGTTCGCAGGGCCACCGCTTGCTGGCTATCTACGAAGTCAACGAGACCAATCCAAAAACTTGCCTGGAGATGAATGCAATTGTTGGACCGGGTACCTGCGCGCAAGCCGGTGAGGATCTCGTCTATCAGTTCATGCTTCCCGCGGGCGCGAGTATCGATTTGCCGTATTACAACCCCGGCGGGCCGACTGCCACAGGCCCGAACGTTCCCTGTCTGCCGGTGCGCACTCCCGCGGCATGCCACTACACGAACACGACGGCAGCTCCCGTCCCGATCACTCTGTCCGGTCTTCGCTTCTATTCTTCTCCGAACTGCAATCCCCTGTCCGGCTGGGGCTGCAACCTCAGTGCGCCGCCGATCTCCGGCATCTTTTCCGAAGATACCGTCGCCAAGTCCAATTACAACTCGTTCCAGGCCATGTTTGAAAAACGCTTTTCGCATGGCGTGCAGTTTCAGGCTTCCTATACACTTAGCAAAACACTGGACAACGCCTCGAGCTTCGAGGATGCTTTGAACCCCTTCAACTTCAATGCCACCTACGGCCTTTCGAAGTTTGACGCCCGCCATCGCTTCGTATTCAATTTCGTGTGGGACTTGCCGGTTCCAAAGTACAGCGGCTTCAAAGGAAAACTTCTCAATGGCTGGCAAATGTCCGGGATCGAGACCCTGCAGAGCGGCTTTCCCATCCGCATCCAGTCGCAAGCCGACAACGAACTGCTGGATAGCCAATTTAACTTCGAGGCGCCCGGTGAACCGAACCTTACGGGTCCATTCAAGACCCATAATCCGCGTGTCGATGGCTTCGTCTTCAATCCTGCCTTGTTCGACAACTGCGACAGTGTGACTTGTGCGGGGGATCCTAATGCCGTGACCCTCGGCACCATTGGGAACTCCCCGCGCGCGCTCTGCTGCGGCCCGGGCATTAACAACACGGACGTCACCATCTCGAAACAGACCTCGCTTACGGAAAAACTCCATATGGAATTCCGCGGCGACATTTTCAACATTTGGAATCACGCGCAGTTCACCAGCACGGATGGCAACCTGTCCGACCCGACGTTTGGCAAGCCGCTTCGCATCCGCGATCCGCGGCTGGTGCAGTTTGCGTTGAAATTTAAGTTTTAGAATCTCGATTCGCTGAAGAACGGATTTCCGGGCGCGGCTTGCGAGGGCCGCGCCTTCGCACGTTCAAAAAATTCGCGTAAGACCGCCGGCCTTCGGGAATTTACCCTCGCCCACACTGACCGCAGGGAACAGGCCTGCAACCACGGAGTTTGCCATGCACGACGCACTACAAAAGGAAATTGCCACCTACGAAAAGCGCACGCCGAAGTCCGCCGTTACGCACAAGCGTGCGCTGGAACGCATCCCCCTTGGTGTGGCCAGCAATTACCGCCACTACGAGCCGTACCCGATTTTCGTCAAGGACGGCAAAGCCAGCCGCATCCATGACGTCGACGGCAACGAATACATCGATCACAACCTGTGTTTCGGAGCGCTGATGGCCGGGCACTGTCATCCCGCAGTCGTGAAGGCCGTTGAGCAAAAGCTTCACGAAGGCACTACCTTCGGCATGCCCCACGACCAGGAATGGGAGCTCGCCGAAGAAATCTGCAAGCGGTATCCGGTCGAGATGGTGCGTTTCGGCTCGAGCGGCACAGAAGTGACCATGCACGCCTGCCGCATCGCCCGCGCCGCCACCGGACGTGACAAGATCCTGAAGTTCGAAGGCGCGTACCATGGCTTGCATGACACCGCGCTTGTCAGCGTCAAGCCCAAGGCCGAAGACTACGGCGATCCCGACGCTCCGAATTCCGTTCCTGGCGGTGCTGGCGTTCCCAAAGCCTCGCTCGCCAATGTTGTCATTGCCAGCTTCAACAATCTGGGCAGCGTCGAACGCCGCTTCCGCGAAAATCCTGGCCAAATCGCGGCGATTATTCTTGAACCAATCCTCATGAATGTCGGATTGTGCCTACCGCAGCAGGGATTTCTGCAGGGCTTGCGCGACATCTGCAACAAGAACGGCGCGTTGCTCATTTTTGACGAGGTAAAGACGGGCGCGAAGCTCGCTTGGGGTGGCGCCAGCGAGTTCTTCGGCGTCAAGCCGGACATGATCTGCCTCGCCAAGTCCATCGGTGGCGGCTTGCCGTTGGGAGCCTTCGGCTCGAGCCGCGCAGTGATGGATTTAATCTCGCAGCACAAAGTCTTTCACGGAGGCACATACAACACGAACCGCGTGGCGATGTCCGCGGGCCTCGCGACGTTCCGCGAAGTACTCACCCGCGAAGCGTACGCGCACGTCGGGAATCTGTGCAAGAAACTGACGGAGGGCTATCGCGCGATCATCAAGAAGTCCGGATTGCAGGCGTATGTGGCCAGCGCCGGCGTCAACGGCGCCCTGATGCTTTATCCCCAGGAAATCCGCAACTACCGCGACTGGACCAAGATCGACGTCGATCTCTGGCGGCACTACTGGTTCGGGATGGTCAATCGCGGAGTGCTCGCGCAGCCCTACTGGTGGGACGAGCAGTGGACTATCTCCGTCCAGCACACGGAAGCCGATATCGACAAGCACCTCGTCGTTTTCGAAGAGGTTGCTCCCGCATTAGCGCGAGCGCAACAGGATCGCGGGGCCGCTTTCGTCGGAGCGGCAGGACACTAACGGGCGCGGATCGCTGCGGAGTTAGGAGAGAAGGGCTTGGCAAACGAGGTCAGCACAGCTACGCCTCTTGCCGTCGGGATGCAGGAAGCGCCGCACCTCAAGCGCGTCCTGAGCCAACGGGACCTCGTTCTGCTCATTGTCGTCGCCATCGTCAATCTCAACTTCATGCCGACAATCGCCGCCAATGGCGGTGTCACGGTCTGGCTCTGGATTCTCGCCCTGCTGCTCTTCTTCTGGCCGCAGGGCGTAGCCGTCATCGAGCTTTCTTATCGTTTTCCGCAGGAAGGCGGCATCTACTTGTGGACCAAGCGGGTGTTTGGCGACTTCCACGGTTTTCTTTCGGGCTGGTGCTATTGGACCAACAACATTTTTTACGTTCCCACCGTGCTCCTCACTTTCGTCGGCATTTCCGTGTACGTCGCCGGTCCTCGCGCCCGCGGGCTGGCTGACAATCCCTGGTTTGCCCTCGGCACTTGCATGGGCCTTCTGCTGTTGCTTGTCATTTTGAATGTGCTCGGCCTTGGCGTCGGGAAGTGGGTCAATAATCTCGGTGGGATCGGCACCTTCCTCAGTGCGGTCACTCTCATCGGCCTCGGCATCCTGGTGTTCTCTCGCTTCGGCACCACCCTCACCGCCGCCGATTTTCGCATTCCCGGCGATGCTCGTCTCTTTGGCTCCTTCGGCGTGATTTGCTTTGGCTTGGTCGGACTGGAACTGGCTTCCATCATGGGCGATGAAATCCAGGATCCTCGCCGCACTTTGCCCGGTGCCGTCGCCTGGGGCGGCCTCCTTTGCGGCATCCTGTTCATCGGCGTCACCCTTACGCTGCTGCTCGCTGTGCCAAAGCAGGAGATCGGCGTCTTGCAAGGCGTCCCTCAAGCCGTGACCCACATGGCGGAACAGGTGAAAGCACCCTGGATTGTTCCACCGTTCGCTTTTGTTCTGAGCATTTCGATCGCCGGCATTGCTTCGGCCTGGCTGGGCGGTTCGGCGCGAATTCCCTTTGTCGCCGGCCTGGATTCCTACTTGCCCGAGGGTCTTGGCAAGCTTCATTCGACATATGGGACTCCCTACGTGGCTTTGATCGTTCATGGCACTTTATCCGCTGTTTTTCTCGCCATGAGCTTTTTCCGCGCAGGGGTGAAGGAAGCCTTCGTCACCATGCTGGACCTCGCCGTCGTGCTTCAGCTCATCCCTTTTCTTTACGTGTATGCGGCCCTTTTGAAACTGGCAAACCACGCCTCCTACGATGAGGGACGTTACAGTAAATCCAAACTGCTCTTGGCTGGTACTTGCGGGTTGGTGACAACGATCCTGGGAATCGGCGTTGCTTTTATCCCGTCACACCAAATCGAATCGATCCGTCTTTTCGAATTGAAGATGTCCGTCGGAACTTTATTTTTCCTTGGCCTCGCAGCGTTTTTCTTTTTTGTCTACGGCAGGCGCAAAGCCGCGCGGAAACTGGCCGCGGCAACACCTGCTCTTTGAGTTGAATTTGGGAGGCAGTCATGTCGAGTACCGCGAAAACAGTCGTTCGAGCATACGAAAACTTTATCAATGGCCGGTGGATGAAAAGTTCTTCGGGAGAAACGTTTCCGGTCTACGACCCATCTACGGAAGATGTGATTGCGCAGGTGGCCTCCTCCAACGCCGCGGATATCGATCAAGCCGTGAAAGCCGCTCGCGCCGCGTTTGACTCCGGCCCTTGGCCTACGACCACCGCGCAGGATCGCGGGCGCATCCTCTTCAAGCTCGCCGACAAAGTCCGCCAGAATTCCGCGCAACTTGCCGAACTGGAGTGCCGCAACACAGGCAAGCCCATCGTCGAAGCGGAGTATGACATCGTCGACGTCGCCACCTGCTTCGAGTACTACGGCGGCCTCGCCAACAAAGTCACCGGCAGCGTGAATCCCGTTCCCGCCAACGCCCTCAGCTTTACCATGCGCGAACCCGTCGGCGTCGCCGGGCAAATCATTCCGTGGAACTACCCGCTCCTCATGGCTGCCTGGAAACTGGCACCCGCGCTCGCGGCAGGCTGCACCTGTGTCTTGAAGCCTGCAGAGCAGACGCCGCTCACAGCGCTGGAATTTGCGAACTATTTTGAAGAAGTCGGCTTGCCGCCGGGCGTCATCAACATCGTCAACGGCTTCGGCGAAACCGCTGGCGCCGCGCTGGTCGCCCATCCCAATGTCGACAAGATCGCCTTCACCGGCAGCGCTGCCGTCGGAAAAATCATCGTCAAAAGCGCCGCCGACACGCTCAAACGCGTCACTCTCGAGCTTGGCGGAAAATCACCCAACATTTTCTTTCCGGACGCGGATTGGGAAGCCGCTGTGGACGGCGCGCTCTTCGGCGTGTTCATCAATCAGGGCGAGGTCTGCTCCGCAGGCAGCCGCATCCTCGTCGAAAAGAAAATTTATTCGAAGTTCGTCGAGGCCATGACGGAAAAGGCCAAACGCATCAAGCTGGGCGCTCCTCTCGAGCGCGAAACCAAGATGGGTCCGCTTGTCAGCAAGGAGCAATACGACCGCGTGAGCTCTTACCTTGAAACCGGAAAGAAGGAAGCAAAAGTGGCCGTTGGCGGCGGCCGGCCCAAACAGTTCGGCAAGGGTTACTACGTCGAGCCCACTATCTTCTACGACGTCGAAAACTCCGCGCGTATCGCCCGCGAAGAAATCTTTGGCCCCGTCGCGTCGGTCATTCCCTTCGACGGCGAATCCGAAGCCATTCGCATTGCCAACGACACGCCCTACGGCCTCGCCGCCGCCGTCTGGACGCGCGATATTTACAAGGCGTTTCGCGTCGTGAAGTCTCTGCGGGCCGGCATCGTGTGGGTCAACCACATGCAGCCGACCTACGTCGAAGCGCCCTGGGGCGGCTACAAGCAGTCCGGTTTCGGCCGAGAACTCGGTCCCTGGGGCCTCGAAGAGTATCTCGAAACCAAGCAGGTCTTCGTCAATCTCGACGAAGCCCCCATTGGCTGGTACTGAGATGCTCGCTCGCGATTCGCACTTCGCGATTGCAGGGGTCCAGAACGTTGGAGCCCTTCTCGGCACGCATGCAAACGACTGTCATTCCGAGCGGAGTCTGCGAAGCGAGGAATCCTGGCAACAAAGGTAACGAACCGAGGTCGATGAAACACGCCACTAGCATCGAAAGAGGCTCTCCATGAAAACGATTCAACATCGCACCGAAATCCCCGGCCCCAAGTCACGCGCCCTCATGGCCCGCCGCGAAGCGGCCATCCCGCGCGGCCCGGCGAACGCCACGCCGATTTTCGCCGCCAAGGCCGAAGGTGCCGTCATTGAAGACGTCGACGGCAACCGCTACCTCGATTTCGCCGGCGGCATCGGCTGCCTCAACGCAGGCCACCGCGCGCCACGCGTCGTTTCCGCGATCCGCGAGCAACTCGACAAGTTCCTGCATCTTTGCTTCGCAGTCACTCCCTACGAAGGCTACGTCGCCGTCGCCGAAAAGTTGAACGCGCTCGGCCCCGGAAAATTCCCCAAGAAAACTATCCTCGTCAACTCCGGCGCCGAGGCTATCGAAAACTCCATTAAGGTTGCGCGCGCTTATACGAAGCGCCCTGCGGTCATCTGTTTCGAGGACGCCTTCCACGGCCGCACGCTCCTCACCATGTCGCTCACCAGCAAAACGCACCCGTACAAAGCCGGCTTCGAGCCGTTCGCCAGTGATATTTACCGCATTCCGTTTGCGTATCCCTACCGCGGCGAGCAAGGCGCCACCGCGGAGACATTCGCGCATTATCTCGAAGATGCCTTCAAGCGCTTGGTGGCGCCCGAATCCGTCGCCGCTGTGATCGCCGAGCCGGTCCTCGGCGAAGGCGGCTTCGTCGTTCCTCCTCCCGGCTACTTCCAGCTCTTGCAGAAGATTTGCCGCGCGCACGGCATCCTTTTTATCGCCGACGAAGTGCAATCCGGCTTTGCGCGCACCGGCAAGTGGTTTGCGTCGGAACATTTCGGCATCGAGCCGGACCTGATCACCATGGCCAAATCCATGGGTGGCGGCATGCCCATCGCCGCGGTGACGGGCCGTGCTGAAATCATGGATGCGCCGGGAGTGGGCTCGCTCGGCGGCACCTACTGCGGGCATCCACTCTCGTGCGCGGCAGCTTTAGCAGCTATCGAAACCATCGAAAAGGAAGGTCTGCTCGCGCGCTCCACGGCCATCGGCGAAAAATTCGAGGAGCGCGCCCGCGGCTGGCAGAAAAAATGGTCCTTAATTGGCGATGTTCGGGGCCTCGGCGGCATGTGCGCCATGGAACTCGTCCGCGACCGCGAAACGCGGGAGCCGGCCGACTCCGAAACCAAGGAAATCGCCAAATATTGCTACCAGCACGGGCTCATCACCATCACGGCAGGCACGTTCAACAACGTGATTCGCATCCTCGTGCCCCTGGTCGTCACCGACGAGCAGTTTGCCGAAGGCCTCGACGTTCTTGAAGCCGCGCTGGCCTCTGTCGCCGCGCCCAAGCACGCCGCCCTCTCCCACGCCTGACGTCTTCCCTGTGTGTAGGGGCGGGCTTAGCCCGTCCCCTTCTTGCATTTTTGTTGTGCCGGCGCTGGGAGTGGGAGGCCCTGCCTGCCGCAGGCAAGCTTTGACGCCGCTTTTTCCTTCGTGGCGAGGGCGCCGAATCCCCGTTCCCAAACTTCAGGATGACTTCTTTCTTCGCAAAAGCGTAAGATTCCAGCGCTTACCCCTCAAGAAAGGAATAGACAATGAAGAAATACTCCATCACATCGCTAATCCTGCTCTTCGCCGCCGCAGCGCCAACCGTGCGTGCGCAAGGCGGCCCAGCAGCTCAACCGCAACAACCGCCCACCGTCGCCTCCACCCTCAACATGTATTACGGCATTGTCGAGCGGCAAGTGGTCTCCGCCGCGGAGGCTATGCCCGAAGAGAAGTATTCGTTCGCGCCGACCAACGGCGAGTTCAAGGGCGTGCGCACCTTCGCCGAGGAGGTCAAACACATCGGTTTCACCAACCATCTCTTTTTTGGTCCGCTTATGGGCGAGACCATCGACGCGACGTCCCTCGAGCAAAACGCCAACGGCCCCGCCGAGTTGAAGACCAAAGCTGAAATTGTCCAGTACCTGAAGGACTCCTTCGCGCTCGGGCATCGCGCCCTTTCCACCATCACTTCCGAAAACGAGGTTACGCCGCTGGCCAAGCCGGTATTGCCGTTCCTCTCCACGCGCCTGGGAATCGCCACCATCGGCACGTTTCATCCGATGGATCACTACGGGCAGATGGTCGAGTACCTGCGGATGAATGGGATCATTCCGCCCGCGAGCCGCCCCCGGCCGCCGCAACCGCCGGCATCGCAACCGAAACCTCAATAACTGGCGGCCCTTTGTTTTTCTGCCCCGATACTCACAGCGAATCGCGAAGCGTTGAGATCAAGCCAAGATCTCTCGCTGCGCTTGGGATAAGACGAGGTTGGGACGCCTTCGCGACCGCCGCTAGGACCGTCGAGATCGTCCTGGCGGAATCCAAATTGAGGCGCCGATTACTGCCCCAGGTTACGCAGCTGCTCGCGCTCTTCCGGCGAGAAGTGGCTGTAGCGGCCGTGGTCGATTTCGCGCTCGCGGACAGACGGCGGCATTTCGCGGAGCGCACGCATAGCATTCAAAACTTCACGGCGGGGCGGCGCGGAAGAATCCGCATGCCGGTCCCTGCTCGCGATGGTTTTCGTTGCTTCGCCTGCGCGAAGCGTCGCTGAAGGTCGAAACGCTGCGGTCGCGACGGGCGAACGATACGCGCTCGGTGGTCGGTCCGAGGACGACGGACGATCCGAAGAAGGCATTCCCAACGGGGGAGCCGACGGACGGTCCTGCGACGGATAAACGGAATCCCGCGATGCGGGGATCCGGTCGATAGATATCACCGGAGCGCTGTTGGACGGCGGCGGATCGGGGTAGCGACTGTCGCCATACGCGTCAGGGGGTGGAGGGTCATAAGAATCGTCATAAGAATCATAGTAGGGGTCATCGTAAGAGTCATAGTAAGTAGACGGCCACCAGGGGTCGTACCCATAAGCGTAAGGATACCCGTATCCGGGCCAATACCCATACGGCCAGCCCCATCCTAGGCCCCAGCCCCAATCCCAGCCTCCCCAGCCCCAGCCTCTTCCTCCCCATCCGCGGCCGCGCCAGCCCCTGCCGCCCCGCCCGCCGCGGAAACGATTGCCGCCACGGAAGCCGCCGCGAAACGCTCCTCCTCGAAAACCGGTTCCAGCACGAAGCGCGCTGCCACCGCGGAATCCCGTTCCGCCTCGGAAACCGCTCCCGCCGTGGAAGCCACCGCCTCCATGGAAGCCGCTACCTCCACTGCCGCCGTGGAACCCACCTCCGCCGCCCCCATGGAAACCACCACCGCCGCCGTGGAACCCGCCGCCTCTACCGTGAGATCCGCCACCGCCTCCATGGCCACCACCGCGGGCCAAAGCAGCCGGGGCTCCGCCAAGAAACAAAAGCGCAAAGGACGCAAAAAGAGCTACAGGCAGGATCTTTTTCATTTCAGTCCCTCCGATCCAACCACTGGGGACCGCCGTGCGGGGACAAACTGCGGTGTCGAACAATGGCCGCCCAACAACGAGGCCATCTTACACCTCTCTCTACCTTGATGCGAGTTACTTTGCGGGAGATAGCCTTGAATGATGAGACCATGAGAAGAATAGTACTGTTTTTCAAGAATAAATATAAATTCTTTGCGCTCTAGGAGTTAGAGGGCGCTAGCCGATCCTTCGGCATCGCGGCGGACGGGAAAAACGGCAGCAAGGCCGCCGCACGCCAAAGTGTCAGCAGCTGGCACTGGGTTGCGAGGAGGTCCACCGGCTTGCGAGTTATGTCTAGATGGTCAGTTCGGGAGATGATCGTCCGAGCGAATGAGAATAGACCCATCCACTTCGGTGTCGCCAGCAAGGTATTTCCGCCGTACTTCCTGCTCGATGGGCTGGCGGTTCGCGCGGAATACCTCGAGTCTGTCCTTGCCGGTTCCCTGAAAGTGATGGTCCAGTGCTTCCCCGGTGATGTCGCACCGTACGATGGCATCGCCATCTTGGCCGTAAAAAAGGACCATGTCGCGCCCGAAGACGAGACTCTCCATGGGCGCGGGAAACGTCAGCTCGTGCCGCTCCAGGCGCCATTGCACGCGGTGCACGATAAAAGTTGTAAACGGATGGATGTCCATCTCGATGCTGGCGCGGTCGAGCGCGCTCAGATAAGGCTTGCGATCTATGATGCGGATCACCGTCCAGGGATAGCCGCCCGACGCCAGCATAAGATTCATCAGGAAGCGCGCCATGCGGCCGTTCCCGTCAAAGTAGGGATGGACATAACCAAAGAGCCAGTGTCCCAACACCGCGCGCACGGAAGCCTCCGGTTCTTTTTCCAGAAGATCGAAGAACGCCGGCATGGCCTCGCGGACCGCCTCCCATCTCGGCGGAACGTAGCGCGACCCTCGCAGAAACACGGGGATGTTTCGGTATCCTGCCAATACCCCTGGTTCGATCAAGCCGGCGGTGACGCAGGGCTGGAATAATTCGCGATACCAGTCATTGTGAGCGGCGCGCGCGACTGCGGCGGGGTTTTCGCCACTAATCACTTTCTCAACTTCTTTTTTAACCTGCTGAAACGCTTGCCAGTATCCGCGCGCCGCGAGGGCATCGCGATTTCTGCGGTCCCCTGAGTCGTGCGCGGGATCCCAATCGCCATGCCGCACCCTTTCCACCAGGGCAGGTGAGACGGAGTAGCCCTCAATCGACAAGGAGTGGTAGGCATCCGTCCGATAGATTTCGTCAACGAAGCGAAGATACTCTTCCTTGTCTGCGGGCAGGCCCGGCGCTTTGGGGAAGTTCGCGAGGACCTTGCCGCGCATCGAGTGCCATAGCATCTCGACGCGCCCCATGATCGGCGGAGCGGCCGGGCGGCTCAGCTTGCTGAAAACCTGTCCCGCTTCAAATGGACTGCTCTCTCGCACATCGTATCCGGCGCCTTTCATCGCGCGGAGAATCTCATCCGCAAGATCGGCGCGCCCGGTTTGCCGGAAGGCTTTGGCGAGATAACCGGCCTTGGCGGAATGACCGCCGTTCAAGAGCAACCGCAACAGGTCGGAAGCGTCAACGAGGCTCGCCATCACCACTTGCGCTTCAAGGGGATACAACTGAAAAAAGGATTCCGGGACGCGTACCAACGCCGCCGCCGGCGTGAACAGACGCAACCCCTCCCTCACCATGAGGGCCGCGCTCGCGGGCATTTCCGCCACCTTCAGGTCGTAGAGCGTTGTCCCGAACAAGAGCTTGATATCGTTGTTCGTGGCCTTCGGGCTGTGCACGACCAGTTGGTCTGGGATCACCGTTCGCTCGCCGTGCAAAAAAACAGACTGCTCTGGCGAGAGGTGCCATTGTTCCCCAAAGCGTTCGTCACAGTAGCGCGCGCAGAATTCCCAGAACGAAGCATGCCAAGGCGTGCTCTCGCCGGGCTGCGCATCGGGGCTTGAGGAGATCAGCCAACCCTTCATTACCTCCTGCAGGAAGCCGTTCTCCAGCAAGCGTTCGCGATGGACGCGGCTCAGGTCGTCGGAACGGAACACACGCCGATTGCTTTGCTGGAGTTCCTCGAGCACTTCCAGGGATTCCGCCAGCTTTTCGTTTGGCAGGGGCATAGAAGGCCTCCTATCCCTTGTGGGGTCATTCCAAGTTTATTGTGGAGGGCGAATACAAGTATATAATGCCGAATAGCTACAAGTCAATTGTGCTGTGTGAGTGCAAGTGCATGGTGCTGCTTCTAAAGTAATAGCCTTTCTTTTCAATCTGTTACGCAAGAAACTCTCTCTGAATTCAGCAGCGTGGAAACAGGGCAAGATTGCTACCAGCCCAAATTCTCCTGTATGAATTTCGGGCTCAGATGAACGTCCACTTGAACCAGCGGGCCATCCCCGATGGCTTTGAAGCTGTGAATCTCGCCGGCCTTGATGACGAAAATGTCCCCTGCGCCCCCTTCAAACGTCTCTCCGTTCACGGTCCATTCTCCGCGGCCTTCCCGGACAAACTGGATCTCATCGTAGGGATGTCGATGCGGCCCGGGCCCCTTGCCCGGCGGCCCGCTGAACAAAAACACGCTGACGCCCACGTCTCCCTGCTCAGTCCCGACAAATTCGTGTGAGCTCCCGACAAACGGCAACTCTTCCTGGCGGACGCGGTACATTCTTTTCCTCCTTGAAGCTGCTTCGTTCGATGCTCGCCCGAAAAGCGTAGCTACAAGTTGCTTCACAAGCAGGCACGACAAACCAGGCACAAAGAAATATCCTTACTGCTTTGCTCCGGCGGCTACGACAACCGTTACCCAACAGGCCATGCAATTCAGGATCTCGCATCGGCCTCGTTGTACCAGCGGAGCACGCGGAGGGCGCGCAAGGTGTTCCACCGGCTCGGCCGCCCCGCACCCTCGTCCGTCTCGACCAGCATCACGCCCGGATATCGCGTCTCGAGCGGCCACCGCCCATCGCCGTCGGGCTTCGACGCGACCAGCTCGATCGCCTCGGCCACCCGTTCGTCGGGGGTGACGCCAGCGCCGCGCAGATAGTCGAGGCCGCGCAGCACGTCGTAGTGCCACCACGTCGGGAAAGTGAAGTGCGTCCACGCTGCGCCGCCTTTGCGATCTCGCTCGATCACCTCGCCGGTGGACCGCCGCCGGAAGAGTCGGCGCTCAAGGAGGTACTCCTGCGCGCGGAGACGGGCCTCGGCCACCTTCGGGGTCGCTCCGCGCGCCCGTTCGTACTCGAGCAGAGCCTCCAGCACGCAGATGGTGGTGTTGAACGACGACCGATTCGAGCGGTTCGGAGCCTCGCAGTTCCAGCCGCCGTCGGACAGTTGCTCGCGGAGCAGCCGGTCGACGATGCCCCGGACGTCCTGCGCGAAATAAGCGCCGACGGCCGCGACCTGCCCGTTGATGCACGGCTCTACCTCGCCTGCAAAGAAGGCATTGCCGTCGCATTCTTGCGGGCCACATCCCAGCCACGTCACGCGGTCACGGACGAAGCCGAGCGCCCGGCGTGCCTGGTCGCTCGCAGGATCCAGACCCAGGTCCCGCAGCAACATGAGGACGTGCATCGTGGAGTTCCACCCGCGGTTCCATGCCGCGCCACCCCACCGGCCGTCGTCCGCCTGGAGCGCGAGCAGCCGCGCCCCTTGGCCCTCAGTGGCGACCCGCGCGCGCTCGGCCGCAACCTCCTCCACCGGCGCACCGGTCAGGTCCCGCATCACTTGCCAGCGGATCGACGGGTCCGAATCAAGGAGCCAGTCGATGACAGTCACAGATCTCCCTCCAGGAGTCGGATGCATCTGCCTGTCGGTATTATGCTCCCGCCGCGTTCGTGACAGGTTGCGTCAGGCGGCGAGAGAAAGGCAGAAGGGCACAAATCGCGTTGTTCACAGTGACCGTGCCTGTGTTTAGGTCTAGCCGCGATCCCTCGCTTCGCTCGGGATGGCAAAGGGAAGAGCGAAGGACGTTACACCGACCGAGGTTAGGCGTTGACCTTGGGCAGGCGGTCGCGAAGGTAGGACTTCCAGCTTTCAGGGAAGGCCTCCACCTGGAGAGCGCGATGAACGACAGCGGCATCGGCGTCGCGAAAAGATTCTCCACGGGCCGCGGGGTTGGCGACGAAAAGGCGAGTGATTTCGGAAACCGGGACGGCGCTGGGATCGCGAGAAAGCAGCTTGATTTCATCGCCGGCGCCGACTTCGCCTTCGCGCGTGACCGCCAGGTAGAAACCGGTGCGCGCGGCCGCAAGAAAGCGCTTTACCATTTCGTCGGACGCAAAGCGGACGCCCAGTTTGTAGCAAGGCAAGCGAGGCTGCGTGACGACCACTTCGGCGGAGCCAACAGCAAAGCGGTCGCCGAGATGCACGGAATTTTCCAGCAAACCTTCGGTGGTGAAGTTTTCTCCGAAAACGGCGAACGGAAGATCGCGGCCGGGCAGTTCCTTCCTCCAGAACGCATAGTGTTCGACGGGATAGCAGTAAACCGCTTTGTATTCGCCGCCGTGAGCCCTGAGGTCGGCTTGACGGTCGCCATCGAGATTCAGCTTGCGAAGAGCAACGCGGCCCGAGACCGGTTGCTTGTAGATGCCGGTCGTGACCACGGTGTCATGCCAAGGGACTTCGCGCGGGAGGCCGACGTTGACGGAGATGAGTTTCATGGCGCCACGGGCCTTTCCGGCCAAAGCCCGCATGGAGCGGGTGCTTGGCTGGAGAAATTAGATGCCGGATTTGTCGCCAGGATACAGGCGGCGCACGCCGACGAAAGAACGAAGAACGAAATTCGAGGGAGAAAAGCGCACAGGGCATGAGTGCCTGTGCCACAAGAAGCGCACGATCTAGCGCGCCTCTGCAAGACAGAGAAAGCCGCGGGGCTTGCGCCCCGCGCTACAAGCATGGACAAGAGGAATGGCGACGTAAAGTCGCCTCTACAAAGAGGAAGATACTGGCCCAGAGGGTGGGGCTGCGAAGGCTCGCAGCGTGTTTGGGCGCGGTCACAGGTGACTGATCACCGATCACGTGTCCGGCTACTTGTTGATGTCGTCCTTGGCTTCGAGGCGCTTCAGGAGCGGCTCGAGGAACGGCTTGGTCGGGTCCGGTGCGCCGCTGATGGCCTGCGTCATCTCTTTGGCTGCTGCGGGAAAATCGCCTTTGTTGGAGTCGATGCGCGCCAGCGCCAGATGGCTCACCCAGTGGTTGGGATCCTTCTTGGGAACCTGCGGATACAGCTCGAAGGCGCGCTTGGCATTCCCCTGCCGCTGAAAGGTTCGCGCATAAACGTAAAGCTGAATCGGAGTTGCTTTGTCGAGCGCCGTGGACAAAGCTTTGGCCGATTCGTCTTTGCGCCCCATGGCATCGTAAATCCGCGACTTCGTTTCCCAATTTTCGAAGCGGTCTTCATTCTGGATCGAAGTGTCTTCCCACTTCAGCGCCTGTTCCAGCTCGTAGTTGTTGTCCAGGCACCATTGCGCCGCTTCGTCGTAGCCCGCCCAGGTGAATCCGCCGACGCTGCGAAGCTCGTTCTTGATGCTGCGCAGGACCACGGCCTTTATGTCAACGGAAACGTGGAAGGGCACAGCCAGCTTTTCCCAACGCAGCGTCGCGGCCGCCGAATCCGGCTTCACCTCTTCAAACGTGTACGTCACGTATTCACGGAAATCCGCGGGCTGCGGCTTCACAGTGACGCGCAGCGCGTCTTCCTTTTCGTCGTAGCTGAAGCTGCCCCACGAAGTCGAGTTCTTCGAGAAAATGATCGTCCATTGATCCTTGTCGGGAATCGTATGCAGACCGTACGTTCCTGCGGCGAGAGGCTTGCCTTCCACAGAAACGTCGTCGGCGAAGGTAATCGTGGTGTTCTCATTGGCCCCGGCGCGCCAGACTTTTCCGTACGGTACGATCTTTCCCCAAATCTCGCGGCCGCCGACGGCGGGCCGGTGGTAAGTAATCGCAACGTCGGTCAGGCCGATACGCTGCGTCACCGTGGCGCGCTGGCTGACGCGTGGGATGTTCAATTCCGTCGGCTGGCTCCCGTTTTTGAATTGCGCTTCCGTGGTTCCCGCTATGCCAAATCCCAACAAAAGGCCCGCAACACACTGGAATGCTTTGCGCATGAGTACACCATCCCCTTTTCGCAGTTGAGGCATAGCCGTCCCTGGAGAAACCCCGCCGGCTCCACGCCTTGCTGCGATAGACGCCGCACGGGGTTCCGCGTGAGCAAGAGGAGAAACCAGCGCCCTGAGGGGAAGCGCTATACCTGCTGGGTTCGAGGAGTTTTAGAAAGAATTTAGAACGCGAGCTGCGACTACTTTATCTGCTGCGAGAGCCGCTGGCGGGCGTAGGCGCACCAGGGGCTGGCGGGGTCGAGTTCGACGTAGCGCTGCCAGTGGCGGCGGGCTTCGCCGAGCGCTCCAAGCTTTTCGCAGACGAAGGCGAGATTGTAGTGCGCGTCCGAATAGCTGGGGTCGAGAGAAACAGCACGGCGCAGGTGATTGCGCGCCGGCTCGAGCTCACCGATTTCTTCGAGGACGCTGCCGAGGTTGAATTGCGCCAGGGCGTTGGCGGGCTCGAGCGTGACGGCCCGGCGGAACGAGTCGACCGCTTTGGCCAGGTCGCCGCGGTCGTAGAGCAGCGTTCCGAGATTGACGAGCGCATCGACGCGCTCGGGATCGAGGCGTAGTGCATGCTCGTAGGCGTCGATGGCTTCAGCCCAGGTTTCGCGATCTTCCTCGCACTGTTGCGCCAGCGTCATCCAATCCTCGACGCTCCGCTCCGGCATCACGTGGACTTTGTCGTTAAGTTCGGCGGTTTCGAAGTTCATCACGAACTGGCCGGAAAGCGGCTCGAGGCGCGCGCCTTTCTGCTCGACGACGATTTCTCCGCCGCTCGAGAAGACGCGGAGCTCGGAGAGCGGGGCGTGCACTTCGGAAAGCTGCTGACGAAGCGCGGCGAGGGAACGGCGCAAACGGTTTGCGGGCACTCCGTTTTCAATGAGTTGTTTGGCGGTGCGAAGGCCGATCAAGTCCCCGAAGTCGTAGAACTTTTCGCCTTTGCCTTTGCGCGGCGAAACGATGCGCAGGCGCTCCCAGTAGTCCAGCTGCTTTTCGGTGACGTCAAGAATGCGCTGGACCTCGCCGCGGCTGAACCGGTCGGTGGTGCCCATGCAGAAAGACTAACTCATCCGGCGGATTTTTTGCCTGCCTTCTTTTGCGCGGGAACGATTTCGGGGACAGCTCGGGCTGGTGGTTTCTTGAGCACGCTGGCGGCGGTCTGCTTTTCGGCAAGGCTCTTCTTGAGTGCTTCCATCAGATCGATTACCGGCGCGAGCTGCGGCTGCGCGACGGCGGTGACCTCCTGCCCCTTGAGTTTTGCGGCAATCATCGCGCGCAGGCTCTCCTGGTATTCATCTTTGTACTTGGACGGATCGAACGGCGCGGCCAGGCTCTCGATGAGCTGTTGCGCCAGCTTTCTCTCCGGTTCCTTCAGCTCAATTTTGTCGAGCGGCGCGGTTTCGGCGGCACGAATTTCGCTGGAGTAGAACATCGTGTGCAGCGCCATGCCCTTCGATTGCGGACGCACGATGACGATGTGCTCACGCTGGTGCATGGCGACTTTGGCGATGGCCGCGTAGCCGGACTCTTCCATGGCTTTGAGGAGCAACTGGTAAGCCTTCAGCCCAGCGTCTTCCGGCGTGACGTAATAGGAGGAATCGAAATAGAGCGGATCGACTTCCTGGAGCTTGACGAATTCGAGGATTTCCATGGTGCGCGCGGAAGGCGGCTGGACCTTGTCGAGCTCCTCTTCGCTGAAGAGTACGTACTGATCTTTTTCGTACTCGTAGCCCTTGATGATTTCCGAGCGCTCCACCATGCGATTGCAGGTCGGGCAGAAAAGCGGCTGCTTGAGCCGCGAATGGCACTTTTCGTGGAGCTGGTTGAAACTGATGCGCTCGCCGCGCGCCGCGGAAAACAGCCGCACGGGAATGGAGATCAGGCCGAAGGTGAGGTGACCCTTCCAGACAGTGGTAGCCATGCGGTAGCTCCTTTGCCTGCCGTTTAGAGGCTAGTCGTGAAGTTATAAGAGTAGTGGGCGTTCCGCGAAGATGCAAGAAAAGTCAGGGCTTGGTGCTCCAGGAAGCAAGGGGCGCGCGGTCTTGCAAATTATTGTGGGCAAGTCTGCCAGGGCAGGCGGGCTTAGGTAGAATGCCGGGATGGACAAGCTGCAGGAATACCGGCGAAAGAGGCGGTTCGACCGGACGCCGGAGCCATCGGGCGAGCCTGAGCCGAGTCGGAACAGGCCCGAGACGCCAGGCCTGCCTGCCAAGGCAGGCGTGTCTGCCACGGCAGACAAGCGCAAGCCGAAGCCGAACCTGCAGCTGACGGTACGGCCTGCGGATGAGTATGGGGATACGTTCGTGGTGCAGAAGCATTCCGCGACGCGACTGCACTACGATTTCCGGCTGGCGATTGACGGAACGCTGAAATCCTGGGCTGTGCCCAAAGGGCCGTCGCTGAACTCCGCGGACAAACGGCTGGCGGTACAAACGGAAGATCATCCGCTCGAATACGGCGGGTTCGAAGGGAAAATCCCCGAAGGCAACTACGGTGCGGGGACGGTGATGGTGTGGGACCGCGGCACGTTCACGGTCATTGGCGACCAGAATGCCTCGCGGCAAATCGACAAAGGCGAGATCAAATTCGATCTCAACGGCGAAAAACTCAAAGGCAGCTTCGTGCTCGTCAAACTGAAGCAAAGCGAGAAGGGCAACGAATGGCTGATGATCAAGCACAAGGACGCGGCGGAAGATGCGCAGTGGGACCTCGAGGAACACGATGGGTCGGTGCTCACGGGACGCACGCTGGCCGAGATTAAGGAAGAGCTGCCGCCTAAGCGCGCGCCCAGCCCGATCCGCGCCTCGGAGTTGCAGGGCGGGCGCAAGGCCGCTATGCCAGGCAAGGCCGAGCCGATGCTCGCAACGCTCGTTGAGAAGCCGTTTTCTGATCCCGACTGGCTGTTTGAGATCAAGTGGGATGGCGTGCGTGCACTGGCGTGGATTGTCGATGGGACGCTGAAGCTGCGGTCGCGCAACGCTCTCGACGTCACGAAGCAATATCCGGAGTTGGCCAACCTGCCGCAAATGCTCGCCGCGAGGAACGCGATTCTCGACGGTGAAATTGTGGCGCTCGACGAGCAAGGGCACAGCAACTTCGAGCGGCTGCAGGAACGCATGCACAACCGCGCGCCGTCGCCGCAACTGGTGGCCAGCACGCCGGCGACGTACTATCTCTTCGACCTGCTGTACTGCGACGGGTACGACTTGCGCGAGGCGCCGCTTGTCGAGCGCAAGGAATTGTTGCGGCGCGTGCTGCACGCGTCGGACAGAGTACGCTTCTCGGATCATCAGCGCGAGCACGGCAAAGAGCTGTTCGAACTAGTGAGCCAGAAGGGGCTAGAAGGCATCATCGCGAAGCGCGCGGACAGCCTGTATGCGGGAACGCGCAGCCAGAGCTGGCTCAAGCTCAAGCACACGAACAATCTCGAGGCTGTCATTGGAGGTTGGACGGAAGCGCGTACGCCGGGGCTGCCGTTCGGGTCGCTGCTCCTGGGGCTGTACCGCGGGAAAACGTTGCAGTGCATTGGGCACGTGGGAAGCGGGTTCGAAGGGAAGACGTACAAAGCGATTGCGAAGGAGATGGGCGATCGTGCGGTGGATGTGTGTCCGTTCGCGGCGGTGCCGGACACCAACGAAAAAGCACACTGGGTTTCGCCGAATCTGGTAGCGCGGGTGAAGTACGGAGGCTGGACGCAAGAGCAGCGGCTGCGGCATCCGGTTTTTGTCGGCTTGAACGCCGAAGCGCAGCCCGAGAATTGCCGTTGGGAAAGCGAAGTAGAGGTTCCGGTGGCGGCGACGGTGGTGCGCGCGCCGGAAACGGCGGGAACCGTGCTGGCGACGAAAGCGCAGATCGAGCGCGAGCTTTTTGGCGGAAAGCTGGAAAAAGCAACCATCGTGCTTGACGGGAAGCGCGTCCATTTCACCAATCTCAACAAGGTGTACTTCCCGGAGTCGGGCTACACGAAGCGCGATTTGATCGCGTATTACTATCGCATTGCGCCGTACTTGCAGCCTTTCCTGAAGGACCGGCCGCTCGTGCTGCGGCGGTATCCGGACGGGATCCAAGGCCAGGCGTTTTTTCAGAAGGACGTGCGCGAGGGCATTCCGGAGTGGTTGAGCACCGTGGCGATCGCTTCGGACGGGCGCGGCGGCGAGGAAATCCGTTACGTCATCGCCAATGATCTGGCGTCGTTGTTGTTTCTGACGAATCTGGGATGCATCGACCACAATCCATGGTCCAGCCGCGCGGGGGACCTCGAGCATCCAGACTATTTCTTCTTTGACTTGGATCCGTCGGACGGGACGGACTTTTCGACGGTCGTCGCGGTCGCGCGCGCGCTGAAGGAAAAACTCGACGAGCTAAAGCTGAAAGCGTTCCTGAAAACTTCCGGCGCGACGGGATTTCACATTTATCTTCCCGTGGAGCCAGAATACAGCTATGCCGAGCTGCGCACGTTCGCGGAAATTATCGCGCGCTTTGTGTCGGCACAGCACCCGGACCTGGTGACCAACGAGCGGACCGTGGCGAAAAGGCCGGCGGGACGCGTTCTGATCGACGTGCATCAGAACGCCACGGGTCGTCCGCTCGCAGCGCCGTATGTGGTGCGCGCGTTTCCGCATGCGCCGGTGTCTGCGCCGGTGTCGCCGCGCGAACTGCGAACAACCTTGAAGCCGGAGAGGCTCAACATCAAGAACATCCTGGCCCGCATTGAGAAAGACGGTGACCTCTGGGCCGACTTCTGGAAGAGCCGCCAGCGGATCGAAAAGGCGGTCGAACTCCTCGGATCCGATGCTTTCCATCGTTCGAAGAAGTGAGGAAGTGTGATTAAATTCCCTGGCACGGAGGTGGGCCATTCCTGACCCCGGTAAGCTTCGCGTCGGCACTTCGGGCTATTCGTACAAGCAATGGAAGGGCAGCTTCTATCCCGAAAAGTGCCCCGACAAAGAAATGTTGAGTTTCTACGCGAAGCAATTCGCAACGGTGGAGATCAACAATACGTTTTATCGAATGCCGACGGAGAATCTGTTCTTGCAGTGGGCGCAGCAAGTGCCGCCGGGATTTCAGTTTGCATTGAAGGCCAACCAGCAAATCACGCACATCAAGAGACTGCGCAATTGCGAAAGCACTTTGAAGCGCTTTCTGGAAGTTGCCGGTGTCCTTGTAGAAGGCGAGCACCTCGGCCCGATCCTCATCCAGCTTCCGCCGAATTTCAAATGTGACCATGCGCTGCTCAAGGAGTTTCTCGCCCTTCGTCCAACGGCCTACCGATTCGCGTTTGAAGTCCGCCACGCCTCCTGGTACACGGAGGAAACGTACGAGATCCTGCGCCAGAACCAGACCGCGCTTTGCATTGCGGAAACGGACGAACAGATTGCTCCTGAGATGCTCACCGCAGATTTCACGTACATGCGGCTGCGCCGCGAGGAGTACACTTCGAAGGAATTGGCCGCCTGGAGGAAGCGTTTTGATACCTGGACGGCGCAAGGCGTGGACGTCTATGTTTACTTCAAACACGAAGAGGAAGGCAAAGCCCCGGCGTTCGTCCGCAAACTGCTCGGCCAAACGAAGTGATGCCAGCTCGTTCGCCTGGCCTTGCAGGGTGACACAGGCCGTGAGTCCGGGGCCTTTGCGTGTAATAATGAGGCAGGCAGGGCCCGTAGCTCAGCGGTTAGAGCAGCGGACTCATAAACCTGGCGACTTTTCTGACCCGTTCTGAAAATTTCGGACTTTACCGAGTTGAGGTTAGCGTGCATCCATCATCCTGCCGTGCCTTCTAAACCTGTATAATTCTGCGCAACATGGCACTTTCCGCTGGCACAAAGTTAGGACCCTACGAGATCGTCGCGCCGCTCGGCTCGGGTGGAATGGGTGAGGTGTATCGAGCGCGAGATGAACGACTGGGGC
>CAZGFL010000108.1:0-25502 GCA_964524985.1 uncultured Acidobacteriaceae bacterium
CTGGCCGTGGAATCGTGGGTTTTTGCGCGGCAAACAAAGCGGCCATCACTGCCAATCCCAGGAGTCTCTTCATCTTCGCTCCCCCAGCCTCTCCTCACTGTAGCGCACTTCTCTTACTCGCGTTTGAGCTATAGTAGCGGCTCGCTCAACCAGGTATTCAGCCTATGAACTTAAGAAAAGGGTTCCTCGGCACTGTTCCTCGAAGGTCCCTGTTCATTTTTCTGCTTGGTGTCTTTTTGCTATTCGGCACCTTCGGACTGGCCTCGGATATGTCTGAGTTGGGCCGGCAGCCCGTCTTTCGCCTCGTGCTCAGTGTCCTGCTAACCAGCACTTTTTCGATTGGCTATGCCACCGCTGGCTTTCTTCTGCGCGGAAAATCCTGGAAAGTGATCGTGCCATTGTTCATTGTGCATTTCCTCGCCATGGGAGCAATGGCGCATTGGTTGCCTTCCTCGCCGCGTCCCACACACATGGAAATGGCAGACATCGGGCGCGTGGAATCTCGATTGTCGTCGGAGGCTCTCGGCATTATTGTGGCGACTTTTCTGGGCTACTCGTGTTTCGTTTATGCATCCATCACCGAGGGCCGCCGCTATTTCCGCGCGCACGCGGAAATCGCTCTGGCCCAGGAAATTCATCACGTGCTCGTTCCCGCGATCGACGAGAAGATGGGCGGGTATGAGTTCTATGGACAGTCCTCCGCCAGCGGCGAAGTCGGCGGAGACCTGATCGATCTGGCCGCAACCGGAGAGTCCTGGGTGGCCTATGTGGCCGATGTTTCGGGACACGGCGTGGCTCCCGGCCTGGTTATGGGCATGACGAAGAGCGCGTCGCGAATGCTCCTGAGTTCCGGCGATGACAGCGTGCATTTGATGCCGCGGCTGAACGAAGTGCTTTATCCTCTGAAAAAGCCGGACATGTTTATCACGTTTTGTTTTGTTGGGTTCAGCGGCGGCCGCTTGCGTGTGGGCCTGGCCGGGCATCCAGCAATTCTGCAGTATTCCGCGCGCACAGCGGAAGTGACGGAGCTCGAATCACCGAATATGCCGCTGGGCATTCTTCCTTCCACTGAATTCTCTACTTCCGAGATGATTCCAGAAGCGCGCAGCGTCTTTGCGCTTTACACCGATGGACTACTGGAGGCCGCGAATGCTGCGGGCGAGGAATTCGGCATCAAGCGGCTCAAGGAAGTGCTCCAGAAACATGGGAAGGAGCCGCTTGACGCGATTTGCCGCGCGGTCCAAGAAAGTGTGGCGCGGCACGGAGCGCAGGCCGACGATCAATCTATTTTCCTGATTCGCAAACTATAGCCGCCTTGGAGTTTGGGCTTCGCCACGTCCCTGCTTTTCTGACTAGCGGGGAATCTGTTCAGGGTCGACGGTTTGGTCGAGATAGATCCATAGGACGCGCGAGAGCAGCGTCACGGCAGGCACCAGCGGAAGGAAAAACAGGACCGCTACGATTGTCACCTTCGTGAAACCCCAACCGGCAATTACCCACAGGAGCACGGCCATCGCGGCGATGATTCCCATCCCGAGGATATAGCTGATATACATCGCGCCCAGAAAATATCCCGGTTCGCGGGCAAACAGCAGGCCGCAAACCGGGCAGCGCTCATGCATCTTGGGCCACCCGCGGAAGATTGAGTACGGAAAGATCGTACCCAGGCGGCACCGGGGACACCGCTGTCCCGCCATATCCTTCACCGTGAGCCACGCGCCTCTTCTCATCGCTTCAGGCCACCATCTTATCGCGTAGGCCAGGCGGTGGCTGACAAATGCATGGATGCGGTAGAGTGGAAGATTGCACCACTGAGTAAATTCATGACTGCGCGACTGCCATCTCTGGTGATTGTCGGACGGCCCAACGTGGGCAAGTCCACGCTTTTCAACCGCCTGACCGGCACACGGCGTTCCATCGTCACCGACGAACCCGGGATTACCCGCGACCGCATCTATGGCAAAGCCGAATGGCTCGGCCGCTCGCTCGAAGTGGTCGACACCGGGGGAATCATTCCGGATGACAAAGCGCTCATTCCCCAGGAGATTCTCCGCCAGGCGCAGGTCGCCATCAAGAAAGCGGCACTGCTGGTTATGGTCGTCGACAGCCAGGCAGGGCTTACGCCCCTGGATGAGGAGCTCGCGCGGCTGTTGAGATCGACGGGGAAGCCGTTCGTGATTGCGGTCAACAAGGTGGATTCACCGTCTCAAGAGATCAACGCTGGGCCGTTTCATTCCATTGGCGTGCCCATTTTCCCGATTACGGCGGAACACGGAACAGGCGTGGACGATCTCCTCGACTACGCCCTCGCGCAGGCTTATCCGCCGTCTCACGCGCCTTCCGTTGTAGAGGCGGGGCTAGCCCCGCCCGTGGAACCGCCCGCCGAAGAGGCCGAACCAAGCATCATCGAGGTCGCCATTATTGGCCGTCCAAACGTAGGGAAGTCGACCCTGCTGAACCGTCTGGTCGGCGAAGAACGCTCCATCGTCTCCCCGATTCCCGGTACCACCATGGACAACGTGGACACGGAATTCAGGCGCGACGGGCGCCACTACCGGTTTGTGGATACCGCCGGGATTCGCCGCAAGGGCAAGACCACGCTCGTGGCGGAAAAGCTCAGCGTGGTCATGGCGCGGCGCGGCCTGGAGCGCTGCGACGTGGCATTGCTGGTCGTGGATGGCGAACAAGGCGTCACCCAGGGCGATGCGCAAATCGCCAGTTATGCCGAAGAGTCCGGACGGTCCGTCGTCATCGTGATCAACAAATGGGATCTCGCGCTGGCCGCTGCGCGCGAGGCGGCCTTACGCGACGCCGCCACGGCCAAGGGAAAATCCAGGCACGTTTCCGGCAAAAATCGCGGTGCGGGGCACGTCGATCCCGGCCTGTTGATGTACGACTACGAAAAAATGATTCGTGCGAAATTGAAATTTTTGAGCTACGCACCCATCGTGTTTCTCTCTGCAAAAACCGGCGAGCGCGCTGAAAAGCTTTTCGCACTGATCGAGCAATGCGCGGACGCACGCCGCCGCCACATTCCAACGCCGGCGCTGAACAACTGGCTGAAGGACGAGGTCGATCTTCAGCGCGGGAGCACGCCGAAGGCCAGGCCCGTGCGTATTTACTACGTCACGCAAGCGAAAACGGCGCCGCCGACGTTTCTACTTTTCACGAATCAGAAAGCGCCGCTGCACTTCAGCTACGAGCGGTACCTGGAGAACCAGCTTCGCGCGAAGTTCGATTTTACCGGCGCTCCCGTGCGGTTCGTGCAGCGGCTGCGGAAACGGGAAAAACGGGCGAGGGAAGCAGGCGGCGGAGAGGAGTGATCGTTTGTGTTTGAAGGAATGACAGGAAAAAGCAGATCCCTCCGCCTCAAGCCGTGGAAGACCACGGCTTGAGGGTCGGGATGACAGTTCGGTGGTGGTGCGACCCCCTACAGGAATGCGCGGCAAACTGCTACGATAGCGGCGTCCCCTTTATCCTGAGTGAATCCTTGGATGCACGAAGGATTCCCGGCAGGAACCGAGATGCCAGGCAACGGCACCGCCACAAAAACCGCCACGCAGGAGCGGCTTTACCGCATCGGCGAAGTCAGCCGCCTGGCCGATTTGAAACCGTTCGTGTTGCGTTACTGGGAAACGGAGTTTCCCATGCTCGAGCCGGTGAAGGACGATGCCGGCCGCCGGCTCTACCGCCAGGAAGACGTGGACATGGTCTTCCGCATCAAGCGGCTGCTCTACGATGAAGGGTTCACCATCGCGGGGGCGCGGCGCCACCTGCGCGGAAACAGCGAGCCTGCCGACTGGGAAGGCCGTGGCGCGAACCACAGCGGCGATGGCGCGGCGCAGTTGCTCAGCCGCAAGATGCTGCTGGATCTGCGCGATACACTGCGCGCTTTCTTGACGCTTCTCGAACCGCGGTGATAGCCTTGAGGGTGCAGATGCTACCGCGGTTCGGCCCTCTCGATTCTTCGCCGCATCGTTGTCAGCTCACCGGTCGGGACGTAGCGCAGCCTGGTAGCGCGCACGCTTGGGGTGCGTGAGGTCGCGAGTTCAAATCTCGCCGTCCCGACCATTTCCTCCGTTAGACCAAGCAACACGGACACGCGTGGATTTATCGATGGAGACAATAATCCCGGCAAATTTTCCCAAACAGCTCGCGGCGGTCGCCTTTGTAAATGGCGAAGAAACGGCTTGGGAACAAAAGGATTGCCTCGCAGCCATAGACTGGTTCTCCAACCACGGCTACGCAGTTCTCGGATTTGAGCTCTGGTTGCCTGAAGAGGGAGGCATTCGCACAGCGATCAGTACAAAAGCTGGTCCCGCAATCTACGTTTTCAGCTGCAACCGGAAGAAACATGAGACTTGGGGGGATTATGTCCAACGCTTTGCGCGTGAGGCCACAGAAGGCGTTCGCACTTTTCGCTGGTTCGAGGATGCACTAGAACCACCTCGCCCCGCTTACTTTAATTTGACTTGGGCGGATAAGGAATAGTTCGAGAGCCTGACAGAAGATGCCGAACATACTTCTAACGAATGATGATGGGTATCAGGCGGAAGGACTGCGGACGCTGGCGAAGGCGCTGGCGGATTTCGCCACGGTCAGCATTGTGGCGCCGAGCCGCGAACAGAGCGGGACGGCGCAATCGCTGACGCTGCGGCAGCCCATCGTATGCAACCAGATCGCGGAGCACGAATGGGCCATCGACGGGACGCCGGCAGATTGCGTGATCGTGGCGCTGCACAAACTGCTGCCGGAAAAGCCGGACCTGGTGCTTTCGGGAATCAATCACGGCGCGAACCTCGGCGAGAACGCCTACTACTCGGGAACCGTGGGCGCGGCACGGGAAGGCGCGCTGCACCACATTCCGTCCGTGGCGATGTCGCTATGCTCGAAAAAGAAAGAAGCGCAGTTTGAGAATTCCGCGCGTGTGGCGCGAGCCGTCGCCGAATTGATTCTGAAAGAGGGCTTGCCCGACCAGGTGCTCCTCAACGTGAATGTGCCGGAGCCGTGGAACGGCACGGTGAAATTCACGCGGCAATCGCAAAAAATCACGCGGAACCAGTTGACCGAAGGAAAAGATCCGCGCGGGCGCAGTTACTTCTGGCTGTTCGAACAAAGAATCGACAAGGACGTCGAGCCGGACACGGATTACGCCGCGATTTTCGCCGGGGCCGTGTCGATTACGCCGCTGCACCTGGACCCCACGCATACGGAGTCACTGAATCACTTGTCGCGCTGGGCGAAGAAGATTGCGGCGGCGTTTGGGCGATAAAGAGAAGTGGGACGCTAAAGCGCGCCCCTGCAAAGAGACAGCGCCGGCCAGACGCCGACGCTACGAAATGCGGCAAGGAGAGGGACACGATTTATCGTGCCCCTACAACGGAAGACAGACCGCTCCACTGGCGGGCTTATTTGGCCGCGGGGGTGGAGGGAGCGATGAGCGGCACGTTGTTCCTTCGCGTCGTCTCGTTGAGAGCGGCGAGGTCCTTGGACAGGACTTCGCGCCACTTGACGAGCTGCGCTTCGAGGCGCTGGTCGAGATCGGCAAAGACAGCGAGTTCAGCGGCGGTGGGCGCGGTATCGGCGCTGTCCGTGACGTTCTGCAGATAAGCAAACTTGCTTTCGAGCTTAGTCGGATAGTTGGCGAAATCCTCGGTCGACTTGCCGTTCACCTGAACAAGCTCTTCCTCGATGGCGGCGGTTTTCTTGCGCAAGTCGGCGGAAGCGGAAACGATGGGCTTGGCATCATCGCCCGAGCCAAGTCGCTTCTCCAAGGCAAGTAGCTGCGCGCGAAGATCACGAATTCCCAGAACCGTTTTGTTCAGTTCGTCCTGGCGGTCGCGCAATTTCAGCATCAAATCAAACTGCTTGCGCAGGTCCTCGGCGGAAGTTTGCACGCGCGGATCCATTTTCACTTCAAACGATGCGGTTTGGGATTTTCCGGCAACGGTTAAGCGCACCTGGTACGTGCTCGCGACCACCAGCGGTGCGATGGGATCGCCGGCGTCGTATACGATCTGTGGAATTTTCGTCGGCACTTCGTAGCGCAAATCCCAAGCGAAGCGGTTGAGGCCGGCTTTTGCCGGAATGTGCTCGGCCTCCGCGTCGCGCTCCCACTCTTCCGGAGCGCCTTCTTTCTTCTTTTCTTCACTCGTGAATGCCCGGATGACTTTGCCCTGCGCGTCGAGAAGTTCGAGCTTGGCCGGCTCTTTCGGCTCTTCTTTCAGGTAGTAATAGAGAATCGCGCCGTTTGGCGGATTTTCGCCAATCGGATAGCGGCGGCGATTGAAGTGGCCGAGCCGCGTGCGGAAGGCGGTGCGCGGAGTGAAGAGATGCGCGTCTTCGGTGGCGATGCCAGCGGCGGCCTGGCGCAGCGGGCTGAGGTCGTCGAGGATCCAGAAGGAGCGACCGTGGGTGGCGACGGCGAGGTCGTCGTCGTGAATCACCAGGTCGTGAATGGGCGTGGTGGGCAGATTGAGCTGGAGCGGCTGCCAGATCCCACCGTCGTTGAAGGAAACCCAGACGCCGGTTTCCGTACCGGCGTAGAGCAGGCCTTTGCGCTTGGGATCTTCGCGGACGGCGTGAACGTAAGAATTGTCGGGAAGACCGGCGACGAGCTTTGTCCACGTCTTGCCAAAGTCGGCGGTCTTGAAAATGTAGGGCTTGAAATTGTCGAGCTTGTGCGCGTCAATGGCGGCGTAGGCGGTTCCCGCGTCGAAGGGAGAAGCTTCGACAAGGCTGATCATCGCCCATTCGGGGACTTCTTTTGGCGTAACGTTAGTCCAGGATTTTCCTTCATCGCGCGTCAGTTGGATCAAGCCGTCGTCTGTGCCGGCCCAGAGCACGCCTTCCTGCTTTGGCGATTCCGCGAGCGTAAAAATCGTGTCGTAGTATTCGACGGTGTACTGATCCTTGGTGAGCGGGCCGCCGGAATCTTGCTGCTTGGTCTTGTCGTTGCGCGTGAGGTCCGGGCTGATGGTGGTCCAACTGCGGCCGGAATCGTTTGAACGAAAGACGTATTGCGAGGAGTGGTAGATGACGTCGGGATTGTGGGAAGAGATGACGATGGGCATGGTCCAGGTGTAGCGGTATTTTTGCGTGGCGGCGGCGTAGCCGTTGGGATCCTCGGGCCACTCCTGAATGCTTTGCGCCTGGTTGATGCGGCGGTCGAAGCGCGTAAGGATGGGGCCTTCATCGTCGGCGTAGACGATGCTGGAATCGCGCGGATCCGGGACGATGTAGCCGCTTTCGCCACCGCCGACGGCTTCCCATTCCGGACGATCGATGTAGCCGTTGTCGCTTCGTGTGCGGATGCCAATCGAAGAATTGTCCTGCTGCGAGCCGTAAACGCGATAGAGAAAATCGTTGTCGGCGGCAACGTGGTAGAACTGCGCGGTTGGCTGATTGCCTTGCGTGGACCAGTTTTTGCCGCCGTCAACGGAAATGGTTGCGCCGCCGTCGTTGCCGTTGATGAGGCGATTGGGGTTGTTGGGGTCGATCCAAAGAGCGTGGTGATCGCCGTGCGGCGCGGGAACGCGCTCAAAGGATTTGCCGCCGTCGATGGAGCGATACAGGCCGGTGTTGGCGATGTAGACGCGATTGGCGTCTTTCGTGTCGGCCCAGACGTGCGTGAAATACCAGGCCCGCTGGCGGAAGCGGTGATCGTCGTTGATGAGCGACCATTTTGCCCCGCCATCATCGCTGCGGTAGAGGCCGCCCTTTTTGGCTTCGATGAGCGCATAGACGACATTGGAGTCGGCCCCCGAAACGGAAACGCTGATGCGCCCGAGCGGGCCTTCCGGAATGCCATCGCCTTCCAGGCGCTTCCAGGTGGCGCCGTCGTCGCTGGAGCGGTAGAGCCCGTCCTTCGCGCCGCCGCTGTTCAGAGTCCAGGGAGTGCGCCAGCCTTCCCACATGGCGGCGAAGAGAATGTGCGGATTTTGCGGATCGAAGACGACGTCGATGCCGCCGGTGCGGTCGTCGAGGTAGAGGACCTTTTCCCAGGTCTTGCCGCCGTCGCGCGTGCGGAAGATGCCGCGCTCGGTGTTGGGGCCGTAAGCGTGGCCAAGAGCGGCGACGAAAACAACATCGGGATTCGTGGGGTGAATAATGACTGCGCCGATGTGGCGCGTGTCCTTGAGGCCGACGTTGGTCCAGGTTTTCCCGGCATCAACGGATTTGTAGACGCCATCGCCGAAGGAGATGTTGCCGCGAATGCAGGCTTCGCCAGAGCCGGCGTAAATCACGTTGGGATCAGAATCCGACACGGCAATTGCGCCAATCGAAGAAGTCGTGGTTACTTTGTCAAAGATCGGGTCCCAGGTAATGCCGCCGTCGGTGGTTTTCCAGACGCCGCCGGAGACTGCGCCGAAATAATAGGTATTGGGCTGGCTGGGCACACCGGTAACCGTGATGACGCGGCCGCCGCGGAATGGGCCGATCAGCCGCCACTGCATGCCGCCGTAGGTTTTGGGATCAACCTGCTGGGCCGACGCTGGAGAGTTCATCAGGAGGACAAGGAACACAACTCCCAAGCACAGTGCGGAAAAACGGCGAATGCGATTCACAGATTCCTCCGAGATACGAATGGAAAACGAAGAATAGTAACGCGAGCGGAGGATGGATGGAAAGGATTTTCGCGGCGTGAGGGGTTGAGATAGGATGCGGGCGGGATGGCCTTCAACAAATGAGCGGACAGAAGACGTTTGACGTGGCGGTGATCGGCGCAGGAGTGTTCGGCGCATGGACCGCGTGGCACCTGGCGAAGCACGGGAAGCGCGTCGTGCTGGTGGAGGCGTACGCTCCGGGGCATTCCCGGGCCAGTTCCGGGGGCGAGACGCGCATCATTCGCATGGGCTACGGAGCGGATGAGCTGTACACGCGGTGGTCGCAGCGGTCGCTCGTTCAGTGGAAGCAGCTCTCCGCAGCGGTGCGGCAGCGGCTATTTCTCGTGACCGGCGTGCTGTGGATGGCAGGAAAACAAGGCGGACGGCTAAAGGAAACGGCGGAGGTGCTTAAGCGGTGCGACATCCCCTTCGAGGAATACGACCGCACGGAGTTGGAGAAGCGCTATCCACAGATCGGATTCAAGAACATCCAAAAAGGGCTTTTCGAGCCGCACAGCGGCGTGCTGCTGGCGCGGCGCGCGGTGGCAGCAGTGGTCGAAGATGCCGTGCGGCTGGGTGTGGAGTACCGCTGCGCCCGCGTCGCGGACCCGCGCGAAGCGGGAGCAGTGGAGCATGTCACGACGAGCCAGGGGGAACGTATCGTTGCGGGGCAATATGTTTTTGCGTGCGGAGCGTGGCTGGGGAAAGTGTTTCCGGATGTGCTGGACGCCCGCATCTTTCCGTCGCGGCAGGAGGTTTTCTTCTTCGGAATACCCGCTGGAGAAACGGGCTTTGCGCCGCCGTCGCTGCCGACGTGGCTGTTCCAGGAGGATTTGGTTTACGGGATGCCGGACATCGAGGGCCGCGGGCTGAAGATCGCGTTTGACGAGCACGGGAAGCGCGTCGATCCGGATACGCAATCGCGAATCGTAACTCCAAAGATGACCAAAGCGGTGAAGGAGTATGTGGCACGGCGGTTCCCCGCGCTACGAAACGCGCCCATCGTGGAGACCCGCATCTGCCAGTACGAAAACACCTCGAGCGGAGACTTCCTGATCGACCGGCATCCGGAAATGGAGAACGTGTGGTTTGCAGGCGGCGGGTCGGGACACGGATTCAAGCATGGGCCTGCGGTGGGCGAGTATCTTGCCGGGCAACTCCTGGATGGCGCGAAGGCGGAGCCGCGGTTTTCGCTGGATACTAAAGAAACGACGCAAAACCGCGCGGTGTACTGAGCGCGGAGAAAGAACCCAATCATGTATCGGCTCGCCTTTTTGTTTCTTCTCGCCACCATCCCTTCCCCAGCGGTTCGCGCACAAAAGCCCGAGAATGAGATTGCATGCTATGCGGGTCAAGAAGGCAACGCTCCGCACAAAAAGAAGCTTTGGGATGGATATGAGATTTCTCTTGGTCCCGTGGCACACCCGGAAAACACCGAATATCAATGCACGGGCGCGATCTACAACCAGGCAGGCAAAGTGGTGTTTCGGACAAATGGATTCAACGTGGTATTTGATGAAACGCTGACAGGGGAAGACTTCGACGGAGATGGAAAGCCGGAGGTCGTGTTCCGAACGGATACGGGCGGGGGAGTCCATTGCTGCTGGGGATACATTGTCTATTCCCTTACACCGCGACCGCACAAACTCTTTGAGATGCCCATGGAAGGCAAAGTGGACTTTGAGAAAGGCAAAGATGGGAAAATGGTGATGTGGGAAAGGGCCAGCGCGCCGGGAGGATTTTTCACTTCCATGGCGAGCCGGCCGTTTGCGGAAAAAGTCTTCCGCGTGCTGGAAGGCAAGCTGACAGACGACACGGCCGATTTCTGCGGAACGAAGGATCCACGGTTCGAGAGGAGCGATGTAACAGCTGAGGATTTGAAGAAATTGGAGCACGCGGGAGAGCAAGGACACCCGGAAGTGGATAGCATCATCAGCGCGCTGGAGTCACGGACGGCACAGCGTGTGTTTTGCGGTGAATACGACGAGGCGCTCCAAGACCTGAATTTGTGGCCGGCCGGCAAGAGAGAAATCGAAGCGCAGAGCCTGCTGAATGCCTTTTCTCAAGAGTATCCGGAGTTTGCCGCCAAACTGCGCGAGATTCTGAAGAACAAATAAATGCCTCAAGGAGATTTCGTCGCGGCGTCTCTACAGTACAGGATTCAGATTTTCGGTGTGCGGCCGCGGGGATTGATGGCTGCGGCGTTGCGTCTGGCACGCCGGGCCTTCTCGGCGTAGAGGTGCTGGTCGGCTTCAGAGAGTAGCTTTTCGATGCGCTCGCCGCCTCCGCGATATACGGAAATGCCGATACTCGCAGAGAGGCGCGGCGGCTCATCGTCATTGGCCATGACTTGGCGAATGCGGTCCGCAACCCGGTGGGCTTCCTCTTCCTGCGATTCCGGCAAAACCAAGGCAAATTCATCGCCGCCATAGCGCGCAGCAGTGTCGATGGCGCGGCAGTGAATTCGGAGAATGTCAGCAAGCCGGCAGATGGCGCGGCTGCCAACGAGATGGCCGTAGCTATCGTTGATGGTCTTCAATCCATCCAGATCAAGCAGAAGTACCGCGAAGGGGCGGCCCGTGCGCTCGGTGCGCTCCGTCTCGTTTTCCAAGACATCCAGGAGGCGGCGATAGTTGGCGAGGCCGGTCAGCGGGTCGCTAACAGCCATGTGGCGGACGCGCTCGAAGAGGCGCGCGTTGTCCAGAAGGGCTCCGCCGAGTGCAACCGTATAACCGAGAACCATCAGGGCTTGAGCGAAAACGAAAGGGGCGTCCATCAAACGGGCGGACTGGGCCGCAGACAACTGGGCGGCCACGTTGAGCCAGACCGCCGCGTACATGGTGCGATCAAAGGCGGAATCCTCGACAGACAAGCGGCGGCGAAACCAGAATAGGCTGACCAGGAAGATCGCGCCGGGAAGCAGCTGGTGGGGACTGGGGAAGAACGCCTTAGGGTGGTGAGAAACTTCCGGCGGCAAGCCGTGGAGCGAGGCCGCCATGAGGTAGCTGGCGACGATTACCGTGACCAAAGCACCAGCGATTTCACGACGCGGGTGGCGGGAACGCGGCATGAAATGTTCCACCAGAAGTGCGACAAGAAGCAGCAGCGCCAGAACACTGCGGCCGAGCCACCAGGCAACCGGTGCCCAGAGGAGCCGCTGCGGCGCATCAGGCAGAAACTGAAAGAACAGCGCGCTGGTAGCCGTGAGAACGGCTCCCGAAAGCAAAAACCCAGCACCCAGAATCAATGAAATGCGGTCCTGCGTGCCCTGGAACCGAACCAGGGTAAGTGCCGCAAAGACAAACGCCAGCAGCCCGCAGATGACCTGGAGGTAGCCCTGAAGAAGAGGGTCGGGCTCAGGGGTGATGCGGCGAAGCCAAAACGCGGCAAGGATGAGAAACACAAATGCGCCTACATGCGACAAGAAGATTGTCGTGCGTGTCCGCGCTTTGGAGAGGGAAGGTTGACCCATGTCGCGTTCGATACCGTCCGTCGTATGGCCCGCTGGCGTGGCTCTAATAGATTAGACTACGGAGGACCGCGGGCCGTTGCCGCCAGATTGACGGCGGGGTGAGATAAACGACACCCTACTGTGGATTTCGTGACCTGTACGAACGGACAGGCCAAGGGCTGGGGAAGGCTTTTAGCTGTTGCGCCAAAACGGAAGAATGGGCAATATTGGCAGACTTGAAACGATTAAATAGAGATCCCGGCGATCCAGAAAGCAGCGCACTCAGGGAAAGGAGAGCCGCTTGAGCAACGAACCCGCGACAAACGGCGGACCGCGTCTAAGGCGAACGCTGACGCTGTGGGACCTGATCCTCTACGGCGTCATAGTGCTGCAACCGGTGGCGCCCATGTCTGCCTTCGGTGCCCTAAGTGACCGCGGGCGCGGGCACGTGGTCACGGCAGTGCTCATCGCCATGGTGGCGATGATGGCCACTGCGGTGGGTTACGGCAAAATGGCCAGCGTCTATCCCAGTGCCGGCTCGGCCTTCACGTACGTCGCGCGCGAAATCCATCCTGCAGCCGGCTACGTCACCGGGTGGAGCATGGTGATGGATTACATCGTGAACCCGCTGATCTGCACGATTTGGTGCGCGGGTCAGGCCCACGAATTTGCCAAGGCAGTTCCTGATTGGGGCTGGAAGATTTTTTTTGCTGTCGTGTTCACCATGCTGAACCTGCAAGGCATCAAGACCTCCGCTCGCGTCAACACCATTCTGGCCGCGGCGATGGGATGCGTGGTCGTCCTCGTCTTTGCGAAAACCATTGGCTACATCCTGGGCCATCCGCACGTGGAGCCGGGATTCTTCACGCGGCCGTTCTACGACCCGCAGACTTTCACCTTCAAAGATGTGTTCGGCTGTACATCCCTGGCGGTGCTGACCTACATCGGCTTCGATGGGATTTCAACGCTCTCCGAAGAAGCGGAAAACCCCCGGCGAAACATCATGCTGGCCACGGTCCTGACCTGCCTGGTGGTGGGCCTGCTCTCCGCTTCCGAAGTGTATGTAGCGCAGTTGGTCTGGCCGGCCTCTCAGCCGTTCCCGAATCAGGATACGGCCTACGTTTATGCCGCGGCCCGCGCGTGGGCGCCGCTCTTCACGATTGTGGGGGCGACGCTGCTGGTAGCCAACTTTGGCTCCGGCATGGGCGCGCAGATTGGCGCGGCTCGCCTGCTCTACGGCATGGGTAAGAGCAACGCGCTGCCAAAATCCTTCTTCGGAAAAATCGACGCCAAGCACGGTATTCCCCAGAACAACGTGCTGTTCATCGGCCTGATCGTGCTGCTGGGCGCCTTTAGCATGACTTACGAGCAAGGCATCGAGTTGCTGAATTACGGCGCGCTGCTGGCATTCATGGGCGTCAATGCCTCCTCGTTCGTGCACTATTTCTTGAGAAGCCGCGAGCGCACGGTGTTCAATTTTGTCGTGCCCGTTGTTGGATTTTTTGTCTGTGCCGGCCTGTGGTGGAACCTCAGCGCGCGCGCCCTGAAGTGGGGGACCGTCTGGATGGTGGCAGGGATTCTGTTCGGCGTGTGGAAAACGCGCGGCTTTCGGGAACAGCTCTCGTTTGAGGTCCCGCCCGAATGAGCCTCAAGCCGCAAAACTCAACCGTTGCATCCGGGGTGGAACTGGAAGGATGATGATTCCCCCGGAGGAGCGTGTTCCAGTGAAGCGGCAAAACAGCAAGGGCCAAGCCGTCACCATGCGCGACGTTGCGAAGTCCAGCGGCTTTTCGCCCGCAACCGTTTCTATCGTCCTGAACAACGCGCCGCTCGCGCGCTATATCGCGCCGGCTACCAAAAAACGCATCGAAGATACCGCCAGAAAACTCGGCTACCGGCCAAACGCCATGGCGCGCTTTTTGCGCAGCAAGCGAAGCCACAGCGTCGGCGTAATGTTCTTTGACATCACGGACCCCTACTGCACGCCGGTCTTGCGCGGGATCGAGAACGCACTGTATCAGTCTTCGCATGTTCCCATTTTTGCGGACGCCCACAATCAGAGAAACCGCTTTGAACGTTATCTGGAGATGCTCCTCGAGCACCACGTCGAGGCGTTAATTGTGGTGGCCAACTGGCTTTTCGTGGACATTCAATTGCTAGCCGACGTAAGCAAACGGAATATTCCCGCGGCGACCATTTGCTGGGAGCTTCCCGGCGATACGGTCAGCTCGGTGATGGTTGACAACGAAGCTGGTGGCCGGCTGGCGCTCGAACATCTCTATCAGCTCGGCCACCGGCGCATTGCCTTTATCCGCGGCCCGAAAATGCTGATCGACAGCGCACCACGCTGGAAAGGGATTCAGAAATTCGCGCATTCTGCGGGTTTGGATATCGATTCGTCGATGGTATTACAACTGCCGGACGAGTTTGATCCCAACTCCGGGTTTGAAGGCGGCTACCGCTTCACGGAAGAATTGCTCCAGCGGAAGAAGAAGTTTACAGCGCTGATGGCGTTCGATGATCTGACCGCTCTTGGGGCGATTCGTGCTCTGACAAAAGCCGGAGTGAAAGTTCCCGAACACTGTTCGGTGGTGGGATTTGATGACGTGCCACTTTCCGCGTTGTCCGCTCCATCGTTGACCACGGTGCGGCAACCGCTCGAGGCCATGGGGAACATGGCCGTCAATATCGTGATGGAAGGCATCAACGCTGGCCTGGAGAAACGCGATTGGAGTATTGCCCGGCACAAAATGAATCCGGAACTGGTGATTCGGGATTCCACGCGGGCAGCGGCCCTAACCGGCGCGGACGACTGACCATAACAAAAGAAGAGCGCGGACGTCGCTGTCCGCGCCCTTCCCACCGTTTAATGACTTCCGTGCGTTTACTTCGAAGCAGGCAAATAAGTCTGTGAGGCCGCCATGAATCCCGTGTTCGGGAGTTCACTGGCGACGCGAACCCGCTCGAAGCGGCCCTTTGCCCCGCCGTTCCCCTGAAACGTCAGCAGATACTGATTGCTGAGACGAGTGCTGAGCTCGTCCAGGTACGGCTTGAAGGTGACGGGAGGAGTAGTTGCCAGGTAAAAAGATGTCGCTCCCGTCTCATTAGCCAACTGCGTGAGATCCGACTGCGCCTTGGTCGCGAGAAAGAACCGGTGACCCAGGCGGCCGGCATCGGGATAATAGATGGACCAGACATTCACATTTTCCTTCTGGGCGAGTTCGATCGTGGTCTGAAGATCGGGGCTTGTCGGAAAGTTGCCATGAATGTAGTCGACTCCGGAAGACAAGAGAAGAATGGAGCGACGGTCCATGGAAGAGGGCCAGCGCTTCATCAGGTCTTGCAGCGCAAAATATGGACTGGTCGCTGCAGCGGCGCCAATCGGCAGGCGCAAAGCCTTGGTGGCCAGCGCGTGGTCATTCGTGAAATCCTGCGCGAGCATGGCTGAGCCATTGCGCGCGTAGAAAACCGCGATATACGTGGTGTCCGGCTGGGCGTTGAAGAAAGCCTGCAATTCCTTCCACTGGCTGGCAACGGTCGCATTCAGCGAATCATCAATCAGAACCGCCAGATACAGCTTTTCTCCGCGGCGCCAGTCGGCGATCTGTGTGCGTTCCTTATTCAGGAAATACGCCACGTCGCTCTTGCTCACCTCAGGGGCCATCGTGCTTTTCTTTCCGACGGCGGTTACAGTCAGGGTCACATTCTCCGGCGATGATGCGACCGCGTTCGTCGCCGTGAACACCAGCAGGGTGGCTAACACCACCCACAGCAGCGCGAGGCTGCCCTTCATCATTTTCCTTTTCATGGCGCTAACTCCCTTCGCTTCTCCCTCCACCTAATTAGATGCAGTGTTGGGTCTAGAGTAGGTACACATTTGTGGAACAAAAGTTGCGCGGCCCAAATACCTCGCCTGCGTTGGGAAATGCGAGCACTATCCGGAGGCAAGGCGTAGTATGCTGCGGCGCGGCAATCAGGCGGCCTTCCCGTGAAGAATTTTATCGGCGCAATCGATCAAGGCACCACCAGCACGCGGTTTATGGTGTTCGACCAAGCCGCGCGCGTTGTGGCCGTGGCGCAAAAGGAGCACGAGCAGATTTTCCCGCGGCCGGGCTGGGTGGAGCACGACCCGCTCGAAATCCTCCGCCGCACCGAAGAAGTCATTGCGGAGGCGCTTGCCATGCGCGGTTTGCGCGCTTCCGACCTGGCAGCCATTGGCATTACCAATCAGCGCGAAACAACCATTCTTTGGGAGCGCAAGACCGGCAAGCCCGTGGCGAATGCCATCGTCTGGCAAGACACTCGCGTCGCCGATGACGTGACAAACTTTTCTGCCGCCGGCGGCCAAGATCGTTTTCGCCCGCAAACCGGCTTGCCGCTGAGTACATACTTCAGCAGCCTGAAGCTGCGCTGGCTCCTCGAAAATGTTCCAGATGCCCGCAAAAAAGCCGCCGCCGGTGAGCTGCTCTTCGGAAACATCGACACATTTCTCCTCTGGAACCTTACCGGAGGCCCGCAGGGCGGAGTTCATGCGACGGACGCCACGAACGCCAGCCGCACACAACTCCTACATCTTCAAACACTGAATTGGGATGAAAAGTTGCTGGCGGCATTCGCGATCCCGCGCGCCGTGCTGCCGCAGGTTCGCTCCAGTAGCGAAGTCTATGGCGAGGCCAAGCTCGCGGACATTGCGGGCGTGCCGATCGCCGGTGACTTGGGCGACCAGCAGGCGGCGCTCGTTGGCCAGGCGTGCTTTCGCCCCGGCGAAGTGAAAAATACCTACGGCACGGGCTGCTTTCTTTTGATGAATACCGGCGAGAAGCTCGTGCCATCGAACTTCGGATTGCTCACGACAGTAGCTTATAAGTTTGGGAATGCGCCCGCGAATTATGCGCTCGAGGGAAGCGTGGCGATTACCGGAGCGCTGGTGCAATGGCTCCGCGACAATCTGGGCATCATCGAGAAGAGTTCGGATGTGGAAGCCCTCGCTCGTACGGTCAACGACAATGGCGGCGTTTATTGCGTCCCGGCGTTTTCCGGCCTCTACGCACCGTACTGGAAAGCCAATGCGCGAGGCGTGATTGCCGGCCTGACGCGCTTCGCCAACAAAGGGCACCTGGCCCGCGCAGTCCTGGAGGCAACAGCATTTCAAACGCGCGAAGTGGTAGAAGCCATGGAAAAGGACTCGCGGATTGCGCTGCAGAACCTGCGCGTGGACGGGGGCATGGTGGGCAACGAACTCTTGATGCAATTTCAGTCCGACATTCTGAATCGCGAAGTGGTGCGCCCGGTGATCCAGGAAACCACGGCGCTTGGCGCGGCTTATGCCGCCGGGCTCGCCGTGAAGTTCTTTGCCGGCCTCGATGAGTTGCGAGCGAAGTGGGTCATAGACCGCACGTGGCAACCGCACCTGGCCGAAAGCGAACGGGAGCAGCTCTACCGGCAATGGAAGAAGGCTGTGACGCGCTCGTTTGACTGGACCGAATCCTGAGGGAGGAATTTCACGAATGACTTCTCCATTGCTTGGAGAATTTCTTGGCACGCTGATTCTGATTTTGCTCGGAGATGGCGTGGTCGCCGCCGTGCTCCTGAAGCGCTCGAAAGCGGAAGGCAGCGGCTGGATCGTCATCACCGCCGGATGGGCGCTCGCGGTGATGGCTGGCGTGTTCACTGCGATTGCTTGCGGAAGTAGCGATGCCCACCTGAATCCTGCGGTGACCTTGGGATTCGCGGTGAGTGCCGGAAATTTCGCAAAGTTTGCGCCCTACTTTGTCGCGCAACTTCTGGGCGCGATTGTCGGCGCGGCGCTCGTCTGGCTGCACTACTTTCCGCATTGGAAAGAAACATCAGACGCGTCCACAAAACGAGCGTGCTTCTGCACGGCTCCGGCAATTCGCAACACCATTGCGAATACCGTCAGCGAAATCATTGGGACGTTTGTGCTGGTCTTTGTAGTGGGCGCGATTTTTTCCAAGAGCGTCGCTGCCACGGGCCTTGCCGGCGGTCTTGGGCCGTACCTGGTGGGGAGCCTGGTTTGGGGAATTGGTTTGTCACTTGGCGGGACGACCGGCTACGCCATCAATCCTGCCCGCGACCTCGGACCCCGCATTGCGCACGCGATTCTGCCGATCGCAGGCAAAGGCGGCTCCGATTGGGGCTATGCTCCCATCCCGGTGATTGGCCCGCTCATCGGAGGAGCCCTCGCGGGAATTGTGCTCCGCGCTTTGAGCATTTCATAGCCAGCCCACAGTCCAAGTAACCGATTCCACATTCGAAGCGCGATCCCAACTCATTCGCGCCAAATCTCTGCGCTACTCTCGGAAAGATGGCATCCACGCTAACAACCGTGCCCGAGTCGACCTCCGCCTCGATTCCAAAAAGTGCGCCGTGGATTTACGGCCCGTGGATCGACTTACTAGCAGGTTGCGGGGCGTGGTCCGCGCCGCTTCTTCTTCTTTCGTTTTACGCCAGCACTGCATACTCCCGAACTTGGGCCGTGGCGTTTTACTTTCTGGCGCTGCTCTTCAACTATCCGCACTTCATGGCCACGGTTTACCGCGCCTACCACACGTATTCGGAGTTTCAGAAATATCGCATCTTCACCGTGCACACTGCCCTGCTGCTGGGGCTGGCCGGGGTGCTTGCGCATCTCTGGTATCCGTTGCTGCCCTGGATTTTTACGCTTTATATCTGCTGGAGCCCCTGGCACTACACGGGGCAAAACTTCGGCTTGCTGATGATGTTCGCACGGCGTAGCGGAGTCGCACCAAGCTCCGCGGAACGCAACGCGATTCATCTTTCCTTCATCGCGTCGTTTGTGTTGCTGATGCTGAGTTTTCACACCGGGTCATCGGCGGACCCAATGATTGTCTCCCTGGGATTGCCTGCAAAGTTCACGCTGCCCGCCCGCGGCGTGCTGGCGCTGTTTTTCCTGGGAGCCAGCGGCTGGGCGCTCGCTTCGATGGCGCGGCGAAGCGGGTTCCGCGCGGCCCTGGCCCCGCTGACGCTGGCCATCACGCAATTCCTGTGGTTCCTCCTGCCAGCCGCGATTGAAATCTTCAGCGGGCGCGAAGTTCCGCAGACGCGCTACAGTAGCGGAATCCTCGCTGTGCTCCATTCGGCGCAGTATCTGTGGATCACCAGCTACTATCAGGCGCGGGAAGCGCGGGCTGCGGGTCAGGTGCGCTGGAGTTTTGTACGATACCTTCTCACTCTCGTCGCCGGAGGCATCGCGCTGTTCATCCCCGGGCCCTGGGTCGCCAGCCGCCTGTTTCACGCTGACTTCGCCGCCAGTTTCCTGACGTTTACGGCGCTCGTGAATATCCATCACTTCATACTGGATGGAGCGCTTTGGAAGCTGCGCGATTCCCGCGTGGCTGCGCTGCTGCTGCGACCCGGCAGTGAACGAGCAATCGATGAGTGGGAAACCAGCGATAGTCTCCAATCCGCCACTCGATGGCTGACCGGCCCTGCGCCCGCTGCGCGGGCCCTGCGGATCGGTTCAGTGGCGTTACTCTTGGCGTGGGCGGCCATGGACCAACTCTATTTTTATTGGTCGAGCGACAGCCAGAATCTTCCTGCCTTGGTGCGCGCCGCAAAATTGAATCCGCACGACAGTTCGATCCAAGTGCGGTTGGCGCGCGCCGAGGCGCTTGCGGGAAACCGCGAGGGCTCGCTCTCGGCTCTTCAACGCGCGGCGTCGCTCAACCCCGGAAACTTCTCCCAGCAGGAAGCCTACGCGCGAGGATTGATCGAAGCCGGTCATATTGAAGACGCCTATACGGAATATCAAAAGATCCTCGCGCGCTGGCCAAGCAACACAAACGCGCTGGTGAACTCGGGGCTTCTCGCGCAGTGGCTGGGACATGGCGAGGAAGCGATGGATAGCTGGCGGCACGCCGTCGATTTGGATCCCAGTCAGGCGCAACCCCAGATTTTGCTGGCACAGGCTCTGGACCGGCGAGGCGAAGCGCAGGCGGCAGCCCGCCACTATCGCGCCTACCTGCAAATCGTCTCGGCACATCAGGAGGCCCATCGCGCGGAAGCGTCGACGGTAATTGCCGCGCTGGTGAAAGTTGCGGATGCGGACGCATCCGCCAAGCATTCGAACGAGGCGCTGACGGGTTACAATGCGGCGATTCGCTTCGCGCAAAGTGCGAACGACAAGGCGCTGGAAAGCCTTGGCTTGGCGCACTTGGCGGACCTGGACGACAAATTCGGGAATGCCTCGGCGGCCGCAGATGCCTATCGGCGCGCATTGGCCATCGATGCTTCCCTTTCCGATCCTTTAGGAGCGGCAACGGATTGGATGAATTACGGACAGTTCCTGCGGCGGTACCACCAGCCGGAGCAACTGGTCTTCGCGTGCCTATTGCACGCGGAGGAGCTGGGGCACAACGCTCCTGCGGCTGCGCTCACGGCCATTACCGGTGCGCGCTCGGAAAGCGAGGTGCGCCTCGGTCGCGCTGAGGCCGCCTCCGTCCGGCACAATCCCGCGCCGCTGCTCAAAGAGGCGCTGGCCCTGCCGTCGGCCACTTTTTCGCAGGGCCGCTAGCATTGCGCTCCCCATCAAAAAGAAGAATGGCCTCCAGGGAAGTGGATTAAGATGAAGTGCCGGCGAAGTTTGCAGCGCACTTTTTATCTCCGTGGAGAGGACGTTCCCGAATGAGCTTGATGCGCTCCCTTCTGCTTGCGGCCTCGCAGAACCGCTGGCTGCGCGACCACGCTTCGCACTACCAGTTTGTCCGCAAAAGCGTTTCGCGCTTCATGCCCGGCGAAACCCTGGATGACGCGCTCGCCGCCGCGCAAACCCTGCGGAACAAGAAAGTTGGAACCGTTTTCACGCACCTCGGTGAAAACATCAGCGACCGCGCGGAGGCGCAGCAGGTTGCGGATCATTACCTGGAAGTCCTCAACCGCATCCGGCAAAAAGGCCTGCAGACGGAAGTCTCCGTAAAACCCACGCAGCTGGGTCTCGATCTTTCTCCCGATCTTTGTTTCGAGCATTTGAAAGCCATCATCGCCCGCGCCCCGAAGGAGTCCATCGTCTGGATCGACATGGAAGCGAGCAATTACGTCGATCCCACTCTCGATTTGTACCGCCGCGCCCTCGCTGAATTTCCCAACGTCGGCCTTTGCCTCCAAGCCTATCTTTACCGGACGAAAGATGACCTAGCAAAGCTTCTCCCGCTTCACCCTTCGATCCGGCTTGTGAAAGGCGCGTATATGGAGCCGGCAAATATCGCCTTTCCGCGCAAGGCGGATGTGGATGAGAACTACTTCGTGCTTGGGAAACTGCTGCTGCAAGCCAAGAAGGATAAGCTTTGCGTGCGGGCGGCGTTCGGCACACACGATGTGCAAATGATCCGGCGGCTTTCGGAGCATGCCGTGCAGCAAGGTTTCGCAAAATCCGAATTCGAAGTGCAAATGCTGTACGGAATCCAGCGCGCCGAGCAGGACCGGCTGGCGCAGGACGGCTGCACTTCCATCGTTCTCGTCGCGTATGGCACGTTCTGGTATCCGTGGTTTGTGCGGCGGCTCGCGGAGCGCCCGGCGAATCTGTGGTTCATGCTGCGGAACGTTTTTGCATCGTAGCCGGATTTCCATCACTATTCCCCAGAAAATAGGAGGATTGACAGAATTTCCATACGCGATGATCCGGCTTGGCCGAAGTGATAAGATGACATTAGCTTCCCCGGGCAATTTGCAAGCGAGAATCCCGTGACTTTTCGCGAAAACGCGCCGACCACTCGTGACGCCAGGACGAATCAACTCTCCACGTCTGGCGCGATTTCTCCTTCCCTTACCGCCATCGCGCAATACGGGGGCCGCGAACTCCAGCCCAATCGCGGCATTCCCCTGAATCTCGATTGGCTGGACGCAGTGCGCGTAAACACAAGCGCGGTTGAGCGGCGCGCGCAAACGCTCGTCACCCGGCGCACGGTGAAAAAGGATTGGCAAGCGGCGTGGCTGCTGCGCGCTATCAGTTGTATGGACCTGACCACGCTTTCCGGCGATGACACGGATGAGCGCGTGCGCCGCCTGTGCGCCAAAGCGCGCCAGCCTCTGCAGCAAGAGTTGGTGCAAAAGCTCGGCGTGGAAAGCCTCAACGTGAAGGTCGCGGCCGTTTGCGTGTATCACACTTTCGTCGAAACAGCGCGACGCGCTGTCGAAGGCTCGGGCATCCACGTGGCCGCGGTTTCGACCGGCTTCCCCGCCGGCCTTTCTCCGCTTGCCGAGCGCGTAAACGAAATTCGCCGCTCGGTGGAGGCGGGCGCCGACGAAATCGACGTCGTGATCACGCGCGCGCATGTCTTCGGCGCAAAATGGCAGGCGCTTTACGACGAAATTGCCACGTTCAAAAATGCCTGCGGCCCGGCGCACCTGAAAGTAATCCTGGGCACCGGCGACCTGCTGACGCTGCGCAACGTCGCGCGCGCCAGCTTCGTCGCCATGATGGCGGGAGCCGACTTCATTAAGACCTCGACGGGCAAGGAACCCGTGAACGCCACGCTGCCGGTGAGCCTGGTAATGACGCGCGCGATTCGCGAGTACGCCTTGGAAACCGGTATGGCCGCGGGCTTCAAGCCCGCGGGCGGCATTCGCACCGCCAAGCAGTCACTCGACTGGCTGGCGCTGATGAAAGAAGAACTTGGCACGTCGTGGATGAAGGCCGAGCTATTCCGCTTCGGCGCGAGTGGCATGCTTGCCGATATCGAGCGCCAGCTCGAACACCACGCCACGGGACGGTATTCGGCGGACTACCGGCATCCAATTGCGTGAGTAGGAGCGCATTCGTTCGATGACTGACAAAGCGAGGCTTGGCGAATGAGCATCGTCGAAAAATTCATGACCATGGAGTACGGTCCCGCGCCGGAGGACCCGCGCGAGGCGCTGGCCTGGCTCGACCGTCACCAACGCCGCTTCGGTCATTTCATCAATGGCATCTGGCAGGCAGCAGCGGCCGGCACGTACTTTGACACAGCCGATCCTTCCACAGGCGAGAAACTAGCGACGGTCGCGCAAGGCTCAGCAGCCGATATCGACGCGGCCGTTAAAGCCGCGCAAGCAGCACTTCCGGCTTGGCAGGCGCTCACGCCTCATGTTCGCGCGCGATATCTTTACGCGCTCGCCCGCCAAGTGCAGAAGCATTCGCGCTGGCTCGCCGTGCTCGAAACGCTGGATAACGGCAAGCCCATCCGCGAGAGCCGGGACATCGATATTCCGCTTGTGGCGCGGCATTTCTATCATCACGCGGGCTGGGCGCAGTTGCTCGAGCAGGAGTTTCCCGACTATACCGCCTGCGGCGTCATCGGACAGATTATTCCATGGAATTTTCCGTTGCTGATGCTGGCGTGGAAAATCGCGCCCGCGCTGGCCGCCGGAAACACCGTTGTGTTGAAGCCGGCGGAATTCACCCCGCTGACCGCGCTGGCCTTCGCGCACATTTGCCAGGAAGCGCGGCTCCCCGCGGGCGTCGTGAATATCGTCACCGGCGACGGCTCAACCGGCGAAGCGCTCGTCAAACATCCCGACGTGGACAAAATCGCCTTCACCGGTTCCACTGAAGTCGGCCGCGCCATTCGCAAGGCCACAGCACAAAGCCACAAGAAGCTGTCGCTCGAGTTAGGTGGTAAGTCGCCGTTCATCATTTTTGAGGATGCGGATCTCGACGGCGCCGTTGAGGGCCTGGTTGACGGCATCTGGCTCAATCAAGGGCAGGTCTGCTGCGCGGGGTCACGGTTGCTGATGCAGGAGAGCATCGCCGAAAAACTGATCGGCAAGATTCAGGACCGCATGAACACGCTGCGCATCGGGCCGCCGCTCGACAAGGCCATCGATATCGGTGCGATCGTCGCGCGCGTGCAACTCGAGCGCATCCAGCGGCTTGTTGACCAAGGTGTCGCGGAAGGTGCCACGTGCTGGCAACCGTCGATTCCGGTGCCTTCGCGCGGCTTATATTTTTCGCCGACGCTCCTGAGCAACGTGCATCCAAGCTCCGTCGTCGCGCAACAGGAAATCTTCGGTCCGGTACTCGCCGCGATGACTTTCCGCACGCCGCGCGAAGCCGTCGAGCTTGCCAACAACACCGTCTACGGCCTGGCCGCCTGTGTCTGGAGCGAGAGCATCAACGTTTCCCTGCACGTCGCGGCGCAACTCAAGGCAGGTGTAATCTGGGTGAACTGTACCAACCTCTTCGACGCTGCCTGCGGATTCGGCGGCTACCGCGAAAGCGGCTTTGGCCGCGAAGGCGGCCGCGAAGGCTTGCTGGAATATCTCGAACCGGCCTGGTTCAAGAACGCACCGACGGCTCACACGACACCATTGGCGATCGATCAGGCTTCAGAACCGCTCGAGGGTGCCGCTGCGCCGCCAATCGACCGCACCGTGAAGCTTTTCATCGGTGGCAAACAGGCGCGTCCAGACTCCGGTTACAGCATGCCCGTACTTGCCGCAGACGCTCGCCTGCTCGGCGAAGCCCCGCTCGGCAACCGCAAGGATATTCGCAACGCCGTGGAAGCTGCGCGCAAAGCGGAAGGCTGGGGCAAGGCCACGGCGCACAATCGGGCGCAGGTGCTTTATTACATGGGCGAGAATCTTTCGCAGCGCGCTGAAGAAATCGCCGCGCGTCTTGCCGAAGTCGTGGGCAAGAAGCTAGCGGAGGCGGAAGTCCACATGGGCATCGAGCGCATTTTTTCTTACGCTGCGTGGGCCGACAAATATGACGGCTCCGTGCACAACCCGCCATTCCGCAACGTTACCCTGGCGATGAAGGAGCCCGTCGGTACAATAGGCATCCTCTGCCCTGCGGACGTGCCGCTCCTGGGATTCCTATCCCTGGTAATGCCCGCGATTTGCACGGGCAACACGGTTGTCGCGATTCCGTCGGAGAAATATCCGCTCATCACCGGCGACTTGTATCAGGTTTTCGAAACCAGTGATTTGCCGGACGGCGTGGTGAATATTGTAACTGGCCGCTCCGCCGAGCTCCTGAAGACACTCGCCGAACACGACGACATCGACGCGATCTGGACCTTCACCGATGCCGCCGCTGCTGAGTCGGCGAAAACGTGTTCCATCGGGAACCTCAAACAGGTCTTCACCAACGAAGGCCGCGCAGTCAACTGGTTCGACGCGAAGCAGGGCGAAGGCCGCTGGTTTCTCGACCACTCCGTCCAGATCAAAAACATCTGGGTGCCTTACGGCGAATGATAAGACTTCGGCCTCGGGTACTGGACGTTCAGAGGTGAGTGCTGATTCCCTGAAAATGGCCGGGGCGAAGGAATTTGGACCAGCAATTGTAGGCCCTCATTGTAAGTTCCATGCGTCGCCCGGTCATTTGTCCGAAGGCCACATTGCCGGCGAATTCTTGGCCCATTGAATCGAATCGGCTTGCAGCACACCTTTCTTGTCATACAGCCCATTCACGCGGATCGCCCGGCCGA
>CAZGFL010000109.1:0-28760 GCA_964524985.1 uncultured Acidobacteriaceae bacterium
GGCTGGCTGAGCTGCTTCAGCTTCTGCTCCGCGCTGTCGCGGATCGCCTTGCGTCGATCTTCCGGGTCGGTGGTGTCGAGGGCCAGCAGCTCAATGGCTTTCTGCGCGTTCTGCCGAGCCAAATCGTTCTGCCCGTCGGCAAGGTACGCGTCTCCCAAGCTGTCGTAGACGTTGGGTGAATTTGGGTACAGGCCGGCATTGAGCCCGAGAATGGCGATCGCGCCTTTTTTGTCACCATTCTGAAGATGTTCATAGCCGACGCGGTTGAGGACGACCTCGGACACTGCCGCGCTATGCGGATTTTTGCCGGAGACTTTGGCATAGAGCTGCGCGGCATTGGCCCCGGCACCCGGCTGGTCGAGCGCGTCGAGAAATTGCGTCTCCGCCGACGCGTTAGGCGAGGCTTTCGCCGCGGCGACCTTGGGTGAACGCACCGCGATCGCGACCCAATCCACAATCGTTGCGGGAAGCTCCGGGTGCGCGGCGAACATCTCCACGCCGTGCCCGCCGGTCTTGTAGCGCACGAATTTCGTGTGCGGGTTAGTTGAAAACGTCGAAAGCCATTGCATCAGGTCGGAAACGCCGGGATCGGTGTCGTCTTCAGCGGTGGCGAGGAAGAGCGGCAGCGACGGATGGGCGCGCAGGAAATTGCGTCCGTCCACGTCGGTGGACTCCGAGAGCAACACCAAGGCCTTGATTTCGGCGTGCTTCATCGCCAGGTGCACGGATTGGTTGACGCCGCAACTGGCCCCGCCCACCACGAGAACGCCTGGAGAGACCGTGGATTGCGCGACCAGAAATTTGTAAGCGGTTTCCACGTCCAGTGGCATCTTTTCGTTGAACACCACGTTGATCTCTGCCGGAGTGAGCTTGTCGATCGGCGTACCTTGGGAATCGCCGTAGCCGCGCAGGTCCACCGTCATCACGTTCATGCCAGCGGCCGTCATGCGCGCCGCCAGGTCATCCCACACCTTGCGCTGCCGGTTGCACTGGTGCAGCAGAAGCACTCCGGGCCCCGACACAGCTGCGGCAGAAAATGTGCCCTTGAGCTTCAGCCCATCGGGAGCCGTTAGGTCCACGACGCGCGGTGCAGACGGCTGCTGGGCTGCGACAGGGAAAGTGAGGACCAGGAACACGAAAAGCGCTCGGCAGAAGTTACGTGCCAGCATTCGGAACCTCCAGGGGCGGGTTGTCTATTTTGACTCAACTCACAGGCGAGCGTGAGCAATTGGACGGTGGCCAAAGTGGCGAAGTTTCACATAGTTTTAGGACGGACTTTTCCGGTTACGGGTTAGAGGACTTACCCGGACCTACGGCAGTCTTAATAGTGTGCTGTTAACTCACCTTCAGCGAGACTGCGCCCACGATGCGCCAGCTCTTGCGATCCTGGACGAACACCACGACGCGAAGATTTTCTTTTTTCCAATTCGGCTTCAGCTTAATTTGCGGATTGGCCAGGAACGGCGTCGCACCCTTCGCGGAGGTCGATCCGATCTTCTCGAGCGTTCGCACCACCGAGGCATGCTCCAGCATCTTGCCCTTGTTCTCTCCGGCGCTTACATCGGAATGCAACCCGTCTTCCGTCACCGCCATCCACACATCCGCCTTGTCCTGCGCGCCCGGCAGGTTCCCGACGTGCACCTCGAACTTCCGCGCATCGGCCCTCTCCGAACCCACTGCGCCGATAGACACCTCGGCCATCTCCTCTTTCGCCGCTTGCAAAATCATTTGCTGGATCTCGGCGCCGTCCTTCAAGGCCATTACTTTCTCCCCGTTTAGAATCATCTGGGGCGTGTACGGCGTATCGCCCCTGAATTTCGCAACATACCCCCGTTGTCTCTCCGTCCACTCTTGGCTGGAGAAGGGATCCTTCCAGCCGTCCTGGTCCCAATAGTCCACGTGCTCTTCCAGCGCGATAATTTCCACTCCCGGAATGGGCTGCTTTGCTTGCAGTTGGCTCAGAAATCCATCGGCGGGCGGGCAGCTCGAGCATCCTTCTGAGGTGAACAATTCGATTACCACGGTCGATCGTTCGGGCGCGGCGGCCGCCGGCCCGGCTCCCTTATCAGGGAAAGTACGATATGCGCTGGCTTCCGCCGCTGCCAGCAACAAAAGTCCCGCCGCAATCATCACCCATCTGTTCTTCACGCTTCGCCTCCCCGATGAAGGCCCATCGCCAGCTTCGCCCCGGCACGCTCTGGCAAGACCTCTCTGGCTTTGTTCTGGTTTGACAATGCACTCGCCAGCACCAGCGCGCACCCACAAAAGACCATCGTGTCAGCCACGTAGTTCAGCCCTTCCGCGACATCCGGCTTGGCAATCAGCATCGGCAAATACACGAGCACCACCGCCAGAACACAATACGTCCCCAGCCAGGTGGCGGCCACCTGCGCCTTCCGATCAAAAATGACCGCCACCCCACACACGATCAGGAGCGTTCCCGTCACTATTGCCAAAAACAGATGTCCCGGGATCCATGGCGGCAACAACTTCTCGAGCGGAACCACCGGCACATGCTGGGGATGCAGGAAGTGCTCGACGCCAAACACGATCCACACAGCTGCCATTACGTAGCGCACCAGGCGCAGGACCACACGGTTGTACGAGGGCTGCGCCCGGGACGCGGCGTAGGCGAACGCACCAGCGCTGAACGATGTATCCCTCAGGGCTACCGCGAGGCGAAATCTGTCGCCGTGAGTCGCGATTAGATTCGGTATGTGGATTAGAACGACGAACAAAAAAATCATGATCCCCAAAAGGGTTGCGGCCAACGTATCGTACCGTCTCACAATGATGCTCACGGCTGCCGCGATCAGCGCCGTCCCCACAAACAAGAGCCAAAACGGATGCCATGGGATCCAGGACGGTACCATCGGCCCCATAATCCTCCAGAACATGTAATGTTCCGAGCCGAATACCGCCATGGGAACGGCCAAAAACAATGGGCCAAGGACGACTACTTTGTCCAAGCCCTGCGCCTCGGGGAGCTCCCGTCGAGCGATCCATGCCAGCGCGACAATCGTCAGCGCAATCCCCGTAAAGTAGGGCCAGAAGACCGCCGAGGGAATCCCGCCTACGGCTATCCAGTTGGAGAAAATGATAACGGTCATGCGCGTGGCCACGCACAAATGCATGTCGTCATTACACGAATCTCACACCCTCCTGAGGCCGCAATCAATAACCACTTGCTTTGTCACCCCTATTACCACTCCGGGCCAGCGCGTCGCCCTGCCTTCTCCCCTCGACATGCCTCAGAATCAATTCCTTCAAATGCCGCACCGCTCGGCCCATCTGCTCGGCCGGTGTGCCGCCAAATCCCAAAATAAATCCCGCCTGGGCCCTTGATCCTATATATGCCGGCGAAAGCGGCGCCAGCCACAGCTTCTCCTTAGCCGCTTCCTGGGCAATCTCCGTGTCTGGAACTCCCTTGGACAGTTTCACGGTCAGAAACATCCCTGCCTCCGCTCCCATCACTTCCAGCATGCCGTCAAATTCCTTCCGGATACTCTCCACAAGCGCCTTCCGGCGCTCACCGTAGAGCAGCCTCATCCGGCGAACGTGCCGCGCGTAGTGTCCCTCCTCGATGAAATCCGCGACGACGGCCTGATGAAAGTACGGCGTTCCCAAATCCATCGCATGCCGAATCCTGACAAATGCATCCACCAGGTCCTGCGGAATCACCATGTACCCCATCCGGAGCGCGGGGAACAGGGTCTTGCTGAACGTTCCGAGATAAACGACACGGTCGTTGTGATCCAGCCCTTCGAGAGCTGCGATGGGCATGCTCCCGTACCGATACTCGCTGTCATAGTCATCCTCGATGATCCACGCTCCCGCCTGATCCGCCCACTCAAGCAACTGCAGCCGCCTGGAGGCACTCATCGTCGCTCCCAGCGGAAACTGATGCGAGGGCGCCACAAAAGCGGCTCGCGCCGTTCGGCATTGCCTCACTCCCGCCGCGACGTTCATCCCTTCGCCGTCCACCGGTACTGCCACCATCCGCAATCCCGCCGCCTGGAGCACATGCCTCGTCAGCCAGTATGTCGGCTCTTCGACCCACACCGGGCTGCCCTCGTCCAACAACACGCGGGCGGAAATATCCAGCGCTTGCTGTGAACCGGAAACGATCATCACTTGCCCTGGGTCAGAGTGAACTCCCCGCGCCGTCCGCAAATACGCGCATATCGCCTCGCGCAGGCGCTTCGATCCCATCGGCCCGCTGTAGTGCAAATCATAGGCGTGCGGATTCCGGCTGTGCCGCATCACCAGGCTGGACCAAATTCGAAAGGGGAATTCGTCGTATGCCGGCTGACTCATGCTGAACGCGCCCAATCCCCGAAGCCAGGGTGCTCGCTGGTAGTGCGGCACGCGCTCAACGCGTGTTGCCGCGCGCAGCGCCCGGCCGCGCGCGACAAGGGAGTGGGAATCCTGCCCTTTCGCACGCCCGGGCGCCGATAGCGCATTTCGCCGCTCGCTGACCGCCACCTGATCTGGCAAGGCGCTGGAGACAAACGTTCCCGCACCCACGCGTGCTTCGAAATAACCCTCCGCGAGAAGCTGGGCGTAGGCCGTCAAAACGGGAATCCGCGAAATCTTCAGTTCGGCGGCCAGCACGCGCGTGGAGGGAATCTGCTGTCCCGCGCGCAGATGGCGGCCCACGATCATCGTGCGGTAGGCGTCATACACCTGTCTGTGTAGTGGCTTCGCCGCCTGGCGGTCCACGGCAATCATCGGGGAATATCCACCGGAGACCTTCTTCATCCCCGGAATATAGTGGCTATAGCCGAATCGAGTCAACCTGGCACAGCTGCCGACCACTTTCCAAAGTTAGATGGTTGCGCCGCGGCATCTTACGCTTCAAAGCGTTCCAGTCGCCAGGCCAGTAATCTGTGAGAGAGAGCGAGAACCTATTTCGATGGTTCGGAAATTTGGACGTGATGATGCTCGAGGAGGTCGCCAGTGGAATGATCGAGCTGGGCGACGGCCATCTGGAAGCTGACCTGCGCCTGGATGAGATTCTGCTCGGCCTGGGTCAATTGGTTTTGAGCATCCAGAACGAAGAATACGGTCTCGGCGCCGAGTTCGTATTTGCGTTCGTCGGCATGCAAAGTTTCACGGGCGAGATCGACCGCAACTTTCGCGGCTTCCATGGCGATCTTGGCTTCCTCAAGAGCATGGACGGCGTTGGTGACTTCGAGAGTGATGCTTTGATTCGTGCGGCGTTCGAAATATTGATCCTGTTTGCGGCCGACCAGGGCATCCGCGAGATTGGCTTCGGCGCTGTGGCGCTTAATCGGAAGATTCAGGGAGAGAGTCGCGCCGTAAGTCGGGTAGGTGAACTGAAAGGTTTGGTTGAGGCTGCCGGTTAGTCCGATGTCTTTTCCCGTGGCTGAGCTGTTGAGGCCATTCCCCCAGTAAAAACCTGAGAGTTCGAGGTCAGGCTTCAGCCCGTTGTGGGCGAGGCGGATGTTGAGATCGTCGCTGGCGAGCTGCTGGCGGGCCGCTTCAAACTCGGGGCGATTGGCGAGCGCGCGCGCCAGCGCGGTGGGGATGTCCATGCTAGGCAAGTCGCCGAGAGGAGCGGGCTGGTCGGTGAGTTCGAGGTCGAGAACGCGGATGGTGGGGTCGAGGTCGGCAGTGAGGTCGCGTCGAAATTGATCGGCAGCCTGTTTCAGAGAGTACTCGGCCTGAATGACGCCAACGCGGCGCGAGGCGACTTGCGATTCGGAGCGATAGATGTCCAACGGAGGCAGTGCGCCGAGGCTGAGGGCTTTTTTGTCGTGCTCATAGCTTTTTTGTGCCTCGTCGAGCGATTTGCGCTGGACGGCGAGATTCTCACGGGCCAGGACGACGTTCCAGTAATCGCCGACGATTTGAAGAATGACGGTGCTGACTTCGGCGGCGAAGTTGGCGCGGGCCTGTTTCAGGTTGCGTTGGGCGATGAGAATCGGAGCGCGGTTGGGGAAAAGCCCAAAATTGCGAAGCAGTGGCTGCGTCAGGGTGAACTGCGCAACGGTTTGGAGGGAAGGATTGACGATGTTAAAGGAGTTGTTCGTGGAGAACTTATTGGCACTGAAAGCCGCCTGAAAATTTGTGCCGGTGAGGAACGTCTCCTGATAACCGAACTGCGTGGCCTGGGTGAGGCTGTTCACGAGCGGAGCGCCCTGGAGCGTAGAAGTGGGCAGGGATTTGGCCCGGGAGTCCGAGAAGCTGGAGGTAGCCAGGGGATCGAATGGCGCATGCGAACGATGCAGATTGTCGAGCGCGAAGTCGATCTGCGAGTGGTCGATGCGCACATCGGTATTGTTTGCGAGGGCCAGGCGGATGCTGTCGTCGAGCGAAAGAACAAGCTTGCCGCTGACGACGTGGTCTTGCAGACCTTGCGGCGCGGGCAGCGGAGGCGCGGGCTTTTGTTTTGCGCTGATGCCCAGGTAAGTTTCCAGCGGCGAAGTGTTTTGTGCGGATGAAGAAACCGCGCAAAGCAAGCAGAGAGTGAGCACCGCAAGAAAGAGAGTCAACCGCTTCATCGAACACCCCCAGCGAAAAGTATTTTTTATCGAATGACGAGGTTGAAATCCTCAGCGCGCACGCCATCGAGACTGACAAGCAGATCCCTCCGCCCCAGAGCGCGGAAGACCACGTTCTGGGGGGCGGGATGACATGTTTGCTCTGGTGCGTTCGCAATAAAAAGAAATCAACGTAGCCTCTACAAATTATTCGTAGCGAATGGCTTCCACGGGATCCAGCCGCGCGGCTTTCACTGCGGGATAGATCCCGAAGATCAAGCCCACCGAGATGGACACCACGAAAGCCAGAAGAATGGAGCTGATGGTGACAATCGTGGACCAGCCCGCCAGCAAGGCTATGAGTTGCGACATGGCGAAACCCGTCACCACCCCCAACAGACCACCCGCAAAGGAAATCAGCACGGCTTCGATGACGAATTGGCGCACGATGTCCGAGCGCCGGGCGCCGACGGCGCGGCGAACGCCGATTTCGCGCGTGCGCTCGAGAATGGCGGCCAGCATGATGTTCATGATGCCGATGCCGCCGACGAGAAGAGAGATGGAGGCGATGGCCACCATGACGGTGTTGAAGAGCTGCTCGGTACGTTTTTGCTGGGCGAGCAGTTCGGCGGGAACAATCACGCTGAAGTCCCCGGCATTGTGGTGCGAGGCGTTCAGGATGCCGCGGACGACCTCCGCGTCGGTGGTGCTGGTGTCCGCCGAGGTAAGGTGGAGATACATGCCGTCGATTTCGTCCTTCAGCCAACTCTGCGAGTCCTCGAGGCGATAGCGGACGGAACTGAGGGGCGCGTAGACGAGATTGTTCATGTCCTCGGTGCGCACCCCTGCGACTTCGGATTGCGCGGTCATTTGGGGGGCCACTATGCCGATGACGTGGCACCACTGTTCGTTCAACTTGATGTATTCGCCGACCGCCGGAGCGGCGCCAAACAAACTGTCTTTGGCGGCGGCGCCCAGAACACAAACCGGCGCAGACGCAGCATCTTCGGAGGCGTCGAAGAAGCGGCCCTCCGTAACGCGAAGATGGCCGATTTCGAGATAGCTTGGCTCTACGCCGTACACGATGGGGGGATCCTGCTGCGGCTTGGGAAGGAATTTCAGAGGCGTGAAGCGCTTGCGGGGTGTGCCGCTCTGAATGTCGGAGAGGTTCTTGCGGATCACCTCGTAGTCGGTGAGCGTGAGGCCCTGAGAATTCTTGCGGACGCGCTGCAGATCCTGCTCGTTGTTGGCCTCCTTGGCTTCGACAATCAGGTTGCGGACACCGAGTTGCTCGATGAAGGCCATGACTTTCTGTTGTGCGCCGGCGCCGATGGAGAGCATGGCGACCACTGCGGCGACACCAAAAATCATTCCGAGCATGGTCAGCAACGAACGCAGCTTGTGGTTGGCAAGATTTTCGAGGCCAAAAGAAAGATCGGGCAGCCATTGCGCCAAGGAACGGGGTTCGGCGATGGAAGGGGCTTTCATGGAGGCGCGAGCGGTCTCAGTCCGAACCGCCGCCAAGGCTTGGACCTCCGGCGGCACCTGGCTTGGATTTTTCTGAATTGCGCGCTTCCGGATTGACGAGCGCAACGATGGTGCCTGCCGGCACGCCTTCGAGAATCGCCCGGCCTTCGCTGAGCGCGCGGACTTTGACTTCCTGAGCCTCGAAGCCGTGCGCATGCTTGCAGTAGATGACTTTCTTTCCCGCGCGCTCAAAGACCGCCTCGCTCGGAATAGACACGGCTTTGGAAAGTTGTTCGCCGCGGATGCCCAGGCGGGCCGCAAAACCGGGACGGAGGCGGGGATCGCTGCGATCCAGCTGGACGGCCAGATCGAATTTGCCCGCGCCGGGGTCTGCCCAAAAATCGCGGACGCTGGCGCCCCCGACGGTCAGCACTTTGCCGGTGAACACTTCGCCGGGGAGTGCGTAGACTTGGATGTCCACCGACTGACCAGCTTTGAGATTCGTGCGGTCGGACTCCCCCACCTGGGCGGAAACTTCCAACTGGCTTATGTCGATGATTTCGGCAATGGAGCTCCCGGGATTGACCTGATCGCCGACGTGATAGTCGGGCAAGGTCATGCCGCCAAAATAGAATCCCCCGGAAGCGTCGCGGTTGCCGTGGATGACGACGAGACCGTCGATGGGCGCGGTGATGCGCATCCTGCGAATGTTGTCCTCGGCCTGATCCATGGCGAGGCGGGCCTTGTGGCGTTTCTCTTCGCTGATGGCCAGTGCGGCCTCGTTCGAGGCGCTGTGAGTCCGAATGTCCTGTTCGAGTTGGGCCAGCGCGCGCTTGGCCTCATCGAGGGCAAGCAGGTTTTTCTGCGCGTCGATCTTGCTGACCAGTTCGTTCTTGCTGACTTCCAGCTCCGCGCGGCGAACGGCGTACTTAGCCTTGAGAAGCGCGGTCTGATCTTCAGCAGTCTGGACGGCGGCATCATCTTTGGCCTTGGCGATTTCCTGCTCGGCCTGCATCAGGTCGCTGCGGTTCTGGCCCAGGTTGTATTCCTGCTGGCTGGGGTCAAATTCAAGCACGACGTCGCCTTTGTGCACCTGCGAGCCGAAACGAGCCAACTGGATAATTTGCAAAGTGCCGCCGGCGATGGGAGGCGCAGAAATAGCGCGAGATTCTTTGGTGCGAAGAGCGCCGGTCGTGAACACTTTCAGTTGGAGGTCGGCTTCTTTCACCGTGGCCGTGGGGATTTCCGGTTCGCTGGCCAGGGCGCTGGCTTGGCGGCAACCCGTGCTGTTGCCCGCCATAAGCAGGAGCAGAAACGCACCAAATGAAAAGCGTCTATGATTCACCATCATTCCTCAACGCGCCATTGTGGGGTCTTTCAGGGCAACTTGCTCCCCCGGCTTGAGACCTTTGGCGACCAAGATTTCTTCCGTGCTCCTCCGGGAAACTTCGACGGGCGTCTCCTCGAATTTCGAGCCATGCCGCACATAGGTCACAGATTGGCCGGCCTTGCGAAACAGGGCCCCGGCTGGGATGACGATGCCATCGGGTATTTTCGCCACGACCACGAGAACCGTAGCGCTCATTCCGGGGGACAGGCGCGAATCAGTATCCGAAAAGGCCAACTCGACCGCAAAATTTCGCGGAATCGGCCAGCCCGCGTTGAAGTCCAGGCTGGCGGTGGGGCTGATGGTATCGACGTGACCATCGAAACTGCGGTCGGGAAGGGCATCGATCCGGATAGTGGCCGGCTGAGTGGTCTTCAACTGACCGCGCTCCGCTTCTTCGACGCGAGCGGAGATCTTGAGCGAGGTAACGTCAGGCAGCTCCGCAACGGCTTGGCCGGGCCAGGCGCGGTCGCCAGCCTTAAAGGGTACTTCGCCGGCCTGAGGTTGCCAATGATTCTGGAGCGCCACGATTCCATCCAGGGGAGCTCGCACCGCCAAAGAAGCGATGCTCTTCTCGTCCAGTTGCACCTGAAACTTTGCCTGATCGAGCTTTTGCTTCTTGCTGGCGAAGTCCGCGGTAGCGGAGCCACGGTCGGCCTTAAGCTTGGCTTCCGCCTCTGCGAGTTTCTGCTCGGCGTCCGCCACTTTGAGTTTGGCCTGCTCGCCGTCAATGGCGGAAAGGATTTCCTGCTTGGTGGCGTCGATACGGGCTTTCTCGGCCTCGAATTTGGCGTTCATCACGTCCGTCACGTCCTGCTCTTCCTTCAAGCGCGCCGCCGCTTTGGACTGATTGATTTCGGCCTCCGCGGATTTGACGCTGGACTGGTCTTGCGCGAGCTTTTGTTTCATCGTGGTGGCATCGAATTCGACAATCAGGTCGCCTTTCTTCACTTTCGCGGAATTGGCCACCAGACTGACGATCTGCAAATCGCCGGCGCTGTACGGGGCAATGATGACCACCGAACGAAGGGCTTTCACCTCGCCCTTGATTTCCAGAGTGTCCAGAAAATCCTTGCGTTTCACTTCCGCGGTGGGCAGCGTGACCGCCGAATTGGCCATGCGGAACGCGCCGAAGCCCAGGCCGCCGAGGACCAGGATCACGGCCCAGACAATCGTCTTCTTCTGCCGCAACCATTTTGGAATTGCGGGAATCATTGCGCCTCTCCGGAAACGCGGCGAACCCAGTCACCCTCTTGCAGTCCGGAGAGCACCACGACGTCCACGTCACTGGACGGGCCCGTCTTTATCTCGCGCTTTTCAAACGAGCCAGTGCCCTTGACCCAAGCAAAGGCCTTGCCGGAATCAAACTCCACGCATTGGCGCGGAATAGCCAGAGCACTCTCCTGAGAGCCGAGATCAAGATCGAGAGCGGCGGAGAGATCCGGCAGAAGCTTGGGGTCGGTTCCTTGCACGGAGAAACGGGCCGTGAAGGTCCGGACCGTTTCGGTGAATTGGCCAGTATGGCCGAGGGGAGAAAGATCTTCGAGGGTGGCGCCGAAAGCGATGCCCGGATAAGCGTCCAAGTGCATTTTCGCGTGCAACCCCGGACGAACGTGCAAGACGTCCACTTGGTTGAGCTCGACACGAACTTCCATCTGCGAAGGGTCGACTACAGCCATGAACGGAACGCCGGGGCGAACTTGATCACCGGTCTGTACTGTGCCCATGCGCCCGCCGAGCCAGATGGTATTGAGCACCACCACGCCGTCCATCGGCGAGTGCACGCTCATCTTAGCGGCATTGCCCTGGGCGAAACGCATGGCTTCCTGTGCGCGATCGCGTTGGATCTCCAGGATGCGAATGGCAGCGGCCGCCGCGGTGCGTTTCAATTGATACGTTTCCTTCAATTGCTTCAGAGTGGCCTGGGCTTCGTCGGCGGCTTCCTGGTTCTTTTCCGCGTCGATGCGGGAGACGATTTCGTTGCGCTGGAGCTCGAGCTGGGCGCGCTTCAGCTCGTCTTCAGCCTGTTTCATGGCTGTGTCGTCTTTGGCGCGCGCGATGGTTTCCTCGGCTTGCTTCTGCGCGACCTGTCCCACGAGGTTGTCGTAGGTGCTTTTCTTGTCGAGGTAATCTTTTTCCTGGGCCTGAGGGTCGAAGTCGGCGAGCAAATCACCGCGCTTTACGGGCACGCCGCCCGGGGCAATCTTGGTGATGACCATCGAGCCGACCTGTGCACCTTCAAGCTTGGGGGCGAGGACGGCAAAGGAATGCGCCGCCATGGTCGTGCCATTCAGTCGAAGGGTCTGTGAAAACTTATGCTTTTCTGCGCGAAACGTGATTTCGCCGGCGTTAGGCGAAGCTTGAGCCTTCCGGAAATGGGCAAAGAAGAAAGGCAGCAGGACCAGAATGGAAAGAGTCGAGGCACCTAGAAAAAGGACCCTGCGCCTGCTACCGAGATGAGAGGTTATCCCCATGTCCTCGTCGCAACCCGGAGAAAATTCAGGAAGTTATGGTCCTTCCTGGCGATTGGAATGCCAATCCGGCGAAATGGTTGTGTTTCCGGACCGGCGAATCCCCGCCGTTCACACGCATTGAGTTTATCTCAAGCGCAGCGGATAGAGATATGCTGGACTTAAACCGGGGGCCAACCGTTCCACCAGTTGTTTAGACGCCGACAGCAGCCAATTGTCCCCAGGGAGGGTGAGGGGTATGCTGATTCGCTCCTTTATAAAGGAAAGGCGATTGCCGAACGGGGTGTCGCTCCTTGCGGCCGGGGTAACCTGGGTATGATCCGGTTCTTGGCCAGATTCTTCCGCGGACTGCACCTTATCTTTGGCGTTTCGGCGCCGCCTGAGGGTCAAAACGAGCGCGCTTTCGTGTTTACCTGGCTCGGAATCCTGGTAGTCATCGTGGCCCTTGGGGCGCTTCTGGTGTACCTCGTGCCCTACCTGTACTTTCAGCACTAGCTCGGGTTCGTTTCGACCCGAAAATTTCATCGCAGAGCGAGGAGGTTCAGCCCGTTGGACGGAATTCAGGGCATTCGTTACACTGAACGTTTGAGTCTCAGGCAAAAGACGCAATAGAGAGCATGACGGACACAAATCATCCATCGGGAAAAGTGCGGGTACGGTTCGCGCCGTCGCCGACCGGGTATCTGCACGTCGGCGGAGCGCGTACGGCGCTCTTCAACTGGCTTTTTGCGCGGCGCCAGGGGGGCGCGATGATCCTGCGCATCGAAGACACGGACGCCGAACGCAACAAGCCGGAACTGGTGCAGGGAATTCTGGATGGCCTGCAATGGCTGGGCGTTGATTGGGACGAAGGACCGTTTTATCAGTCGCAGCGGACCGAACTGTATCGTGCCGCCGCTAAGAAATGCGTCGCGAATGGGACCGCGTTTCTCTGTTACTGCCCGGCGGAGAAATATGCCGGGGGAGATTACGCGGAGCCGGCGCAGGATGAGGAGCCCAAAGGCCAGGGACCTCGGCGCGTGACGCGGTGCTCGTGCCGCGATGGAAAGCCCTCCACGCCGGGTGTGAAACCCGCGATTCGCTTCAAGGTCCCCATCGGCGGGACAACGAAATTCGTGGATACGGTGTTCGCCGAGCGCGAATTTTCGAACGACGAGATTGAGGATTTCGTCCTGCTGCGTTCCGGCAAAGGCGATGAAGAGTTTGGCCAGTCGATGTACCAGCTCGGCGTCGTTGTGGATGACATCGACATGCGCATCACGCACGTGATTCGCGGGGCCGACCATATTTCCAACACGCCGAAGCAGGTGCTCTTGTACGGCGCACTGGGCGTAACGCCGCCCGTGTTTGCGCACGTACCGCTGATTCTCGGCGCCGACAAGTCGCGCCTCTCGAAGCGGCACGGCGCGACCGACGTGAATATGTACCGCACCGAAGGATTCTTGCCCGAGGCGTTCCGGAATTTTCTGGCGCTGCTGGGCTGGTCGGCGGGTGGCGACGAGGAGTTTATTCGAACTAGCGATCTGATAGGAAAATTTTCCCTCGAAGGGGTGAGCCGCACAAATGCCGTCTTCGACCGGCCGAAGCTCGAATGGTTCAACACGCAATACTTGCAGCGGCTGCCGATCGAGGACTTGCTGCCGGAAGTCGAAAACGAATTGAAGCGCAGCGGTTTGTGGAAGCCGGAGTGGGCCGCGGGTGCAGCGCCGGGCGCGGATGGAAGAGATCACGCGTGGTTTTCGAAGACGGTGGATTTGCTGCGGCCGCGCATCCGCTTGCTGCCGGATTTTTCGTCGTGGTCGCGGGCGTTTTTCAGCGACGAATTTCCGTGCGAGGCGGCAGCCAAAGAAAAATTCTGGAAAGATCCGAAAGTGCCGGAGCTGCTCGCCAAGCTCGCCGACGCGCTCGAAAAACTTGCCGAGTGGAACCACGATGCCTGCGACCATGCGAGCCGCGCGGTGGCTGAAGCGGCGGGCGTAAAGGCTGGTTTGCTGATCAACGCGGCGCGCGTGGCTATTGTCGGGCAAGCAGTAGCGCCGCCTTTGTTCGACACCATGGTTGTGCTCGGCCAACGGCGCGTTGTAAATCGCCTACGCGAAGCGCTCGGCTTGTTTTGATTTTCTTTAACTGATGGCTTGCGAATCTGGATTCTTCCGCCTCGGACTCTCTTCCAGAATCTGCCGAACTCGCAACCAGGGCCGCCAGGTGTAGAATGGCGCTGCCTCGAATCTGTTATCAAAGTTCGCTTTGATCCTGCGCACGCAACGGATCGGTCAGGACTGCTTGCACCTGGAGGGAGACCCATGTTGATTCGCCGCCTGAAATCGTTTGTGCTATCGCTTCTCGCCTTTCTGTTTCTTACCTCCCCGGCCGCCGCGCAAACCAAGCTGCTGCGCTTCCCGGATGTCCACGGTGACAAAGTGGTTTTCACCTACGGCGGAGATCTGTGGCTGGCCTCCACTTCAGGCGGCATGGCCACGCGCTTGACCGCGCATCCTGGATTGGAACTCTTCGCCAAGTTTTCCCCAGATGGCAATTGGATCGCTTTCACGGGTCAATACGATGGTGACGAGCAGGTCTACGTCATTCCCGTCACGGGCGGAATTCCCAAACAGCTCACTTATTACCCCGCGCGCGGGCCGCTGCCTCCGCGCTGGGGCTACGACAACCAGGTCTACGGCTGGACTCCTGACGGCAAGTCCGTCGTCTTCCGCTCCCTGCGCGATCATTTCGACCTCGGCGACTGCCAGCTCTACACCGTCCCGGTGGAAGGCGGACTGCCGCAACCTCTGCCCATGCCACTATCTGGCGCGGGCGATTTTGCTCCCGACGCAACGAAAGTCGTCTACTCGCCGCTCTTTCGCGATTTTCGTACCTGGAAGCGCTACTCGGGAGGCTGGGCGCAGCAACTTTACATTTTCGATTTGAAAACGCACGCCGCGGAAAAAATCACGGACGATCCCCGCAGCCATCGCGATCCCATGTGGATCGGCGGCAAAATTTATTACTCGTCGGATCGCGATGACACGCTGAACCTCTACGTCTACGACACCAAGACAAAGAAGACCGATGAAGTGACCCACAGCAAGAAATGGGACGTGCGCTGGCCCAGCAGCGATCACAAAAGCCAAATCGTTTACGAAATGGACGGCGAGTTGAACATTCTGGACACCGCCACGGGCCAATCAAAACACATTTCCATTCAAGTGCCCACCGACGCCGTGGCCATGCGGCCCGCGCACGTTTCCGCAGAACATCAGATTGAGGGCTTCGCGTTGAGTCCGAAGGGCGAGCGCGCTTTGTTTGTAGCGCGTGGCGATGTCTTCACCGTGCCCTTCGAGAAGGGCCCGACGCGCAATCTGACGAACTCCTCCAACGCACACGACAAATGGGCACGCTGGTCTCCCGACGGCGCCAAGATTGCCTTCATCTCCGACGCCGACGGAGAAGAGGAAGTCTATCTCATCAATCAAGACGGCTCCGGAAAGCCGGAAGAACTCACGCATGGCCTGAAAGCCATGCTCTATGCGCCCGAATGGGCCCCAGACGGCAAGCGCATCGCCTTTGGCGACAAAGACGGGAAACTTTATATTCTTAACCTCGACGACAAGAAATTCACGCAGGTGGCGCAGAATCCGCGTGCGCGCGTCCGCGACTACACTTGGTCACAGGACGGCGGCCACCTGGCCTTCATCATGGACAATCCCAACAATTTCAGCTCCATCTACATCTGGAGCGTCGCGGACGTCCAAGTGCACCGCGTGACCAGCGACCTTTTCGAAGCCGCGCGGCCCGCTTGGGATCCGGATGGCAATTATCTCTTTTACCTAAGCACCCGCGATTTCGCTCCGCAATTAAGCCAGGTCGAATTCAATTACGCTACCAACCGCGGCACCAGTATTTTCGCCCTCACGCTCCGCAAAGACGGAAAGAATCCCTTTCCGCCGGAAAGCGATGAAGTGAGCATCACCAAGGAAGGAGAAAAGCCCGCGGGCGACAAGGAAAAGCCTGAGGAAAAGAAAGAACCGAAGAAGAAGGAGTACATTCGAATTGATTTCGACGGCTTGTCCGACCGCGTGACGCGCGTTCCGGTCGAAGCGGACAATTACGGCGGTCTGGTCGCCACCAAGGAATATTTGATCTATGCGCGCGGAGGCGCGCCGTTCTACGGCCGTGAATCCTACCCTCCGGCCGCGCTGGTCCTTTTTTCATTCAAGGACCGCAAGGAGAATACGCTTGCAGAAGGCATCCGCGGATATGCGGTATCTGACGACGGAAAGAAGATTCTTGTCCGCCATGAACGCGATTTCAAACTCTACGACGCCAAGCCGGAAGGCAAAAGCGGCGCAAAGACTGTTTCGACCGCGAACCTGATGGTGGACCGCGTGCCGCAGCAGGAGTGGGCGGAAATCTTCTGCGAAGTGTGGCGGCGTTACCGCGACTTTTTCTACGTCAAGAACATGCACGGCTACGACTGGGAAGGCTTGCGTGCGCAATACCGTCCGCTGGTGGACTATGTAGCGCATCGTTCCGATCTCAACTACGTGCTCGGCGAGATGGTCGCGGAACTCAGCGTTTCTCACGCCTATCTCGATGGAGGCGATTTCGAAATACCCAAACGTCCGCAGGTCGCGCTTCCGGGCGCGCGTTTCAGACTCGACGCGGCTTCGGGACGCTTCCAGATCAGCAGAATTTATCGCGGCCAGAACGAAGAGGAATCTTACCGTTCGCCACTGACCGAAGTGGGCGTTGACGTGAAGGAAGGCGACTACGTTCTCGCGATTGATGGCAAGGAACTGACCACGAACGATAACCCATACAAGTTTCTACTAAATAAAGCCAACCGGCCTGTGCAATTTACGGTGAATTCAAAGCCTACTTTCGACGGCGCGCACCAGACCAGCTACCGCCCCATCACGGCCGAGCGCAGTCTGATTTATCTCGATTGGGTCACGCACAACCGCGAAGCAGTTTCCAAAGCCACTGGGGGACGCGTTGGATACATCCACATTCCGGACATGGGTGCGGAGGGAATCAGTGAATTCATCAAATACTACTATCCGCAGATTCGCAAGGAAGCGCTGATCGTTGATGTGCGCGGGAATGGCGGCGGCAACGTTTCGCAAATGCTCATCGAACGATTGCGCCGCGAACTGCTGGGCACGGAGTTCGATCGCATTGATCAGCAGACGGGTACGTATCCCGACGCCGTGTTTTACGGTCCGAAAGTTTGCTTGATCAACGAAACCTCCGCCTCCGACGGCGACATTTTTCCGTACATGTTTCGCCAGGCCGGCCTCGGCCCGCTGATTGGGAAGCGCACCTGGGGCGGAGTCGTCGGCATCACCGGACGCGGGCCACTCATCGACGGCGGCACTGTGTTCGTTCCGGAATCCGCCAGCGCCTCCACCACCGGCAATTGGGTGATTGAAGGCCATGGCGTGGACCCCGACATCGTTGTCGAAAACGATCCCGCATTGGTGATCGAGGGCAAAGATCCGCAACTCGAGCGCGGGATTACGGAAATTCTGAAGGCGCTCGAAGCCAATCCGAAGAAGCTGCCGCCGCGTCCCGCCGATCCGGTGAAGACGCCGAAGCGCTGAATTGCTGCCTCTTCGGACGGTCCGGGAAAGGTGCCGCCAGGGCATAGGCACACTCTTTCTAAGCTCGCAGATCGCCTGATTTGGACTTACGGCCTCGCGAAGATTTCCGAATGCGCTGGCTTGGCGGCGGAAGGGGAGCCGGCAATGTTGACGACCGCGTCGAGAGGAATCGTGACGGGAGGCAAGCAGAGTTCGGTGCTGCAGGCCTGGTAGCGCAGTTTGAGCGGCACGTGCTGCTCGCCGAGCGGCGCGCTGGCCAGCGCGTTGACTGGCATGCGGAGAATCACAGTGTCCTGGTAAACGTTGAGCGGTTCTTTCGAGAACGAAAACGTTTCCAGTTTGCCTTTGGGATAAACGACTTCGCCGCCGCTGCCAAAACCTGCAGGAAGCTCCGCTTTCAGGTCCGTGGCGATCAGGTACTCTTTCGATTTTTCGCGCGCGTTGACGTGAAATCCTGGCCGAATCTTCATCACGACTGCAATTTGGAACGAACTGCTGCGGGCCGCCGGATCGAGTGAAGCGTAAACTTTAGGTTTCACCACATCTTTGCCCGAGGGCACTTGGGAGTTTGTTGCGCGCGGTAAAAATGCCATGGCTGCTACAATGCATAGCGACGGGAGGAGAAAGCAGATTCCTCGTCGCTCCGCTCCTCGGCATGACACATGTTTAGGGTTATGCGTCAAGCTCGAGCGCTTCATACGCGCACCTCTTCGCCGAGTTGCTGGGAGATGACCCTACTCATCACGCCGTAGAGGTCTTCCCCGGTCTTCTCCAGCACAAACGCGTTGCGGGAATCGTTCCAGCCGAGTTTGAAGCTGGTGGAGAGGGCAGAAATCCAGATTTCGCGCACCGGAGTATTCGGGGAAATGACGAACTTTACTTCCTCTGGTTCTTCAAAGAGGACTTCGAGCTTTCCTGCTTCGCCTTCCACGTCGAAGCCGTGCTCGTCGCCGAGAACCAACAGGCGCTTCTTCAAGTCTTCGAACGCGGCATCAGCCTTGCGCTGAAAATCTTTTTCCTCAAGCATGAATTCAGCGTACACGACTGGATTTTTCCCGGCAAGCGAGTTGCTCAGAAATCCTTGATTTCGCGAAGCAGGCCGTTCGACACATCGTAGACGAATCCGCGCACGGCGACTTCCCTCGGAATCCAGGGATGGCTGCGGAGCTTCTGCAATTGGTGGCGTACGTTTTCGTCGATGTTCTGGAAGGCGTAAAAGAATGCCGGAGCGATGGCTGCAGTGCCTGCTCGGTTTTGGACACGCGTGCGCAGATCCTGCTCGGTCGTGTGCATCAATCCGCAATCGGTATGGTTGATGACCATGAACTCCTCGGTGCCGAGGAGATAGTGTGAAATGACCAGAGAACGCACCGCGTCATCGGTAACGATGCCTCCAGCGTTGCGGATGATGTGCGCGTCCCCGGTCTTCAGCCCCAGCGTGCGGATGGAAAGCCGCGTGTCCATGCACGTCAGCACAGCCAACTTGCGCTGAGGGCGCGGAGTAAGCGCGCGCAGTTCGTGCGTGCGCGCATAGATTTCGTTTGCGGCAAGGACTTCATCAATGACGCTCATGGCTGCATGAGTGTAGCAAAAAGCGGCCGGAGTTTTGCCCCATCGACGGTTTGCGAAATTCTGACGAGGGACTGCTACACTAACGCCGCATGGACTCCTCCTACAACCGCATCGCAGGACAAAGTGCGGAGCGGCTGGCGGCGCTGAGCGATGGAATTTTCGGCGTAGCCATGACGCTGCTGCTGTTGGAGCTGCGCGTCCCCGCGCGCGAGCTCATCCACAGCGAAGGCGATTTGCGGCACGCGCTGGCGGGTCTTGCGCCGCAACTTCTCGTCTATCTGATGAGTTTCATGACGCTGGGGATTTTCTGGGTGGGCCAGCAGACGCAACTCAATCACCTGGCGCGCTCGGACCGCGACCTGACGTGGCTTCACATGGCGTTCCTGTTTGCCGTCACGATCATGCCGTTCTCGACGCGGTTCCTGATTGAATTTGTTTCCTATCGTACGGCGTTGGTGGCGTATTGGGCGAACATCCTCGTTCTGGGGGCGACACTCTATTTCAGCTGGGGCTATGCAATGAAGGCCGGCCTTGTCAGGGAAGATATTGGGCCCGAAGTTCCTGCGGCCATCTGCCGGCGCATCCTGATCGCGCAATCGCTGTATGCTATCGGCGCAGTGTTGTGTGTCTTCCATCCATATTGGAGCATCGCGTTCATCGTGGTGGTGCAGCTCACCTACGCGCTCGGGCTAGGGTCTGGCCGGAAGAAGTGAGAAGCGGCTCCGCTTCGCCGGCATACATTTGTGCTCACCACTCAATCCAGCAAGCAATTCCCTAACTGGAGTTTGTTTGACAGGGGGGACACGTCCCGCTAGCTTGGAATGAGCAGGCGGAGCAGCAAAGATTCCCGGGAGACCACGAGCAAACCCATGAAAGTGATTGTCGCAGACAAGATTAGCGAACGCGGTGTGAAGCTACTGAAGGCGCAGGCAGAGTGGAATGTGGTCTTGACGACGAAAGAGACGCTGGATGCGGAAATTGCGAATGCCGACGCGTTGATTGTGAGGAGCGCGACGAAAGTAACGGCCGAACTGCTCGGCAAGGCACCCAAGCTACGTGCGGTGGGCCGCGCGGGGGTGGGTGTCGACAACATCGACCTGGAAGCCGCGACGAAGCGTGGCGTGCTCGTGATGAGCACGCCGGGCGGGAACGCCGTGAGCGTCGCGGAGCACACTTTCGCGCTGCTACTGTCGTTGGCGCGGCAAGTGCCGCGGCTCGACAAGGCCATCCATGAGGGGCGCTGGGAGAAATCGTCGACCGCGGGAACCGAAGTGCGCGGGAAAACCCTGGGGCTGATCGGGCTCGGGCGCATCGGCAGCGAAGTGGCCGTGCGCGCCGAAGCGTTTGACATGCGTGTGTTGGCCTACGACCCGTTCATCAGCGAAGCGGCAGCGCGGGAATTCTCCGTCGAGCTGGTTCCGCTGGACCGATTGCTCGCCGAGAGCGACTTCGTTTCGCTGCACACGGCGCTAAGCCCAGCAACGCAAAACCTGATCGGCGCGGCGAACATTCAGAAGATGAAGAATGGCGCGCGGATCATCAACACCGCGCGCGGGGAATTACTGGATGAGGCGGTCGTGGCGGAAGCGCTGAAAAGCGGCAAGCTGGCGGGTGCGGCGGTCGATGTGTTTGCGGAAGAGCCGCCTAAAAACTCGCCGCTGACGGGTCTGACGAATGTGATTGCCACACCGCACGTGGCGGGTTCAACCGTGGAGGCCCAGGAAGAGGTCGGGACGCAGGTGGCGGTGCAGATCAAGGATTACCTGGCGGAAGGAATTATCCGCAATGCGGTGAATTTGCCGGCGCTCTCGGCGGATCAGTACCGGAGAGTGCGGCCCTACTTGGAATTGGCAGAGCGGCTCGGCTCGCTGGTGTCGCAAGTGGCGGCGGCGCGTCCGGCGCGCATCCGCATTCGGTACGCGGGTGAAGTGGCGGAGGTCGGCACGCACCTGCTGCGCAGCGCTGTGCTGGCGGGCATTCTGAATGCCGTGCTGGACGAAAAAGTGAATGTGGTGAACGCTCCGGCGGTGGCTGCGGCGCGCGGCCTCTCCGTCGAAGAGCAGACGCGGCGGCGGGAGCATGGTTTCCCCAACACGCTGGAGGTGGCCGCATTGCCGGAAAAGACTGGTTCAGCCGCGGGGTTTAGCGCCGAAGGGACGGTTCTGCACGATGGCTCGCCGCGGGCACTGGCCATCGAGGGCATTCCGCTCGAGGCGCAGCTCGAAGGGACCATCCTTTATTTGCGCAACCGGGACGAACCCGGCGTGATCGGGAAAGTCGGAACGACGCTGGGCAAGCTGGGCGTGAATATTGCCACGTTTGCCCTGGGCAGGAGCGAAGCCATGCGCGGAGCGCAGGCCGTCTCCCTTGTGCGTCTGGACGGCGACGTTCCTGCGTCGATCCTTGGGCCAATCCGGGAGATTCCGGCCATCACAGAAGCGAAGCTGCTGCATTTCGGATAAACCAAACATTTCCAACGGATTGCGCAAACCGCGCCCTGTTTCTTCAAGCCGTTCGCCTGTGCCTACTGCGGTCAAGCCTGGGACCTCCGCCCAGACGAGGAATCCATTCGTCGTCTTGATGCGGTTTGCCCAAAGTCTGAGCGCAGCGTGCCTCGTTCTAGGACGGATAGGAACAATTGAGATAAAGCCGAGAAGAAATCAACAAGACAAAAAAGAGCTGCATTAAATCGAAACAACTTTACTTGACAGAACGGGGAAACTGGCCTAAAAGCTATGGCAACGAAAGCTAAAGGCGAGTGGCGGGGAAGGGTTGCCCAAGCTACCGGAAAGCCAGTTCAGGGTCGAGGCCGGCATAGCGCTGGCTGACTAAGTTTTTTCACGGCGTCCTTCTCTCTTTAGTAAGGATCGATTTCCATAAAGGTGCGCGAAAGGAGTGGGATATGAAGTGGTCCGCTTTGAGAGTGGTGTTTCTTGCAGGGCTCGCCTCGATTTTTCTGGTGACATTCAGTACCTATGCGCAGGTAGGAACGACGTCTTTGCGCGGTACAGTTACAGACAAAACGGGTGCCGCGATCGTCGGCGCGAAGGTAACACTGACCAGCGCCTCGCAGGCGCTGCAGCGCGAGATGCTGACCGGGACGACCGGGGAATATGAATTCCTGGCGCTGCCGCCGGGCACCTACATCCTGACAGTGGAGATGACGAATTTCCGCAAGTTTGAACAAAAGAATCTGCAACTGCTGGTGAACACGCCGGCCACGGTCAACGCCGCGCTGGAGATCGGTGTCGCGACGCAGACGGTGGAAGTCTCCGCGCAGGCGGTGACTTTGAATACCACCGATGCATCCCTGGGCAACGCCTTCAACGAAAACCAGGTGAGGCAATTGCCGCTGGAAGGGCGCAATGTTCCTGACCTGCTGAGTTTGCAGGCGGGCGTGGTGTACACCAGCAACCGCCCGGATGCTCCAGTGGACACGGACACGCGAAGCGGTGCGGTGAACGGGGCGCGCAGCGACCAGACGAATGTGACATTGGACGGTGTGCCGGTAAACGACGCGGGAGGGCATGCGTTCACGTCAGTGCTGCCGGTGACACTGGACTCGGTGCAGGAGTTCCGGACCACGACGACCAATTACAACGCCGACCAGGGCGGTTCGTCGGGAGCCCAGGTGTCGATGGTGTACAAGAGCGGCACGGATGAATTCCACGGCTCACTGTATGAGTACAACCGCAACACTGTGACGAGTGCCAACGATTACTTCATCAAGCAAGCGGAACTGAATTCGGGTGCTCCCAATAATCCGCCAAAGCTCATCAGGAATGTGTTTGGCGGTTCGGTAGGAGGGCCGATTCTGAAGAAGCGTTTGTACTTCTTCGCGAATTATGAAGGACAGCGGCGGGCGGAGGCGCAGAGCGCGGTGCGGGAAGTCCCAAGCGACGCTCTTCGGGCAGGGTACATCCAGTATCTCTGTGCTGACCCAACGCAATGTCCCGGAGGGCAGCAAATTCCTCTGACCACCTCAAGCGGCAAGTCTTACACGTATACCGTGCCAGCGGGGTATATGGCTTTGAGTCCGACGCAGATCACGGCAATGGATCCGCAGGGGAAAGGTCCGGACCCAGCAGTCCTCACATACTTCAAACAATATCCAACCCCGAACGACACGACCGTGGGAGACGGCTTCAATTTTTCGGGATACCGCTTCGCCGCGCCGATCCATGACAAGATCAACTGGTATATCGCCAAGATGGATTACAACATCACCAGCGATGGCAAACAGCGACTTTCCGTGAGCGGAGCACTAACCAATGAAGGGAACCCGCAGGCACCATTGCTGCTCGGGACTCCTCCTGAGAACACCTTTGAGGACTTCAATAAAGGAATCATCGCCAACTACTCCGCGGCCATTTCAAATTCTCTCGTCAATAACTTGCGCTACGGGTATATTCGGCAGAGCTATGGAAACATTGGTGATTCCAACCAACCCTGGATCACCATCCGCAGCTTGAGCCAGGGAATCACACGCTCTTCCGTGGACATTATTCCGTCCCACACGTTTACCGACGACTTGTCTTGGACGCGCGGACGGCACACGTTGCAGTTCGGGACAGCGATCGGGTATACGAGCAATCCACGAAACAATACGACGAATTCCTTTAGCGACGGCGTCGCCAACGCTTCGTGGCTCGACGTGTCGGGCATGCTTGTGAAGAAGGGCTCGCCGTTCAACCCCGCGAATAATGGGTACCCAGCGGGAGACGGCGGCTTTGCGAATGCCTATGACTTTCCCCTGATGGGCTTGCTTGGGATGGTTACAGAAGACGACGCCACCTACAACTACCTGAAGAACGGCAGCGTGTTGGCACAGGGCGCGCCTGTGCAGAGACACTTTGCCTTCCGGAGCTATGCGTGGTACGGGCAGGACTCGTGGAAGATCAAACCGAACTTCACCTTCACTTACGGGTTGCGGTACACGATTGAGCCCGCCCCATGGGAAACGAACGGCTTGCAGGTTACCACCACTGATACCAGCGGCAATCCGCTTTCCCTTGCGAATTGGTTCAATCAGCGCGCTGCCAACATGGAGAACGGCATCCCCTCGAACCAGGATCCGCTGATTTCCTTCGCGCTGGGGGGACCCGCAAACGGAAAGCCGGGACTCTATAAGACGGACTTCCATGACTTTGGGCCGCGGCTGGCGTTTGCATGGAACCCCAAACCAAATGGAGGCCTGCTCCAGAGTTTGTTTGGAGACGGGAAAACGACCATCCGGGCCGGCTTTGGTGTGGTGTATGACAGCATCCGGTCTGGTTTGCTGGATACGTTTAACTCCTCCGGATCGTTTGGCTTGGCTTCGACGCTTTCGAATCCTGCCGGAATTGAATCGGCAGCCTGTGCGCCACGTTTGACAAGCATGAACGTAATTCCAACCCAGGACACTTGCGGTAATCAGATGCTTGTTGCGGCGCCGCCGGGCCAGTTCCCTCAGACGTTTCCCAGCAGTCTAAGCGACGGGGGTTTCTGCATTTGCTGGGGCTTGGACGACAGCATCAAGACCCCCTATTCCTACACCCTTGACTTTTCCGTTGGGCGGGAGCTCAAAGGTGGCTTCACGTTGGAAGCCTCCTATGTGGGCCGTCTGTCGCACCGATTGCTGTCCCAACAAGACCTCGCCATGCCCCTGAATTTTAAAGACAAGGCATCTGGCGTCAATTACTTCAATGCAGTTACGGCTCTGGCCAAACTGTACCGCTCGGGCGTGGTTGACGAGACGTTTAGTAACTCCATGCTGCCTGCCAATGTGGTTCAGTTTTGGACGAATATGATCTCTCCCTTGCAGGCCGGAGGCGCCTACGCGATCGGAGCAAACAAGAAAAACGCGATCGGTGGCTGTTATGATTCCAGTGATCCAACTCCTCCCACCTCGACGACAAATCCAGTTCTTGCCGCTTTTGACTTGTTCTGCGCGGGCAACCTAAACGAAACAACTCCCCTCTTTCTCCTGGACTACTTCGGTTTTGGAGATGCAAATTTCGTCGACAGCAAGGGTTTCTCAACCGTGTTTTACGGGCCCACGCCAGGCTACAACACGTTTTTCAACCCGCAATTCTCGTCGTTGTACGCATGGCGTTCAAATTCGAATGCCAACTACCACGCCTTGCAGGTGAATTTGCGACATGGCATGACCCACGGCGTGCAGTTTGACTTTAACTACACGTTCTCGAAGTCCATCGACATCTTTTCCGACGCGACGCGCGTGGGTGCTTGGGGCGGCCTGGGCGGACAGATGATTAACGCCTGGACGCCGAACGCGATGCGCAGCGTTTCAGATTACGACGCAACGCATCAGTTCAACGCCAACTGGATTGCCGAGCTTCCGTTTGGCAGAAGCAAGATGATCGCCGGCAACGCCAACAAGGCATTGGATGCCTTGATCGGCGGCTGGCAGCTCTCCGGGCTGTTCCGCATGACCAGTGGTTTCCCCGTCAATATTTCCAACGGGTACGACTGGCCGACCAACTGGCAACTGGGAGGTAATGCGTACCTGATATCACCTGTTAAGTCGGGAACGTACTACGTGAATTCCGGGCCGGACGCAGGAAACGTCAGCCTGTTTGGCAACAACATCAGCGGGATTAATTCGTTCCGCAATCCGTTCCCTGGAGAAGGGGGGGCGCGCAACCAGATTCGTGGGGCCGGCTACTTTGGCGTAGACATGGGTTTGGCGAAGCGCTGGAAGATGCCGTACAGCGAGAAACACAGCCTGCAATTCCGGGCGGAAGTTTTCAATGTGCCCAACTCGAAGCGGTTTGACGTGCAGTCGATCAGCGGAGAGCTGGATATCTCGTCCACTTTTGGCAACTACCAGCGGCTTCTTACCAACCCGCGCGTGATGCAGTTCGCATTGCGCTACGAGTTCTAGCTTGAGATATTCAACGTTCTGCGCCGAACCGCCGGGAGACACAAGTTTCCCGGCGGTTTTGTTTTACATGCTGAGCCGCCGCGAGGGATAAGGTGAGCGGTCAGCTGTGGCAGCGCCCGCGACCTGTGAGTAACGCGTGGTGACTCTCGCGCCGCAGCTGTGCTACTCTGTAATTCCTGCTCAGGCCGTTCAATGACGGCTGAGTGTGTCGGTCGGGGCGTAGCGCAGCCTGGCTAGCGCGCCTGGTTCGGGACCAGGAGGTCGATGGTTCAAATCCATTCGCCCCGACCATTTTTTTCAAGCACTGCCAAGCAATTTCTGCTTTATCGTCTACAGCACTGTGAATGAAGGCTCCTTAGTCCCGCCAGCCTGAGGGATTTGCCATGCCCGCGCGACTGCAAACTCGTCAGACAGGTGAAACGAAATAAGGGGAATCATCACTAGCTCCTTGGGGGAACCAGAGGCACTGTCGCTCGCTTGTCGTTTCGCTATGTCCACCAAAGCGAGAATTACATTGCTGAAGCTTCCGATCATCGCCCGTGGCCGAATTGAGATTGCGTCGGGATCTCCATGGCTCGGGACAAACTCCTGAACAGGAGGTTCGCATGCTGTCATCGACGCCGCGAAGATTCGTGCTTGCTGGTTTGACGGTCTTACTTACTGTACTTGGTGGATGTAAGGCCCGTCGCGAGGCAGTGACCACCTATCACTACGACAATTTGAGAACCGGGTGGAACCGCCATGAAGAGAAGCTGAAGTACAAGAATGTGAGCTCGCCGAAGTTCGGCCTGCGCCACACCGTCGTCCTCGACGACCAGGTGGACGCGCAGCCGCTTGTTGTGCCGCACGTGAAAATTACGGCTGGCCCAAAGGCCGGTGAGCATGAGGTCGTTTACATGGCCACCGAAGGAAATACCGTCTCTGCCATTGACGCGATCAACGGAGACATGCTGGTCAGCGTAAATCTCGGAAATCCCGTGCCGCTGCCCCTCGGCTGCGGAAACAACGGCCCGAATGTGGGCGTTAACGGTACACCGGTAATTGACCTGGAAAACGGCACGCTCTACGTGATCGTCTATACGCTCGTCGGAGGAACGCCAACCTACTACTTGCATGCGTTAGACTTAGGCAATCTCACGGACAAGATGCCGCCTGTCCTCGTAAGCGCGTCGCACACCCTGACTGACGGCTCGACGTTCAACTTCAATGCGACCTACCAGCGGCAGCGCCCCGGCCTCCTTTTGACTCACGGGAACGTATACGCCGGATTCGGGAGCTTTTGCGATTGGGGTGGAACGAACTCGCGTGGCTGGGTGCTGGGGTGGAACGCGAAGACGCTCGCTCCTCTGCCGGCCAATCACTTGAATGACACGCTGGCGACATCGCCTGACTCATTCTTCTTGTCGTCGGTTTGGATGTCCGGCTTCGGCCTCGCCGCAGACCCGCACGGCGACATCTACTTCGTCACTGGAAACAGCGATACGACCGGGGGAGGCACCACTACTTACGACGGCGTAAATAACATCCAGGAAAGTGTGGTGAAACTCTCCGGCGATTTGACAACGCTGTTGAGTATTTTCACGCCCTCGAACGTCGGTCCGTTGGATCGGGGAGATGTCGACTACGGTTCCGGCGGAGCTATGCTGTTGCCGGAACAGGAAGGAGCCGTGAAAGATTCACTGGCGGCCGCTGGCAAGGACGGAAGAATGTTTGTTCTCGATCGCGGCAATCTTGGAGGCTACACTCCGGGCGGCCCCGACAAGTATGAGGCCTTGGTTTACATTGGAGACTGCTGGTGCGGGCCGTCGTATTTTCATCATCGCGTCGTGAGCAGCGGCGGTTCGACCGTGATCACATGGACGGTGAACACCTCGCCTTCGTTCACTTTGACGAAGGAGGGTACGTCGGCGAGTGTGGGCGGCGGCCAGGACGGCGGGTTCTTCACCACGGTTTCCTCGGATGAGGACGACGATCCGATCATTTGGGCGGTATCGCGGCCCGACAATCCGAGTCCCGCGACGATTACTCTGTATGCCTTCAAAGGAAAACCTACGGGTGCGACGCTCGACACTCTGTTTTCCGGCGCAGCGGGCACGTGGCCCAACACCGGCGGCAACAGCAACACTGTGCCCGTAGTCGCAAACGGACGAGTCTACGTTGCCAGTAACAAGCAACTGAGTATCTTTGGGCTGAACTGAGGGAGGAGGAGCTGATGCGAAACACATTTAGATTCATCGCCGCAATTAGTTGCGGCATGCTCGCAACCATCGCCGTTTCCACTATGGCCCAAAAGGAGACGAACCAGGCGCAAGCCACTGGTGAGCAGGCGGGTCGCCGTGAGCTTTATGGGAAAGTGCTAAGCGTCAAGGGAACCGTGATCACACTTCAGACCAAGGGCGGTTCCACGGCGCAGATCGATTCCTCGCGAGCGCTCGAGGCGCATCGCAGTGTTCCGGTAGCCGTCGGCCGGGCGATCCGCGTGAATGGGCTGTATGACAAGAAAGGTGTGCTGCAAGCCGATTCGATTCAATGGGCCAAGAATTCGCCGGCAATGTGGCCTTCGGACAAATGACCGGGCGACATATGGAACTCACGATGGGGGCTGACGATTGCTGGACTAAATCCCTTCGCACCTCTGAACGTCCAGTACCCGAGGCCGAAGTCTTATCATTCGCCGTAAGGCACCCAGATGTTTTTGACTTGGACGGAGTGGTCGAGATACCAGCGGCCTTCGCCCTGTTTCGCGTTGAACCAGTCGATGGCGCGGCCTTCGTTGGTGAACACCTGTTTGAGGTTGCCGATGGAGAGCGTTTTCGCTGACGCCGCAGCGGCGGCATCGGTGAAGGTCCAGATCGCGTCGATGTCGTC
>CAZGFL010000110.1:0-27347 GCA_964524985.1 uncultured Acidobacteriaceae bacterium
TCGAGAGCGGCTCCCGCCACAATAGACACCGAATAAAGGATTCCGGAGAGCCCGGAAACGAAAGAATTGCGAACCTGGAGCGATGCCTCCGCGAAGTGTGTTTCCAGTGGTGCACGAAAATCCTCGAGCAAGGTCACACGACTGCCGAGAGCCCACGGCCGCGGCCCGAATGGCTTTCCGTTGATAGGCTTTCCAGAAAGCCTTGGTGTGTGGTCGCAATCTGAGCCAGCGACTTTGACGATTGTTCAAAGGAACTCGTGCGCATGCGGAGCTCTGCGCTCCGAGATACCCAGGCCTGACTCGCGCTCGCTTTGTCCACGGCCATCGACTCGTAAAACGAATGGCCAGTCGACCACATGCTGTTGAGATCCCAGGTGACGGATGAGAGTCCGCTCGCTTTCGACTGCTCGATGCCAGAGAACATTTGCATGACCGCAAGGCGGCACGCGATGACAAAAATCAACGTGAAAGCGAGAAGCCCTGCGATCGCTAGAATAATTCGGTTAGGCAGAGATCGACCGTGAATGGGTTCAACCATGGGGACCTCGCGTCGTGCCTGGTTACGGGGACAACTTGCGGCACTGGAAAGATAGAGGCCAAACGCGCGAGAAAAGTTCCCGGCTGTATCCGTCGTATTGTTACGGCAAGTCGCTACCGCGGGCGGGGCCGCAGCGGGCGCGCCGTCAGCGCGCGCGGGCGCATGCGCAGGCGGCCGAGCGGCGGCGGCACGTTGCGCAGAAAATCGCCGCAGCAGGGGCAGCGGCCGTCCGTGCCGAGCGTGGTGGTGGCGTCGGCGCGCAGCCAGTGCCCGCGCGCTTCGCATAGGGGATTGATGCATTGCACGGTGAAGCCGGGCAGATATTGCATGGATTCTCCCTCAGCGGCCGCAAGCTCGAAAGAATCGAGCCCCCTGGCGGCCAATTCCCTCGTCCGTGCCCACCCAGGAAGCAGCAAAGCCTTGGCTCGATACCGTTTTTTCAGCTTCGCGATGGGGACGCGCGGGGACAGCGCAAGTAACGGCGGGGATTGTGCCCCGGCATGCCTGTGGTGTCAAGCAAAAAGACTACTAGATATAGGGGCCTGGTTGCGCGCGACGAAGAAGTGGCGAAAATCACCAAAGTACGAAGATTTTCGTTGACAATACGAAATTCTTCGTATTATCCTCCGCCCATGGTCAAAGACACTCCACAAAAGCCCACCGCTTCCGAGCTGGAAATCTTGCATGTGTTGTGGGCTCGCGGGCCCTCCACCGTTCGCGAAGTCCACGAAACGCTGAGCGAAAAGAAAGATCTTGGGTACACCACGGTCCTGAAACTCCTGCAAATTATGACGGAAAAAGGCACGGTCCGGCGGGACGAAACCCAGCGCGCGCACGTCTACCAAGCATGCCAGCCCGCCACCGAGACCAAGCGCCAGTTGGTCGGCGACGTCCTCCAGCGCGTATTCGAGGGTTCCGCCAGCGAATTGATGATTCACGCTCTGGAAGGGCGGCAAACGTCTAAGAAAGAGCTGGACGAGCTGCGCCGCCTGCTCGATGAGTACGAGAGGAGAGCCCGATGAGAACTCTGGGGATTTCGCCGGAGCTGCTGCAAACCCTGGGTTGGACGTTGCTCCACTTCATCTGGCAAGGAGCGGGCCTCGCGGCGCTCTTTGCCCTCGCGAACACGGTCTGCCGGCGCGCGACAACGCGGTACGCCGTGGCCGTGTTGATGCTGGCTCTCATGATGGCGGCGCCGGTGATCACGTTTACGGCGTTGCGGCAACAAACGATTCCGGCCGTCACGTTCGGGGCGCGAAAGGCTTCGGCCAGTGCGGTGAACCCGGTGCAAGGCGTATCCGTCACGGCACGCCCCAGCGCCCCGGCGCCGGAAACTCCCGCCAGTCAACCTGCCGGCATGCTCTGGTTTGTCGAAGCATGGTTCCTGGGAGTCGTGCTGCTGAGTTTGCGGACGGCGGGCGGTCTTTTTGTGATTGAGCGTATGCGTCGTCGCGAAATCAAGCCCGTCGCGCAGGAGCTTTATGAAAAGTGCGTGGCCTTGCAGCGCAGAATGGGCCTCGACCGCGTCATCCGCTACTGCGAATGCCTGCGGCTGGATACACCGGCGGTGCTGGGATGGTTTCGTCCCGTAGTGCTGCTGCCCGCGCGTGCCCTGACCGGGCTGACCGAAGAACAGATCCAAGCCGTGATTGCACACGAACTGGCGCACATCCGCCGGTTCGATTGCTACGTCAACCTCTTCCAGATTGCCGTGGAAACGCTTTTGTTCTACCACCCCGCCATATGGTGGGTGAGCCAGCGGATTCGCACCGAGCGCGAGAACTGCTGCGACGACGAAGCCATCGCTATCTCCGGCGATGCCGTGAACTACGCTCGCGCGCTTACCCTCATGGAGGAATGGCGTACCGCTCCTTCGCTCATGATGGCGGCGAATCGCAGTCCGCTCGCGCCGCGCGTGCTGCGATTGCTAGGCTTGGACGGAACTGCAGGAAGGGTTCGCCTCGCGGGGCTGGCCGTGGGCGTTGCTTGCCTCGCGGGCGCCCTGCTCGCCGGCAACGCGTTTCTCGGCGTGGCCCATGCGGCGCTAGGCTCGGCAACTCCTGCCAAACAGGAGCAGCAGAGCGGCGGCGTGATTGTGGTTCGTCCAGCGGGCGCCAAATCTTCGGCGCTTCTTGCCAAGTCAGGCAAGGATCTCGAAAAAGAGAAAGACAAGGTCAAGGACAACGAAGAGGACCAACAGCAGGCCAGCGAGTCGGCGAACAAGAAGGAATCCTATCTCGAAGCGATGGAAGCCGCTGGATTCAAGAATCTGAGTGTCGACGAACTGATTGCCATGAAAATTCAAGGCGTGACACCGTCCTACGTGAAAGAGATTCGCGACCTGGGGTTGCAGCCGACGGCTGAAGAATTCATCGGCATGCGCGTGCAAGGAATCACTCCCGAATATATTCGCCAGATGCGCGCCATCAAGTCCAACCTGACCGTCGATGAATTGATTGGCATGAAGGTGCAGGGTATTACTCCCCAATATTCTGCCGAGATGAAGCAGGTGGGAATCAGCGCCGATCCAGAAAACCTCATTGGCATGAAGGTCCAGGGCATTACTCCCGAGTATGTAAAGGGCATGCAGGCCGTTGGCATCAAGGCCGACACGGATGAGTTGATTGGGATGAAAGTTCAGGGCATCACGCCGGAATACGTGAAAGGAACCGAGGCGCTTGGCCTGAAAGCCGGAGTGGATGACCTCATCGGCATGAAGGTGCAAGGCATCACTCCCGAATACGTGAAGGAAATGCAGTCTCTCAACTTAAAGCCCAGCATCGACGATCTGATTGGCATGAAAGTGCAGGGGATCACTCCCGAATACGTGAAAAGCATGCAAGCGGCGGGATTCAAGGATCTCGATTGCGACGAGCTCATCGGCGCCAAGGTGCAGGGCGTTACGCCCGAATTTGTGGAAAAGGCCCGCAAGCACGGCTTCCAGAATTTGACGCTCGACAAGCTGATCGCCCTCAAGGAAGCCGGGGTCTTGTAGCAAGGACGGAAGAAGAACAGGAGAAGCGCCATGAAACTGCATCGCACCATGGGAGTGATTCTCGCTGTCGCCGGAATCGCGTTCGGGCTGGCGACTGTGCTTCGCGGCCAGACGCAGGGCGGCGACTGGACCATCCATCGCTCCGATGAGCCGGGGAAAGTGGAAGTGTCGATCATCGATTCGCGCGGCGGACACCACTCCCACTCGAGTTCCGATTGGGCTGTGAAAGAGCTCACCGGCCTGGACCTTTCCAAGCCCGGCCGCCAGGACGTGCATTTCACGATCACGCGGGACGCCGGTAAGTTCGAATGCGAAGGGTACGTGAAAGACGGGGAAGGAGCCGGTCTCTTCCATTTCCTGCCTGACGCCAATTACGCAAAGGAAATGAAGGCACTCGGGTTTGATGGAATCGACGAGGACAAGCAGTGGGCCATGGCCATTCACGATGTCAGCCTGAAGTTTGTGCGCGACATCAAAAGCCGGAATCTGCAAGGGCTGGATACCGACAAGCTGATTGCTTTCCGGATTCACGGCGTGACGCCGGAGTTCATCGACCAGATTCGCGCTGCCGGCGTGAATGTTTCCGACAGCGATAAGCTCATTGCGTTCCGCATTCACGGCGTTTCCCCCGAATTTGTTTCCGGGCTCCGCGCTGCGGGCCTTGCGGAGACCGACAGCGAGAAGTTGATCGCCTTCCGCATCCACGGTGTTACTCCGGAAATGGTGCGCAGCGTCCGTGCCGCAGGCTACGACGCCGATCCCGACAAACTCATCGCAATGCGCATTCACGGCGCCTCTCCCGAATGGATGGCTGATTTAAAGAAGTGCGGCTACGACCACGTCGAATTGGACAAGCTGATTGCCTTCCGGATTCACGGAGTCTCACCCGATTTCATCAGCCAGCTCCAGAAGCTGGGATATCAGCATCCCGAACCGGACCAGCTCATTGCCATGCGCATCCACGGCGTGACGCCGGATTTCATCACCAAGCTGCAGTCGCACGGGATGAAGAATCTGACCATCGACCAGCTCGTCAGCATGAAGATCCACGGCATCGACTAGCGATTTCTTGTGTAGGGCGCCGCAGGCAGCGCCCCGGCTTAGCTATAAATTTGCCCTGAGGGTCCTAGCTCGCCCTCAACTGCCGCGCTCTCCACAAAAAAGCCGCTGCGAGTAGCACCGCAGCTAACCCTGCATAAATGCATGTGTCGTGAAGCGTTCGTGAGCCGCTGGAAGCTCCCGTGAAATCCAGGCCGGGCGTCTTGTTCATCGGTCCGACATACCAAAGCACTGTAAAAAGAGCTTCGAAGAATTTGCCGGAGCCTGTGAAGACGCCCAGGGCTAAGGCCAACGCCGGAACGAAAAGCGCACCCGCAACGACAGCGGTGAAGCCTATCAGTTCTCTTGCCAGGCCAAGCCGCACGGCAGCACCCGCACCCGTCAGGAACGCGACCGCCACTCCCGCCAGCCAGCAGGCGAACACCTGCCGTGGAAGAATGTTCGCGCAGGAAAAGAGAACCGGGCGCATCCCGAACCGCGATTCGCGCGAACCCATGGCCGACCACACCAGGACCGTCCAAATCCAGGCGGTACCCAGCAAGTAGCCTCGCGAAACTTCAAGCGGAGAAACAAACTGTGCAATCAGCAGGCCCAAGGCGATCGCGTACCACCACCAGCGCAGTCCCTGCAAGGCCAGGCGCAGCTCCGCCGAGAAAAGGCCTCCGAAAGCGCTGTCGTGAGCCGCCACGGGAAGTGGCGTGAGATGGATGCTTGTAGCCGGCAGCGCGTTCGTTTCCGCGACTCGCATTCCATTCGAAAGCTTGCTCGCGCGGTCCTTGCCCATGCTTCTGCTGCTTTTTGTGGAATCAAAACGGTCGAAGATCAAGGAGGCGAGCAGCGCAAGGCTGGCTGCCACGGCAAACCATGCCAGGCGCTGGAGAATGAGTTCCCAGGTCCAGGACACTCCTGGCCAACGCAGATTCTGAGCGACCTTGATTTGACCCAAGTTGATTTGAAACGCCAGCCCGCCGTGGTACCCGGGAATGTACTTATGTGCTTCCCCACCGAGTGATTGCATCACGGTGAAAATGCCCAGCGGATCCAGCCATTGCAGACCGGTGATCATGGGCAGAGCGATTCCGAAAGACCAAGCAAAAAACCAGAGGACGTTGCCGATTCCTCCCTTGAGCAACGGAACCATTTCGAAAAACACCGCCATACTTGCCGTCAGCGCCATTACAGGAAGGCAAATCAGGAGGGAAGGCGCCAGTAACGCCCACAGGTCCATGCGCGGGTCTTCTTTGACCAGGAATTGCATTGCGACCGCGCCCAGGCTCAGCACGACAACCATCGAGGCGAGCACCGCAAAATTGCTGAGGAATTTCCCGAAGGCGTAGGCCGGTCTTGCCAAAGGCGTGCCGGCAAGGATTTGTCCCACTCCCGTCAGGCGATCGCGATCAACGGAGTTCTTCACGATATAAAAACCGACGAGCGACACAAAGCACGCCGTCGTGAGCGCGACCAGCGTTCCAATCCAGCCCGAAGTGTAAACGCCGCGATACTCGTCGAGTTGCAGCGAAAGCTGCCCTCTGGCTGTTGCGTACCCGAGATATACGGCGAAAAGCAGCGTGATGAGAAAACTGTATCGTCGGACGCGATCGAGAAAGTCCGCGCGTGCTATGGCCAGGATCGTTCGAGGAGCGGTCACGAGACAGCACCCGTGGAGTTTCGCTGTACGCCGAGAATGGCCAGGTAGGCATCTTCGAGCGAAGGCTCGAGCGGGCGGGCGGATGGGCCTGGGGCAGTAACGGCAATCACGCGGGCATGCACGCCGTCGCTGCGATGGGCTGTGCTGCTGACGAGGTGCTTCTGGCGCAGGGCCGGGAGGTCCGCACTTGGAACAACAACTTCCCAAACTTTTCCTGCAACAGCGGCAAGAAGCGCCTCGGGCGAGTCATGAATCAACAACTGCCCGTGCGCCAGGATGGCGATGCTGGTGGCCACCGCTTCGACGTCCGAAACAATGTGCGTCGAGAGAATGACGATGCGCTCACCGGAAAGCTCGGAAAGCAGGTTGCGAAACCGCACGCGCTCCTCAGGATCGAGTCCGGCGGTGGGTTCGTCGACGACCAGGAGCTGTGGGTCATTTAACAGCGCTTGCGCGATGCCCACGCGCTGGCGCATTCCGCCGGAGTACCCACCCAGAGGCCGCTTGGCCGCATCCGCTAGATTTACAAGTTCCAGCAGTTCCCCGATTCGCTTGCGTGCGGCTCCGGCGGAGATTCCTTTCACCGCCGCCAAATACTCCAGAAATTCAAAGGCACTAAGATTGGGATAAACGCCAAAGTCTTGCGGCAGGTAACCGAGCACGTTGCGCAGCGCGTCTGGATTTTTTGCAATGTCTCCGTCGTTCCAAAGCGCCATTCCCGAAGATGGTTGTGTGATCGTCGCCAGAATGCGCATCAGCGTGGACTTGCCCGCGCCATTCGGTCCCAGCAAACCGAGAACGCCCGGCCGCAGCGAGAGTCGCACGCCGCGCAGAGCCTGGACTCCTCCGCCGTAATTCTTGCTCAGATTCTCCACAACCAGTTGCATGGCTTCCCCACCTGTAAATTCAAGGGCATTTCCGTACTGAAAGACAATACGGACAAGCCACACAAAAAGTTTGCGGGAAAGAAGGAAACTCGGCTCATATTAGAAGGGACCGCTATGAGCCAGGAAAGCTGGCTAGGGTTTAGTGGGGAGCAGGAGCTTGCGCAGATGCATCAATTCCCAGCGACTGCAGCAATTCCGCGAGTTTTGCTTTCAACGCATCAACGTCCTGCTGCTTGCCGGTGACTTGCTGCTTTTCGTCATCGACCTTGGCCATTCCCGCCTTGTCGCTGGCGTAATCCGTCTTGGAATACAGCGCGTCCTGATCCAGGCGAAGCTGGCGCTGCAGCAGGTCCAGTTCACTCAGCGCCCGCTTGATCTGCTCCTTGAGATTGGTGACTTCCTTCGGCTCTTCTTTGGGTTTCTCCCCATCCGTGGCGGCCGGTTGGGAGGCGGGATTGGCGGTGGTTGAGGACGCGGCCTGGGTAGCCGTAGCGGCTGCCGTACTGGTTGCCGGGGTGGCTGCGGCGCCTGGAGCCGCCGGTGCCGCTGGCTTCACGTCATCTTCGGTGATGACTTTTGCCGGCTTCGCGGCAGCTTTCTTTTGTTCTTTCGCACGCCGCGCTGCTTCTGCTACAGATTGCGTTTCCTGCGACTGGGCAAAAGCCGCCGGGAGCACTGCGCCAGTCAAAAAAGCCGAAACCGCGAGTCGCAAAAAAATGCGCCAAGACATGGTGTTACCCCTCTCTATAGGCTCAGGGCTGTCTATTTTCAAGATACCTCCGCGCAGCGCCGAAGACAACCCCGCTCACCCGTCGGTTGCGAAGACGCAAATAGAACTACGTTTGTGGTCTTGATGCAGCGAAGACTTACCCCGAGAGGTTAGTTGCCGGCAGATTGTTGCGGCGCTGGCGCAACGTCGCGGAACGAAAAATGAGTTTGCAGGTTCTTCACCGGCTGGCCGTTCGTTTCCGCATACGGATAGATGAAATAGTTCAGCGGCTCCCCCTTTTGCTCCGGAGAAAGCCGGATGTCGCGCCCATAGGTAAAGAAAACGCGGTTGCTGTCGTGGGCGCCGAAAAAGTAATCGCGTTTGGCAAGATTTTTCCACGCCTCCGAAGCATCCACGGGGATCCACCCAATGCCATCCACGAAGAACTCCGCCCAGCAGTGGTAGCCGGGAATGTCGCCCTCGGACTTGCCTTCCGGCAAGGGAAACCCAATTTCGAAGCGCGCCGGAATCCCGGAGGCGCGCATCATGCCGATAAACAGTGAATGGAAATCCGTGCAGTTGCCGCGCTTGGCCGTGCACGCCCAAATCGCATCGCCGCGTCCCCAGCCCTCGCCGCTTTTGTCGTAGCGCATCGTGGCAACCACGAAATCGTAAATCTGACGCGCTTTCTCTAGCGGCGTTTTGGCCCCGGCGGTGTGCTCCTTTGCCAGTTCGGCGATGGTGCCGTTCAGCGGCACCAATTTGTCCGGCTCTAAATAGCGCTGCATCATGGGGTCACGCGTGACCGCCGCATACGTGCTCGGCGTGAGGGACACCTGATGCTCACGCCGCGTGGCCGTGAAGTGCAACGTCACGTCGAATCCTGCCGCGGCCTGCTGCGCTGAAGGAGTAAACACAGCAAAGCGATTGCCATATTCCGGATCGCGGCCCTGCATCGAAGCAGCGGCGCTCTCCAACTTCACATCGCGAATATCCTGGTAGCCGTCCGCCTGCGGCAGCGGAATCCACAGGCGCGTGCTCCCCTGGGCGTCGGGAATCGCGGGGACGTGAACCTGGTACGTGAATTCAAAAGTGCGCGCGGGCACAGAAGCGCCTTGCACAGCGCTTCCCGTTCGGCGCAACGAATGAACCAATATCCCTGCAAACAAGAAGAGGACGATAAACGAGACGGCGCGGAGAAAACGGGTCATAAAAGGACTCCTGATTCAACGGTTAGCTTGGTGGTGCAGCGTTTGCGATTATACTCAAGGACGCGAAGAATGGCGAAAAAAAAACAAGCGAGATATGGGATTGCGACGCCTCAAGTTCCTTGAGCTCCTATCGGCAGTAGTTCTCCTGGCTCCGACCGGGCTGTACGCCCAAGCGCCCGCTTCCGCTTCTTCTACGGTAACCGATTCGAAAAACTCCGCCTCCTTTCAAACTCCCGCTGCCCCGCAAAGGGAACATCGCTTCTGGGACAAAGAGAACGGCTGGTTGTTCGCAGGAATCGGGGCAACGCGGATCCTGGATTATTTCTCGACGCTGAACATGCGCCGGCGCGGCCGCCAGGAAATCTTGCTCACCAACGACGTGGTGGACAACCACGCTGCTTTTGCTGCGATCGAGGCAGCAGGAACGGGCGCGTCCATCGGTGCTTCTTATCTTTTTCACCGCTATGGCCACCACAAGCTCGAGCATTGGACTTCCTTCCTTCACATTGGCCTTACCACAACCGGTGCAGTGCGTAACTACTGCCTGAAAACCGCGCATATAAAGACGGTGCCTTAACGTTCCGCCGCTCACGCCCCCCCAGAAACGTTCTCGCTCGCACATCCGTCCAAGTGCAAGGAGGAACTGTTGCGCTGGAAAACGGCCTGCTGCATACTTCGCGGCGCGTCCCCCCGGCCCTAGCAAGAACTTGGGATTCTCATCGATGGAAACTAAGTTTTGTCTAACGGGAAGCTGGGTTGGCCATTACCGGTTCGTATTTCTTCGGGCTATCTTCGTCTTTCTTTTCTGCTCGAGTGCAGTTTCCGGCGCGGCCCAACTCCCTACAGTCCCCGGAACTCCCCAGCCTCAGGCCGCATCCTCCCGGCCGAATCCACCCGCGAATCCTGGCGCCGTCTCCCAGGCTTCCGAACAGACGAAGACGGAGCAATACACCCTCTCTCATGAGCGCTACGAAAAGGCCGTGGCTTATTCCCGCGCTGGGTACACGCTGTATTTTGTTTCCTACGCTCTTGGTTTTCTTTTTCTCTTTCTGATCCTCCGGCTTGGAATCGCCGCGCGCTTCCGCGACATTGCGGAAAACTTTAGCGGTAACTTCTGGCTCCAGGGATTGCTATTTGTACCCATGCTGATCGTGTTAGTCGACGCCCTGGACCTTCCCGTCGAGGTGTACTGGCATCGCCTCTCCCTGCATTACCAGCAATCCGTGCAGAGTTGGGGTTCGTGGATGTGGGACTGGACGAAGGGTGAGATTCTTACCGTATTCTTCTCCATCGTTTTGGTATTGATTCTGTTCGCGGTCATGCGCTTCAGCCCCCGGCGCTGGTGGCTCTATTTTTGGTTTCCTGCCGTTCTGATTCTCCTCGGGCTGATGGTGATCACGCCTTTGGTGATCGATCCCTTGTTCAACGAGTTTGAGCCGCTCGACAAGCAGCATCACGACCTCGTCGTTTCCATAGGCAAGCTCACGCAACGCGCCGGTGTGCCCGTTCCGCCCGAACGCATGCTCTTAATGATGGCCAGCAAGAAGACAAACGCCATCAACGCCTACGTCACCGGACTCGGGGCCTCGAAGCGCGTCGTCGTTTGGGACACGACTATCCAAAAAACAACCAACGACGAAGCGTTGTTTATTGTCGGCCACGAACTGGGCCACTATGTGCTCAAGCACGTTTGGAAGGGATTTCTTTTGGGTTCCGCCGGGCTTTTGGTTGCGCTTTATCTCCTGTTTCGCGGCTTGTTTTGGGCGCTCGACCGCTGGGGCCACGACTGGAAAATCAGCAGCGCAGAAGACTGGGCTTCGCTCGCCGTGCTCTTGTTGCTTTTGCAGGTCTTGACGTTCTTCTCTTCCCCGGTCATCAACTGGGTCAGCCGTGGCGAAGAGCATGCCGCCGATGTCTATGGCCTGGAAGTGACCCACGGCCTGATTCCCAATTCTGCAGAGGTTGCCGCTCATGGCTTTCAGGTTCTGGGCGAATCGGATCTTTCCGATCCCAATCCGCCGCCCTTCATCACTTTTTGGCTTTACTCGCACCCTCCGCTCGGTGACCGCCTCGTTTTTGCGCACACCTACGATCCGTGGTCCAAAGGCGAGCCGCCAAAATACGTGAAATAATGAAGACGCGATTCTCACGCTCCGGAATTGCGGCCCGCCGGGTGCCGACGCGCAAACGCCGCCACTTTGCTTCGGTTGCCGCAAACCGCCATCGAACACCAGCGCCGGAGATGCGTGCGCGAAGTGTCGTAGAAGAACAGTCCGCATTGGGGGTTGGCGCACACGCGAAGCCGCCCTGGCGTTCCTTCCGCAATGATCTCCGCGCCGGACCGCGCCACCGCAGCCAGCAGCCAATCGAGTCCGCCCTCCCGGGCGGCAAACTCAATGTGCCAGCTGCCGGCCTCCTGGACCAGTTCATCATGCCCCTCGGTGATGCGCAGGATCTCATTGACGGGCTCAACCCACTCCGCCGCGATCCTTTGCTTGCGCAGAATCGCGACAAATGCCTTGCGCAAAGCGACCCTTAGCTTTCGCGCTTTCAGAAGCAAGTTCTCAATAGCCCGGGGATCGGATTGCGGCAGCGCCAGGAGCTGCGCACTGCGTTCAGGCGCAATAATTCGCACGTCCTCCAGGAAGCCAATGAGTGCTTCCCAAGAGAGCTCCCCACTGGTGGGGGTGACATTGGCCAAATCTACCGCCAATCGTCCCCCAGGCAGTTTCTGCGATGGTGGAATGCTCATTTTTGGAATTCTCCCTTAGGCTGGCCACTTCGACCAGGGGGTGAGCCAGACCATAACCGGTTAATTCTATCAAAACGGTTATCTGCTAAAAAGCGTTTCCTCCATCTGTTCACCGTAGTAACTTTCCTGCCTTGTGAGAAATCTTATGTTAGATATGAAGTTCATCATGTTTACGAGGCTCAGATTACGACGAACCGGGAGCCCTTTGGCTGTGGGCCTAATTCCAGGCATCTTGCTAGCAAATTTTGCTGTGCGCCCCGGCGGCCCCAAGCCCGATTCCACCTCCCCGGTCGTGGTCGAACTGTTCACTTCGGAAGGCTGTTCGAGTTGTCCTCCAGCGGACGCCCTGCTCGCAAAGCTGTCTGAGCGGTCTTCTTCCCTCAAAGTCGAGGTAATTGCACTCGAAGAGCACGTCGATTATTGGGACGACCTTGGCTGGAGGGATCCATTCTCGTCCCGGGAGTGGACCGAGAGGCAATACACCTACGCGAAGCCGCTCGGTAACGGCAATCCATACACGCCGCAGATGGTTGTCGACGGAAGCGCGGAGTTTGTAGGCAGTCGAGCGGAAGTGGCGCTGAAATCTATATCGGAAGCAACGCAGCACCCAAAGATACCGGTAGCTTTGTCGCAGGCGCCTTCCGGCAAGCCTGGCGCCGAGAACTTTTCCGTAACCGTAGGAAAGCTCGCTGACTCCTCCAAGAACGGAGACGCCGTAGTATGGTTGGCCATCACCGAATCCGGGCTGCATTCGGCGGTGACTGGTGGCGAAAACGTCGGCCATGACTTGCATCATGCCGCGATCGTCCGCTCCATGCGGAAGATTGGAGAAGCAAAGGGGAGCGGCGATCTTTCCTTTTCCGGTGAGGCCACCATTCCTTTGCACTCCGAATGGAAGCGCGAAAATCTGAAGTGCGTTGCTTTCGTCCAGGAGAAGAAAACGCTAAAAATCATCGGCGCTGCTCAAATCGCGTTGCGCCGCTGAGCCTTGGGCATTGCAATTCAAGCAACCCTGATGTTGAGGGTTAAGTTGCGTCTTCGGCGGCAAATCCCCACTGAAATTGAGCTTTCCGGGATAGAATCAGGCACCATGCGAAGTTAACCCGGCTGGCGAATCGATTCTGGCCGCGTCCATGCAAAGTACGAATTAAAAGCACGCTGAGGTGATCGCTGGTTTCCGGTCCCACACCACCGCCCTCGTCCGCCCCGCGCTCTGGAGTTCCTTCGTGGCAAGCGCTCCTCGCACGGATTTTTCTGAACGAGGGCGGCTTGCGGGCTAGTTGGAGCGTGATTCTGTACTTTGGCTTTTGGTATGCTGGCCAGTGGACGCTGGCGTTCGTCCTGGTGAATTTTCTGCTTCCGTTTTTTCCGCATCTCGACCTGGCCATTTCCTCTCCGACCAACGTGCTCCTCCAGGAGATTGTGGGGTTCGCATCCGCTTATGGCGCAGCGCTTCTGATGGCCCGTATGGAACAATGCGATGCCGGCCTCTACGGTTTGCCTTGGAAGCACGCTTTCGGGAAGTTGTTCTGGCAAGGGGTAGGGCTTGGGTTACTCGAAGTGGGGCTGCTGACGGCTTTGATTGCCTCGTTCGGCGGCTACGATTTTGGCAGACTAACGCTCTCCAGGGCGGGCATCCTCGGCTGGGGCGCACTCTGGGCGCTTGCTTTCCTTTTGGTCGGATTCTCTGAGGAGTTTCTGTTTCGCGGCTACGTGCAATATCGCATGAGCCAAAGCATCGGGTTCTGGCCCGCCGCCATTTTTCTCTCTCTTCTTTTCGGAGCATTCCATCTTTACAACCCCGGTGAAGGAATTTCTGGTATCGCCAGTGTTGCGGTCACGGGCTTGGTTTTTGCGTTCGCTCTGCGAAGAACGGGGAATCTCTGGCTGGCCGTCGGATGGCACGCCAGTTATGACTTCGGGGAAACCTTCCTTTTTTCCGTTCCCGACAGCGGCGTGCTCTACGACAAACACCTTTCGAATGCCGGGCTCCATGGGCCGGCCTGGCTCACCGGCGGCTCGATTGGCCCCGAGGGCAGCGTCTTCAGCTTTGTGACTTTGGGCATCTCGGCCCTACTGATCCACTTTTTCTTCCCCGCTAAGAAATCACCCGTTGAAAACAATGCACGTTCCTCTTTGTAGAGTCGCAGCATGCTGCGCCAGTTAGAGATTGGCAATGAGCGGCCCGGGATCCCTCTTAGCCAGGACTTCGTCTTCCTGCTCGCGCCAATCGAAACAGGTTTAATGGACGAGTTCCGAAGCAAACACCAGACTTACTCCACGGCCTTGCGCCTTTGCCTGAAATTCGCGGAGAGCTTCGAGCGTCGCAGGATGCGGATGTCCAATGGCTATTGCTTGCCCCTTTGCCTGCGCACCGCGCAGAGCCAGCTCCAACTGTCTTTGGATTGCATCAATCTCTTCCACGTCGTCGAGGAACGGCACGCTTCGGAATGCCGACCGCACCCCCGCATTCTGCGCTGCGTCGTACGCCACTGTCGCCGCGGTTGTCCGGCTGTCGACATAGAAGAGGTGCCGGTCGCGGAGAGCCGGCATCAATTCCCCCATCAACGCTGAGTCCGAAGTCGCTCGCGAGCCCTGGTGATTGTTCACTCCCACCGCCCCGGGAACACTCTCAAGAAATGCGTCCAACAACTCTGAAACTTCCGTCGGGGACATGCCCGGCCGGAATTCTTGCGGCTCCGGCTTCTCGGTCGCCACCGCCTGCATCGGCAGATGCAGCATGACCTCCAAGCCCCGCTGTAGCGCTTCGCGAGCGATCTCCACTGAATGCTCATGATTGGGCAAGATGGAGATGGTCACCGGAAACGGCAGCTCGAAAATCTCTTGTGCCGCAGCGCGGTCACTGCCGAGATCATCCAGGATAATGGCCAACCTTGGGCCGCTTCCCTGCGGCGTATTTGCGCCCGAAGTTTCCTGGGCGTGCCCCGTAACGTGAATGTGCACGGCGTGCGTCCGCGAGCCACTCTTCAAGTAATAAAACAAAATCCCTTCTCGGCTCTCTGACGGTTCCTCTGTAAGCCCATGCCGCGTAGCCACTGCGCTGAGCGCTTGCTGAATCTTGCTTGCATCACCCCTCGCGGAACTGGACGGTTCATGCCCGGGCAGCGTTATTTCCAGATGGTCCACGCCGCGCGGATTTTTGTCGGCCATAGGCTGCACAAATCGCACCTGCGTTCCTGAGGGAGCTGCGGACCGGGCTGCATCCGCGAGTTCGCGGGAAATCGCGTGGATGCTCTTTTGCGACAGGTATTCCGGCTGCGTTTTTCTGCAGCCGCTAAAAGTCACGAGAAGTATGGCTAGGAGAACCAAAAGCGTGCGGCCCGGAAATGGCCGCCGTTCGGTCAGAAAAATGCTTTCTATTTTAGGGAAGGCTCGAACACCGCTCACGTAAGACTAAGCGGCTTTCTTCTGAGGAGCCTTTAACAGGTCAAGTGCACGGTGAAAAATCGGATCTTCCGGTGAGAGCGGTCGCGGTCCCAATCCGGGTTCCACTGGCGCTCCGGGAGCGGCCGCGCCTTTCTCCGGAGCGGAGGGGGGAACCGCATCGTCATCACTGTTGTCGGAGTCATCCTCAGCGACTGCGTGCACGACTTCTGTGGGCGTAACGCCTTCTTCCAGGATCGATTTCCCGCCGGGGTTGTAATAGTTCGCGACCGTAAGAATCAGCGCCGAGCCGTCATCCAGAGTAATCAGCTTCTGCTCCGAGGCCAGCCCGAAGGTCCGCTCCCCTACCACATCGCCGCGATGATTCGCGGCAATTGCCGACGCCAGGACTTCCGCGGCTCCTGACGTCGTTGCATCCACCAGCACGGAGACGGCACCTTTCCAAGTCACCTGCTTTGGTTCCGCGGAGATCACTTGCACCGGAACCGTCTGCCCACGCAGCGTGGTTAGGATCCCGGACGGCACAAAGAAACGCGCAATGGAAATCGCCTCGGACACCGGTCCGCGCCCGCACTCCCGCACATCCAAGATGACTTTGTGCATCCCCTGCTTTTCCGCGTCCATCAGGCGGTTGCGCACCTCTTCGGCCCGGCTGGAGTCCAGCGAGGGCAGGCGCAGCACCAGAATGTCGGGATCCGCCTTTTGAACGATCAGTTTCGGCGTGCTTAGCTTCTCGCGCACGAGGTCCAGTTCATCCGGGGTAGCCTTCCCGCGTCGAATCACGGCTACTTTTACTCCTGAGCCAGGCTGTCCGCTTAGCAGGTTCAAGGCTTGTCCCACGGACATGTCCCGCGTCGTAAACCCGGCGATCGACTCGAAAATGTCTCCGCTGCGAATCCCGGCCTTGGTGCCGGGGCTATCCGGCAATACGGACAACACGATGATGTAACCGTAACGCTTGCTGAGCGTCAGCCCGGTCTCGCCTGTTCCCGGATTGCTGGTCTTCTTTTTGTACTCTTCGTATTCGCGCGGCGTCAGGTAGCTCGATTGCGGGTCCAGCGACTCCAACAGCCCGTGCAGCGCTCCGGCTGTGACCGTCCGCATATTCGGGTCGTCTACGTAATCCTGCTGGATTTTCTGTAGAACTTCGCCGTAAACCGTGAGCGACTTGTACGCCTTATCATCCGAAGTGCGTCCGAGGACGTGGCCAATCCCTGCGTAGCAGAAGATTGCTACGGATACCGAGAAGATCGCGATGCGTGCCGCTCGATTCATGCTTCACCCTTCTTACGGAAGCCCAAAAAAACAAGTATAGCACCGAAATTAGTGAGACGCTGTCGGGGCTGAAAGGGAAGCCTGTTGGAGTGCCGTTTGCGCCAATCCCCGCGACACTTTGTCCAACAAACCAGTCTGTGTTGAAGAACTGGATTTCCTTGTAATCCAGATTATCCCGTAGTGTGGTCTGCGGTTTCTATGTATAGTGTCCCTTGGAGCACAAAACCACAGGCTGCACGCCAAATGTTGCTTGTTTACCACACGCCGCTCAAATTTCCAAAGGTAGCCGTTCGTAACTTATTGACAAATAAGGATATCATTCGCATCGCCTGGCCAGCAAAATGCTACAATTAGACCCTGTTCCATGTTCCAAACCACCATCGCCCGAGAGTCCTCCGCCGAAGGTGTGGGCCTCCACACGGGAGTGTATGGCCACGTCCGGCTGGTGCCCGCGCCAGCCGAGACGGGGATCGTGTTTCGGCGGGTGGATCTGGACAACTTCCCCATCGAGGCGCAAGGGCACAACGTCGCGCGCGTCAGCTACGCAACCAGCCTGATGAAGCAGGGCGTTCTTCTCTCCACCACCGAGCATCTCCTCGCGGCGATCTACTCTTGCGGGATCGACAACGTATACATCGACATCGATTCCATTGAAGTGCCCATCTTGGACGGCTCCGCCGAGCCTTTCATGCAGATGCTGGAGCACTCCGGCGTTAAGAAGCTGCGGCGCAAGCGCCGTTATCTTAAGGTGCTAAAGCCGTTGGAAGTTAGAGAAGGGGACCGCCACATCGGGATCCATCCCGCCGACGAGTTTCGAGTCCGGTGTTACGTCGATTTTCCCCATCCGCTGGTTGGTCAGCAGGAAGTGGAGATGCTGGTCGGTCCGGACACGTTCCGGCACCTGCTGGCCCGCGCCCGTACTTTTTGCTTCGAACGCGATATCGAACCCTTGCGCGCCATGGGCTTGATTCGAGGCGGGTCGCTTGAAAACGCCATTGTCCTGACCAACGATGGCATGATGAACGGCCCGCTGCGATTTCCGGACGAGTTTGGCCGCCACAAGGCGCTGGATCTGATTGGGGACCTTGCGCTGGCTGGTTTGCCCCTCCTTGCTCGTGTCGAGGCCTACAAAGCGGGTCATTCGCTACATACACAACTGGTCAGCCGGCTTCTGGCGGATCCCTCCCTTTGGACCATAACGACGGATATCGGCGATGCAGCTCCTGCCGAGACCGAACAGCCGGCCCCGGACCTCTCTCCTCTTCCCGCTCCGGCCGCTGATTAGCGTTTCGCCTCGTTCGAATCGTCTCCCGTTGCGAATTGAGTGCTCCTCCCGCAGAATGGGCTGAAAACCATGTCCAACCATGATCTAGCAGTAGTCATCCTTGCGGCGGGAAAAGGCACGCGGCTGAAGTCCAGCCTCGCAAAGGTGCTGCATCGCGCCGGCGGGCGCACGCTGGTGGAACATATTGTTCGTGCGTGTGAGCCGTTCAAGCCGCGCACGACGGTGGTGGTTGTCGGCCATCAGGCAGAGCAGGTTTCCGCGCTTGTTGAACCGCTGGGCGCGGAGGCGGTTCTGCAGCAGCCGCAAAATGGAACGGGCCACGCCATGCTCGTGGTGAAGAGGGTTCTGGGGCGGGCGAAATTTGCACTGGTGCTTCCGGGGGACGCGCCGCTCGTTCGAACGGAGAGCCTCAAGGCGCTCGTCGCCACGCACCGCAACGGCAACGCCGCGGCGACCGTTCTTTCCGCGGTGGTTGCCGACCCTTCCGGATACGGCCGGGTCTTGCGGAAATCCGAAACGGCGGTTTCCGCCATCGTCGAGGAATCCCAGCTCACCGGCGAACAGCGCGAGATCAACGAAATCAATTCGGCAATCTATTGCTTCACGCTGGAAAAGCTGTGGCCAGCTTTGGCGCAAGTAAAGCCCAACAACAAACACCGCGAGCTGTATTTGACGGATGCCATCGGCGTGCTGAGCTCCAGGGGTGATACGGTCCTCGCACAGATTGTCCCGGATTCCCGGGAAGTGCTGGGCTGCAACACGCGCGCGGATCTTGCGGAAGTCGACCGCATTTTCCGCGAATGGAAGCGCGCCGAGCTAATGGACGCGGGCGTGACGATTCAATTGCCGGAAACGGTGCTGATCGATCCGGAAGTAACCGCGGGCGAAGACACGGTGATCGAACCTGGGGTGCAACTGCTCGGCAAGACGAAGATCGGCGCGAGGTGCACGATTCGCACGGGAAGCGTGCTGACGGACGCGACGCTTGGCGATGACGTGACGATCGAGCCACATTGCGTAGTGGCGCACAGCCGCCTGGACGACCGCGTCATCATCGGGCCGTTTGCGCGGCTGCGGCCGGACAATCACCTGAAGGCCGACGTGCGCATCGGGAATTTCGTGGAACTGAAGAAGAGCACGCTCGGCGAAGGCACCAAGGCCATGCACTTGACGTATCTAGGTGACGCTAAAATTGGAAGCAAGAACAACATTGGCGCCGGGACGATCACCTGCAACTACGATGGTTTCCACAAATACCCGACGGTAATCGGCAACAAGGCATTCATTGGCAGTGACTCGACGCTCGTGGCACCCGTGCGCATCGGAGACGGCGCCTATGTGGCGGCGGGTTCGACGATTACGGAAAACGTTCCCGCGGATAGTCTGGGCATCGCGCGCGGCCGCCAGGTCAACAAGCCGGGTTGGGCGGGGAAGCGTCGCCGGGAAATGGCTGCGGGCGAAAAGCCGCAGAAATCATCACGGAACAAGTCGAAAAAGAAGAAGTCTCCCCCGCGGCGGAGATTGAAGAAGCGCCGATAACGTCTGGCAGTTCAAAATAGATTCTTCAAACCGACATTCGTGAACCGGAAAGTCCTCGCTTCGCTCCCTTCAACAGCGCTGCACTCCGCTCAGGTCGGGTGAATCAGAAGCGGCCCTGGTGGATCCAGGAAGCAACATCGGATTCGACGGAGAAGCCCACCTGGGACGCGGACTCGAAGCGATCGCCAAGAGCGTAGGCGTTGATTTCGAGAGGAATGCCGTCATAGCCGCCGCCGGTTAGAAAGCCGCCGACATAGAGGTCGGCGAAGCGGGGAATGCCCAACTGGCGGTATTGCTCGGCGTGGACGAATTCGTGGAACAGGAAACCATTGGAGAAGGGCTCGTGCGAGACGATGACATCGCCGAAGGTCACGGCGGCCATGAATGCAAAGTCCGGGAGGTTGGCGAAGCCCATGGCTTTCAGCGCGGGGTAAAACGCAGGGTTCGAGACTCTCTCGTTTTCGAGAACGAGGATGCGGGTGGCTGCAAGCAAATCGGGGCGAAAGAATCCCGCTAAGACCGATTTTTGCGACGAGGACAAATTCGCGGCGCGATCCCGAAAGTGGCCCCGCTGGCCCGAAATGTAGTCCGCCACGGACTTAGAGACTTGGTTGATTTGTTCCGGGGAAAGATTTGGCATGGGCGCCGTGGCCTCATTGTGGCGCGAATCGCAGGGAGGGAATTTCGATCAGCAGAGTTTCTTTAGCTCCACACGCGGTCCCAGGAGCGCTCCTGATCCCACTGTGGCGTCGGGTCGAAGTAACCCGTTCCCGGTAACAGGTGTTGGCGAATCATGTCTTCGTTCAAAGTGACGCCGAGGCCCGGACGGTCTGGCACCCCAATCCAACCGTGATCGACGATCGGAGCCTTCAGGTACTCTTGCGCCATCGACGACCACCATGGCACGTCCAGGGAGTGATTCTCCAGAGCCAGAAAGTTTTGGGTCGCAGCCGCACAATGCACATTCGCCATGCAGCTCACGGGAGTTCCGGCAAAATGCATCGCCATCGGCACGCCGTATTCCTCGGCCATGTCTCCGATTTTATGCGTCTCCAGGATGCCGCCAGACGTGGCGAGATCGGGATGAATCTTGCCGACCGCGTGCCGCGAGCAGAGCACCTGGAACGGTTCTTTAAGATAAATGTCTTCGCCGGTGAGAATTGGCGTCGGGCTTTCGTCGGAAATCTGTTTCAGCAAGTCCGTGTACGTCCAGGGAATGACGTCCTCCATCCAGGATAAGTTGTACTTTTCATACGCCTTGCCCAAGCGAATGATCGACTTCACGCCCAGATGGCCCAGATGATCCATCGAGAGCGGAATCTCCATCCCGATCGCATCGCGCGCCGCAGCTACATACTCGTCCAGCATGTGGATGCCTTTGTCGGTCACCTCCATGGCCACGAATGGGTGCGGCAGTTGATTCTCCTCCCAGGCTGATAAATTGGCGGGTAGCGTCACAGTGCCCGGCGTGTCTAAGACCATTTCGACTCCCAGGTCCATTTTCAGCCAGGTGATACCCATCTGTTCCTTGCGCTCTTTCAGGCGCTGCGCGTAGACCTTCGGGTCTTTCGATTCCGTGGTGTCGGCATAAACGCGAATTTTGTCGCGAAATTTTCCGCCGCCAAGGATGGCGTATACCGGTGCGTTGTACACCTTGCCCGTAATGTCCCAGAGCGCCATTTCGATCGCGGAAACGCCGCCACCCTGACGCGCGGGCCCACCAAACTGTTTGAGCTTGCGGAAAATCTTGTCGAGTTGAAGCGGATTCTCGCCGAGGATGCGGCTTTTGAGGAAAAGCGCATACGTCGGACTGGCCATGTCCCGCACCTCGCCAAGGCCATACACACCCTGATTGGTGTCAATCCGAATGATCGGGCAGGGGCTTGGCCCGGGTTTTGCAATCGTCGCCACGCGCAAATCGGTGATTTTCAGGGTTGAAGGGCCGGAATTTGTGTTGACGCCCCCTAGATAAGTTTCCGCGGGTTCCACTTTGAGCAGACTGCTCCCCACCCCAATGGCGCAAGCCTTCAACATTTCCCGTCGACCAAATACAGACGAATTCTCTTTAGTCATGGACTTTTCCTATCTGCGGGGTTCAAATTATCACGCTTGAATTTGCATTGTCGGAATTTCTTCCGGGGGTACCCCCAATGAACTGGAGCTCTCCGCGCACATTGATCGTCACATTGACCGCGGTGCTCGCGCTTCTTCTGACTGCACCGGCCGAAGCGCAGCTCCAATCGTTCTCCAAGCAGGAGTTGATCGACTACACGGTGCAGAACCCATTCGACCGACTACCTGATGGCAGACCGAAAGTGCCGGACGAGCTTCTGGAGCGCGCCCGCGAACTTTCTTCCGAGGACATCTGGGCCACGCTGCAGCAGAAAGGGTACAACAATCAATACGCCGACGGGTTTCTCGTCGCGCACCCGGGGAAAACCCTCGTAGGACGCGCGTTCACGGTTCAGTTCATGCCGATGCGGGCGGACGTTGACGACGTGCTCCAAGCCAAGGCCAAAGCGCGCGGCATCAAACGTCTGATGAACCAGACAGCGATTGACATGCTGCAACCGGGTGACGTCCTGGTTGTCGATCTGTTTGGCAAGAAGATGAACGGTACGATTGTGGGTGACAACCTCTTCTATTACATAATGGTCGCGACACACGGCGGCGGGTTGGTTGTCGATGGCAGCGTGAGGGACCTCGACGGGATCTCGCAAATCGACATGCCGGCTTATTTCCGCTCTGTGGATCCCACTCCCATCGGCAACGTCATGCTGACGGGAATCAACGTGCCCGTGCGCATCGGCGCCACGACCGTGATGCCCGGCGATCTCGTCGTCGGCGACCGCGAGGGCGTCTACTTCATTCCGCCCCAATTCGCAAAAGAGGTCCTTGACCGCGCCGATGAGATTCACATTCACGATGAGTGGACAAAAAAGAAGTTTGCCGAAGGAAAATATAAGTCCAGCGAGATTTACGGTTCGCCCAAAGATCCCGCGCTGCAAAAGGAGTATGAGGAATATTTGAAGAAGCGCCTGGATGAGATTCACAAGGAACGAGCAGAGAAGGAACGGAGGCGACCATGATTCCCGATTTTCCCGCGCCAACTCTCCCGAGCCTGTGACATCCCTGTAGTCCCAACACGAACATCCCATTCGAGATGGCCCGACCCTACAGGGTGCATGGACTCCCGCGCTCCCTAGGGATGGGGGGCGAGGCGGGAAGCGTGGGCGAGGCGGTCCAAAGCTTCCTCGCGAATCACGACGTTGTGCCACTGCTCGAGATACTCAGCGCCAAGCGACTGGTAGAATCGGATTGCGGGCTCGTTCCAGTCCAAAACATCCAGGCGGATGCTGCGAAAGCCCTCCTGTTGGGCAATCCGGGTCACTTCCGCGAGTAGAGCCTTTCCGACGCCGCGGCCACGAAAAGGAACGCGCACGAATAGGTCTTCAAGGAACATGCCGGGGCCAGTCCAGGTGGAATAGCAAGGGAAGAAGACGGCATAGCCAGCAGGTTGCCCGCTGTCTGCGTCTTCGGCAAGGATCGCGCGGAACTTTGGTTGCGGGCCAAAGCCATCGTGAAGGAGCTGCTCCTCGCTAATCACAGCAGCATTCGGTTCGTGTTCGTATTCTGCCAGCTCCTGGATAAAGCGCTTGAGCAAAGGTACGTCGCGGATGGTCGTAGCGCGAATCGAGAACATCGGGGTCTCCACCTTCGTGCAGTCTAGCAGGAATTCGGTGCGTCCTGAGAGGAGTCGCGGCAAGCCGCGACGCAGAGAAAGCCGTAGCAAGCTGTCGCCCTCCAAGGTGAAGACGCCGCCCTGAAGGTCGCCGCTACGAGGGATCCATACTCGGCGCGGTTTCTCAGGCTTGAGAACGCAGGAAGGCATTCGGTCTTGAGTTAAGCCAATCCTGCAGCTGGGAAGGAGCGGTAGACAGCACGGGCAACGGTATTCGCAGATCGGGTGTGTAGCCGCCCGGCACGCGCTCCAGGTTTTCACGTAGATTCATGAGGGAGGAGAAGGTGCAGAGAACACGTCTCTTCAGATCGTCGGATAAACACAGGTTGGCGGTCAGGCGGGCCAGAAGGAGGCCGCATTCGCCAATGTAGGTGCCCATCTCCCTCCGGTCGTGAGCGGATGCCAGACGCAAGGCCACCTGGCGATGCATCTCGGCGCAGGCCCCCTCGACGCTCCAGGTGAAGTGGTAGACGCACAGGCCGACGGAATCCAGTTCCACCGGTACGGGAAGCTTGCACCCCGGAATACAGACACAATGTTTGACGGAATCGCTCATCCCCTGGCCCCGCCCTGATTTGTGCAAAAGAGGTGCCAATCTGCACCACGACCAAAGGCTATAGGGTTAGAGGAGGTCTGGTTCCGAAAACCTTGTGCCCCGTTGCCTCGCGCGACGACGAGATGAGGCGGGCTGCTGGTACTCTTGCCGCAAAGGAGACGAGCCAACGGGCAGTGCTTAAGTCTTTAAAATGCAGGGTATTAGGTGCGGCAAGACAGCAGGCAGGGCTCGGCCCAGTGTTCAAACTCTGCGAGCGTGGCCGAGAATCTGGATGGCTGCCGTAGGCGGCGTTTCACAAGCTCGAAAGGAGCGCCAGGGGCGGATAGCTTCAAGGCAAGGATGCTTTGCAGGTGCTAGTGAACTAGAACTAGGGAACGAGGCGCATAGGACCAATTCCTTAGTACGCCTATAACCTACCCAAATTGGGAAGGAGAATTCCTATGCGATGCCGGAGCAGAAGCCATCTGGCAGCGAGGAATGCTCAGCCCCCTCCCCAAAAGGTGCCCTCTTAGGGAGGGGGCAGCTGGGTCGGCCAACTGAAGGGCACAGTCCCTTCGTTTGGACTCTAGTAGAAGATGCTTCCGAGCAAATTCTGACGTAGACTCGTGCGCGAAGCCCGGTCTGTATTCGGGGAGCTACCACTTGCGCCGCGGGAAATTGCTGTTTACTCCAGGACCGTTGTCCACCAGCGAGAGCGTGAAACAAGCCATGGCGCGAGATCTCGGCTCGCGCGACCGGGAGTTCATTGAACAGGTCCGTAAGATTCGCCTGCGGCTGCTGCAAATTGGCGGCGCAGAAGATGGGGCATACGAAGCGGTCCTGATGCAAGGCTCCGGCACTTTCGCGGTCGAGTCCGTCCTCTCCTCGGTGGTCCCGCGTGGTGGCAAGTTACTCGTGGCCATCAATGGAGCCTATGGCAGACGGATGGCGCAGATGGGCAAGATCCTGGGAATCGAAACCGAATCCGTGGTCTTCCCGGAAGCGCTGCCTGTCGACGTGCAGCAGATTGAGAATGCGCTATCTCACGATCCAGGGATCACACACGTAGGTACGATTCACTGCGAAACCACGACAGGGATTTTGAATCCGGTGGAAGCCGTGGGCAGGCTGGTGCGCCGCCTCGGACGTATCTTCGTGGTAGATGCGATGAGCAGTTTCGGGGGAATGCCCGTGCCTGTCGGCGATTGGGGTATCGATTTTCTGATCTCCTCGGCCAACAAGTGCATCCAAGGCGTTCCTGGATTCGGCTTTGTGCTGGCCCGAAGAGAACGCCTCATTGAATCGGAAGGCCGGGCGCGCAGTCTGAGTCTGGACCTGGTATCCCAGTGGAGAGGGTTGGAGGCCGATGGGCAATTCCGCTTTACTCCCCCAACTCATGCCTTGTTGGCTTTCTGGCAGGCGCTCGAAGAATTGCAAGCAGAAGGAGGAGTTACGGGGCGGGCCAGCCGCTTCGCGGCGAACAAGAGAGTTCTCGATGAAGGGATGAGCCAACTTGGGTTTGAGGCGTATCTCGCGCCCGAACACCAAAGCTGCATCATCAGCTCGTTTCGCTATCCAAAGCACGCCAACTTTATTTTCCAGGAGTTCTACGAGCGGCTCAGTGACAAGGGCTTTGTCATCTATCCCGGCAAGGTCAGCGACGCAGATTGTTTCCGTATCGGAACGATTGGGCATATTTTCCCCGAAGATATGCAGGCGCTGCTGGCGGCAATGCGGCAGACACTGGTGGAAATGGGGATCGGGCCCTTCCAAGAGGCATCTTCTCCGGAACGAAAACATGGAATGGGGATGACGGGAGCTGCGTCCTAGCGCGAATAGCCGGGGAGTTGGCGTCAGACTGCGAGCATGGTTAACCCCAACGTGAAGCCGCCGAAATACTACGGAAAATTACAGGCTTTGGTGTTGGATTGGGCGGGAACGACGGTGGATTTTGGGAGCCTGGCGCCTGCGCGTACGCTGCAGCGTGTGTTTGCGAAGGCCGGAATTGAGCTGACCGATGCGGAGATCCGGCGCGGGATGGGCCTGCCGAAGAAAGAGCACATTCGCAGGATTCTTTCCACAGCGAGCGTGAGCGAAGCGTGGAAGACGCTGCGCGGGCGGCTGCCGAGCGCGGCGGATGTCGACGAAATGTATGAATTGTTCGTGCCGCAGCAAATGTCGTGCTTGGCGGAATACTCGGCGATGATTCCGGGCGTGGTGGAAAGCGTGCAGCGCTTTCGCGCGCGCGGCTTGAAGATTGGTTCGACGACGGGATACACGCGCGCGATGCTCGATGTGCTCCTGAAGCAAAGCGCGAAGGCGGGCTACGTACCTGATTGCAGCGTTGCGCCGGAGGATGTGGGAAGCGGGCGGCCGCAGCCGTTGATGATGTATGAGATCGCCGCGCGGTTGCAGGTGCAGCCGCCGGCGGCGCTGGTGAAGGTTGGCGACACGCCCGCGGATATTGAAGAAGGGCTGAACGCAGGGAGTTGGTCTATTGGCGTGGCGGGCACGGGAAACGGTATTGGGCTTTCACAGGAAGAATTTGCTGCGCTTCCAGATGAGGAGCGAGGGAAGCGCTTGCACAGTGCGCGGGGCGAACTGGAGCGAGCGGGGGCCCACTATGTGGTCGACACGCTCGCGGAATTGGATGGGGTTCTGGATGAGATTGAGCGCGGCTGAAGTCGATCTAGGCTATGGCGTGCGGCAGCTGCCAGAGGGGACTGAGCCCCCCTAGACCGACGAAATGGGCGGATTGGCGGCTATCCACAGGGCTGAGGAAAAGGAGAAAATAATTGTTGCGGGGGCTTGACGAAATGGAAAAAGCTGGTATAGTTACAAATGGTCTGAGGGTCCTCAGGGGCCGCAGGCTGTTCAGGGGCATCACAGTCGGGTCGAAGAAGTCTTCCCAGCGTAAGATCAAGCGAAGGCGTGAAGTAGATCCTATAGTGAGGTTCTTTACGAGCACAGGGTAGAAAGAAGTCGAGCAACGCGTGGAGAGCCGATCTGAATCGGCTTTGCACCCGGCGCTCGACGCCGGGTTTTTTATTTTGCGGGAGTGATTAGTAGCGAGTGGGGAGCGGGAAGAAGTTCCGCAAGGGATTTCCGAAGCAAACCGCAGGGCAACTAAAGCACGAAGCAAAATCCCAGGGAACTGGGGCAGAGCTGGAAGGCGAGATCGCGCAACGCGGTCCGATAAGTCCCGCCAGACGAGTCCTGAGGCAATCAGGGCATTCCGATGGAATCGGATTAAAGGTTCTTTGACAACAGAAAGGCTGGCAAGCCCACGCCGATAACTCTGTGCGGATTACGGTCCGCGCGGGGGAGTGAAGGTGTGGGTTATTACAAGTTTGCTCGAGATTGAGCATAACTGTGGAAGAAAAGGCGGCTCATTCAAACTTCAGTAGCGCAGTTGCGCGATTGAAGTTCCGAGGACTGCGGAGTCGAAAGCCTGCAATCGATAGTTGAGCGATTCGAGAGAATCGTGAGGCACTGTTTGCGCCCATGCCCGGGTGGCAAGGAGTTCGGTTGCGAGGAAATATGGAACTGCAAGAGTCGGGACGTCGAGTTGAAAGTAGCGCGAGGCGCGAGCCAAGCGCGAGCAAGCAGCGGAGACGGCTTGAGTGAGTTTTATGATTAAGCTACTAAGGGCGTACGGTGGATGCCTTGGCGCCAGAAGGCGATGAAGGACGTGGCAAGCTGCGATAAGCCCCGGGGAGCCGCAAGCAGGCTTTGATCCGAGGATGTCCGAATGGGGAAACCCGGCG
>CAZGFL010000111.1:0-52381 GCA_964524985.1 uncultured Acidobacteriaceae bacterium
CGGTCGCCATTTGATTGACGCCCAGCGAGATTCCCTCCTGCACGTACTTTTGAAAGCCTTGAGCCTCCGCCGCGATCCGGTAGTGCCCCACGGGAAGCTCCACAAGGACATATGCGCCTTGCGAATCGGTCAGGACTCTCCGTTCCAACCCTGTCTCCATGTGGAAGGCGGTCACATGCGCGCCGGAAACGACTCCGCCGCTGGCATCCAGCACTGTTCCCCGGATGCTCCCCGTGATTTCCTGTCCGTGCGCCGTACTCACGCTAAGAGCCAGGATCATCACGACGCACAGCAGTGCCGCAAAAGTTTTCATTGCGCTCCTTATACTTGCCTCGACAAATGATCTTGAAACTGCGGAGAGGAAAAAATTTGCAAGCACACCTGCACCGGCGCACCTGCGCGACTACTGCTCAAACAAGGTGGCGCATTATACGGAGGGGCGCTGCGGGAGCGTCAATAATGCAAAACCATTACGGAAGTTTCCCGGAGAGAAAAGCAGGCTATACAACTAACGGTCGTCGGGCTGTGGGTCGATCTCGATGTAATCGATGGCGGCGAGTTCGCCGCCATCGGGAATTCCTTCGATACGAATTTCATCTCCTGGATGTAAAGCCACACTGCTGATCTGACGGCGAGTGGAGGTGTCACCTCCTAGTTTCGAGTTCGGAAGCTCATCGTCGGCGGTCCATTCATCGACGACATGCTCTCCTACGAGCAATCGAAACTTCGCTTTACCGTTGTTCTGATCGAAATACTGGACGTTGAGTTCATACGTACCGGCTTTTCGAGTGAAACGGAAACTCGCGCTGCAGGTTTGTGCCGGAGCCTGGCAAACGACCGCTTTCCCTCCCGAGGTCGTTTCCGCGGGCTCAACGTCCACGGGCGCGTACCCCTTGAGCTCCATGGATTCCGCTTCTATGCGATTCGGATAATGGCCGACACGGCCCTTCTTGTCGGGAATGCCCGAAGTCCGCAGGAACCAATTGCACACCGCGTCGCGCCACACAATGGCGTGCCCGGCCTGATACTGCAGTCGCTTCAACACAAATTCGTAAACCTCGTGGTCCGGCACCAGGCCTTCCAATGACTCCCACATGCGCACGAATTCTTGTGCCTGCTCCGCGCCTTCATAGTGCGCATCATAGATGTGCTGGATGACGGTCTTGCCGGAATGGAGTTTGTAGGTGTAGGGGACATGATGAAAGAAGAGGAGCAGGGAGTCGGGCGTTGCCGCCAACGTCTCGAATTCCTTCTGAACCTCCGGAGAATATTGCCCGACATATCCGGTTCCTGTAGCAATGGTGCGATCCATGCCCGTGCCGTCGTGGTCGGAGCGGTGCCACTGGCCCCACCCGTTGTTTTCCGAGGACGCAACGCCGGGCCCGTAGTGACTGCCGAGAATGTCCGTGAGCGTGCCAATCCCGAGATTTCCTGTGTAGTTTTCATAGGCCGGCCACGAAGAGACCAGCAGCGCGTCGATGGTACGAACCACGACGGGGTCATTTCCGAACGTCAGGCGCGTCCACTCGTTGGCGATGTTGGAGGCAGAGAGACTTGGATTCCAGGCCAGCCGCGCGAACCCGTACAAGTTGGCCATCGCCATCGGATTGCCCAGCCAGTTGGCGTCGAGCCCGACGTTGGCAACTCCTGCAAAGCCGCCGAGCTGGCGATGAAAGACCCGGCCCGAAACAATCTCTCTCACCGGAGTCCCGTCCCCGTTCACGCGCATGTCGAAATCGAGCGCCGTCTTCCACATGGGAACCAGGAAGCACAGGTGGCGCTGCTGCCCCGTGTATTCTTGCGTGATTTGCAATTCGATAGCTTGGTTCGTCTTCTCCAGGCCGCCAAAAAGCGGAGACGCCGGTTCGCGCACCTGAAAGTCGATGGGGCCGTGCTTGATCTGGATGATGACGTTCTCGTCGAACTTCCCGTCGAGCGGATGAAAGATGTCGTACGCGGCCCGGGCGCGATCGTTCTTCAGGTTGCGCCAGTCCAGATGATGGTCGTAGACGAACGCGCGATACAGCAGGATGCCGCCGTGCGGCTGCAACGCCCGTGCCAGCGTGTTGGCCGCATCCGCAGGCGTGCGGCCATAGCTTGCCGGACCAGCGCGACCCTCTGAGTCGGCCTTGACCAGGAATCCGGCGAAGTCCGGAATCTGGCGGTAAATCTCGTCCGCCTTTTCTTTCCACCAGGCGATTACGCGTGGATCGAGTGGATCGAAGCTATCCAGCCCGCTAATCGCTCTAGGGCTGCTCAGATCGACGGAGATGCCAAGCCGCACGCCCCACGGTCGAAACGCTTCGGCAATGCGCGCCAACTGCGGGAGAAAATCAGGTGCCAGCATCCGCGGCGAAGCGTTCACGTTGTTGACGACGCATCCATTGACGCCGACCGAAGCGAGCAGGCGCGCGTAGTCGCTCGCGCGTGTCATGTCCGCGCGGACATTTCCATTTTCGAAGAAGATCGAGCGGCCGCCGTAGCCCCGCTCGATGCGGCCGTCGAGATTGTCCCAATCATTGACCCAGCGCACCGGCGCAGACGGCTCCTGCGTTTCCTGCAACCGGCTGAGTTTTTCGGTCATGGCGATTTTGCGGAGCAACGCAAACACGCCATAGAGCGTGCCACGATCGTTCGCACCGGCGACGGCCAAGCAAGGTTGGCCATGAACGCGAGCCGCTGCCAGCCAATAGCCGTCGGGGCGCAGCGACTTCGGCGCGGGCAAACCCGGATCCAGAGCCTGGATCTCCTCCAGAGATCCAAGAACGACGGCGGGTTCTTGCTCCACGCTGGTTGTCACGCGAAGCTCGCGCTGCAACATTCCGCGAACGCCGCGCTGCAGTTCGGACTGCGCCGTTTTCACCAGGGAAGAATCGCCCAGGACAACTACCGTGGCAGGGAACGATTGGAATTCGCTACGCTCCGCCTCCGTAAGCGGCGCATAACGGAGCCAGGCGTCTTGGCTGGTCTCCGCCCGCGCAACCGTGGCAGCCCCGAGTTGCAACAGAAACCCCACAAGTGCGCCGACTCCCAGAAAACGAAATCGCTTCATGCAAACCTCGGCCTTTACTTTGTTTCTTTAGCGCGGATTCTGCAAGTGAGTTTTAGGTCAGGCCGTTCAAGGCTTGGCAGGTGGAACCGTGAACGTGATTTTCGCGCTGCCGACGTTTTCGAAGCGGTCGAAGACTCGCACGGCAAGAGTATGCTCTCCCGGAGCTAAGGCCGGGATTCCCAGGTTGTAATGTTCGACCTGCGCATCGCTGATTCCCGTGTCGGGTTGAATCAGGATCCATTCGCCACCATCCAGACTGTACTGCGCCCGGTCAATCGCTGATGTCGCATCGCGCGCAATAAATCCGCCTGGGTGGCCACCGCTCATTTTCCCGGATGCCGGTCCAACATGGAGATCCTCGACGACCGGTGGAGTATTGTCCACTTCAAACCGCTCGGACTCTCGCTCGGCGGTCAGTGCTTGCTCTGGAGGATTCGATGGCGCGTCAGAAACCACAATCTTCAAATAGTATGCGCCGTCGGGCATCGTGGTCGTGTCCCACGAATAAAACTTCTGGTCAAGATTGTCTTTCAGCAGCTTCCATTCTTTCTCACTCTCGCCACGGAAATAAGCCGCAAAGTGCAAATCATCGTCGTTCTCGTCGTGCGCGTTCCACAGCACGGAGCGATACCCTTTTTGCAGCGTCCCCTGTGGAGGCTGCTCGAACCGCGTGGTCGTCGTCGTTTGTGTGATCACAATGCCGGACGGGTTCGGTGCCGGCGGCATCTTGAGCGTGACTGGAGCAGGTTGGTTGGGCGCGAGGACGCCGCCCTGGCTCTGCGCGCGAACGCCGGGCTCTTGCATGGCAATCCCATCAATCACCGGCGCGACGTTGCGAGGTAAATACGCCAGGCTCACCCAATCGATGCCGTCGCCGGGCCGCCCGTCATGAATGACCGTTTTCCATTGCACGAATCGCGCCGATGGCGCTTCCGTTGCGGCCCCCGACTTTGTGTATGGGCCGAACCAGCGCGACCACTCTTTGCCGGGATCCTCGGTGTTCCCGCTGCGCACAAAAAACTCCAGCCGCGGCTCGTTTTCATGCCCGGGCTTCGCAACTGTGGCTTTCGCCGCAGAAGCGGGCGGGGGGCTCCACCATTCCAGCCGGCCCCACTGCGAAAAAAGCTGCGCATCGAACGACCGCGATTCAAACGTTCCTTCCGCCTCGTATTCCGGACCCAGCGAAAAGACCTTTCCGGGATTCGCCGTGCACAGAAACACTTTCCCTGATGAATTCGAAGCGATGCCGGTAATTTGCGCCGATCCGGACTTAGCAAGTTGCGCGAAAACTCCGCGCCCATCCACAGCCAGCAGCGCCCCATTGTTGCCCGTCCCCGCAAGGAGCCGCCCATCCGAAGCCAACCCGAGCGCGTACACGACCTCTTCTCGGGAAGTCCAGATTTCTTCGGGCGCGCCGTCAGGTGCAATCCGATAGATGCTGCTCGAAAGCAGCGGCGGAAACGGCACAAAGGGCGTCTGCCCCTGCGGTTGGCCGGAAATGAGCGTGCCGGTTGTAATCGTCGTCGTTCCCTGGGGCGTCGCGAGCACAGCCGTGGGCGTCTGCCCTGCCGCGCGTTGCTTCTCGCCAATGGCGGACGCATAGATGGAACCGTCTGCCGCAATCGCCAGCGAAGTCACTTCGCGCTTGGACGTTTCGTAAAGGACAAAGCCCTCGGCTGGCTTTCCGGGGGCGCGCGCGACGCGCAAAATCCGCCCGCTCGGCTCCGTGCCCGCAAGCACGTTCCCCTTCGAGTCGAACCCGAGCACGCGAATGTGCGCTTCGTCGCTCGAATAAAACGCTTCGCCTTTGCCATCAGGAGTCACAGCGAAGATCTGTCCTTTGTCGCCAGTCGCAACGTAGAGAGTTCCGTCGGGACCAAACGCCAGATCCCAGATGTATTTTGTCTTGGGGTCAAAGAAGACCGATTTTTCACCGCTGCCGGAAACCTTGTAGACCTTGCCGTCGGGAGAAGTTCCCACGTACAGCGTGCCCTTCGCGTCAAAGGCAATCGCTTTCGCAGAGAGGTCAGTTGAATCGAATACCACGGTGGGTTTGCCGCTCGCGTCAAAGCGAAACACCTTTGCGGGTGCGCCCCCGGCCGCATAGAGCGTGCCCTTCACGTCTAGCCGCGCCGCCCACAGATACGAAGCGTCCGCGTCTGCAACGAGTGCGAACTTGGGGGCAAGCTCCAGCCGCCCGTCGCTGCGCACGGCCACTCCATGCGCCGTGCCCTTCAGAAACTCTTCGTACGTCGACTGCCGCCACCGTCGCGTGTGTTCGGCAAGGGAAGCCGGGAGGTAAAGGAGGTAGAGGAGGCACAGGTAGTAAAGGATTCGGAGGTTTGGTCTCATGGAATTGGTCACCGGACCTGCAGATTCAGCGAGATGACGCCGGAGACGGGGCCTCCCAGCGGAATGGATGCTTCACTGGCCAACGATTCGCGCAAAACCTGGACGCTCCCCGGCGCCGGCCGGCCGTCCACGATGTTGATCTCGGAGAGCGGAACGTTGGGAAGTTCTTTGTCGTCCCAGAGCATCGTCGGAGCAGGAACGAACAGCCCGACGTACAGCCGGTCGTTGTGCCGCTCGCGATTCAAGAGTGAAATGAGCTGATCCAGCCCCGCCGGACCGCCACCGGCGCCCGCAAACGCGAAGCCGCGGGAAGCGCGGTTCAGCAGATCGCCATCGCTCACCAGGACGCGCAACGCCGTCCCGCGCGCAATCTGTTCCGGCACGCGCACGGTCGTCTCCTCCACGTGCGCCGCACCCCGGTACGGCCGCAGCAGCACGCGCACGCGCAACGTTTCGCCAGGGGCCGCCTCGCCTTTTTCCAGCCACGCGCTCTCGATCGTGAACGACTTGCGCCCCGGTACGCTTTCCACACGCAGTTTGATGCCATCCACTTTTGTCGGCTCAAACGTATTCACGAACAGCCGCGTGAAGACATTCTGCATCGTCAACGCGATGGGCAATCCGTCGGGCGAAAGCGAATCGCCGGGCGCAAACGTGTTCTCCAGTTGTACGGGCGCGTGGCCCTGCAGGCGAATCTCCCCGCTGAGATGCAGCGTCGTGCCTTCCCCGTACAAGGCGTTCTGCGTCAGGCCGTTGAACGTCGTCAGCGCCACCAGCAGGGGAGTCAACTTTGGATGATTCACAATTTCGAAATGGAGCGTTTTTTGACGGGGGCCTGCCGCGCCCTGGGAAACAAGCGTGAGGTCCAGGGGAATCATCGCCGGCGCGGCGCCCAATTTGCCGGTTACGGCAGTGAGGCGGTCACCCGTAATCGTGCCAATAGATCCAGCAACGTTTACGATTTTTGTCGAAGCCAGCTCCGACGAAAGCGTTGTCACCACGCGCGTTCGCGCCATCGGCAACTGCACATCGCCCAGGCTCAGGAATGGATGCCCGCAGAGATAGACTCGGTCTGCCTGCACCGCCGTGACGGTACAAGCAGAGTTGATGGACGCGTCGCCTTGCACCAGCACCATCCCAGCCATGTCACCAGCGGCGAGATGGGCGTCTTCGGGGCGTGGAGCGGCGGTGCCGCCTTGCGCAGCCACCAGGCCGTAGCCTTGCAACTGTCCCGCGAATTGCTGCAGCGCGGCCGGCTGAAAGCCGGAGAAAACCAGGGGCGTCTCAATCGGCTCCAGCGCCGATCCCGAAGGCAGTCCTGTGCGCGCCGACGCTTCGCTCGGCAGCCCGAATGGCTGCGCGCCGGTTTGCACGGACGCCGCTTGCGCCGGCGGATTCAATACATCCTGAATCGGCGTGACGCCGGCAATCGGCTCCTTTGTGAAGATCCCCAGCTTTAGCGAAAGCGCGCCCGCCAGTTTGCCCTCCAGGTACACCGGGCTGCCGCTCATGCCCGCAACCACTCCTGTGTGCTCGACCTTCGGCCCCTTGAGCTGTATCAAAATTATCGATTGCTTGGGACCGAGAAAATTGTCCAGAACACCGATCACTTCCAGATCAAATTTCTCAACCTGGTCTCCGGCAAAAATCGTGTATGCGTACCCCTGCATCCCCGGATGCACCTGGCTGAGCGGCAGGATTTCCGTCGATTGTTGCGCGAGCCCCCCGCAAGGATTCAGGCAGATTGAGGCCACGAACGCGAGAACGGCGAACAGCTGAGAGGCACGCAATTTAAACAGGATAGACCCGGGCGTACGCATGAATCGTCAATAATACGCGGCACCTGTACTAGAGGCAATTGAACCGGAAGAGGTTGCCCCGGTAGGAAGATTCAGCTAGGCGTTCTAGAACCCCATCCTGCTTTGATCGCTCTGTGGAGGGTTGTTCAGTCGCGGTGGTGCATCGCGAAGATCTTGTCTTGCGAATCCTCGTAGGGATAGACGTGCACCATCCAGCCAAACACCACGGGATGGAAGCGGCCGCCCGCGGCGTCGCAGGCTTCTTGCGTCGTGATGGAGCCCTTCAGCCCGAATTTCGCCCAGTCCGCATTGCGTAGCTGCCCCAGCTTTGGCATGCACAGGTTCGTGTGCAGGTGCCACATGGCCACGCTCAGGGGAACGCGCGCATTGAGCTCTTCTTCCGTCGCGCGCTTCGGCATCGTGTACATCGCGCCGACCAGTTCGTAGCCGTCTGAAGTCTTCTTGTAAAGCAGGGAAGTGGGGCGCGCGGGGTCGAACGTAAACGCTTCGAGAAAGCCGTTCCGATAATTCGTGAAGTGGTATTCGGGTTGTGGCAGATTGGGCGCGAAGATCTTGTAACCTTCATTCAGCGCTACCTGGTAGTCCTTGTATTTCTCGATGCCACCGCGGAGTTGCGCGACGATGGCTTTGGCGCGCGCCTCATCCTCGGGAGTCTGCAGGCGCATCTTGGTCATGAACATATGCGGGTTGTGTGCGCTCTCGTGGCCCGGAGTCATGTCATGAACGGCATGGCCTTCGTTGGCCTTGGCGTCGTCCATATCCATGCCAGGCATGTTCGGATCCATCTGCTGCGTCTGTTGCGACTGGGACTCTTGCGCTTGCCCGGACGAACCTTGCTGCGATTCCTGGGATTGCGTCGCGGGTGTGCGGTGGCCGGGCATCGCGGCGAGCAGCACCGAAACGAGGAAGAGGATGCCGAGCAGGATGCTGGCTCGGGAAGACAAGCGGATAAGACGATCGAGCTGGGTGCGCGCAAGCATTACAATTCTCCTTACTCCATAATACGTTTTCAGGAATCAGCAGATTTCAGGAAGTGGTACAGGCCGTTCGGTGACAAAAACTGGCCAATTGGACAGGAGACGTAAAGGAAGCAGAGGAAGTTAAGGAGGTAAAGGAAAGAATCGCGCCCGTTTTTCGGCTCCTCTGTTCCTTAACTTCCTTAATCTCCTTTACCTCCTTTACTTCATTGCAGATTGCTGCGTGATAGAATTTTTGCGTGAAGAAAGAAACCATTCAGCCGGCAAACAACCTCAGCGGTGGCGTGGAACTCCCCGGCGACAAATCCATTTCGCATCGTTACGCGATGCTGGCGGGGTTGGCCGAGGGCACCAGCGAACTCCGCCATTTTTCCGCTGCTGCCGATTGCCACAGCACGCTGGGATGCATGAGCGCGCTGGGCGCGGACGTGAAAATCGATAAAGACACAGTGCGTGTGACCGGGCGTGGGGCGCAAGGATTGAAGAGCAGTTGGCGGGCGTTGGACGCCGGGAATTCCGGGACCACTATGCGGCTCTTGGCAGGAATTCTGGCGGGACAGAGATTTTCTTCGAGGCTCACCGGCGACGATTCGTTGCAAAAGCGTCCCATGAAGCGAGTGATCGCGCCACTGCGGGAAATGGGCGCGGATATTCGTGGCCGGGACGACAACTTTGCCCCGCTCGAAATCCGCGGAACGAAGCTGCGCTCCATCGACTTTCAAATGCCCATAGCCAGCGCCCAAGTAAAGTCAGCCGTGCTGCTCGCCGGGCTGTTCGCTGAGGGCGTCACCAGCGTGACTGAACCCTCGTGCACGCGCGACCACACCGAACTGGCACTTGAAGAATTCGGCGCACGGGTCGAGAAGCAAGGCCGCACCATTCGCGTTCACGCACTCTCGGCGGACAACGGCGCCGGCAAACTCGTCGCAAGGTCGCTCGAGGTGCCCGGCGATTTGTCCTCCGCCGTATTTTTCATCGCCGCGGCTTCGCTGTTTCCGGATTCGAATGTGCTGATTCGCAATGTGGGCTTGAATCCCACGCGGACCGCGATTCTCGACGTCTTCGCCGCAATGGGCGCCTCCATCGAAATGGTGAATCTCAAAGGTGCTCATGGCGAAGTCATTGGCGATCTGTCCGTGAAGGGCGCCCCGCTAAAAGGGGCTGTGATTGCCGGTGAACAAATCCCGCTGGTGATTGACGAGTTGCCGATGCTGGCAGCCCTGGGACCGTACACCGAAGAAGGCATCGAAATTCGCGACGCGGCGGAACTGCGCGTCAAGGAAAGCGACCGCATCGCGGCGCGGGCGGAAAATCTGAAGCGCATGGGCGCGCAAGTGGAAGAACGCCCGGATGGGCTGAAGGTTGCCGGGCGAAGCGCCGGCAAGCTGCGCGGCGCGGAAGTCGAACCGCGCGGCGATCACCGCATCGCCATGGCTTTCGCCGTGGCCGGACTCGCGGCGCAAGGGAACACCGTCATTCGCGACGCCGATTGCGCGGGCGTTTCGTTTCCAACCTTCTACGCGGAACTAAATCGCCTGGCCGAGCGTTAGCCACAACGCAAGCCCTCCCTCGTACGCGGACCGCTGTTGCGCAGCACATCCAAAAACTCTCATCCCGAACCTCAGGGCGCAATCTTTTGTACGCTGAGGCGCTGTTAGTGCTTCCCCTGAGCTTCCCCCGAAGCGGCGGAGGGCTCTCTTCAACTTGGAAATTCAGAACTAGCTTTTCGCAGGCTTTGGAACGCTCGGAACCTTGATGCGGGGCAGCGCCGGTGGGGACGGCGGCGCGGGAATGTCGGAGCTCGTTTTATGCAACGAGATGGAACCGTAGCTGGTCTTTAAGATTATTTTCGGGCCGCGCCCGTTCCCGTATCTCCCTTCGAGGTGGCCGTCACCCGATTCACTGGAAGTCTTCTTTAGGGAATCCGCGGAAAATTCCGAATCGATGTCGCAGGAGTGGCAATCGGCTATTACGTCGAAGCTCGAGGACGCCGGGATGCTCAGAGTGATCGGAGCGGAGGAGTTCGTAATCTCAATATCTTCCTTGGGCGGGAAAGAGAAGCGCACTTCCACGTTCCCCTTGCGATTGTCGATCTTCACCTTGCCGCTGGCGTTTTCAATGTTCACATCGTCGGAAGTGCGCAGCGTGAGGTTGCCGGGGGCGTCCGCAATTTCGAGACTGCCGGGACCGGCCTCCATATGTCCTGAAAGCTGATTCAAAGTGAGGTCCGTGCGCTGGGAGACGAAGCGCACGCCTTTGGCGATTTTGTCCGCGCGGATGGGGCCGTAGAATTCACCGTCGATCGTAAGGCCGCCAGTGGCGCCGGAAACGTTGACTACCCCGCCGCGACCGGTAACCTTCACATCGCCCTTGGTGTCGGAAACCTTGATGTCACCCTTGCGCGTCTCGGCGCTCACATCTCCTGAGGTCTCGCGGACTTCAATGTCCCCATTCGTCGTGTTGATCACCACTGGTTTCTCCATCCCCGAAACCTGGATGTCGCCCTTTTCCCCGTGAATCGTGAGCGAGGCTTTCGGCGGGACGGAGACTTCCATATCCACGCTTACCCGCGAATCGTTGCCCACGGGACGAATTTCATAGCCATCACCGTTCTTGACAACCTCCACGGAAACGCTGGAAGCAATCCGGTCGGCGTCTGCTTCGTTCCAGGTCCTGATCTCCTTTTTGCCGGAAACGCGAATGCGAGATTCATCTGAGGAATGCACGCTGATATCGCCGCGGTTGTTACGAACGCTAATGCGCGTGTCCGAAGGGACCGTGACCGGGGAAGGCCCTTCCAGTTCGCGCTCGACGGTGTTGCCCCAATTCTCGATGAAGGGACCGGAGTTGATACGCCCCCGGCCGTAATCCACGGCGACCACGATTCCAATGAGGCACAGCATTCCGAGCACCAGGAAGATCTCTCCGGCGGTGATCGGGGCTACGCGGGCCGCGCCGGACCGCACTCCGGCGGTTCGTTCCGCAAGCTTGACCAGGCCCCAGAGAATAAGAAGCAACGGCCACCAGTGCCACAGGAAACGGCCGATCTCGAATCCACGGTAGTTGTGGAGCAGCAGCAAAAGTCCCACGGATACGAGAACCAGTCCGGGGAAAATTGACCTGGGGCGTGTATCGACGTTGTCCATATCTCCCTATTGTCCTTGTCCCTGGCCGGAATACGGATTCTGCGGCGGCGGTGGAGGAACGGGTCCCGGGGGTACAGGTGGAACCGGTCCGTATCCGTAGATGTGGCCTTCTGTCGAGGCAAGGGAAGAGGCCAGACTGATCGCGCCAATCACGATGAGAATAACTGGGAAGGTGTTGCCAAAATCGAAGTAGCCGCCGCGTATTTGTTGCAACAGAAATAGCACCCCAATGGTGATGACGATGGCCGGTCCCATCAGGCTGCGAATGGTGCAGCGCCGGCAACTGCAGCGAACCCGATCACTCATCGAAATCCATCCTCTCTACTACGGGCGCCGTTCGAGCCGGTTGCGGAACATCAGCGCGCCCACGCCGATCAAGGCCAGTGGCCAGAACCGCCAAATCTTGTAAAAGGGAAACCAGTTGAAATTGTTCAGAAGAAAGAGAGCGCCAAGGACAATCAAAATCACGGGGCCAATGGGGCGATTCTTGCTCCACGATTCCAGCGGGTCGACCGTCGCTTCGCCGAGATTCTTTGCGCGCGCGGTGCGATGCGCGTCGAAGGCCATGTAGAAAATGAAACCAGCCAGCAACAGAGAAAGCAACAACTCGGCGGTGTCACCGGGGTCGCTGCTGAGGCCTACGATCATCGCCACAAAAACGACAATGTGGATCAGGGCCTTGTTGTATTCGCCGTTGTAAACCGCGCCCAGGCCGGGGACGAGCCCGAGAACAAATGCGGCTCCGGGGCTTGTGACCGCGCGTCCAGCCGCTGGCACGGGCCCTGGAGGAAGTGAACCGGGAACGGAAGGATCTGCAGGTGTCCCACCAAAGGCCGGGACCGCGCCGGGAACCCCCATGGTTTGCGCCAGGCAATCTTCGCAATAAAGAACATCGCGCACCGGGCGTACACACGCCGAGCACATGGCTTTGCCGCAATTGCGGCAGTAGCCGACTGCGTCCACATCCGAATGGACGGCACACGTCATGGCAATCTCCTCTCTAGGAGCGACCCAGTCAGACCGGGGAATTGGCAGGCCAGCACTTCGAGGTTTCTGCCGATTTCGTCAGCGCGATTCTGCTGTTTGGGCGAACCGGGTTGCGTGTTGTCGGTCTGTCCCGGATCCTTCTTGTTTGGCGAAGTCTTGGGAATCGTCTCTTCGCGGACGGCAGGGTTCGGCTCGTTTTCGTTCATGCGCGACTGAATTTCGTAGACGACGCGCAAGTCGCTGACAAATTTGGTGCTGCGGGCGTAGGCCACATGAATTGTGCTGTCCGCATGGCGGTAGATCGCCGCGGGGGTGAGGTCCGCGAGCTTAGGCTTGCGCCAGTTGAATCCCGAGGCGGTCAAAACCACGATGATGGTTGCGGCCACGGAAACCGCGCTATACACAAAGCGTGGGGATTGCAGACTGCGCAGCCAGGCCCAGAAGTCGTACTTGCTGCTTCGCACAAAGCCCAAGGTGGCTCCGAGGATCGCCGTTTCCAGTTGTGGCGGCGGCTCGACCTGTTCCAACGCGTAGAGTCCGCCCAGCGTATGCGCCACGCTCGACACCAGCGGGGTGCACACCGCGCAGGTGTTCACGTGCTGGTTGAAAGCGCTCCATTCCGCGGCGTCCAACAGCCCGTCGAGGTAGTCGCTCAAGCGCGCTTCGGTTTGTTCGCAGGTCCAGGTCATAACATGCTCCCCACTCGCTGTGAGGTTGCAAACTCGTTCATGCCGGGCGCACTCCCATCTGCTGGAGAATTCTCGCGAGTTCGATGCGCCCGCGATTGATGCGCGATTTTACGGTTCCTTCCGGCACGGCCAAAACTTGTTGAATCTCTCCATACTCCAATTGTTGCAAGTCGCGCAAGATCACCGCTTCGCGCAGTTCAGGCGAAAGGCGCGTCAGCGCACTCTGCACCTGGCCGCTCAATTCACCCAGGAGCGCTTGCTCGTCCGGGCGGCGCGCGACGGACTCCTTGTTCTCGACTACCGGCATGGCATCGTCCAGCGAATCGGTGACGCGATCTCTCTTCGTTCTACGGTAATGGTCAATCAGCAGATTGCGCGTCACGCTGGTCATCCATGTGGCGAAACCGCCATGAGCCGACCGGTAGCTGCCCAGCGTCCGGTACACGCGGAGAAACACATCCTGCGAGAGGTCCTCGGCTTCGGTGCGATTGCCGGTGAACCGGTAGCAGATGTTAAAGATGCGGCGCGTGTGGCGACGCACAAGTTCCTCCCAGGCCGACCCGTCGCCCTGGAGGCATTGCTGGACCAGTTGGGCATCCTGCTCCAACGTATCATCAGCCTCTAAACCTGCTACGGTGCAAGGCGTGTCTGCGAGTCGGCTACTCTCTCAAGAGCCGCTGGCAGTCCATTCTCGGCCTGCCAACTATGGAACGTAAACTGCTAGCGAAATGTTCCCCTGTTAACTCACCCAGACTCCGACCGTTGTGACAGGCATCTTACTCAGGCAAGACAAGAGAGACAAGCGAATCAGTGGTGGTTCGATCAAAGGGCTGGCAACGCAGTCTCAGTGTCTGACTTCAACAAGTTCTCCGGCTTCCTGGTTCTTTTTGCGTGCGCGAAAAGGAGTTTGGAAAGAAATGAAACGGGAGAAGGCCTTGCCCCCACCCCCTCCCCCCTTTTTTTGTAAGTGTTGATTCTAAAGGAGGTTAAAGTCCTTTGTCTTGATGCATTTTTGTAAGTGTTGATTCTAAAGGGCTTATCGCTCCCTTTGAGCGACCCGTATAAAACGAATCAAGGTGGCGCTGAGGCCAGCGGTCCACGAGGACCTTCTTAAACAATATGTCATATTACTAGAGAAGAATGGGGATGTCAAGGCAGAATTCATAAGGCGACACATCTCTTGACGAGACGTAGAGAATCCGGGCGATTCGATCCTAGAGTGGCACGTAAATATCCATTTGTCAGTAGGTTAGACAGGCTAGTTGAACATGTTCACTTTTTGCTTGACATGCGGGAAGGTCTTAGAGTAGTATTTGAACATGTTCAACAACGTTCAGGCGTCACGAAACACGCACCAAAGGTGGCGGGCGAGAGGATTAGAGAGATGATCTTGGAGACAAGGGGAATGGAATCCAGAATCGCGAGTCGAGGAGGAGCAATGGCAAACGCACACGAAGCAACAAGCCACTGGTACCCAGCATCGGTCGCGTCTCAGAGGCCGTCGGCGTGGTGGTACTGGGGACGTGCAGTGTACGTGAGCCGGCGCGACTATTGGCGAATCACCAAGAAGTTTCTGGCGGTGGGAGTCCCGCTGGGCGCGATTGGAGTGTTGCTCCACATCCCCATGGCGTTCTGGGCGGCAGTGGCGCTGGCGGAAATCGGGCTTCTCTTGCTGGCGTACTCGCTTTTTGGCCTTTATCGCATGTACGGGCATCCGGGGGTCGTTTATGTGCGGAGGCTAGCCGATTTGGGCGGAGTGAAAGGCAAGGTGACTGTGGCCGACCTGCACATCGGCACATATCGGCACGCGTTTCTGCTCTCGGACGTTTTGCCGGAAGCGCAAATCAAGTCCGTGGATTGCTGGAACGTCGAGGGGGAATCCCCGGAAGAAGCAGTGGCGGATGTGCGTGACCTGGAAGTGCCGCCAAAATCCAATCCGCGGATTGAGACATTCAAGGCCGAGCATTTTCAGGTGCCACTGCCAGATGCATCGTGCGATGCGGTCTGCTTTGGATTCGGCACGCACGAAATTCCCACCGGAGGCGACCGCGAGAAACTGTTCAGCGAAGCGATTCGTGTTTTGAAGTCGCATGGGAAAGTAATGCTCTTCGAACACGGCTGGGACGCGCACAATTACGTGATTTTCGGCCCGGTGATCCATCACGTGACGAAGCGGCAGGATTGGGACAAGTTCCTGCGCGAGCGGTTTGACGACGTGAAGTACGCGCGGAGCACGCAGGCGGTGGACTTGTTCGCCGGTACACGACGCTAACGGGGGCGGCGATGAAGACCAGCGGCAACGACGCAGATGTCATTGTGGTTGGCGGAGGGATCGCCGGGCTTGGCGCGGCGGTCCGGCTGAAGGACCGCGGACTGGAGCCGCTGGTGCTGGAGGCCGAAGGCCGCGTGGGAGGCCGAATGACGACCGACCGCGTGAATGGTTTTGTGATCGATCGCGGCGTGACGCTCTTCGGAAACGGCTTCCGCAGCATGCGCGCGTTGGTGAAGAGGCTGGGCCTGACGTCGCTCCGGTGCAAAGGGAAGTTCAGTGTGGGGATTCATGATGCCGCAGGTGTGCGTGGTTATCGTGGCGGAAGATTTGAGGACCTGTTGCTCGATCGCGGGATTTCCATGCGGGCGCGGCTGGCTGGCCTGCGGTTTGGCCTGGACCTGTTCCGGAATGTTCGCGTAATGGCACACGGGAATAGTTTTTTGAGCGGCGAACTTGATGGAGAGAATTGCCAGGACTATTTCCGCCGGATTGGCGGCGAGGAGCTGTTTGAGCGGATTTTCTGGCATGGTTTGAATGGTCCAATGGGCGGAGCGGTAGAGAAATCATCGCGCGTGATCCTGATGCAGGTGATGTGGAACCTTTTAGTGAGAGGGCAATGGAACCTCACAGATGGCATGGACCGGATTCCGGAGGCCGCCGCCGGGCAGGTGCGCGTGCTGACAGGTGCGCGGGTACTGCAGGTGACAAGAAGCGGGGATGGGGTAGAGGTAGAGGTGGAGATGGAAGGGCGGCGGAAGAATCTTCGAGCGAGTGCGGCGATCTTCGCAATTCCGGGACAACTTGTCCCGACGATGTGCTCGGCATTGCCGAGTGACGTGCGCGAGGTATTGGCGCGAACGGAGTATTCGAGGATTGCGAACGCGGGCGTGGCGCTTGCGGTGCCGCCGAATGTGCCTTATGCGGGGTACGCATTCATGCCAGACGTTGTCCCGGGCGCAGAGATTGAGATGGAACACCTGCGAGCGCCGAACCGGTGCCCGCAGGGCACGGGGATGGCGAGCGTGTTTCTATGGGACACCAGGCAAAAATGCCGCTTGGAGGCAGATGACGAGGCGCTGAAGCAGCAGGCAAGCGAAATTGTGGAGCAGACCTTTCCGGAGTGCCGGGGCAAGGTCATGTTTGTCCATTTGGTGAGGTGGGGTATCGGAATCGCCCAGTTTCCTCCTGGCAGGCTGCGCGAAACGACCGCTTTGCGGAAGCGGTTGGCGGAATGGAACGAGCCATTCGACCTGTGCGGGGATTACCTCGACGGGCTTTCGAGCGAAGGCGCGCTGCGGACGGGAGAAGAAGCGGCGGAGCGGACGGCCGGGAAGTTAAAGGCGACGTGAAAACTAACCGGATTCGCAGCTTGACGGGTCTACTAGCTGTCGATAGTCTGGCCAGCACATGAAAACCTCGTCGAGGAAACTGCTGGTCGTTCTGGCCGCGCTGCTATTGCTGGGTTTTGTCGTCTACCGATCCAGCGGAATGCTTCATCTGGGAGATTTCAGCGGTAAGAAGCTGCTGCACGCGGTTCGCAACGCCAATCCATTCCTTCTCCTGCTATCGATCGCGGCGATTTACGCGTGCTATTTTCTGCGATCGTTGCGCTGGCAGGTGTTTCAACAAAACCTGGGCCCTTCGCGAATCACAACCATTTACGCGATGACGCTCGCGGGGTTTGCTTCGGTATTTCTTCTGGGCCGGGCAGGCGAACCGGTGCGGCCGCTGCTGCTCGCGCGTAAAGAAAAACTTCCCATCGCGGGCCTCTTTGGAATTTACGTGCTGGAGCGTCTCTTCGACCTCGCCAGCACCGCGGTGATTGCCGCGATTGCGCTGCTGCTATTCCACGCGGGCTCCGATTCAGGTGGAGAAGCGAGCAAGCTGCAAATTGCCGCAAAAACGACAGGCACGGTCTTTGCCGCGGGAGTGGCGGGGGCGATTGCGTTTCTGGTGTACCTGCGTCTGCACGGCACGGCGCTGCTGGAGCGACGTTTGCAAGGATGGGTGAACGCGCACGGATGGAAAGCCAAGGTTGCGGGGATCCTGCTGGGCTTTGTACGCGGGATGCAGGCCTTGCGGAGCTGGGGGCAACTGGCGCTCGCGGTATTGTACTCGACGGCGCATTGGGTGCTGGTGCTGTTCGTTTACCTATGGGTGTCGCACAGTTTTGGAGGCAAGCTAGGAGCGATTTCGCTGGGCGACGCGATGCTGGTGATGGCGTTCACGCTGGTTGGCTCGGCGGTGCAACTGCCGGGCGTCGGCGGCGGTTCGCAGGTGGCCTGTTTTCTTGCGTACACGGCGATCTTTGGGGTAGAAAGTGAGCCGGCGGCTGCGGCGGCGATCGTGATGTGGCTGATCACGTTTGCGGCGTGCAGCCTGGCGGGTGTGCCGCAGTTGATTCACGAAGGAATGTCGCTCGGGGAGTTGCGCCATCTGGCGGAACACGAGAAGGAAGCCATAGACGAGGCGAAGGCGCCGCGAGGAGACTTAGCCCAGTGAAATGTCCTTTCTGCGCACACGTGGACGATAAAGTGATCGATTCTCGCGAGGGACGCGGGGGCGACATGATCCGCCGGCGGCGGGAATGCCTGAAATGCGGGCGGCGCTTCACGACCTACGAACGCATCGACGAAATCCCATACATGGTCATCAAGAAAGACGGCCGGAGAGAACGGTTCGAACGGCAAAAGATTTTGCAGGGGCTTTTGAAAGCATGCGAAAAGCGCCCGGTGGCCACGCCGAAGCTCGAAGCGATTGTGGATGAAATCGAAGGGGTGGTGCACGAGTCGACGGAGCGCGAGCTCACTACCGCGGAGATCGGCGAGATGATTATGCAGCGGCTGAAAAAGCTGGACAAAGTGGCGTACGTGCGCTTTGCGTCCGTGTACATGGACTTCAAGGATGTGCAGGAATTCATGAGCGAGCTGAGGAATTTACTGAAGGATCGAGTAAAAAAGTGAAAGTAACGAGGTAACGTCGTAACGAAAGCATCTGAGGACGGGGCGCACAGGCGTGACGCGGAGTTGCGATGAATAAACGGCTGGGGACTGGCGTCGCGATTGGGTTGATGGGGCTCGGAATATTTGCGGTTGCTCATCGCGCGTCAGGTCAGGCGCGGACGTCCAATGCACAGGTCGTCACGCCCGAAATTGATAAAGAAAAGATACGCGCGCACGTGAAATTTCTTGCGAGCGATCTGCTCGAGGGGCGGGGAACCGGCCAGCGCGGCGGGGACATTGCGGCGGAGTATATTGCGACGCACTTTGCACTTTACGGATTGAAGCCGGCGGGTGACAACGGCACGTACTTTCAGAATGTACCGATGGTGGCAGTGAAGACGCTTCCGGAAACCACGTTTCGATTTGAAGAGGCCGGCGGCAAGTCGTTTGAGGCGAAGAATCTCGACGATTTTGTCACCAGCAACGAGAGCCAAACGGAGACGGCGGATATTGACGCGCCGCTGGTGTTCGTGGGGTACGGCATCAAAGCGCCCGAGTACGACTGGGACGACTACAAGACGGTCGACCTGAAAGGGAAAGTGGCCGTCGTTTTCGTGAATGAGCCGAGCTCCGACGATCCGGAGTTTTTCAAGGGCAAGGCGCTCACGTACAACGGGCGCTGGACCTACAAGTACGAAGAGACGGCGCGGCGCGGCGCCGTCGCGACCCTGATCATTCACCGCACGGACCTGGCGAGCTATGGGTGGGACGTGGTGCGCAACACCTGGGGAAAAGAGCGCTCCTACCTGAAGCGCGACACGACGCCGAAATTGCAGGCTGCGGCGTGGATTCAGCTGGAAACGGCGCGCAAAATCTTTGGCATGGTCGACCTGGATCTCGACAAGGTGTTCGAGCGCGCGCAGACGAGAGACTTCAAGCCGCTGCAACTGCCGATCCGTTTGAAGGCGCACCTCGCCAGCCAGTTGCGGCCGTTCGTTTCGCGGAATGTGCTGGGGTTGCTGCCGGGAACGGATGCGGCGTTGAATCAAGAAGCGGTGCTGTACACGGCGCACTACGACCATCTCGGAATCGACCCTAGTCTGAAGGGCGACAACATTTATAACGGAGCGGTAGACAACGCCACCGGCTGCGGGATCCTCCTGGAACTGGCGCGGGTGTGGAGCGGAAAGCCGTCGCTGCGTTCTGTTTTATTCGCGTCGGTGACGGCGGAAGAACAGGGTTTGCTCGGGTCGGAGTACCTGGGAAAGCATTCGCCGATTCCAGCGGGGAAGATTATGGTGGACCTGAATTTTGACGCGGTAGCCCCGCTGGGAACACCAGAGGAAGTAGAAGTGACTGGCGCTGAGCGGACAACGTTTTATGGAGTGGTGATAGCCACGGCGCGCGAATTGCATTTAGGGATTCGTCCGGACCCGCGACCCGAAGCAGGGCATTACTATCGCTCGGACCATTTCAGCCTGGCGCGCGTGGGAGTGCCGGCGTTTTCCATCAATGAAGGAATCAAGTACGCGGGGCATCCGGCGGAATGGGGCGAGGCACAGTTAAAGGACTACACGGAGCATCGCTATCATCAGCCGAGCGATGAGTACAGCCCCGACATGGATTTCACTGGTGATGCGCTGATCGCGAAATTTGGATTCCTGCTGGGCTCGCGCGCCGCTGTGTTTCCGGAGGCGATTGGCTGGTTGGCCGGGGACGAATTTGCTGCGGCCAGAAAAGCCAGCCAGTGAGCACTGAACAACGAGCGGGCGGTTCAGGGAAGCAGGGTCGGGCGGACGCGGTTGTGGAGGCGATAGACGGCGAAGTCGCGGCGGTCAACGGTGAAGATTTTGCGGAGGCCTTCGCGCTCGGCGACACGAAGGAGAGCAGCGTCGGCAAGGTCCATAGGACGGTCGGCGTATTTGCGCATGAGTTCGCGGATTCTGGCCACGTCCGCAAAGTCGAGTGGCAAGAGTCGCAGCACGCCCCGCTGGAGCATCTCCCATAAGGCTTCCTGGGCTTTTGGCAGGTCCTCCAGAAGATACATGGCTTCCGTGAGCGGAGGCCAGACCGTGGCTAATGGCTCGCGCAGTCCTTTGAGGACGCCCACGCAGCGAGAATGGTGCTGATCGTCGGCGTCAACGAAAGCGACGAGCGGACCAGCACCCACGAGGATCAACGACGACTCCGACGGCGCTTCAATAGCTTGGCGAAGCGGCGGCCCGTTTGCTCCGATCGTTTGCGATTGCCGCCACGGACAACGCCGAGTAGGTCCTGCATCGCCTCAAACGGAGAGGTGAGCGGCTCCTGATGGTCGGCCCAGCCCTCGATTGCCTGGCGAACCACTTCAGAGACAGAGAGCCTTTTGCGGCGAGCGATGCGCGTGATGCGCCGGCGTGTCTCTTTGTCGAGCCGGAGTGTCAGTGGGGATGGCATTCGCCTTGGTTCCAAAATTCATACTACTGTATTACGTCGTGTAATACAAGAGACTCCGTGGATCAATTTTAACGCGGCCAGACGCCGGCGGTGAAGGACTTGATCGTGCGGAAGCCGAGCTTCTCGTAGAGCTGCACGGCGGTGCGATTTTCGGAAGTGACCGTCAGGGTCAATTCGCGGAATTTCATGGAGCGCAGGGCCTCCGCTGAAGTTTCCATGAGCATGCGCCCGAGACCGTGACCTTGAAAGCCGGGCAGGACGCAGATTTGCGTCGTGTGACCGACGCCGGGCGACACTTCGCTGGTCAGAACGGCGGCGACGAGATCATCGCTGCCGGGTTCGTGAAGCACAAAAGAAGCTCCGGGGACAAACTGGCCGCAACCGGGCAATAAAATGATGTTCTTCAGGAATTTGAGCGCGCCGGTGCGGCTGCGATATTGATCGTTGATTTCGCCGTCGACATGGTCGGCGTAAGCGAGATAGATGAGCTTTGCGCAGGGCTCGAAGTAACGATCATTCCACTTGGTGAGCCGCAGGTTGCCGGCAGCACCCGTTCTGCCTTCCGCCATTTTCTGCAAATCGAGCAGCATGAACTGGCGCGTATAGAGGCGGAAGCCTTGGTCGAGGAGCGGCGAGTCGACGGGGCCGCTAAAGGGCATGAGCTGCGCTTCAATGCGCGTCAGGTGGGGAATCGCGCGCATGGAATAAAGCATTTCCTCGAGCAACCGGCGGCCCATAGTTTCTTGGGGAAACTTGGCCGAGACGTAGAGGCCGCCGATCAGGCCCTTCTGTTCTTCCAGCACGTAAAAGCAATAGCCCGCAGCAGCGCCGTTCTGGAAAGCCACGCAGCCGGCAAGAGCGTGGGCTTCCAGGAAGCGCTTGATGAGTTCGAGGGCGCCGCGATAGTCCCAGTGCAACTCGTCGCGCCAGTGCCGAGCCTCTTCTTCAAGGAGCGGCTCAATCTGGCGCACCGTCGTCTGTCGCAGGTCGATGATGTTCATGGAGGCGCGGAAAAGACGCGGCGCGTCGCGCCCCTATCATAGCCGATTCAGGGCGGCCGGTGGCCGCGCGCCGTTCGGCAGGTGATACGGATGCGACACATGGCGCGGGAGTTCTCCCGGAGGCGGCGCGAGAGCTGTGCTACGATGCCCACTGTTGATACAAATTTTGTGAAGTACGGAAAGGCGGCGGACGCCGCTGGCCCAGCGGCTAAGGCGACGCATGCAATTCTTTTTCGAACTGCGCTATCCAACCAGGTGGTACACCAAGCTACTCATGGCGCTTCTGGCGTTAGTCTTTTTCGCCGCGCTGGCAACCACCGCCATCGCCGGATTCCTCGTCTACCGCATCGTCAAGCCACAGCGCAGCAGCAGCGAAATCAACATGGCTAGTTTTCCGGGTCGCCCGGAAATTGTTAACTTTGATGTTCCGGACCTGGGCACGCGGGAGGGGTGGTTTTTCCCGGGATTGCGCGGGGCAGCCACCATCATTTTGTGCCACGGGTATGAGTCCAGCAAGGGAGAATTGCTGACGCTGGTTTCGGCGTTGCAGGATCACCAGTACAACGTCTTTGTGTTTGATTTCGCGGCGCACGGGGCGAACGCCGGAATCACCACGTTCGGGTACAAGGAAGCGGATGAGTTGCGTGCCGCGGTGGATTTGGTGGCGGCGCGAAACGACGTCGATGCTACACGCTTCGGGTTTTGGGGCTACAACCTCGGAGCGTACGCAGCTTTGCGCGAAGCGGAAGGCGACAAACGGGTTCGCGCGCTGATCCTGGATTCCGTGTACGACGAGCCCGAGCAGATGGTGAAAGTGGGAGTCGAACGCAACGGGCTGGGCAGCTTCCCGTTTATGATTCGCTCGGCGGAGCTGAGCTTCGAGTATTTGAACAACACGCACCGGCACGACCCTCCGCTTTCCAAGAAACTTATGGCGCTGAATGGAGTGCCCATGCTGTTCATTCAGGCGGTGGACGATCCGGAGCTGGCCGCGATTACGCGGCAGATGTTTCTGAAGGCACCCGAACCACGCGAGCAGGCCATCATCCCGCACGGGAATTTCGTCAACCTGGGGGATGAAGACAAGCGCACGTATGAGAACCGTGTCGTGTCATTCTTTCTTGTCCGCCTGCCCCCCATCGGCGGAGCCACTCACTGAGCCCGGCATAACCACATAATACAGAAATACACCGGTCGCCCTTTCATCGAATGGCACGGATTCACAAGAGAGGGGAATGGGAGTCAGAAACCTGCAGGTGTGCATGCGAGTAAGAATGTAGCTTTTGCTTGAATTCTCTTTGTTCCACTCCGAGATCTCCTTGTGCAGATAGAAATTCAGGCTGTATTGCATTCCGCGGTTCATGCCACCAATTGCCAGTTTGTCCAACGGCGTCTTGCGGGATTGCAACTCGTGAGCGATGGTCCTACCCGAAGGGTCCGTATGAAAGTATGGCGTTACGATCCGATCGGTGAGCCAAAAGGCAATGAGAACAGGCAAGACTGCGCAGGCAGAAGGCAGGGCAACGCCAGCGCTTTGCCCTATCTTGGAGCTGAAAACTCCGCAAAAAAGATTGGCTAACCCCAGGAGCGCGAACACAATTCCCGCGAGAAGAAGGAGTCTTTCGTTTCCGCGAGTAAATCGCAGAGGCGAGGTTCTCATGAGGACAGATAAGCAGAAGAAAGACAAAGCTCCTAACAAGGAAGCGAAACGAAGGAAACTTCTACGGGCCAGCGCTCCTGTTACGCAGGAGTCAGACATGAGTACACCAATTGCGGGAACTGCCGGCAGGATGTAGCCAGGCAGCTTCGACTGAGATATCGAAAAGAAAACCATGCAGAACCCGGCCCAACAAAGGAGAAACAACGTCGAATGCTGCGCGGATCGAGTACGCCAGAGTTGAACCGCGCCGGTAATCGATGACCAGAGGAGTAGCGCGGTCCAAGGGAGAAAGGACACCAGCAGTACGGGGATGTAGAACCAGAACGGCTGGATGTGCTGGAACTCGGGAGTGAGGAAGCGCTTGAAATTGTGCTCGATGAAAAACACGTGGAAAAAGTCCGGGTTGCGGCGAGCGCAGAGAACGTACCAAGGCAGGGAAGTAACGCAGAACGAGGCAATGGCGACCGGGTGGAGAAGTTGAAACGCGTCGCGCCAGCGCTTGGTGAAGAGCGCCCAGGAAAAAATGGCGCCGCCCGAAAGAATGATTGCTGCGGGACCTTTGGCGAGCATCGCCAGTCCCAGAAAAAAGCCAAAGAGAGTGAGTGCGAGCCAGGGAGTTTTTGGAAGGATGGGTGTGTTTTCATCGCGCGTTAAGCCGAGCACCTCTGCGGCACAGACCATGGCGATCGTCAGCATGGCGCTGAACGGCATATCCGTCGCCGCCGCGTGGGAGAAGCCGATCATGCCTACCGTGCTCGGAAGCAGCAAAAGAAGCCACCGCGCTGTTTCCGCGCCGTAGAGCCGCCATGACAGCCAGGCGAGCGCAAGCGTGGCCAGCAGCGCGCAAATCGCGCTGGGCAGTCGCGCCGCCCCTTCACTCACGCCAAAAAGCTTGAAGCTCAGCGCCGCGCCCCAGTAAAAAAGCGGCGGCTTCTCGAACCACGGCCTGCCATACAAACGCGGCGTGACCCAGTCGCCAGTTTCCATGATGTCGCGTGCAATCCAGGCGTAACGCGGCTCATCCGGCCCGACAAAGCCGATAGCGCCCAAGTGGCTGAAGTAGCAGACGTAGAGCGTGGCGCAAATCAGGAAGCCCCAGGCAATTTGCGCGCCCCGGCTTGCGCTCGGGTTCTGGGAAATGGGCGTGTTGGATTCAGTCACGGAAAGCTGAGTCTAACATCGAAACACTTTCTTCCAGCGCCGGACATCTTGCATACTGTCGCGCGATGACTCTCTCGTGCATCCTGGCCCGGCAATGACCGAATGGCTTCAATATGCGGTTGTATGGCTGATTTTGAAGGGGCTGGGCGCTTTGCCGCGTTCGATGGCGCGCAGCGCTGCGGCAGGTCTGGTGCGGATTCTATACGGCCTTCTTCCCAAGTTACGAAAGACCGCGGAAACGAATCTGCAGATCGCATTTCCCGATTGGAGCGATTCCCAGCGGAAAAGCGTGATTCGCGGCATGCTGCGAAACATTGGCTGGATGGCGGTGGAGTTTGCGCGCCTGCCGAAATACACAAAAGAGAATATCGAGCAAACGATCGTGCTGGACGGCAATGAGAATTTTCGGGAAGGCCAGCGCGGCGGCAAGGGCGTTCTCTTCCTGACCGGCCACATCGGAGCGTGGGAGCTGTCCTCGTTTGCCCATGCAGTCTACGGCTATCCACTTCATTACATGGCGCGGCCCATCGAAAATGTGCGCATCGACAAGCTCGTGAACGGCTATCGCTGCTTGCCCGGGAATCGCCCGATCCTCAAAAATGAGTCGGCACGCGTCATGCTGCAAGTTCTGAAGGACGCCGGAACGGTCGGGATTCTTGCGGACCAGAATACCATGCCGGAAGAAGCGGTCTTCGTAGACTTTTTCGGAAAAGCGGCGAGCACCACGACAGGCATTGCCCGCGTAGCCCTCCACACCGGCGCTGCTGTCGTTCCAGGCTACGCGGTCTGGGATCAGAACCTCGGTAAGTACCGTCTTCGCTTCGAGCCGCCGGTGGAACTGGTTCGCACCGGCGACAAAGAGCGCGACATCCTCGAGAATACGCAAAAATTCACAAAAGTGCTCGAAGGGATCATTCGAAAATATCCCGAGCAATGGGTTTGGATACACGGCCGATGGAACACGCGGCCCAAAGGCGAACCGCCAGTGTACGATTTCTCGTGAGGCGAATCATGAAACGAATGGCGAAAGAATTAGCGGAAGCGATTGGCGCGCAACTGGAAGGGGACGGCACGCTCGAGATTGCCGGAGTCGCCGCGCCGGAACGGGCCGGAGCGCGCGACTTGATTTACGTGGAATCCGCCAAGCATGCTGCGCGCGCCATCGCTTCCGCCGCGGCTTGCGTCATTGCCGGCGAAGGCTTGCATTTGCCGGGCAAAACGTTGCTGCGGCACCGACAGCCCAAAGTCGCTTTCGCCAAAGCCGCTGCTTTGCTACTGGAACGCCCGCCGATTGCCGCAGGCATTCATCCCACAGCAGTAGTCGCGCCGCTCGCGCGCGTGGCTCCCAGCGCCAGCATCGGGCCGTACGCGGTCATCGGAGAGGACGCGCACATCGGCGCGGGCACGCAGGTTGGCGCACATGCGGTGATTGGTGCGGGTTGCTGGATCGGCGAGGATTGCCGGATTCATCCGCACGTCACCTTGTATCACCATGTGCGTGTGGGCCATCGCGTGGAGATTCACTCCGGTGCGGTGATTGGAGCCGACGGCTTCGGCTATGCGTTTGGAGAAGGGAAGTACTGGAAGTTTCCCCAGGCGGGAATTGTGGAGATTGGCGACGACGTCGAAATTGGCGCGAATACCACGATTGACCGCGGCTCGCTGGATGACACGCGCATCGCCGAGGGCGTGAAGTTGGACAACCTTGTGCACCTTGGCCACAACTGCAAAGTGGGTGCGCATACCGTTGTCGCTGCCCAGGCGGGGTTCTCCGGTTCCTGTACGGTCGGGAAGAATGTGGTCGTTGGGGGACAAGCCGGCTTCGGCGAGCGCTGCGAACTGGAAGATGGCTCGGTGATTGGAGGACAATCGGGAGTGCTGGGCGAAAAGACGATTCGCAGCGGGCAAACCGTCTGGGGAACACCGGCGCGGTCGCTGGCGAAATTCAAGGAGCAGTATGCCTGGTACGCGCGGCTCCCAGAGCTGGCGGCGCGCATCAAAGAGCTAGAGGCCAAAATTGGCGGCGCGTGACACAAGCGGTTCGGGGCGCTGGCGGATCATCGTGGTCGGCGGACACACCCGCAGCATCGGCAAAACGCAGTTGGTGTGTGACGTGATTTCCGCGTTTCCCGGGGCGGGCTGGATCGCCGGGAAAATCACGCAGTACGGCCACGGCGTTTGCGCGCAAAACGGCGATAGTTGTGACTGCGCGCCGAACGAGCACGTCTGCGCGCTCGACTGGGAGCTGCACTCTGATACCGACACCGACAGCTCGCGATTCCTGGCGGCAGGCGCACGCCGATCATTCTGGCTCCGGACCAAGCAGGGCTTCCTCGCGGAAGGGCTTCCCTTGCTGCGGGCCGCACTCGAACAAGTCCGGGCAACTGCCGATGGTGCTGCCCCGCCCGTGATCCTGGAGAGCAACTCGGTGCTGCAATTTCTCAAGCCCAGCCTTTATTTTGCCGTCGTTGACCCCGCCAAGGAGGATTTCAAGGACTCCGCTCGCGCCGCGCTAGATCGTGCGGATGCTCTGGTACTCCGGGGTTCTGCCGACGGCTTTTCTGCTGCGGCGCCTGCCTGGACAAAGCTCCCCGCCGCGCTGCTCCGCGAGAAGCCTTCTGTCTCTCAAAAAGAAGGGGAACCTCTCCCTGAACCGCTCCAGGTCCTTGTGCAAAGGGCCCTGGAAGGGCAAGGAATTGTTTCCTTGTGACAACACCTAGTTCTCGATTCAGCATCTTAAGCGTTGACCGACTGTAGCAACGCAGCGATAATTGAGTAGTATCAGTCTCACAGTGACTCTAACTTGTGGTGATTGCCCGGGAATTGGCAAATCATAGGCGGCACGCCAGTTAGAGATGGAATCTCCGGCGCGTTGGGCGCGCTATCGCGACGCCGCAACGCAGGTTTGCTCTGGGGGGAGCACTACTACATGGCCTCGATTGCCCGAGTGGGCGAAGACACCCGCGTCGCTCCGGCGCCGGCGCCTCAGCAACAGCAGGATTGGGCCGAACGCCTGGAAAAAAGCATCGAAAGCGGTGCGAATCATCTCCTCTCTCTTCAGACCGAAAACGGATACTGGCAGGGCGAACTCGAAGCCGATACTACCCTCGAATCCGATTACATCTACTACCTGCATGTTTTGGGCAAGGCCGATCCCGAGCGTATCGCCAAGCTGGCGAATTACGTTCGCCGCCGGCAGCTTCCCGACGGCGGCTGGAGCATTTATCCCGGCGGTCCGTCGGAACTGAACGCCACGTGTAAAGCCTACTTTGCGCTCAAGCTGGCTGGCGATTCGCCTGATGTGCCCAACATGGTACACGCGCGGGAAACTGTGCATCGGCTCGGCGGCCTTGAGCACTCCAATTCTTACGTGCGTTTTTATATGGCGCTGGTTGGCGCAGTGGGCTGGGAATTGGTGCCGTCGATTCCTCCGGAATTAATGCTCATTCCGACGTGGCTCCCGTTCAACATCTACGAGATGTCTTCCTGGACGCGGGGCATCGTGATCCCCATGGCCATTTTGTCAGAACTGCGGCCCGACTGGCGCCTGCCGCAGCACGCGCGCATCGACGAACTCTTCAAAGATCCCCATCACAAGACGGCGGCGTTTGACTGGAGCAAGCGGATCCTCTCCTGGAAGAACTTCTTTCTGGCTGTCGATCGTGGCTTGAAGCTCTATCAAAAGTCTCCGTGGAAGCCCTTCCGGCAGCGGGCCATGCGGCAAGCGAAATCCTGGATGCTGGATCACATCGAGCGTACAGAAGGGCTTGCCGCCATCTACCCGGCGATGATGAACTCGATCTTTGCGCTCATTGCGCTCGGCCACGGCCCCGATGATCCACTAACTTGGCGTGAGATTAAAGAGTTCTCACGATTTGAAATCGACGAAGGCGACACCATTCGCATGCAGCCGTGCGTCTCTCCGGTCTGGGATACTTGCATCGCCATGGTCTCGCTCCAGGAAGCCGGTCTTCCTGCCGATCATCCGGCGCTCGTCAAAGCTGCGGACTGGATGCTCTCTAAGCAGGTGCTCGGCCCCGGCGATTGGCAAATCAAGAACAAGGACGCCGAACCCGGCGGCTGGGCGTTTGAGTTTCGCAACGATTTCTATCCCGATGTGGACGATACCGCCTTCGTGCTGATGGCGCTCCAGCGCGTGAATTATCCCGACCCGAAGCGAATGGAAGGCGCCCTTCGCCGCGGCATTCAGTGGCTGCTCAGCATGCAGAACCGCGATGGCGGCTGGGGCGCGTTCGACCGCGACAACAACCGGCAGTTCCTCTGCAACATTCCGTTCGCGGACCACAACGCGATGATCGATCCTTCGACGGCCGACGTCACCGCCCGCGTGGTCGAATGCCTGGGACGCTTCGGCTGGAGCGCCGAGCATCCTGCCATTCAGCGTGCCGTGAAATTCCTGCTGAAGGATCAATGCAAGGACGGCTCGTGGTTCGGCCGTTGGGGCGTGAACTATGTTTACGGGACCAGCGGCGTTCTGCGTGCGCTGGAAACGGTTTCGCTCACCGCCCGCGAATACTGCCAGCGCGCGGCCATCTGGCTGCGCACGGTGCAGAAAGCCGACGGCAGCTTTGGCGAATCACTGATGAGCTATGACGCTCCTTTCCCAAAGGGACAAGGACCTAGCACGGCTTCACAAACGTCCTGGGGCTTGATCGGTTTGCTTGCCGCCGCTGGACCCCATGATGCTGCAGCGACGAAAGCCGTTTCCTATCTTGTTGACAGTCAGAACGAAGACGGCTCGTGGAGCGAGCCGGACTTCACGGGCACCGGCTTCCCCGGCGTCTTTTATCTGAAATACCACCTCTACCGGAATTCGTTTCCTGTCTACGCTCTCGCGCGATACAGCAACCAGTCGCGCGGTACAGCGGAGACTGCCGCGTTCAAGCTTCAGCCTGGCGAGTTCCGGTTGCGCAGCGGATTCTAGGCTGCATGATGCGCTTGCCCGCGCTCCTCTTTGCAAAAACAGCGAAAGCCCGTATTGCGCAGACGGTCCGTCCCGGACAGCCGAGCCACTTGGTCGAGTACGTGAATTGCGCGGACGTCCTTCACTTGGGATCGGAGCATCCCGTCGCTCACGAAAAAATCCGCGAGATCGTCGCCAGTTCAGAGCGCATCGTGTGGGTTGGCGGTGGCGAGCCTCTTGAACATCCTGGAATTGCGCACCTGGTGCGCGCACTTGCGTCCAGTGGTCACTATGTCTTTCTCGAAACAAACGGCGTCCTGTTGCGCTGCCGTATTCATGAGTTTCAGCCGCTCCCGCGCGTCTTTCTTACGGTTCGCTTAGATCCGCGGCGGAAATCGGAATTTGACCTTGCCATCGAGGGGCTCCGCGCGGCGCACCTTTCCGGTTTTTTCACGGTTGTTCATTCTATCGTAGGCGAGAGCTCTGACGTCTCCGGATTCGATGAATTGCGAGCGCTGCTTCTGGGACTCGACTTGGATGGCTGGATGATTACCGCTCGCTCCGCCGACCAGTCCGCCTTGGCTCTCGCCGCGGAAGCGCGAAAACAGATTCCCAGCGCGGGATGGCGCTGGTTTTCCACCCGCGTCGAATGCACGCTCCTTGGGCAGGCGAAAGGCAGTGAACTGCAGGGCGTATCGGTGATGGACAAGCCGCGGAACGACGCTTGCGAGGAAAGCGTGAAAGTCGCATGACCACACTGGTCACCGGAGCCACCGGCTTCCTCGGGAGCCACGTCACGCGCCAACTCGTCGCGCGCGGAGAAGACGTGCGCGTCCTCTTGCGTCCTTCCAGCACGAACCGCGCGATTGCGGATTTGTCGCTCGAGTATGTGACCGGCGACCTGCGGGATCCTGCTTCGCTGGATCGCGCCATGAAAGGCGCGAAGCGCGTGTTTCACGTGGCTGCGGACTACCGCTTCTGGGCCAAACGCAAGCAGGACATTTATGACTCCAACGTCGGTGGGACGAAGAATCTCCTCGAAGCCGCGCGGCGCGCTGGCGTCGAACTGTTGATCTACACGAGCACCGTGGCCACAGTCGCGGTCGACCGCCCGCAGCATCCCAACGAGTTTACCGACGCCAAGCTCGAAGAGATGGTCGGCCACTACAAGCGCTCCAAATGGATGGCCGAGCAGGAAGTCCGCAACGCCGCCAAGACCGGCCTGCCGGTAGTTATTGTCATGCCCACGACCCCTGTTGGTCCGTGGGACTGGAAGCCTACGCCCACGGGCAAGATCATTTTGGATTTTCTGAATGGCAAAATGCCGGGCTACGTCGAAACCGGTCTGAATTTTGTTGGCGTCGAGGAATGCGCGGCGGGGCACTTGCTGGCCGCAGAAAAAGGCAAAGTGGGAGAGCGCTATCTGCTTGGGGGCGAAAACCTGACACTTAAGGGCTTGCTCGACATTCTTTCCAAGATTACGGGCCTGCCCGCTCCACGCATGAAAATTCCTCACGGCCTCGCTCTCGGTGTAGCCTATGCCAATACAATCTTCTCGCGGCTGATTGGCCGCGAACCGGGCATTCCCGTAGAGGGCGTGAAGATTGCGCGGCACATGATGTTTGTGGATTGCTCGCGCGCGCAGCGCGAATTGGGTTTCAAGCCCGGTCCGGTGTCGGCAGCGCTCGAACGCGCTGTGCGCTGGTACGAAGCCAATGGCTATATTGCCAAAGGCCGCGTCCAGCGCATGGCCCGTGCCGCAGCGGCCTAGGGTATTTGTAGTGGCCGGTCTTCAGACCGGTGCTTTTGTTTTTGTAGCGCCGCCCTTCGGGGCAGCATCTGAACCTAACGAATGCGCATCCTGGTCACCTTTGCCGTCGAAGCCGAATTCGCCCCTTGGCGGAAGGTCAGGGAGTTTGTTAAACAGAAAAAGGCCTCGGCAGAATATTTTGTTACGCAGATTGGCGGCGCTGATGTGAACGTGGTGCTGACGGGTGTCGGCGGGAAAAGCGCTTGGTTGGAAACGACAAGAATTGTGTGGGATGGTGACGTCGATATATGTGTTTCGAGTGGGTTAGCGGGCGCTCTCCGGCCCGAGTATCAGATTGGAGATGTTCTAGCGGCGAGATCAGTGCGGGCTGTTGGCTGGCATTGCGTAGTCGCCTCGGACGCTAAGCTTCTTCAAATTGCCCAGGAAAACGGTGCCCGAGTAGTTGGCTCTTTCTACAGCGCGGACCACGTAATTGGTTCGGCGGCCGAGAAGCGTGGGCTTGGAGGAGGGGCTGACGCTGTGGAAATGGAAAGTGGAGAAGTGCTGTACGAGGCAAGCGCATTCGGCGCCAGAGTCATCGCGATTCGTGGAATTAGTGACATTGTCGATGAGGACCTGCCTTTAGACTTCAATCGCGTGATGACTCAGGCCGGTGAAGTCAGCATCCCGAAGGTGCTTGGCGAGGTTGTGCGCCACCCCTCGGCGGTGCCGGCCCTAGTGCGATTCGGGAAGCAAAGTCGAATGGCGGCTGAAAAGCTAAATGTTTTCCTAGATTGTTATATTCAGGGAGTCGTTTCGTCGTTGGGTGCCACAATAGGAGCAAGCGCCCGATGAGCCGAACCGGCACAACTCTGGAAGTCCTGAAAACGCCTGGCCCCATCCCCAAAACCATGCACGCCGGCGTCTTCCGCGAAAAAGGCGTCGTCCGCGTCGAAGAAGTTCCCGTCCCCGAAGTCGCCGACCGTGAAGTGCTCATCAAAGTCGCTGCTTGCGGCATCTGCGGCACGGACATCAAGAAAATCTTTCATCGCTACGTCGAGCCACCACAGATTCTTGGCCACGAACTTGCCGGTACCGTTGCAGCCGTTGGCCGCGGCGTCACCAAATGGAAGCCTGGCGACCGCGTCATGAGCTTCCATCACATTCCGTGTGGCCAATGCTTCTATTGCGAACGCCGTCTCTTCTCTCAGTGCAAGCAGTACAAAACCACGGGCCTTACCGCCGGGTTTACTCCCAATGGCGGCGGCTTCGCCGAATACGTCAAAGCCATGTCCTGGGTCGCGGAGCGGGGCATCATCGCGCTGCCTGACAATGTCACCTTTGAAGAAGCCACATTCCTCGAGCCCATTAACACGATTGCCAAAGCCGTCCAGAAGGCGCGTGTCACCTCCGGCGAAACCGTCCTGATCGCCGGCTGCGGCCCCATTGGCCTGCAACTCCTGATGGTTGCCAAGCTGGAAGGGGCCCGCCTCTTCACCAGCGACCCCATGGCCGTCCGCCGCACCAAAAGTATTTCTTTAGGGGCACTAGAGTCCTTTGACCCGAGAGGTGGTAAGCTGGTGGAGGAAATCAAGGCCCGCACGGAGGGGCGGGGGGCTGACGCAGTTCTGGTGGCCGTAGCGCATCCCGCGGTGGTCGTGGAAGCGCTGGCAGCGGCCAGGCCCGGTGGGCGAGTGCTCCTCTTTGCTGCGAACGATCCCGTGAGCAAAATTGAGTTCCCGGCCGCGGCCGTGGGCATCGACGAAAAGGAGATTCTAGGCAGCTATAGCGCCGCCGTGGACATCCAAGATGCTGCGGCTGCTCTGGTGCTCCAAAAGAAACTCCCGGTCATGGAGATTGTGACGCACCGGTTTCTGCTGGATAAAATACAGGATGCGTTGGAGCTGGCCGCGAAGCCCACGGCGGAATCCTTAAAGGTCTTGATTACACACGCATGAGTTCGACCACCAAGAGAACGGAATTAGGCGAAGAAGTGAAAGTTGCTGCCACGCGCGTCGCGCTGCCTTCCCGAATGACGGCTGCCGTTCTATACGGCAGTGAAGACCTGCGCATCGAGGAAATTGACGTGCCAGCGCTGGCCGCTGACGAAGTCCTGCTGCGCGTCCGCCTGGCCCTCACCGATGGCACCGACCTGAAGGTCTGGAAGCGCGGCTATCACGCGCTCATGATCCAGCCGCCGGCCGTGTTTGGCCACGAGCTTGTGGGTGACATCGTCGCCGTCGGCAAGCGTGTCGATCCGCGTTGGCGCATCGGCATGCGCGTGGTGGCCGCGAACTCCGCTCCTTGCTTGCGGTGCTACCACTGCCGCCGCGGCCAAGAAAACCTTTGCGACGATTTGCTTTTCAACAACGGCGCCTATGCCGAGTACATGCGCATCCCCGGGCGCATCGCGGTGGAGAATATGCTCGAAGTGCCGCACTCCGTGGACGACCAGAGCGCGGCTTTAGCGGAACCGCTGGCCTGCGTTCTGCGGGGCATTCATGAAATGGAAGTGCGCACCGGCGATACCGCCGCGGTCATCGGCTGCGGGCCCATCGGCCTCAAATTCGTGCGCATGCTTTCGCGCCGGGGCGTGCGCGTTATCGCACTGGCCCGCCGCGATGCTCCTCTCGATCTGGCCAAGCGCCTGGGCGCTGTCGCCACCATCAATGTCTCGAAAATCGAAGACCCCGTCGCTGCCGTCAAGGCCCTCACCGAAGACCAGCGTGGCCCGGATTCCGTCGTGGAAGCTGCCGGCAACCCTGCCACCTGGAGCATGGCCTTGGCCATGGTATGCCGCGGCGGCGTAGTGAACTTCTTTAGCGGTCTTCCTTCCGGCACACATGTTGAAATCGAACCCGCTGCAATTCACTATTCCGAAATCAAGCTCATTTCGCCTTTCCATCACACGCCGCGCTTCTTCCGCGAGGCTCTTGAAGCTATCCGCCGCGGAGATATCTCCGCTCACGACTTCGTGACCGAAGAAATTCGCTTGGCGGACCTGCCGCAAGCGTTCGAGCGCATGAAGTCGCGCAGCGGCGAAATCAAACTGGCCGTCCGCCCATGAGTATGCAGTGCGGCAGCCCTGCTGCCGCTTTTCTGTCGATCACTCTAGCGCGTACCACTCGCGAAGCGTTTGCTACCCTTGTTGCACCGTTGCTAGACACTCATGTCAGGACAAGGAGTTCGCGCTAGTAATGTTGCGTCCCGGCGAACTCGAAATCATGCAGGGCGCGCCGCAGTCTGGCTGCTCGCCTGCTGCTGCGCAAGAATACACGCGCTGGCTGGCCACGCATCACTACGAGAACTTCAGCGTCGTTTCCTGGCTGCTCCCCAAAGCGCTCCACCAGCATTTCTATAACGTCTACGCGTACTGCCGCTGGGCCGATGATCTCGGCGACGAAATTCCCAATCCCATGCGCGCTCTGCAACTGCTCGATTGGTGGGAGCGCGAACTCGACGCATGCTACGACGGCAAGCCTGCTCATCCCGTATTTGTAGCGCTGCGCGAGACGGCTGTTGCCAAGGACATTCCCAAGCAGCCCTTTGCCGATCTTCTGCAGGCTTTTCGTCAGGATCAGACCGTCAAACGCTATCCGGATTGGGACGCCGTTCTGCGCTACTGCGTCTATTCGGCCAATCCCGTTGGCCGCTTGGTCTTGTACCTTTGTGGCTATCGGGATGAACGCCGACAGTTCCTCTCTGACGCTACTTGCACGGCGCTACAACTTGCGAATTTCTGGCAGGACGTTTCGCGCGACCTCGACAAAGGCCGCATCTACATTCCGCTTGATGCTGCTGCTGCCCACGGTCTCACCGAAAGCGACATCGTCGAACGCCGCTTCGACGATCGTTACGTTCGCCTGATGCAGGACCTTATCGCTCGTACGCGTGCCCTCTTTTGCGAAGGCCTGCCGCTCGCGCGGCTGGTCGACGGCCGCCTTAGTGTCGACCTCGAAATGTTCAGCCGCGGAGGGCTCGCCGTTCTCGACGCGATCGAAGCTCAGCGCTACGACACTCTTCACAAGCGACCCGCCATCAGCAAGGTGAAACAGGCGCGCCTCCTTGGCCGCACCTTGGTAAAGCATCTCGTTACAGCCGGTCCGCAGCCACCCCCGCTCGCAGATGTTCCGGTCGTAGGAAAGGCGCGCGAGAGTACGCCTCCGCAGGTACAGACGACCGTTTCGACCGCGGATTCCTACAGCCATTGCCACGACATCGCGCGCGGCGCGCACAGCAACTTCTATTACGCCTTCTTCCTCCTACCCAAGCCTAAGCGTGATGCTCTCGCCGCCTTGTACGCCTTCATGCGCCTCATCGATGACGTTTCGGACGAAGGCCACGACATTGCTGCCAAGCAGCGGGGACTTGCGAAATGGCGCGCGGAATTCGATGAAGCCGTTACGGGCCTGGACCAATGCTTCGATGGCACGTCCGTGCTGCCTTTGCCGGGATTGGCCCCCAGGGGTGCCGCCAAGGTCCTTCCCGCTCTTGTGGACACCATCCAGCGCTATAAGATGCCCGCCCGCTATTTGCACGACCTCATCAGCGGCGCGGAAATGGACCTCACCGTCCAGTCTTATCCCACGTTCGATCGTCTGCGCGAATATTGTTATCGAGTTGCGAGCACCGTCGGCCTCACCTGCACACACGTTTTTGGATTCTCAGACGCCCGTGCTCTTGACCTTGCCGAAAAAGTCGGCCTCGCCTTTCAGCTCACCAACATTATTCGTGACGTTCACGAAGACTACCAACTGGGCCGCGTCTATCTTCCGGAGGAAGATCTCGCGCGCTACGGAGTATCGCCCGAGGACTTCGGCCGATCCGAAGCCACGCTTGGCGTCCGTGAGTTGCTTCGCTTTGAAGCCGAGCGCGCCTGGCAGCTTTACGAAGAGGGTTCAGCTTTGCTGAATCTAATCGATGCCGACAGCCGCGACGCTCTTTGGCTCCTCGTTCATACCTACAGCGCACTCCTTGGCCGCATCGAAGCGCTGGACTTTGCCGTTTTCGGCGATAAGATCCGCCTTTCCAAGGCGGAAAAAATGATGTTCATAGCCAAGGCGCGTTTCGGGCGCCACACGGAAGAGAATATCCTTGAAAAGCGTGATCGTGATCGGCGGCGGGCTGGCGGGGCTGGCAGCCGGCGTCGCGCTGGCTGATTCCGGCTGGCGCGTTCGTCTGTTTGAGCAGCGTCCCTTTCTCGGTGGCCGGGCAACTTCCTATGTGTTGCCCGACGGCGAGCACGTCGATAATTGCCAGCACGTCACGCTCGGCTGCTGCACGAATCTCGAAGACTTTTACAATCGCGTCGGCTCCGCCAACAAAATCAAGTTCTTCGACCGCTTGCTTTTTGTTGACCCGTCTGGCCGCCGCGGCGAAATCCAAGCCGGACTTCTCCCCGCACCTTTCCATTTCACGGGCTCGTTTGCTTCCTTCGCGCCGCTCACGCTTCTCGACAAGCTTTCGATCGGCCGTGCCATGCTGGACATCCTCCAGCACCAAGGGGATACGCCCGACCTTCACGAAGGCTCGGGCATCTCGATGTTGGAATGGCTCCGCCGCCGCACGCAGACCAAGGGCGCCATCGAACGATTTTGGCGCGTCATCCTGGTCAGCGCGCTGGATGAAGAGCTCGACCGCACCGACGCGCGCTTCGGCGTAGACGTTTTCTGGAAGGCGTTTCTCTCCAGCAGCGTTGGCTACCGCATGGGTGTTCCGGCCGTCCCGCTCTCGAATCTCTACGACGGCTGCAAACTGGAAATCGAGCGCCGCGGCGGCGAAGTCAATCTCCGCTCGCCTGTCCGTGGCCTCCACCTGGAAAATGGCCGGCTTGCCGGTGTGCGCTTCGACGAAGGCCGTGAAGAGTCCGCCGACGCGTACCTCTTCGCCGTGCCGCATGCAGCTCTGGCCGAGTTGCTTCCCGAAAGTATGAAGCAAGCAGACCCTTCGCTCTCCAACCTGGACAAAATTAAAGTTTCGCCCATCACCGGCGTACATTTTTGGTTTGACCGCATCGTCATGAACGAACCCTTCATGACGCTGCTCGACACCACCACGCAGTGGATTTTCAACAAAACCGCCATTTACGGGGATCCCGGGGCTGTTCCCACGAATGAGTCAGACGAAGCTGTGCAACCTGCAGGCGCCCGCCAGTATCTTCAGCTCGTCATCAGCGCCTCTTACGATCTGCTGCCGAAGTCCCGTCAGGAGATTATCGACCTCTGTCTCGCCGAGGTGAAACAGGCGCTCCCCGCTGCCCGCACCGCCGAACTCGTCAAGGCCACCGTCATCAAGGAAGCCGCCGCCACGTTCTCACCCGAACCCGGCGTCGACCGCTGGCGACCCTCTCAGTCCACCGCCATCTCTGGTCTCTACCTTGCCGGCGACTGGACGCAAACTGGCTGGCCTGCCACTATGGAAGGCGCTGTGCGCAGTGGCTATCTCGCCGCCGAAGCACTCCTCCGCACGCACGGGACTCAACGCACGTTTCTTCGGCCCGATCTCACTCCCGACGGCTTCATCGCCATGTGGCTCGGCAAATGACCGCCAAGGCCTATTTGGCTACTCCTCCCCTTCCTTGAACCACCCGATTTTTCGTTCTCGCAGCGTCAAATCCTCACTGGCCGCGTCTAAGCGCTTGTAGTCGGCCGCATGGGTCTCCAGGAATCGTTCGTACGCTTTTTGAGAGTTCCAAAAATCCAACGTGAGGTAAACGGAGTCGTGCACGGCTTCGCGCACGAGGCGGGTTTGCAGGTAGTTCGGGTCGCGCCGGAACAACTCTACCCATTCTCCCTCCGGCCCGTACACTTTCTCGAACCGTTCTTCACAACCCGGCTTGACTTCGAACTCCCATAGCGCTACAAACATAGAGGTCCCGTCTCCTGCTCTCGGACGTGCCTATCTCTGCAGTAAACTCTTGGGGATGATTGTGCGGTCCGGCCGAGTGTAGCAATCCGATTGGATACAAGCCAAGTTGGCAAGCGCTCCTTGCGCAGAAGTCTAGGTTGTAGCCGTAGCAGTCCGTCGAGACTGGCGGACGGAGGTATTTGTGGATCGAAAGTATGGTCACCGCGGTTACCGCGATTCCGAGAAAAGCGAGAAGCGCGAGCGATCGCACGAAAAGAAGCCCCCATCGGGCGGGCCTCGTGGCGCCGACCAGTTTGGCCCGCGCACCCCGCGCATGGTCGGCACCGTTACCCGCGCGCGCTGCTCCAACTGCGGCGCCGTCCTCACTCCTGGCTTCGATCCCAACGGCACCTGTCCCAAGTGCAATTTCGAGCTTCACTGCTGCAAGCAGTGCCGCTTCTTCGATAGCGGCGCGCAGTTTGAATGCATGCAGCCCATCCCCGAGCGTATTTCCCCGAAGGACACTCGAAACAACTGCACGTTTTACGAATTTCGCATGACCGTCGAAAAAGACACCGCCCCTACTTCCTACGCTCAGCCCGCTGCTCCAGGCTCTGCGGCTCCGCCTGCTCCGCCGCGTTCCAACGACGCGCGCCAGGCCTTTGAGGACCTCTTTAAGAAGTAGTACTCCCATGAAGCACTCGCGCCGTGCATTCCTCGAAGCCGGTCTTGCACTCCCCGCGGCTCTCAACGCTACAGCCGGCCTTGCCGCAACCGAACCTTCCGTATCTGATGCAGCGAAAGACTCCTCCTTCGATCCCTGGGTCGAAATCCATCGCGAGAATCTTCGTCACAACGTGCAGGAAATCGCTCGCCGCGTTGCGGCCCGCCCCATTCTCGCCGTCATTAAGAACAACGGCTATGGCACTGGCGTCGCCAATATTGCCTCGCTTCTCGAGCCCCAACCCGAAATCTTTGGGTTCGCTGTTGTCAAGCTTCACGAAGCTCACTCCCTCCGCGACGCTGGTATTCGCAAACCTATCTTGCTTCTCGGCCCGTTCGACGAAACCGATCTCGCCGACGCCGTTGCCCGCAGCATTCTGCCGATGGTCTACACTCCACTGGGGTCAGCCATCGATCGCATCGCCGCACAAACGCAAAAGCCTGTGCCATTTCACATTTGCATCGACACTGGCATCGGCCGCGTTGGCGTTCCCTACCACCAAGCCGCGCCGCTCATCCGCGACCTCGCCTCGCGCAAGTCTGCGCAAATTCTCGGCACGATGATGACTTTCACCGAGGATCCTGACTTCGACAAAGAACAGCTCCGCCGCTTCGGGGAAACCTGCGGTGCGCTCGAGAAAGAAGGTATGGCCCTTGGCAAGAAGCACACCGCATCCAGCTTCGCTCTATTCCAGCATCCCGAGGCTTTCTTCGACATGGTCCGCCCCGGCATGGCCATTTACGGCATCTACTCCGAAAACGAATTTCGCCACACCGGCATTCTCGATCTTCGTCCCGCCATCAGCCTGAGAGCTCGTGTCATCTACACGAAGAAACTCCGCAAAGGCGACAGTGCCGGCTATAACCGTGCGTATATGGCTAAAGACGATGTCTGGGTCGCAACGCTTCCCACCGGCCACGCCGACGGCTGGCCCCGCGTTGCCGCCAAAGGCGCCAAGGTCCGCATCAACGGTGATCTTTATTCCGTGATCGCCTCCGTCTCCGCCAGCCACTGCATCATCGAGATTGGCGCCGAAGAAAAAGTCAAAATCGGCGACACCGCGATTTTCTTCGACGCTCAGGCCGGCTCCCGCCCCGAGGATGTTTCCGAAGCTTGCGGGGCCTCTGTCTACGACCTCACCATGCACCTCAACCCGCTTCTTCCTCGCCGCATCGTTTAGCGCCCTTGCATAGCCCGCGCAATCGGTTCAAAATTCGCCTGCTCGGAGAGTAACAGACAATCCTCGACGAAGCGCCTCGTTCGGCTTTCGTCTTCAAGGAAGGTATCTCATGCGTCGCACCGCTTCCGCTATCATTCTGATTCTCGTCGCAGCAGTCATTGCGCGCGCCCAGTCCAAATCCCCCGTCCCGCCCTCCGACTACGGCAAATGGGAATCTCTCCAAATCTTCCGCGAGTACGGCGGCCTCTCTCCCGACGGTAAGTGGTTGGCCTACGGTATCAATCGCTCGAATCGCGACAACGAACTGCGCGTGACTCAGGTCGCCGACGGCACCACCAAGACCGCTGCCTTCGGTTCTCAACCAGCTTTTTCTTCGGACTCCAAATGGGTGGCGTACGCCATCGGCTACTCCGAAGCCCAGGAAGAAAAAATGAAGAAAGACAAAAAGCCTGTTCAGAAGAAGATGGGCCTTCTCAATCTTTCCACTGGCGAGCAGATAGTCGTCGAGGCCATCGATTCCTTCGCCTTCAGTCCCACCGGGACTTATCTCGCCATGCGCCGCTATCCACCCGAGAAAAAGGACTCCGACAAAAAGGAATCCGATGCCGAATCCGATGACATCCCCGGCGCGACTCTTCTTCTTCGCCAGCTCTCCTCCGGCCGTGAAACCTCCTTCGCCAACGTCTCCGAATTCGCCTGGCAGGAACTTCCCAAGCGCGGCACGCTTCTCGCCATGGCGATCAATTCAGAAGACAAAGCCGGCAACGGCGTGCAATTCTTTGACACAGAAACCGCAGCCGTCCGCGTCCTCGATACTTCTTCGTCCGTTTACTCCGGTCTCGCCTGGCGCAAGAAGAGCTCCGATCTTGCGGTCCTCCGTTCCAAATCCGATGACCACCACGAAGGTCCCGTGCAAGTTGCTCTTGCATGGACCGGCGTGGGCACATCCGCAGAGTCGGCGCACACCTATGATCCGACCGCTGATTCCAAGTTCCCCTCGGGCATGCGCACGGTTTCCTTCCGCAAGCCTTCCTGGGCCGAAGACGGCGGCATCGTCTTCCTCGGTTTTGCCAAGTGGAACGAAAAGATCGGTGACGCCAAGAAGGCCACCGACACGAAAGACTCAGCAAAGGACAAAAAAGATAAGGACGAAGAAGAGCCGCCTAGCGTGGCCGTGTGGAACTGGCGCGATACCATTGTCCAACCCAAACAAAAGCTCAGCGCCAAGCGCGACCGCGAGCGCAACTTGCTGGCTGCCTGGCACGTCGAGAAGAGCTCCTTCGTTCCTCTCGGCAAAGACCTCGACGAAGAGGTCACACCCCTCAAGCATCAATCCCTGGCTGCGGCAGCCAACTGGTCCGCCTACGCGATGGAGCGCTCCATCGGACGTCCCGCTGCTGATATTTCTCTCGTCGATCTCTCCACCGGCGAACGCACGAAAATCCAGGAGCGCCTCAATGACGACTACTACCTCGAAGCCAGTCCCAGCGGCCGTTACCTCCTCTACTTCCACGACGATCACTATTGGACCGTTAATACCGCAACGCACGCCGTCGTCAACATCACCAAAAACGTCCAGACGGCCTTTGCTGACCACGAGTCCGATTGGACCATCAAGCAGAAGCCCGCTTTCGGGTACGCAGGCTGGACCAAGAACGACGCCGCCGTCATCCTCTACGACAAATTCGATCTCTGGCAGGTTGCTCCTGACGGCACGAAAGCCGTCCGCCTCACCGATGGCGCTGCCGATCAAATCCGTCATCGCTACGAAAAGCTGGATCCTGAAGAGGAATGGATCGACACTGAAAAGCCTGTCTATCTCAGCTTATTCGGCATCTGGTCGAAGAAGTCGGGCTTCGCGCGCCTGAAGCCCGGCGCTTCCGGGGCGCTAACCGAAGAGCACCTCGTCCTTGCGGACAAGAGCATCGACCGCCTTGGCAAGGCCAAAGACTCGGATGTCTTTGCCTACTCCTCGCAAACCTTTGTGGATTCCCCCAACGCCTTCGTTGGCGGTGCCGATCTGAAAGACGCCAAGCAGGTCACCAAAACCAATCTCTTCCAATCAGACTACGAGTGGGGCCGCTCCGAACTCATCGAATACAAGAACAGCCACGGGAATCGCCTTCAGGGGGCGCTTTTCTATCCCGCCGGCTACGACTCAGCGAAGAAATATCCCATGGTCGTCTACATGTACGAGAAGCTCTCCGACACTCTGCATCGCTACAGCCCGCCTTCCGAGCGCAACTACTACGACGTTAGCGTCATGAACAGCCACGGTTACTTCGTTCTTGAGCCGGACATTACCTTCAAACCCCGTGACCCCGGAGTCTCCGTCGTCGATTGTGTCACCACCGCCGCCAAGCGCGTCATCCAGATGGGCGTCATCGACCCGAAAAAGATCGGCATCATGGGCCACTCCTGGGGCGGGTTTGACACTACGTATCTCGCCACGCACACCACGAATTTCTTTGCCGCTGCTGTTGCTGGTGCCCCGATCACCGATCTCATCAGCAACTATGGCAATCACCACTGGAGTTCCGGGATCGCCGAAACGGACCACATCGAAACCGGCCAGCAGCGCATGGAAGTTCCCCTCTACGAAGATCTCCAGGCCTACATCCGCAACTCCGCCGTCTTTGGCGTGCAGGGCATGACCACACCCCTACTGATCGAAGTCGGCGACAGCGATGGCACCGTCTTCTTCCACCAGGGCGTCGAACTTTACAACATCGCGCGCCGCGCCAAGAAAGACGTCGTCCTCATCGAATACTTCGGCGAAGACCATGGCCTGCGAAAAAAGGCCAATCAAATCGACTACCAGCGCCGCATCTTTACGTGGTTCGATCACTACCTGAAGGGCGAAACCGCTGCGGCCTGGATCAGCAAAGGCGAGAGTTTCCTCGATCACGAAAGGGAATTGAAGAAGATAAAAGCCGGCGAATCGGCAGCCAGTGCCGCCGCAAACTAGTTATCGCCAGAGACGGGCGGGCTTGCGCCGTCGCAGAATCTTCAGCTTGAGACTCTTGCGGCGCTGACCCCGCCTCCGTGGCTCAGGCGGTCATATTCTCTGGCTGAGCTTTCTGGCAGTAGCACCCATAGCGTATAAATCCCGAGCGCCGTCCCAAACGGGAAGCGCAGCAATGCCAAGCATCCAAGCACGATTCCCAGCATGCGCGCCCATGGTTCGCGCTCAAAAAGTCCCCATGCCAGGACGAGGTGCAGCACCCCAAACAGGGCCAAGGAAACCCCTAAGGCGTACACCCCGCGCAATATCAGAGACTCCAGGCTCCACCCGAACGGCAGTCTCCCTTCGGGTCCTACCCAGTCGCGCATCCCTGGCACGAACTGGCTCCCGAAGATCATCAGCCATGCCACCTCGCCCAGCCGCAGAATCCCGTTCACGGTCCACAGGATCCCGAGCGGCTGGATATGACGCTTGACACGGTCATCTGCAACCACCGGGCTCGCGTACATCCCGGCCATGGGTGCTGTCCCGGCTACAACACCTTTCCCACAGGAGCTGCAGAATCTCGCTCCCGCAGTCAACGCTACCCCACAACCGTCGCAATACATACCAACCACCTCTGCCAGATAATACGCCTGCGTTCTCAAGAAGTTCCACGGACCAAGACTCGAGGAACGGCGTTTGTACGAGTTGATATTTTCAGTTTGAGAGCCGGAGAGCCAAAAGGGTCAGGTGGCCACCCTCTAACTGATTCATTCTAAAAGAGTAATGGAAAGTGCTCGGTCGAGGGTCAGTGTAAAGCTGGAGACGGTACTAGTCCTCTCGTACAGCAAATCTCTCCATTATGTTGAGAAACCAGTCCTGTCCCAAAACCCACCAAAAGGACCATCGAATTTCTTTCGCCGCCGCCGTATACTTTCCTTGCGTTGAGGATCCATCCCGCGGAGTTCTCAACAGCCAAGCAAATTCCGAAGCAAACAGAGGTAAGGATCAACCCATATGCGCACCCGTCAAAAAGGTTTCTCTCTCATCGAGCTTCTGATCGTGGTGGCCATCATTTTGATTATCGCGGCCATTGCCATCCCGAACCTCATCCGTTCCCGCATGTCCGCGAACGAGGCTTCGGCCGTGGGCACACTTCGTACTATCAATACCGCCGAGGTCGCCTACTCCACCACCTATCCGGACGTCGGCTTTACCCAGCTTTCCAGCCTCGGCGGCGCTGCCCCCTGCACAGCCGCTACTTCTGCGGGCGCCTGCCTGATTGACGACTCCATTGCCCAGGCTCCCAACACCAAGAGTGGCTACACGTTTACGACTGTACCGGGCGCACAGACTCCTGCCGTCACGTACAGCTCCACCGGCTATCCTCAGGTTCTGGGCCAGAGTGGACAGCGGGCCTTCTGCTCTGACCAGTCCGGTGTGATTCGCGCCAACGCTACCGCTGGCACCTGCGCCACTGCCGACGCTCCGATCTAAGACTCGGTCAACTTGCTGTCGAAAAAGCTCAAGCACGGGACTCCGGTCCCGTGCTTTCTTTTTCGTCTGTCGCGCTGTCGCCACAAATTCTCCTGCTCGCCTTATAATGTGCGAATGGCCGGACCTCCTCGCGAACCACTGGACGCCTCCTCGGTCCGTCTGGATCGGCAGGATCCCTATCTGCGTCTCCAGTCCGTTACCATCTATGTCCGCAATCTGGAACGCAGCCTCAGCTTCTATCGCGATCAGCTCGGCTTCCACCTTGTTTTTGACGCGCGCGTTCCGCCTGGCCGCTTTGTCACCGTTGCTCCCCCGGACGGTTCTGCCAATCTCACTCTAGTCGAGCCCGAGCGGGACTCCCAGCAAGCCAAGCTTATCGGCCGCGCCACGCATGTCACCTTTGTCACCGAAGACGTCCTCGCCAAATTCCGCGAATGGAGCGAGCGCGGCGTCCGCTTCAATTTTGCTCCTCGCCTCAAGCGCCTTAAATACGAAGTCCAGGTGCGCTCCTCCGATTTTCCAGACACCGCTTCTTCCACTTCCGATCGCCCGCCGATTTGGGGAGGCGTTTTCACCCGCTTCCGGGACCCCGACGGCAATGGCTTCTCTCTCGTCAGCTTTGACGAAATCACGCACGCCGTCGAAGCCCAGCGCCGGGCCCTCGCTGATAAACTGGAAGCCGAACGCCGCGCCGCTCAGGAACTGGAAATTGCACGCCAGGTGCAGGCGCGCCTTTTCCCGCAGACCCTTCCGCCACTTCGCACTCTCGAATACGCCGGCTTATGCCACCAGGCCCGCCAGGTCGGCGGCGATTACTACGACTTTCTCGATCTCGGTGCGCAGCGCCTCGGCTTCGTCATCGGCGACATCTCCGGGAAGGGGATTGCTGCAGCACTTCTTATGGCCAATCTTCAGGCCAATCTCCGCAGCCAGTCCGCCATCGCCCTCGATCACCCGCAGCGTCTTTTGCGCTCCGTCAATCAGCTCTTTTGCGAGAACACCACTGACGGCGCCTTTGCTACGCTCTTCTTCGCCGAATATGATGACGCTGCTGGCCGCTTGCGCTACGCCAACTGCGGCCATCTTCCGGCCCTGCTTCTTCGCCGCGACGATTCCCTCGAGCGTCTCGACTCCACCGCCACCGTTCTCGGCGTCTTTAAAAACTGGGACTGCTCGGTCGGCGAAACGGAACTCTGCCCCGGCGATACCCTCGCTCTCTACACCGATGGCATCACCGAAGCCTTCAACGACGCTGGCGATGAATTCGGCGAAGAACGCCTTATCTCCGCCCTGCGCCGTCACCGTGGGCTGTCTCCCTGCGAGCTTCTCGATGCTGTCGTCCACGAGGTGCGCCAGTTCAGCCCCCGCGAGCAGCGCGACGACATCACTCTGATCGTCGCCAAAAGTCTTCCTATGTAACGCTTGTGAAGGCTGCCCGACATTTTCGCAAGCTCGCCGCTATCGACATTGCCTTTCTTGGCTTTAAAGTGATCCTCGCCGAATTTCTCTGCGGCGTGCTTCTTTCTGCGGCTCTGGGGTTCTTCGTTTTGCTGCGAAGTCACTCGCGCTGGCAATTCGCTCTGGGAATTTACCTCATCGGTCTTGGCATCAACTACGTTCCGATGGTCTTCTTCGTGCTCTCGATCGGCGGAAAAGAAAACGCTCGTGCGGAACTTGCCAGTGAATTAATCGACCCTTGCACGGCCATGGCCAAATACCGCCGCCTCTCTCTTCTCTTGCTGCTGCCTTTCCTCGTTCCCGTCCTTGTCCTCATTGGCCAACGGCACTCCTAGCTGGTCCTGCTTCTGATTCCATCCCCGATCGGCCTCCCTTGGATCGGTTGGGTCTCCAGACCACCTCTCACTTCTCCCACGCCCTTACGCGTGGCAGCCATCTCCTTACATTTCGACAGTATTCCTCATATTCCGCGCCGAACATTCGCCGCAAAGTTGGCTCTTCGTAGAACACCACAAATAAATGTACGCACAACACCACCAAGAGCGCCACCCCGATTGCCGCTAGGTTCGCCTGTCCAAACACCACCCACAGCCCCGTCCACCCCGTGAAGAACCCTACGTACATGGGGTTCCGCACGTAGCGATAGAATCCCACCACGACTAACTTCTGCGGCGGCGCAAACGGTGCCGGCGTGCCGCGCCCGGTGTGCCCGAAGTCCCACACGCACCGCAACGCCACGGCGAATCCCAACACCGAAGGTACTGCCGCGATCCATCGCCACTGCGCCGCGCCCGCCGCGTCCACGTGAAACCCCAGCCACGGCGGCAGCAGCCAGAACCACAACGCAAAAAATCCCGCGCCCACCAACAGCGCCGCCAGCGTTGTCGCCCAATTCTGCCCTCTGTGCTTCTCCCTCGTCGTTTCCACTCCTGTGCTTGTCATATCTACCTCCGCTGCTTTGCCGCATTGCCTTTCTATCTATGCATACGACTCCTCGCTCTCTTCGGTTACAACCTCTCAATTTCGATTTTCCCTTTTCCAAATTCCTCCGATACAATGGGCGCACCTTTACAGGCTCGCACGCTGCGGTCAAACAAAACGATAACCAGGCAGGGCAAATGGCGGAACTGAGCTACTCTCGCGGACCCAGCGCTCCTCTTCTGGAGCAAACCATCTCGCAAGCGCTTTCGACCATGGCTGCGCGCTTGCCGGACCACGAAGCGCTCGTAGTGCGCCATCAAAACGCTCGCTTCACCTTTCGCCAATTGCAGGAGCATGTCGAAGCCACCGCGCGTGGCCTCATCGGCCTGGGCCTCCAGCCCGGTGACCGCATCGGCGTCTGGGCCAGCGGCTGCGCAGAATGGGTTTTGCTTTTCCTCGCCTGTGCGCGCTCCGGCCTCGTCCAGGTCAACGTTAATCCCGCCTACCGCTCGCAGGACCTCGGCTTCGTTATCAAGAAATCCAGGATGAAAGCGCTGTTCCTGCACGTCCGCGACGCGCGTGCCGACTACCGCCAGATCCTCGAGGAAACCGTCGCCTCCCAAAGCCTGCCGCTCGAACACGTCGTCTATTTAGGCGAGCCTTCCTGGGATCACATGCTCGCCCGCGGCGGGGACGTTCCCCCGGCCACTGCACAGCCCCACGACATTTTTAATATTCAATACACGTCCGGAACCACCGGCTCGCCCAAAGGCGTCCTGCTCACCCATCACAATGTTTTAAACAATGCCTTCGTCTGCGCCCAGTGGATGAACTTGAGCGAGTGCGACCGCATGTGCGACTGCTTCCCCCTCTACCACACCGCAGGATGCAACCTGGGAATTCTCTCTTGTCTTGTCACCGGGGCTACTCTCGTCCTTGCCTCGCCGCAGTTTGACCCGGGCAAAACCCTCGAAGCGGTGGACTCCGAGCGCGCCACCGCTCTGATGGGCTCCCCCACCATGTTCATCGCCGAGCTCGCGCACCCTGAATTTCGCCGCTTCAACCTGACCTCTCTCCGCGCCGGTGCCATGGGTGGCGCACCGTGCCCCGTGGAAATCATGAAGCGTGTCGCCGAAGAAATGCACTGCCCCGAAATGATGGTGATTTATGGCCAAACCGAGAGCTCGCCGCTCATCACCATGTCGCGCGTCGGCGACAGCCTCGAGCATCGCGTCTCCACCATCGGCTGCGCCACTTCCAACATCGAAATCAAAATCGTTTCGCCCGTCTCCGGGGAAACCCTGCCCGTCGGCGAACAAGGCGAACTCTGCACCCGCGGTTATCACGTGATGAAGGGCTATGATGAGGAGCCCGAAGCCACTCGCCGCGCCATTGACGCCGATGGCTGGCTGCACACCGGCGATCTCGCCACCATGCGTCCCGATGGATACTTCCGCATCACTGGCCGCGCCAAGGAAATGATTATCCGCGGCGGCGAGAATATTTATCCCCGCGAAATCGAAGAGTTCCTTTACTCACATCCCAAGGTTCTCGACGTGCAGGTGCTCGGCTTGCCCGACGCCAAGCACGGAGAAGTTGTCCTCGCCTGGATTCGTCTGAAGCCCGGCGAATCCTGCACCGAGCAGGAGATTCGCGCCTTCTGCGAAGGCAAGGTAGCCTACTTCAAAATCCCCGAGCACATTCGCTTCGTGGAATCTTTTCCCATGACCGTCAGCGGCAAAGTGCAGAAGTTCAAGATTCGCGAGCAGGAAATTTATGAGCGCCATCTCGAAGATGTCGCTCGCATCCAAACCGCCTGACTTCCTCTACGTCAGGCCATTTGATGGCGTGCCGCTTCAGAGGCCGGCCTCGAAGGAGCTTCCGCAGGGCTCGAAAACTCCAAAGCTTCGTTATCTACTGGGCTCCACTTCAAACTCCACACATCCCGGAGATAGTTCTGATACACACGCCAAGGCGACTTCGCGCCTTGCTTTGGCCAGGTTGTGATTGCGCGTTGCACGTATCCCGACGAAAATTTCTCCACAAAAGGTGCCACTGCCCCTTCCTCGCGGTTCCGGGGCGTCACTTGCCGCGCACGTTTGCGGTCCATCAGGTTCAGCAACCGGCATACATAGTTGCAGATCAAGTCGGCTTTGAGCGTCCACGACGCGTTGATGTACCCAAACACAGAAGCAAGGTTCGGCACGCCCGACACCATCACCCCTTTGTAAGCGAGCGTCTTGCCAAGCTCCACCTTCCGTCCGTCAACCTCCAGCTCTGCTCCCCCGAAAGCCTGCAGCACCAGGCCCGTCGCCGTCACCACGATGTCGGCTTGTAGTTCTTCTCCCGATTGCAAGCGGATGCCTGTTTCGGTGAAGCGCTCGATTTGGCCGGTCACCACGCTGGCGCGTCCCGCCTTGATCGCCTCAAACAAATCTCCGTCCGGCACCAGGCAGAGCCGCTGGTCCCACGGGTTGTAGCGCGGCGTAAAGTGCGTGGCCACGTCGTAGTCCGGCCCCAATTCCTTGCTGATCTGCTTGATGATGCCCATCTTCACGAAATTCGGAAAGCGTTGCGCCAGTTGGTACACGTACATCATGTACGCAGCGTTCTTCCAACGCCCGATCTTGCCCGCCCACGTCGCAGGCATGAAGCAGCGAAGGAAATTCGTGATACCGTCCTGCTCGGGCCTCGCAACGATGTAGGTTGGCGAGCGCTGCAGCATCGTCACATGGCCCGCCGTCTTGGCCATCGCGGGCAGCAGCGTAACCGCCGTCGCGCCGCTTCCGATAATAACGACGCGCTTGCCGCTGTAGTCCAAATCTTCCGGCCACGCTTGCGGATGCACCACCCGTCCCTTGAACTGCGCGATCTCCGGAAACTCCGGCAAGAAGCCGGCGCTGTAGCGGTAATACCCCGCGCAAGAAAACAAAAAGTTGCACGTCACCGTGGCCGGTTCCTCGCGTCCGTCCGCCTGTCGGCGCACCGCGCTCACCGTCCAGGTCGCATCCTGCGAAGACCAAGCGGCTCGCTCGACCTTGTGCCGGAAACGAATGTGCTTGTCGATGCCTGCGTCCCGCGCGGTTTCCGTCACGTAGCTCCGGATATCCTCTCCCGGAGCAATCGCCTTCGGATTCGTCCACGGGCGGAACGAGTAGCCCATCGTCAGCATGTCGGAGTCCGAACGGATTCCAGGGTACCGAAATAAATCCCACGTTCCCCCGATGCGCTCCCGCTGCTCCAGGATGACGTAGCTTTTCTTCGGGCAATATTTCTGCAGGTGATAGGCGGCGTCGATCCCGGACAACCCCGCTCCCATAATCAACACGTCGAAGTGTTCCGTGCTCATCCGCCTCTCCTGATTGACGCCGAAACATCGCCAGACGTTCCGTTCTGTGCCGTCTTATTGCCCCAGAGTATCATTTGGAGCGCCCGCTTGTTAAACGCACATCGGGGATGCCGATTAGTGTAGTCGCCCGCGAGTTGAACGCGTCCGCAATTTTGGCGCTGTGTGAATCTCAGGTCTTGCGCTTTAATGCTGCCAATGTCGATCTGTCGTTTGAATTAGAAACGATGGAACAACAAGGAGGGACTCTCATGGATACCGACAATGAACTCACTCCCCTTCGCGTGGCGCTCGTGGCGGTCGGGATCATCTTCATTTTCGGGATCTATCCATGGCCATCCCTCAGGCGGAGCTTGTAGGGGCACGATATATCGTGCCCGCACAGCGTCTTCGTCCGTTTCTTCGCACGCGTCACGGGTCACGGAACACAAATCACGGGGCACCCCTTTCCCTCGCGTCGTCTTTAATGCATTACTTCTTTGCTTCGTGGGTCCATTCTGTCATCGGGAACAGTGTGGGCGCGGCGGGAGGAGTGTCGGCGATCTCGTCGAGTTGAGGGAAGTGCTGCCGCAAAGGTTCCGGCACCTTGACCTTCGTTCCCTTCAGGATGCTGATGAGCTGCAGCGCGTTCACCACGGCTTTTCCCTGAAAATGATTGTTCGCCACCACAAACGTATTGCGCGCGTGACTCGTCACTTTTTTTACGCGCGCCACCCACGGCTCCAGCTCTTCCGTCGTGTACAGGTAGTTGTACCGTTCGTGCGCCGGAACTGCTTCATCGTCGCTGAACCACGTGTCATAGCGCCGGCCGTGCAGCCGGACGTAGCCCACCGGGGAGGTGGTCTGCGCCGAGGGCCCCAGCGATCGGCCAATCACTGGCTGATCGATGTTGCAGATCCCCGCGCCGTGTTCGTGGAGCAGCGTCAGCGTTTCCGGTGAGTTCCACGTGGCGTGGCGCACTTCGACGACCAACGGATAGTCGCGGAAGCGCAGCAGCACCGCGGAAAGATAGGCCATCGTTTCCCGCGTGCGGTGAAACGAGAACGGGAACTGCAGCAGCACCGCGCCGAGCTTGCCCGCGGCGCGCAGCACGTCGAAACCGGCGCGCACCGCGCGTTCGTCCTCCGCGGCTGAGCCGGAAGCGGCGGAAACGATGTCGTGCGTAAAACGCTGCCACAGTTTCGCCGTAAACACGAAGCGCGGATTCCCGCTCACCAAATCGACCCAGTTCCTGGCGAAATCGGCACGCAGCGGCTGGTAAAAGGAAGTATTGATCTCAATGGTGTCGAAGAACTCCGCGAGATACGCAGCCTCGTGAAAGCCTTTCGGCTTTTTCGGCGGATAGACGTACCCGGCCCAGTCCGGATACGACCAGCCTGCCGGCCCGACCCGCAGCGTGTGTTCGAGAGCAGGTTTCGTTCTTGCCGAGTCACCCGTCGTTGAAGCGTCGGGGAACGCGTTGGACCCGCTGCCGCCTTCGCGGTTCATGGGAACGCCGGTTTCTGGGGGAAGCCTTCGTTTGCGCTGGGCCATGAGGGTTGCGCGCTGCCGCGCCGCGAGCAGAGTAGTCAGAAGGGCGGAGCAGTGTCAATCGGCGAGTCATTCTGTTCCCGCCGCGGTTGTGCGCTGCGTCACATTTCCCGGCGATGCCTTGCACGGTACGCGAGTTCTGTTGCCCTTGACCGTTCTGGCTGCTATGCTGTGCTCGATGTGGAGCGATATCCAGTTCCGCGTCCCGCCACCCTTCCTCCGTATCCCCTACAGGTGCACACATGAAACTCTCCATAAATTACAAGCATGTCGATTCGCACAAGCCGGTCGAAGTGGAAGTTGAGCGTCATGTTGCCAAGCTGGAGAAACTGCTGAAAAGCTATTCACCCGATCTCGTGCAACTGCACGGAGGCTTTTCTAGGACTCCGCGCACCCAGGAGATTTCCTGTCTCCTGAATCTCTCGATCCCCACGGGGGTGTTGCATGCTACCGGTGAAGGCGCCACCGTGCGCACCAGTTGCAAGAAAGCGTTCAGCGAGCTGGAGGCCCAAGTCAAAAAGCACCAGGCCCGTCTCCGCAAAGACTACGAATGGAAACGCAAGCGGCTGCGCTCCCGCGAAGCCGTGTTCACCTGATCGTCCGAAACAGTTAAGACAAGGAACCCATACAGGAGCCCAGAAGCAGAGCGTTTTCGCTTGACTGGGTAACGACGAAGGACTACGCTCGCGCCAATCTGTCGAGGGTGGTCATGCATCATCGTCACCCCAGGGGGCGGAGACTGGGCCAAGCCGCAGCCAAGTTC
>CAZGFL010000112.1:0-84953 GCA_964524985.1 uncultured Acidobacteriaceae bacterium
TATCGTGTTGTGGCTCTTGAACAGCAGCCAGCAGATCAAGGAGGCGGTGGGCGGATACTTCAAAGATCCCACCGGAACTGCGAAGCAAGTCGGCAGCGATATGGTCCGAACCGGCGAAAACTTCATCGTTACAAAAGACAACATGCAGGAGCTCAAAGAGCAGCTTCAGAAAGCCATTCACGAAGTGCCGAAGTTCGACCGCCTGAAAAACCATATCGATATGACGGTGACGAACGAAGGCCTGCGGATCGAATTGACAGAGTCAGAAGCCGGAACCTTTTCTGACAGTGGGAGCGCCAAGATCAGTGAAGACGGCAGCGATTTGCTGAAAACACTGGCGGAGGAGTTGGGAAAACTCCCAAACAAGCTGGCGATCGAGGGCCACACGGACTCCAAGCCGTACGGCCAAGGAGCGAACTACAGTAACTGGGAGTTATCCGCGGACCGCGCGAACGCAGCGCGGCGGCTGATGCAAACGGAAGGGATTCGCCAAGATCAAGTGACGCAAGTGCGCGGGTTTGCCGACCAACGGCTGCGCAAGCCAGACGATCCGATGGATGCCTCGAACCGGCGAATTTCCCTGATCGTGCAGTACATGCGCAAACTACCTGAACTGCCCGTGCCCCAAACGGGTGAGTCCCCGGAGGGAAGCGCGCCTGCGCCAGGAGGCAAAACGGAAGGACAGGAGTCGAAGCCCTGGGAAGCCAAACCTGCGGAAGCGAAAGGTTCGACTCACTGAGGACTACGGGTTAGCCGGTTGTGGCGCGGGAGGAGGCGGAGGTGGCGGCGGAGCGACGAATTTGGCGTCGTCCACGGGAACGTTTTGCTGAACCTGATCAATCTGGATGGTGAAGTGGTTTCCGGGCCGCGAAAGAGTCCACCGGAAAGGAATTTTCACGCCGTCTGCCTCGCGATAATCCGCATAGTCAATCTGGGTGGGGTTACGGCCCAAAGCAGTTTCAGCGTAACGGATAAGGCGCAGCAAAAGAGCGGAATCCTTATCAAAATAAAGTTGCAAGGGCGGCTTGCCTTCGCTTTCTCCCACGACCAAGTAGGTGTCACGGCCATCGATCTTTTCACCGGGAGCGACGGCAAATTTCTGGTAAAGCGTTTTCACGTGCGCCGGAAAGTAAAGATCGGCGTCAATGCGCACAGCATCGTTTTCCGCCGCGGACATCATGTGCACGCGCCCGGGAATGCTGAGCCAACCTTGCTTCCCATCAAAAGCGGTGATGCTGTCGCCATTCTTGAGGTGCATGACGGAGTCGCGCTTGTCCGGAGCTTTGGAATAGATATCCACCGGAAAATGCTGGTCGCCGAAAGCCAGGAGCGTTCCCTTTTGCACGCGAGTGCTGATTTTCTGAAGTTTCTCAGCACCGCCGATGGCCGCGAGGTATTTGTCGAGCAACTGATCCGCCGTGGGCAATGCGGGTTTGGTTTCACCGGACTTCGCTCCCCCAGCTTCTTCTGCCCTGGGACTTTCGCTCGTGATGATCGGCGTGGCGACCGGCTTTAGCGAACCGCGATGGCATGAGTAACAGGTGACTTCACGGTGGCCTTCGAAATTATCCTTGTTGATGGCCATCATCATGGTCATCATCTTGCGTGCGATGAGTTTGGGTTTCTTGTCGTCCTTCTCGTTGGCATGCTCGACGTGGCAGTGCTCGCACTCGACGCCCAGTGATGCAGCGATGAACTGCATGGTGGGAATGAGCTGCTCGGCCGGAATGCCCTTGAGGACTTGAATGTTCTTGTATTCTTCCTCGGCCAGCTTGGGTGCGGCCTTGGATTCCGCCGATGTTTTTGTCGGAGCCGATTGCGCCGGCATCCCTGATGCAGCAAGTAGGAAAAGCAGAGCAGTCCCGCAGACAGGCAAGAAGTTCTTGCTCGATAAAACATTCATGGATTTAACCCTCGCAGGTGGTATGACGGAGCCGCGCGTGGCGGCGTTACAAAGGAAGCTGGATAGGCAATGCGCCTTAGCCGCCGATTTCTCCGCGCTTGGCTAGCGCCGTGATGTGGTCCGCGGCGCGGAAGGCCAGGGCCATGATGGTCATAGTCGGCTGGCCGCGTCCGGAGGTCACCAGGCTGCTGCCGTCGCAGAGGAAGAGATTCTTTACATCGTGGGTGCGATGGTCGGCGTTAATCACGGACGTTTTCGGATCATTGCCCATGCGACAGGTACCCAGCAGGTGCACGCCAAACTGCTGCTCCTGCGGCGGGTAACTCCATTTCTTGACGGCGCCGGCAGTCTCGTGGATGGCGTGGGCGCGCTCGAAAAGCCAGCCTGTAAGCTTCAAATCGTCAGGATGGTCCTTGTAGGTCAGGCAGAGCGCGGGCAAGCCCCAGGCGTCTTTCAGATCGGGGTCCAGGGAAAAGGAGTTGTTTTCCACGGGAAGGGAAGTGCCGTGGCAGAAGATTTCCATGGTGCGCGTGAAGTTGTGCGCCAGCGTGGCTTTAAAATCTTTGCCCCAGCGTGGGGTCTCGGGTGGAACGCCTCCGAACGCAAAGCCGATGGGCGTGAAATCGTAGCGTGCGTCGAGACCACCCCCGCCATAGAAGCCAACCTTCTGAGCATCAAGTTCGTAGAAATCGTGAAGGACGCGGCTGACGCAGTAACCCTTGTAGTCATTGAGCGGATTTTCGTAGACACCGGTCACCGTGCCCCCGCTGTTGAACATCAAGTTCTTGCCAACCAAGCCGCTCGAATTCGCCAGTCCGTCGGGGAATCGGCTGCTCTTTGAGAGCAGTAACAGACGCGGCGTCTCGGCGCCGTTCGCGCACACAACCACGGCTTTGGCTTTTTGCAGGTGCGTATTTTTCTTCTCGTCGAAATACACCGCGCCCACCGCTCGGCCGTTCGCGTCGAGCTCGATTTTGTGAACGTAAGAGTTAGGACGAATCTCGCAGCGGCCTGTCTGCTCGGCGACGCGAATCGCGGCCGCCAATGAACTGGACTTCGCGCCGACCTCGCAGCCAAAGCTCAGGCAGAATCCGCACTGCACGCAGGCGCTGCGGCCGGGGCGTGGCTGCGAGAGGATGGCCATCGGGGCGGGATAGGGGTGCCAGCCGAGTTTGCGGGCGGCGCGTTCAAAGATGACACCTGAAGATTTCACGGGAAGCGGAGGCATGGGATAGGCCTTCGACCGAGGAGGATCGAACGGGCTGGCGCCGGCAAGGCCGGACACGCCGATCTCCCACTCCACTTTCGTGTAGTACGGTTCGAGGTCGGGATAGGTGATTGGCCAGTCCGCCAAGGTTGACCCGGGAACGGCGCCAATCTTGCTGCGCTCGATGAAATCGATCTCGTGGAAGCGCCAGTAGTTGGCCGTGAAGTGCACGCTGGTCCCGCCGACGCAGCGGCCATAGACCAAAGCACGCTGCGGCTTGGCCTTTTCATCCGGAGTTTTGCGAAAACTGTTGGGCTGCAGTTTCGGGTGATTGGTGAGTTTGTCCTGCGCAAGGATTTCAATTTCGTTGTGATTGAAATCCGCCTCAGTCAAGTAGGGTCCTTGCTCGAGGACAACCACGCGGAAGCCGTTCGTGGATAACTCCTTCGCGAGAACGCCCCCAGCCGCACCGGAACCGACGATGACAAAGTCAACTTCGTCGGATGTCTTATACTTGGGCTGATCGACGGTCATTTCTTCTCCGCTTCCTTCATGGCCTGCTCCCAGCCGGGATAATCCTTATCGTAGTAGCCAAACGGCGCCTGAAACATGTGTTCGTGCTCGCGGCCAATGACCTTCCATCCGACGCCATCGTGATTGCCGCCATAATCAGGATCGATAAGGAAAGCCACGATGGTGTGCTGGCGAAGAGTTTCAAAAAAATTGCCCGCTCCCGGCCGTGAACGGAAGCGCCGCTGCCTTTGTCCCTGTTGACTTGAATCATCAAAGGAATGCAGAAGTTCATCTTGTTGATCGGCGTTCAAGGCAGAAAACTTGGAAACGCCAGAAAGCATTTCTGCCACTCTGGCCTGAAATTCCGGCAGCCCTTCCCGGTACGTCTTCTGGTCGTCCGTGGCAAAAGTGGTCAGCCCCCGGTCAATGAAGTAAACCGTGCCGGCCTCACGTGCCCCCGGCAAATCGTCGCTGGGGATGATTCGGGCGGCGATAGCGTCAATCTCCTTGGCTTCTTCCGGCGTGAAAAACTCGAACTTGGGCGGCAGCGGCGAGCTGGCGGCCGAATGGGCATGTTCCGCCGCCGCGAGAACTGCAGGCCAGTGAGTGGCAGCCCAGACCGCCGAAAGGCCACTGATGCCTCGGGACAAAAAGTGACGCCGACTGACAAATTCACTCATTTTTCAGTTCCTCAACTCAAGTTTTGGACTGTAAGCCGACGACGAGTAAGCGTCAAGCAATTCTTCAATAAATCAAAAACCAAATTAGCTGGTGCTAAACCTCGCCTCGGCGCGCAAGAGCCGTGATGCGGTCCGCGGCGCGATAGGCCAAGGCGTTGATGGTCAACGTTGGTTGCCCGCGGCCGGAAGTGACAAAACTGCTGCCATCGCACAGAAACAGATTTTTCACGTCATGGGTCCGGTGATCCACATTGATGACCGAGGTTTTCGGGTCATTTCCCATCCGGCAGGTGCCCAAGAGATGGTAGGCAAAGTCCTGTTCCTCGACCGGAGAGGCCCACTTTTGCACGGCGTCTGTTGCGTCCAGCAGCCCCAGGATGCGCTCGCGTAGAAAAACACCGAGTCTAAGATCATCCGCATGATCTTTGTAAGTCATGCGCAGCGCGGGCAGGCCCCAGGCGTCCTTGAGGTCCGGGTCCAGCGAGAAGCTGTTGTTTTCGACAGGGAGGGACGTGCCGTGCCCCACGATTTCCAGGCTGCGAGTGAAATTGCGCGCGAGGGCTGCTTTGAATTCCTTTCCCCATCGCGGAGTTCCTGGGGGCAGTCCGCCCATGTCGTAGCCGATTAGAGCGAAATTGATGGGAGTGAGATCGAAACGCGCATCGAGCCCTCCGCCGCCGCAGAATCCAACTTTGTGGGGATCGAGCTCGTAGAAATCGTGCAGGATGCGGCTCACTGCGAAGCCCTTGTAATCGTTCAGCGGATGCTCGAAGACGGCCATAGCGGAGGGGCCGGAGTTCATCATGAGGTATTTGCCAACCAGGCCGCTGGAATTGGCCAAACCATCGGGGAATTGCTTGTTGGCAGAGAGCAAAAGCAATCGCGGTGTCTCCGCTCCATTCGCGCACACCACAACAGCCATGGCTTTCTGCAAGTGCGTGTTGCGCTTTTCGTCGAAGTAAACCGCGCCGGTGACGCGACCGTTAGCAGCTGTCTCGATGCGATGAACATAGCAATTAGGGCGGATTTCGCATCGGCCGGTCTTCTCTGCCATCCGAATCACGGTGGCCAGCGTACTGGACTTGGCGCCGACTTCGCAGCCGAAGCTCTCGCAGAAGCCGCACTTGATGCAGGCGCTCCGTCCCGGGCGTGGCTGAGAGAGAATGGCCATCGGCGCCGGAAACGGGTGCCAGCCGAGTTTGCGGGCTGCGCGTTCGAAAATGACGCCGCCGGATTTTACCGGCAGCGGGGGCATCGGGTAAGGCTTGGAACGGGGCGGATCGAAGGGGCTTGCGCCAGCCAATCCCGAAACTCCGATTTCCCATTCGACCTTTGTGTAATACGGCTCCAGGTCAGCGTAGGTGATGGGCCAGTCCGCAAGCGTGGCTCCGGGCACCGGTCCTACCTTGCTGCGCTCGATAAAGTCAATTTCGTGAAAACGCCAGTAATTGGCGGTGAAGTGGACACTGGAGCCGCCAACCATCCTGCCGTAAACGTAAGCGCGATGAGGCTTGGCTTCCTCAGCGGGCGTCTTACGGAAGGTGGTGGGTTGAAGCTCCGGATGATTCGTGAGCCGGTTGCGGTTGATGACGTCGAACTCGTTGTGCGTGAAGTCCGCTTCGGTCAGGTAGGGGCCTTGTTCCAGGACCACGACGCGAAATCCGTTGGTGGAGAGTTCCTTCGCGAGAACTCCACCCGCGGCGCCAGAGCCGATGATGACGAAATCTACTTCGTCGGAAGTCTTGTACTTGGGTTGGCCAATCACGCCGAGTGAGTATACCTAAAGTTGCCAAATCCTTTGGCATTTGCGGCGCGGCTTTTGGCTAGTGTACGATGCGGCGGGATCGGCACACACGGCGGAATTTCGCAAAAATAGACCCATTCTGAGACACTATTCGCTGAATTTATGGCTACTTTCACGGGCGCGATCGGAATTGGCAGCAAGTGGCTGCTCGACAGAATTGTGGGCGCCATTGCCGCTACCGGGATCAATCCCAACGTTCTTACATTTCTAGGCTTGCTGGTGAACTTCGGGGCGGCTGCCTTTTTCGCCGTGGGTGGATTCCGAACCGGCGCGATCATTATTTTCTGTGCGGGATTCCTGGATATGCTGGACGGTCAGGTTGCGCGTCGTCAGAACCGCGTTACGCCCTTTGGTGCGTTTTATGATTCCACCCTCGACCGCTATGCTGACATGGCGCTGTACATGGGCCTGCTCGTCTATTACTCCGTGAGCGGGCGGACGCCGTATGTGGTTCTGGCGGCCGTGGCCACGGCCGGCTCCGTGATGGTGAGCTACGCACGCGCACGCGCCGAGTCGCTCATTCCGCTGTGCAAAGTGGGATTTATGGAGCGGCCGGAGCGGCTTGTTCTGCTCATTATTGGCGGGCTATTCAATCGCATGGGACCGGTTTTGTGGGTGATCGCAGTCGTCTCCACGATCACCGTGATTCACCGCATCATTTTCACCTGGCAGGAAACTAAGGCCGGGCGCATCCTCCCGGGAATCAAGCTTTCGCTTTAGGTCTTCTCTCGAAGGGACTCCTCCACAGGTGCGGAGATGATGGCGCGGACGCGGTCGCGGAGCGCGGGCACATCCTCTTTGTGCAGTCCTTTCGTCTCAATGGTGGCGTGCAAATAGACTGTAATTCTCACCGGCCAGAGCATCCAGTGGCCTGTTCGATGATGCTGGAACGAACCAACCAGGCTGACCGGCACAATGGGAACACCAAGCTGTTGGGCGACGCGGAATCCGCCATCCTGAAATCCATCCACGTAGCCGGTGCGGGTCCGCTTCGCCTCGGGAAAAATCACCAGGCTGGTGCCGGCGTCGATGGCATCCTGCGTCAGGCGCCACATGCGCTTCAGGTCAGAGGGGCGGCGCACGTCGGGCACGGGAACGTTGCCAAAGCGCTTCATCAACCAGCCGTACGCGGGGATCTTGAAATGCGACTCAAGTTCCCATCCGCGGACAAACTGGGGAATGGCGCAGTACAGTATGAAGGGGTCGAAGAGGTTGACGTGATTCACAAAAAAGAAGGACGTCCGGGCAGCGTCGAAGCCTGGAGACCGCCGCACTTCGACCTTCGCTCCCGAAAAGAAAGCGATGCGCCGGCATAAACTGCGCTGAAGCCAGTCGTGCTTGCGCATTTCGAGAACAATTCCCAGGAGGACGAGCACCGGCACAACCATGAAGAAGTGCAGGCCACTGGCGATCCAAAGAACTGCGCTGCGGAGGACGAGCCACGCCTTTTTCATATGAACACGTCCACCGCCGAGGAAAGAACGTCGAGCGAACGGCATTCGAGCGTGGCAACTTCTCCATCGATCATGAAATCGACGGGTTCGGGGACTCTGAATTCCACTCGACGCACCGCACGCCGCGAAGCCAGCGGATGGTGGATGTGCGACCCGTCGTACAGTTTTGAGAGATTTCGCAATAAGCCCACTCGCCCGATGGGCCCCCAGCGGACGAACTCGATCAAGCCGTCGGCGGTATCCGCGTTCGGCGCAATGAGCATGGTGCCGCCGGTGTACTTGCTGTTGTTGAAGGTCAGGAAAAGGCAGCGCCGTTCGTCCCATTCCTGGTCGTCGTCGCAGCGCAAAGCAAACGCGCGCCGGCGCAGTTGGACCAATCGCACAAAGACGCCAAGCAGATAGCCGAGATGTCCGAAAGGCTTGAAGGCGCGATTCGTCAACGCTGCAACATCCGCGGTAAAGCCCACGCTCAGAAGATTAAAAGAATAAATCTCTCCTCCGGCGTGGGTCAGGCGAAGCAGGTCCACAGGGCGGGTGCGGTTCTCCAGAAGCGCTTGCATCGAAGCCTCTGCGCCGTCCTTGGTGAAATCACGCAAAAAGGAATTGCCCGTGCCTAGCGGCAGGAAGCCCAGCGCGATGCGCTCCGGTGTGCGGCTCGCGAAAATGCCGTTCAGGATTTCATGGGCCGTGCCGTCCCCTCCGACAGCGAGGAACCTCCGGTATCCTTGGTCGTATGCTTCGCGGGCGAGTTTTGCGGCATGCCCGGGGCCGGTCGATGCAAAAGCGTCGATCTGCAACTGCTTTTCGCGCAATCGAGCGAGTGCTGGCCCCGCCAGCTTTGCGGAGCGGCCGCCACCGGCGGCGGGGTTGACGATGGCGAAGAATCGATCCATTTGAGATCGGCGAGAACTGGTCTAAAGCGCCCGAATGGCGGTCGTGCCGTCTAATTTCGCAAGCCGCGCCGCCAGCTCGTTCCGTTTAATCTTAAGAGAAGCCGTCCGGGGAAAGTCTTCCTCGCACAAGACTATCCCGTGAATCCGCTTGTAGTTTAGCAGGCGCTGGTTGCGCATGTTGATGTCGCGGAGAAGCTCATCGTTGTAAAACTGGCCCTGATCCATACGCAGCACAAGAACAAGCTGCTCGCCGGTCATGGAACGCTTCGGCCAGATAAAATTGGCTGCAAACACGCAGAACTCCTTCACCGCCAGACCTTCGAACGTTTTTTCAATATCCTCGGGGTAGATGTTCTTGCCTTCTTGCGTAACGATCATATTTTTCTTGCGCCCGCTCAACTGCAAGTGACCGGACGCGTCAAATTTTCCAAGGTCACCGGTCATCAGCCAGCCGGCAACAATTGTTTCCGCGGTCATTTCCGGCTCATTTAAGTAGCCGGACATGACCGTCTTGCTGCGGACCGCCACTTCTCCCACGCCGTCGCTTGCCGTGTTGACGATACGCACCTCCATCCCCGGCAGCGGTTTACCGACTGTGTCGGCGCGAAAGGGCTTCAAATCATTGACCGTGATCGCTGTACCTGCTTCTGTCAGGCCGTACCCATTCGCTACGGGGATGCCGAGGTCGTAAAAAAATTGCAGCGTCTCCGGCTCCGTGAAGGCGCCTCCCACGATGATGGCGCGAAGTTCGCCTCCAAACGCTTCGTGCACCTGCTTCAGAAGAAGCCTGCTAAGGCTCAAACGTGGCTGGCCTTTCGTTAAAACCTTGTTGACGGCCACGAGAGCGTTGAACATTTTGCGCTTGCCGGAAGGAAGAGCATCAAAGCGCGCCTGCAAGCCTTTCTGCAGGTTTTTCAGGACCAGCGGGACGAGGCTGACGTAGGTAATCTTGTATTTCGGAAATGCCTCCCGGACATACTCCGGGCGCAACGTTCGCAGATGCACGACGGCTGCGCCGCACGTGAACGGCCCGAAAAATCCAACCATGAAATCGATGGCGTGGTTCGTCGGCAGAATGCTGAGATAGCGCACGCCCGGCCAGAACGGATAGATGGACGTCAGGGCCACGCACTGCTCCAGATAATTTTCGTGCGTCATCATGCAGCCCTTGGGCCGTCCGCCGGTCCCCGAAGAATAGACAATGCTGGCGATGTCGTTGCGTTTGCGTGGGACAAACGTAGGGGCACCCGCACCCCCGGATTGTTCCCACCTCTGCGCGGTGCCCAACTCCGCGTTTTCCGGAGCTTCGGTTACTAAAACTGTTTTGCCGTTTTCTGTTGCGGCGCGACCGGCGGAAACACTGAGCTGACGCCAGATCGGATATTCCGTGATGAGAACCGTGGCTCCGGAATGATCGAGCAAATGCCGCTGTTCGTCCGGTGTGAGCTTATAGTCGAGCGGCACCAGCACTCCGCCGCAGAAGAAAATTGCGTAGGCCGAGATCAGCCACTTGGACTGATTCGTCATGATGATGCTCGCGCGGTCGCCGGCGACAAAACCGGCATCCTGCAGCGCCTTTGCCAGGGGCAGAGCGCGCTCTTTGAAGTCGCGATAGGTAAGACGCTCTTTCTCGCGATCGCGGTCCGCTTCGATCAAACACACTTCATTTGAAAACCGGTCCAGCGCTTCTCTGAGCGCTTCTCCTACAGATTGGTATTGGGAAAGATCCAGCATTACAGGCGAGACTGAATGCGCTCCGCGAGCGTCTTGAAGTCGCTCACGCCCTGAACTTCATAATCGGGCAACTCAATCTCAAAGTGATTTTCGAGCCGCGACAGCAACTCCAAAGTCTGTAGGCTGTCGATCCGGAGCTTCTTGAAGAAGTCATCTTCGGGCGCTAGCGAACCCGCCGGCAATTGAAAATGCTGGGTGGCCAGGTCCAGGACTTCCCGTGTGGTTTGTTCCAGTGTGCGCATTTCCTGAATCTATCATTCTCCCCGAAAGAAGAAAAATTCCGCGCGACGATTCAGCCGAGTTTTGCCTCGATCAGTTCCAGACGGTTGCCGAAGGGGTCAAAGACATGCACCCGGCGCTGGCCGTTGATCTCCGCATCGGGCTGGAATGGCAGGCCAGCACGTTCGCACCGATTGAGAATTTCGTCTAGTCCTTCGACTACCAACGCCGGATGGGCCTTCTTGGTGGGACGAAAGTCTGCTTCTACTCCCAGATGAACTTGCGCGGCCCCCGAGAAAAACCAACATCCACCGCGTCCGGCCAGCGCTTCTGGCTTTGGAGTTTCCTGCATTCCAAGCACATCCGTGTAGAAGCCACGGGCCTGTTCTTCCTTTCCGGCCGGCATGGCGAGCTGGACATGGTCGATTGTGAGAACTTTCATGGGGAGAACTCGCGCTAAGGCAAATACGGCATTGGCCCTGAATCCTCGGTGAATTTCTTGAGTGCCGCCATGACCGCGGGTCGCGTAAAAAGTTCGCAAAAAATGTCGATCTCGCGCCGCAACTCTTCGTGAGGAATCGGCTTCATAAATTTCTTTGCCGCCTGGCGTGCCGTCGGATCGTACTTGACGAGCTGCGCCGCCGTCGATCGCGCAATGGCAAGGGCCTGGCCCTCTCCGGCAAGCTGTGCCACCAGTCCCACCGCTTGCGCGCGGGTGGCGTTGACGGTACGACCCGTGAAAAGCAAGTCGCGCACGAAGGCGTTTCCGAGATCACGCGTCAGCCGGGGAATGCCGCCGAAGCCAGGAATGAAGCCGAGCCGCAATTCTGGAAACGCGAAGCGCGCCATTTTGTCGGCAATGATGATGTCGCACGCGAGGGCCAGCTCGAGCCCCCCGCCCAGGCAAGCGCCGTGCACCGCGGCAATGGTGACAAATGGCGCGGCGTCAACGGCGTTCAAAACGGCGTGAATGCGTTCGAGAAAGGCGCGAATGCCCCTGGGCCGCTCTTTCTCCGAAACAGATGCTGCCTCACGGTACAACTCGCGCAGGTCGCCGCCGGCCGAAAAGACAGACTTTCGCGCACTGGCGATGATGCAGGCGGATGTTTCTGGAGCAAGCGTGGGAAAGGCCGCAACGAATCTCTCGAATTCCGCGACCATGGCCGTGCCAATCTCATTGGCTGGCTCATGGTCCAGGGTCAGTTCGATGACGCCTTCGCGCCATTCCCAGCGAAGCGTCTTTCCCGAGAAGTTCTTCATGCGTGCTGCCTGTTCACGGACGGAGCATCCGCGCTGTTTACCGGCGCCTCGCGCTGCCCCTTGGCATCGTACATGGCATTGATCTCCGCCGCGTAACGCGCATTGATTGCATCGCGGCGAAGTTTGCCGTTGGCCGTAAGCAGTCCGTTTTCTGCGGTGAAGGCTTCGCTCACGGTCCTGAAATTCCGGACTTGCCGGTAATGCGGCAATTCCTGATTCACGGCATCGAGCGCCGCTTGAACCGCAGGGGTTTCCACTGTCCCCGTTACCAGCGCACAGAGATATCCGTGCCCATTCCCTACCACGACGACTTGCGGCGCAGCGGGCAGCAGTCGGGCAATCTGCTCCTCCATGGGCTCCGGTGCGACTTTGTGTCCGGAATTTAAGATGAGCAGGTTCTTTACGCGGCCAACGATCCGCCAGTTCCCCCGCGCATTCGCTTCGCCCTGGTCTCCCGTGTGGAACCACCCATCCTGCAGCACGCGCGCGGTTTCCTCCGGCCGGTTCCAATAACAGGGAAAGACGTGCGGGCCTCGTGCGACGATCTCCCCGTTCTCGCCGACCTTCAACTCTGTCCCGGAGATAGCTTGGCCGACAAACCCCGGCTCTGCCGGAACGCGCGGATCATCCATCGTGCAGATCCCCGTCGTTTCCGTGAGCCCGTACGCCTGCAGCACCGGAATTCCCAGCATCTGAAAAAACTGCTGCGTTTCCGGAGCCAGCGGCGCCGACCCGCAAATGAGTGCCTGCAGGTCCCTTCCAAAACGCTCTCGAATCTTGTTGAAGATGAGTTTCTTGCCGAACCACAGCCACAGAGCATCGAGGCCGCCCATGCGGCCAGCGCTTTTTTGCCCCCACGCCGCGCGCGCCCTTTGAAAAAGCCGGCGGATGGGAACCATGCGCTTTGCAAGTCCTTCTTCCACCGCGCGCCGCACCCGCTCCAATAACGTCGGAACATTCAGGAAATAGTTGGGCGAGGCCAGGCGGATTTCGTCGGCCAGCCGATTCAGGTCGGTCGACAGCGTCAGCGTCGTTTCTCGCGTCAGACAGGAGAGCAGCAACAGCCAGGAAGCTGCAAAATTGAATGGCAAGTAATGGAAAACGCGGTCGGGCCCCGCCTCTTCCGCGGGAGCCATCAATTGCCCGAGCCGCTCTGTCGTCCTCTCCAGCATGAAATTCAGGTTTCCAGTACTTAGGCACACGCCCTTCGGCTCACCCGACGTGCCCGATGTGTAGATGATGGTGATGAGATCGGAGTCCTTCCGCGGATTTGGCAAATCGCCCACCAAACTCTTTGGCGCTGTTCCCTTCAACGCTTCATCAAACACCACGCGGCGCGGCGCCTCCCGCCACACTTGCGCGACTGCGTCGCCCAGCCCGGCTTCGCTCACAATCAGCAGCTTCGGCTGACAGTTCTTCATCATTCCGGCAAGCTCGCCCGGCGCCTGCCGCGAGTAAAGCGGCACGACAACCAGCTCCTCGGCCATCAGCGCCAGGTCCACAGCCACCCAGCGAATGGAATTGGATCCCAGCAGCGCGCAACGGTCGCCTGGTTGAACCTCACAACCTCGCAGAAATGACCGCACTTGCGCAACCTGCTCGAGCAATTCCTTGCCCGTCACACTCACGAACTGTTCCCCGTGTATTTCGCGCAGCACTACGCGGGCATCCGCTCGCTTCAGTTGCTGAAAGATGTTTTCGAGAAAATTGGACATGAAGAATCAGCGAGCTGCCGCAAGGGCGCCCTGAGCAGAGTCATACTGATCGGCAAGTTTCCGCAGTTCTGGGCTAAGGGGCGGCAGGTAGTCCTCCCAGGAAAAGACGCCGCTGCGAACCGGAAATTCCGGGTAGGTGCGGAGGACGGCATCCTCGAGCAGAGTGGCCATGTGCGCCATAGCTTTCAGATTGCGCACCACCGTTCGTCCGATTCCTTCGCGCACGGAATCCGCTTCTTGCACAAGTGTTTCCATAATCTGCAGCAGCTTCGGCTCCAGGTCCGGGTCGTCCACCGTGAGGAACAGGTGCTCGTGGCCCCGTTCGCGCATCAGATTGTGAATGCGTTCGTCCATGGTCACGCCGGCGGAAGCCACCAGCGTTGGCATGCAGGTCACGATGCCGTGGTAGCGCGAAGACACCAGGTAAGAACACGCGCGCAAAATGGAAACGAGTTGGAACATGTCGTAGTCGTCCGACGTGAAGATTGGCGTGCCGGGGATTGCCGCCGCGACGTCCCGGCAGGCCACAGTGTCGAGCCGTTCCATCGCCACAAGAATCGGAAACACGCGATGCCGCTGTAGAAACGCCTGCGTTGCTTTCGTGAACCCCGTGATGTAACTGCGAAATTTTCGGTCCACGTCGCTTCCCGATTGGAAAAAATAGACAGTGCGGTACTGGCTGTCTTTGTAGACGCCCGTCGTTGCCCGAGCTATGTATTTGGCAATTGAAGCCTGTACGGGCCAGACGTATGGATGAATCGGGCACAATGCCAGAACGGGCGTTGTTTCATCCCAACCCGCTTCGCGCAGCATTTTGCGCGCGTACTCCGGTGGGTGTGGCACAAACGTCCAGGCGGTATCCGTCCCGAGTTCTGTTGGAATGCTCAGTGAATTCAGGAGCTTTTGTGACTCGACGTTGCGTGTAATCACCAGGGAGTCCTGCACATAACGCCCGCACATGGATTCGATCAGCGCGTCCATGTGCCCAGCCTCACCACCATAGCCCACAGAGAGTTTGTTTTCCGCGGATGCCAGCCCCAGAGACCCGATCATCATCGTCGTCAGCGCGTTGGCGAACTTGCTCTTGAACATCGAGCCTTCGCAGGCAATCACGCCGTGATTCTGCCGCACCTCGCGGAACAGAAATGGGGGGTAAACATCCGGCAAGTGGACCTGCTTCGTACCCTCGAAATATCCCTTGGTGCGATCGAAGCTCTGCGTCATCACGCTGAAGTCCACGTGCTCCGCGCCGAGCACGTGCCGCACCTGCCGCAGCATCTCCTGCACCCGCACGTCGCTTCCCGTGTTGCGTGTGCCGTTGTAGCCCGCAAACAGCAGCTTCAGCTTCTCGCCGGGGGTCCAGCGATTGCCGAGCCCGAACATCCATCCGAAGCGGCGGATTTCGATCAATGCGCTCACCCACGCGACCAGGAGAAAATCCGTCATGCGCGGACTCCCCCGACCGCCGCAGTTTTCCCGGCGCCTGCGCCATCCGGCCACGGTTTTGCTGGATAGCGGAAATGATTGTCGCGGCTGAATTTCAAGAGCGGTGTAGCGTACGTCGAGAATCTTGCCGGTGCTTCCCCCAGCTCTGCGACCACACGCGAATTGTCGAACACCGTGTTCCAGTCCAGGTACGGCCAAAAAACTTTCAGTAGGGAAGCGCCATGGCCGAGTCCGCCTCCACGAGCGGCCGCCCAGTTCACGCTTCGCGAAAATGTCCCGCCCAGCCACGGCAAAAACATCGGCCGCTGCATGCCGCCGGCCTTCGCGATGGCTTCCGTCAACTCCTCGTAGGTCTGCGAACTCGCGCCCGAAGACAGGTGATAAATCCCGTGCGTCACCGGCTCTTTTTGATGAATCGTCACGATCGCCTTGCCGACATAATTCGCTGGCACGATGTCGATTTTATCCTGAGGACGCAGCGGAAGCACGGGCATGCTCGCCAGGACGTGGAACGCCTGCACCATGTCGAATTGCGAGGTCTCCGCGCGCGTGCTGTCGCCCAGCACGATGGCTGGCCGGAAGATGGTCTTGGGCACGTCCGGCAGCAGCCGGTTGGCCATGTGTTCGCAGAATTTCTTCGTCCTCGCGTAGGGGTCGTAGTCGGACCGCCCCCAGTCGATTGCCGCATCTTCGGTGACGACCTCGTTTTGCCTTTTGCCCGCCACCGCCACCGTCGACACATGCGAATACCGCCGCAACCCGTTCCGGTTCTGGGCGCGCCGCGCCAGTTGAATCACTTCCAGCGTCCCGCGCAGGTTCACGTTCAGGCACTGCTTCTCCGACTTACGGTTCAGCGAAGCGGCGCAATGAATCAGCGAATCGGTGGTGTCCACCAGGGAGTGGTACTCCTCATCCGCCAGTCCGAAGCATTCCGCAGTTAAGTCGCCGCGAAAGATCCGCACGCGCGTGTTCAGATACTCGAGGAATTCCGGAAACACGAGGTGCAATTGCAGGGAGTTCCACAGACGCTCACGCGCTTCCTGTTCCGTTTTCGCGCGCGCCAGCAGGTTCAGCTTGTCGCGGTGCCCTTGCAGGAGCCCCGCCACCAGGTAGCTGCCCAGATAGCCGGTTGAGCCGGTTACGAAGATGGCCATAGGGAGTTGGACGGCGTTGCCACTTTCGAGAGCGCCGCCTCTGGCGCGGGCGCTGCGGCCCAATCGAGCGAACGCGGCTCTCGCGCTTCGAGCGGACGGCCTTCCATCAGCGGATAGCACCAGCGGCGCAGCGCCGGGATGTGCACGTTAATCCAGTAGTCCCACCAATCCACCGCCTCCGGCTTGAAATCAAAGAGCGCGCGTTCTTCCGGCGCCAGGGCGGCAGAAAGCAAGCGGGCATTTTCACTCTCGAAGACGTGTTCATTGTGCAGGATAAAAGGCTCATACAGCTCAATCAGTTTTTGAGCCCGGATCAGGTCGCGCTCTGTCCGGGCAAACGGTGCCTTCTTCATCCGCAGTGTTGTGGCCGCGCGGTTGATTCCGGACACTACGGCCATCTGCATGGGAATCGACAGCCGTTCATAACGCTGCTTCGACACAGGAATGCTCTCAAACTTCACCTTCAGCCAGCTGTCGATGCCTTGCGTCGTGCGGTAATGCTTGCGGTGGGCCAGTCCGGTCAGTTCGATGCTGCGCCCCATATTCACGGGATTGATCGCCGAGGTCGCCAGCTGATACAAGCGTGCGTGCCGCCGCGTCACCAGCGCCGCCGCAATCAGCGTCATTCCCCGGCACACCATGTCCACCGGAATCACGTCCAGGCATTTCCGTTCGTTCGACGGCAATTGCCGGAAGTTCGTCCCGAGCAAATAGGAAAGCGGTCCTGAGGTATTGATGCCTTCATTCCAGCCGCTGAGAGGCGACCGCTCCGAACTTTCCACGATCGACGGCCGCACGATCGCAATCGCCAGGTCGCGGCCACGCTGCGCAAGCATCGACTCACCCAGGCTCTTGGTGAACGTGTACGTGTTGGGCCAGCCGAGGTGCTGGGCCCGTCGCAGGCCGATGCGCGTCAGCCGGTTCCGCGCCCAACGCGCCCGGTTGCGTTTCAAGATGCCTTCCAACTCTCCAGCTGGCGCAGATGCCTCATCGCCGCTGCGTCCCAATGCCTGGCGGCGCAGCGCTTTGTCCAGTTCCGGGCTTTCCGCGCGGGCTTCGACGCGTCGGATGGTTTCACGCAGGGAAGCGATTTCGTGTTGCGCCTCAAACCGGGGGTCATTTGCGGGATTGTAGTTATCCTGCAACTCTTCACTGACGCGCCCGTCGCGCATGCCCACGACATAGCAGGTCGAGAGATGCATCAGCGTGGCATGGCTGCACTTACGCAAAAATTCCAGCAGGTTCAGCGCTGAATCGACATTGGAGGAAAGGGCGTCGCGTAGATCGGGGTTAAAGTCGGTAAGCCCCGCGCTGTTGACAACCAAGTCCAGCGTTTTCTGAAGGTGCGCTTGCGTGGTCGCATCCAACCCTAGTCCCGGCAGTCCGACGTCTCCTTCGACGACCTCCACTTTCTCCCTGAGAAAAGCGCCCAGCCTTCTCCCGTGGTGCTCGTGCAGCCTGTCGAATGTCGGCGACTCCTCAACGATCTTCTCAAAGCGCTTCTGTGCCGAAGTCGTGCGATTCCTCCGGATCAGCAGGGTGATCTTGCTGATGTCCGGGATCTTCTCCAGCAAATCGACCAGCCAGACTTTCCCGATAAATCCCGTCACGCCAATCAGCAGGATGTGCCGGTTCGCGAGCGTTTGCCGCACCGCGAGCCGTTGCACTCTCGGCGCGTCTCCGAATGCCGCTACAGATTTCCTTTCCCCTGGCGCCGGGCGGGCAGTGCTCTGCCGCGCTCGTTCCAGAAGCTCCGGCTTCGCCGTCCAGCCCAGCTGCCGCAACAGTTTCTCTCGTGGGATGTGACCGTCCGTTGCGCCGCTCGCCAGCCAGGCAAATGGTCCGCGCGGCGGAACAATGGGACGGATCAGTCGGCCCGTGGCCTTCCCGTCCCGGTATTCCAGCCGATTGGCAATGAAAGAGTCCGCCCCGAGGTGATGTGCGAGCGGGCGAAGGATATTCTCCAGCAGCTGCCCTACCAGGACGACGCGTTCTCCCCTGCGCACCGCGGAGAGCACCTTCTCGACAGCCTCGCCCCGAAGTTGTGGCTTCAAAACGTAATGAAAATACTCCTCACCCAGTAAATCCAGCCGGTCACGGCTCACTCCACGCAACAGCGCATGTAGCAAGCGCGTTGCAAACGTGCGGCTCGCCGCATACGCGAACGGCCGAGTGAGCGCCATTCCGGCCATCCCCGTCCGCCGCGCCCAGCGCTCGGAAAAGCTCTGCGAATTCCAGGTAAAGAATCCTACCGGCCGCATCGCTCCCAGTTCCAGCAGCGAGCCTTCCACCCGCCAATACGTGAAATTCTCCCCATCTTGGCGTGCCGAATCGTCGTTCCTCGGATTGGATTCCTGATATGCCATGTCAGGCCTGAAATCAGCCGCTCGCCCTCTGCTCCGCGCGTTCGGATACGGCGCTCATCTCGTGTTCAATCAATTCTGGGACGGATTCTGGAGCCTGCGCCTTATTCGACATCGATGTGTGACCCTGACTCTCACGGCCACAGGCTGCTTAAGAAATTGTAAAGTAGCATCCCGGAGCGCCTCCCCGCAAGAAACGTCTCGCTTGGCACAGGTCCTCGCTGGACCCGCTCGGGACGAATTGCAAGTCTAGGGGTTACACGCCCCAGCCGTAGCGCTCGGCGTGCTCGAACGTGCGCTGCATTTCTTCGCGCAAAATCTCTGTGAACACGGAGCCGCCCACCGCGCGCGCTCCCGGTTCGGTGATGTCCGGAGTGCGGTAGCCGCCGGAAAGCACCCGCGCCAGCGATTGCTCGACCCAGTCGGCTTCCAGCGTCAGCCCAAAAGCGTCGCGCAGCATCATCGTCGCGCTCAGGATCGACCCAATCGGGTTGGCCGTGTCTGTCCCGGCCAGCGAAGGCGCCGAGCCGTGAATCGGCTCAAACAGCGGCGCGGACGTTCCGAAGCTCGCGGAAGGAATCAACCCAATCGACCCAACCAGTCCCGCCGCCGCATCGCTCAAAATGTCGCCAAACATGTTGCTGCACAGCATCACGTCAAACTGCGACGGCCGCAGCGTCAACTGCATCGCCGCATTGTCCACGTACATATGTTCGAGCTTCACTGACGGATAGACCGCGCTCATCGCCGCCACCGTACGCCGCCAGAGCTGCGAGCTCGTTAACACGTTGGCCTTGTCCACCGAGCACAGCCGCCGCGTGCGGTTCTCCGCGCGCGTGTACGCAAACGTCGCGATGCGTTCAATTTCCGGCGTTGAGTACGATTCCGTGTCCCACGCCCGCTCCACGCCTGTTTCCGTGACGTTCCCGCGCTCACCGAAGTACATTCCTCCAGCTAATTCGCGCACGATCTCGAGGTCCAGGTCGCCCAATCTTTCCGGCCTCAGTGGCGAAAGCCCTTTCAGCGGTTCAATCAGTTTCACTGGCCGCACGTTGACGTAGAGCCCCATGCCTTTGCGCAGCCCCAAGAGCCCGCTCTCCGGCCGCTTGCCGACCGGCAGCGCATCCCACTTCGGCCCGCCCACCGCTCCGAGAAACACCGCGTCCGCCTTCTTGCAAGCGTCCAGCGTCTCGTTGGGAATGGGCGAGCCGGTGGCATCAATCGCCGCTCCGCCTAGTGGAAGTTCGACGAACGTGAACTCGTGATGGAACTCCTGCGCCGTCTCGCGGAGGATGGCCGCTGCCGCTTTCGTGACCTCCGGCCCGATGCCGTCCCCCGGTAGCAAAACAATGCTCTTCTTCATGATTAGTCCCCGGACAGATACAAAATCTTATCTTTGCGAGCAGACGGCTTCAACAAATTGTAGCCCGCGGGTGGCTCGCTACTCTGGAAGCGACGGAAGGTTCAGGCGGTTTCCGCCATGGCCGTGGGGCGCCGGCGAGTCACCTCATGCGCGATGCCTATTACATCGCGAGCGCGCACCTGCTTGGCCTGGTCGGCCAGCGCCGTCACGCGCCGGTAAATTTCCGCAAGTTCCATGTCGCTCGCCTGATATCCCAGGTCTTTCAGCGTCATGCGTAGCGCATTGCGGCCTGAGTGCTTGCCCAGCACCAGCGAGCGGTTTGGTACGCCCACCGTCTGCGGCGAAATGATTTCGTACGTCAGCGGATTCTTGATGATGCCGTCCTGGTGAATGCCCGCCTCATGCGCAAACGCGTTAGCGCCCACTACCGCCTTGTTCGGCGCCACCTGGGCCCCAGTGATTTCCGTCAGCAGCCGGCTCGCCGGGAAGAGTTGGTCCAGCCGGATGTTCGTGGCTACGCCAAAGCTCTCCTTGCGCACCGCCAGCGCCACCACCACTTCTTCGAGCGAGGCGTTTCCCGCGCGCTCGCCGATGCCGTTGACCGTGCACTCAATTTGCCGTACCCCCGCGCGCACCGCCGCCAGCGAATTGGCCACCGCCATCCCGAGGTCGTCGTGACAATGCGCGCTTAGCGTCACTCCGTCGGGATCTCCCAGATGTTCCCGCACTTTCGTGAACATTGCGCCGTACTCTTCCGGCACCGCATAGCCCACCGTGTCAGGCAGGTTCAACACCGTTGCTCCCGCGTCCACCGCCACGCGGCATACTTCGCACAAAAACTCGATATCCGTCCGCCCCGCATCCTCCGCCGAAAACTCCACCTCGCCCACGTGCTGCCGCCCATACCGGATCATTGACGCAATCGCTTCGAGCGCCTGCTCGCGCGTGATGTTCAGCTTCGCTCGCAGATGCAAGTCCGAAGTCGCCAGGAACACGTGCAGCCTTGGAGCGGCTGCCGGTTCCAGAGCCTCAATCGCCGCGCTCACGTCCTCTCTCTTGGCCCGCGCCAATGCCGCGATCGGCACGTCACGCACTTCCCTCGCCACCGTCTTCACCGCTTCCAGGTCGCCACGCGAAGCAATCGGAAAGCCTGCCTCGATCACGTCCACATTCAGGGCCGCAAGCTGCCTCGCCATGCGGATTTTTTCCTCCGTGTTCATGGAAAAGCCCGGCGATTGCTCGCCGTCCCGGAGCGTAGTGTCAAAGATGTGTACGGCGTCCATAGAACAATCCCCCATCCTCTACTAATACACTACGTCCCACCTCCAGTCCAATTTATCTTTGTTCTGTATTTGATAATTGTGCCTTATACTAGGCCCCCGCGAGCTGATTCATGGACCTTGGCGAATTACAGGTGTTTCTCATGGTGGCGAAGGAGGGCAGCTTCTCCCGCGCCGCCGAGCGTCTTTACCGCACCCAGCCGGCCATCAGCCTGGCAGTGCGCAAGCTCGAGGACTCGCTTGGCCAGCCGCTGTTCGTCCGCGGCGCCCGTCCCGTTCGCCTCACTGACGCGGGCACCCTTCTCAAGGAATACGCCGAGCGCCTCATCAACCTCCGGGATGAGGTCAAGAAAGGCCTCACCGAACTCGAAGGGCTCAAGCGCGGCGAGCTCTCCCTCGGCGTCAACGAAAGCTCCATCCACGCTCTCCTTCCCGCGCTAGCCACCTTTCGCGAGCTCCACCCCGGCGTGCAGGTCCGCGTCCACCGCATGTTCTCCCGCGACATCCCTCACGAAGTCCTCAATTACCGCCTGGACCTCGGCGCAATCTCTTTCGTGCCTCGCGACCCGCAACTTCTCGCCACGGAAATCCTCAAGGACGAGCTGGCGCTGGTCGTTCCGCCGAAGCACAACCTGGCCAAAAAGCGCGAGGTGGACGTCACCGACTTGGGCGGAGAGAACTTCATCGCCCACATCGTCGAATCGCCCTTTCGCCGCCGCGTCATCGAACTTTTCGCGCGCCATCGCACGGCCCTCAACATGCCTATCGAAATGCCCAGCATCGAAAGCATCAAGCGCTTTGTCCAGATGGGCATGGGCGTGGCCATCGTGCCGCGCATGTGCGTGCAGTGGGAAATCGAGCACGGCTGGATGAAAGAAGTGCATGTCCGCCAGCTCAACATGCCCCGCCACGTCTATTTGGTTTCGCGCCGCGGCGCCCGCCTCCCGCACGCTGCCGCCGAACTGATGCGCATCCTCCGCGGCGAGTAGTCCAGACACACCTCTAGTTTGTTCATTCCGAACGAAGCGAGGTTCTCTTCGGCATCGCGCGTCCTTTGCGCGATGAATCCTGGCTTGATCTCAACGTTGTTGAGATCGATGGGAACGCCCTCGACCGCTACAGTTCCCGCCCATTTCTTCATGCGAAATTGCAACTCCTCAGGTATCCTTCACTCTGCAAGCTTGTGAAAAAATAATGACCAGCGGGCTCGCCATTCTGATGATCGGTTTTTTCCTGGGGATGCGTCATGCCACCGACCCCGATCACGTCATTGCCGTCTCCACTATCGTCAGCCGCGAGCGATCCATCGCACGTGCCGGTCTCATCGGCATCCTTTGGGGCTGTGGCCACACCTTAACAATTGCCGCCGTCGGCACCGCCATCATTCTCTTCAGCCTGGTGATCCCGCCTCGCGTCGGCCTCACCATGGAATTCTCTGTCGGCCTGATGCTCATTCTTCTTGGTCTGTTGAATCTCACTGGCGCCATGAAGTGGCTCAGTGAGAAATTCGCTCCCTCCCATCCGGGTATCTCCGGCGAGCACGCGCATCTTCACCAGCACGGGAGCGAACTACACTTTCACTGGCACTCGCACTCTTCCGTTGAGGATCACCACGGCGAAAGTCTGGCCGCGCCACGTTGGTTCACCCGTCGCGAAGCAAAGGCCGCGGGCGGCGCTCTTGCAGGCCTGGGACTCTTTCACTTCCTGCGTCCGCTTGTTGTCGGTATCGTGCACGGACTAGCCGGCTCTGCAGCCGTGGCCCTGCTCGTCCTCGGCACCATTCGCGATCCTCGCTGGGCCATTCTCTACTTGCTGATCTTCGGCGTCGGCACCATCGCCGGCATGATGCTCATCACCGCGGCCCTGGCGCTGCCGTTTTCGTTTGGGGGAAATAAGTTCACAAGGCTCAACCGTGCTTTGGTGGTTGGCTCCGGCCTGCTTAGTCTTTGTTTTGGACTTTTTATCTGCTACCAGATCGGCTTTGTGGACGGTCTCTTCACCGGTCACCCCCATTGGGTGCCAAGCTAGGCTCCAGATTCTTCTAAACTTACGCTTTCGCGGCTAACGCCTCTTGCACCGAGGAGTGGATCGGCAGAAGCTTCGTCAGGCCCGCGACCTGGACCACCGCGCTGCTTTGTTTGGACAGGCCCGTGAGCGCAAAACCTTGTCCCAGGTTTCTGCGGTGCACGAACACCTGGACCAGCGCGCCAACCCCGGCGGAATCGAGAAACGACACCCCGCTCATGTCCAGAATGAGCTGGGGGGCTGTTTCCGCCCTGACGGTCTGAATGAAGTTGTGTACGGTCTCCAGGCTTAACTTGCCGTTGAGCTGTAAGACGAGCCGCTGGGTATTTGATTCCGGCAATCTCTGTAAATCCAGGGCAACAGGGATCATGGCGCGCAGGAGCTTAACCCAGAATCCCAGATCATCGCATTAGAAATCCTTAATGCTAAATTCGCCTGCCTCCTGTCCACGACGAGCCTTATTCCCATTTTGGAACAGTCCTCTTTCATTGATATCTTATTAGATAATTTCTCTTGACGTTGACTTTTTCTGGCCTTACCGTGTCCCCGGAAGGGCTTCCTTCTCAGCTCCAGTTCATGCCGCTCAGTCCTGCTTGGGGACCATGCATGGCCATAGAACGATGGCTACGACCAGGTTCGCAGTGGTTTCGCTGCGCGCTCGTGCTGCTCTCTCTTTTGCTTGGGCCGCTCTCCACGCGCGCCCAGCTCAAGCAGCCATTCGTCTTCGCCCCCAATACGGCCGGCTCCGGGCCAGGTATCCTGGTTTTTGTCCGAAACGATGCCACCGGGGTGCTCACTCCTGTGCCCGGTGTCTCAGCGGCAAGGCTCTCTACTCCATTCTGAACCAGCCCATTGCCTCCGGCACTCTTCCTCCGAACACGCCGTACTTTCTGTTCTTTGATAGTTCCAACGCGTCTATGGTTCCGATTCTTGGCGCAGGGTCATCCATTCCCACATCAAGGAAAACCACAAGTACACTCAAGGCGCCACCGCAGCCGCGCCTCCGCCCCTGCCCTCACCTGCCCCACAGCCTGATCCTCAGCTTCCCGACCAAGACTCTCAAGCCACCACCACGTGAGGATGAAAAACGAAACGCTAACTACCTTTAGAATCAACACTTCCAAAAGTGTATGAAAACAAATGACTTTATCTATCTTTAGAATCAACACTCAACACTTACAAAAAAAAGGGGGAGGGGGTCCCCCCTCCCGCCATTTCCGCTCTTCTCTAAAATGTTAGGACTACACTCATTTCACGGCGGTGATGCGGTAAATCACGCCCGCGCCGTCATCCGAAACCAGCAGCGACCCGTCCGGCGCAACAGTCACGCCGACGGGCCGTCCGTTAACACTCTTGCCGGCGGGATCCGGTACCATACCTGTCAGGAACGGAACGGGGTCCGCCGAAGGCTCGCCGTTCTTGAACGCCACAAAAGCGACCTGGTAGCCCGAGCGCGTCGCGCGGTTCCACGACCCGTGTTCCGCCACAAACGCGCCACCCCAGTAGCTCTCAGGGAACTGCTTCCCGGTATAAAACGCAAACTGCAGCGGCGCCACGTGCGGGCCCAGCAGCACGTCCGGAACAATCGCCCGCGCCACCAGCTCCGGATGCTGTTGCTCCACACGCGGATCGACGTTGCTCCCGATGTAGCTGTAAGGCCAGCCATAAAATCCGCCGTCCTTTACCGACGTGAAGTAATCCGGCGGCAGGTTGTCGCCCAGCTCATCTCGCTCGTTCACGCTCGTCCACACCGCTCCGGTCACCGGCTCGATTGCCAGCCCCACCGGATTCCGCAATCCCGTTCCAAACAGTCGCGCGTTCTTGCCGTCAGGATCGCAAATCGTGATTGCCGCGCGCCGCGGATCTTCTCCCGTGTCGATGTTCGATCCCGAACCCACCGAGACAAACAGGTGCTTTCCGTCGGCGGAGAACGCCACCGCCCGCGTGAAGTGTCCTCCCGTGGGCAAGTCCAGCAGATGCTCCTTTTCCCCAAGCCGCTTCGACGTTTTGGGATCGTACTTGAAACGCACCAGTTCATTTGTGTTCCCCACGTACACATAGTTTTCGTGGAAGGCGATCCCAAACGGCCGCCTCATGCCGTCAACGAAGATCTCCTGTTCTTGCGCCGTGCCGGTATTCTTCGGGTCCCGCAGGATCACAATCTGCCCGGATCCCGAGTCCGCCAGGAAAATGTCTCCATTCGGCGCGATGGTCAGCCAGCGCGGCACTTTGAAGCCTTTGGCGAATACGCCGATGCGAAAACCTTCTGGAACTGTGGGAAGAAACCCCGCGGGCGGTCGGACTCCTTCCGGCCCGTTGCCCGCCGATTTTGTTTCATACGGCGCGGGCAGCTTCGGCTTTTGCCCATGAGTGACTTGCGCCGCCAGATTTCCCGCCAGAAACAGATTCGCCGTCACAACAAAAACATTTCTCGCATGCATGAATTGGCCCCTCTCCATTGGTCTAAGAAATGTACGAAGGTCGTCCCACTTTGCAGAAACCCAATTTGTCATCCCGACCCTCGGCCTGCGGTCTTCCACAGGCCGAGGCGGAGGGATTCTGCTTTTCAAACTTGACCTTAGGACGCCTCTCTTGCGCCCTTGGTTCCACTGGACGTCCTTCCTCGCAAACTTGTTAACGGCCCGCCTCCGCCGACAACGTGCCTCTGTCGGAGACGAACCGAAATCTCCTCTGTCCGCATCAAACTATCGGTACCACGCTAGAATAAGCCTGTTGCCGCCTAGAGTGAAATTATGAAGAGTCCCCAAATTGGACGCGCTCTCGCCATCACCGTTATCTTTGCGCTTGTAGCCTGGACGGCCTTCCGTGCCCTTGGCGCGCGCCCTCCTGAAACTCCACGCATTCCCTTTCCCGCTCCGGCGGACGATGCACCGCTGGCCGCAACTTCGAGCAAGCAGACGGCAGTTCTCGCCGGCGGCTGTTTCTGGGGCGTTCAGGCTGTCTTCGAACATCTGAAGGGCGTCGTCTCGGTCACTTCCGGCTACTCGGGCGGCTACGTCAAATCGCCATCCTACGAAGCGGTCAGCTCGGGCGCCACGGGCCACGCCGAGTCGGTCAGCATCACCTACGATCCATCCCAAATCACCTACGGCCAGCTCCTGATGATTTTCTTTTCCGTCGCTCACGATCCCACGCAGTGGAATCGCCAGGGGCCGGACACCGGCTCGCAATACCGTTCCACCATCTTCTACACCAGCTCGGAACAGAAACGCATCGCCGAAGCATACGTTGCACAACTGGACGCCGCCAAAGTTTATTCGCGGCGCATCGTGACCAAGGTCGAGCCGTACAAGGCATTCTATGCCGCCGAGAATTACCATCAGGACTTTCTGAAGAACAATCCCGACAATCCGTACATCGTCTACAACGATTTGCCCAAACTCGAGAATCTGAAGAAAGACTTTCCCAAACTGTACAAACCGTGAGCACAGAGCAGAGATCGGACAACAGAGAACGCTAATGGAATGCCAACAATCTCAGTTCTGTGGTTTCGTTTCACGAAGAGATCTCGACCTCGGCTCTTGTCCGCTCTCCATGCATCATTTGTTTCACGCCGATCTGCTTCTTGGAAACAACTGGTTACGTTACGCACGTCAATTGCGCTAGATTGTCTTCGGGCGTATTTCGAGAGAGTCCTTACACAAAAGTTCAGCTGAGGAGAATCTGCATGAAATCTGCTCTTCTAACCGCCGCGCTGTTTCTTTCCGCTGCGGGCGTCTATGCGCAGTCGCACGCCGCGTCCAAGCCCGTCACGGTGGACATCAAGAATGTCCAAGGCCAGTCTGTCGGAACCGCCGTCCTGACGCCCGCCCCTAAAGGCGTCAAGATCACGATCGATATCAAGAATCTTCCGCCCGGCGAGCATTCGATCCACATCCACCAGGTCGCGAAGTGCGAGCCGCCGGATTTCAAGTCCGCGGGTCCACATTTTGGCGGCGGCCACTCGCATGACGGCATGAACATGCCGGGTACACCTGCCGGGGATATTCCGGATTTCGCCTTAATCGTTGCCCCCGACGGCACGGCGCATGCCAGCACCGTTGCCCCGAACGTGACTCTCGGCAGCGACGAAAACTCCGTCTTCACCAACGGTGGGACGGCCATTGTGATTCACGCCGTCGCATCCGGGGGCGCCGCACCAGCGCGCATCGCCTGCGGCGTGATTACTAAGCCCGAGTAACAAGCGCGCTTGCCGCTATTAACTTGACTACGCGCCGGGGCGCTCGGTGATGGGTTTTCCTCCTCCGCCTGGCAGCAGTGATTTTTTGCCGCCCGCGACTTCGCCTTCGAGGAGCGCCTGCAAGCTCGCGTAGCCATAGATGGTCGGCGCATGATTCTGCATCAGCCCGCCAGTATCCGCGGTCGGGCCGTAGTTGCTGTGCAAATCGCGCCCCAGCATCCGCAGCATGGCCATCTGCTGGCCGCGGTGATGCGCGGTGTGCGCAATTCTTCTTACCATCACCCATGCGCGCGACCGTTTCACGTCAAAAAACTTCGTTTCGCCTTCCCACCACGATTCTTCCTTTGTTCGCAGCGCCTCTAGCCGCTTCCCGCTGTCCTCCGCATAACGTTTGATGAATTCCAGCCGCGTTTCCGTTTGCGGCAGCGGCGGCGCGCTCACATCGATCCCTAGCGTATTCATGAACCACAGGTTTTCGCTGACGCATTGGTGCACCATCTGTTCGCGCGCGCTTCTTCCGCGCGCATCCTTGGCGTTTGGCCGCACGGGCAAATCCTCGTCGCGAAATTCGCTCCACACACTCACCACTTTGATTCGTTCCGTCTCGTACGTTTCCACCAGGAAGTCGTATCGCATCGCCAACCCTCCCATTACTGCGCGGAGTACTTCGTCTGATCGAGTAAAGCCGCGGAAATCATCTTCTTGGCAAGGCGCGCCTCGGGAAAGAAGCCGGAGCCAATGAACGCCACTCCAAGAAGGAACATACCCCACTCCACGGCTGCAGGCCCGGCGCCCGAGCGCGCCATCCAGGCGGCATGTCCCAGGACGCCTAGCAAAAGAGCCATGATGAGAGCGATAAAGGGGTGAAGGAACATGATTCCTCGCACGCGGCTTCCCATGGGAGTGGCAACGACTATGCCTGGAATGCGCGGCAAGAATGCGTTGCGCCGGTATCCCACGTCCCTACGCAGCTTGAACGAATTCTCCCAGGCCTTGCCGATGAACGGCGGGCCTGGAGGCCTGACGCCCGTCCGAGCCCACTGGAAATGTTCACGCAGCGTTGGCGCGTCGCGTACAACTGTTTGAAGCCTCTCCGAGACCACGTACGGCGGCGCGCTGACATCGATCTGGAATGCGTAGAGGGGCAAGCGATTCCTCGCGCAGTAGCAGACATCATACTGAAGCGAGAATCGGAGCCAAGTAATTTTAGGCGACAGGTCTACGGGAGCAGGCGCGGGCGCGTTCCAGCAGCAAATTGCGTTCGCGAGTGTTTTGCGTCATGGACGCGGCGCGTTCGAACTCAGCCTGGGCTTCCACGAAGCGTCCCAGCTTGAACAGAAAATCGCCGCGCACGCTGGGCAAAAGATGGTAGGCCTTGAGCAGCGGCTCTGCACTCAGCGCATCCAACAACTCCAGTCCGGCCGCCGGGCCAAACGCCATGGCCACGGCGACGGCGCGATTCAACTCGACAATCGGCGAAGGCGTAAGCTGCGCCAGCGCATCGTAAAGTGCCACGATGCGCGGCCATGCGGTTTCTTCCGCCGTGCGCGCCCGCGCGTGAACGGCGGCAATGGCCGCTTGCAGCGCGTATGGTCCGAGTGTGCCGCCCAACGCTTCGGCGCGTTCGAGCGCGGCGAGCCCGCGGCGGATCAGCAGGTGATCCCAGCGCGAGCGGTCTTGATCCAGGAGCAAGATGGGTTCGCCGGAGGGTCCCGCGCGGGCATGCAGGCGCGAAGCCTGAATCTCCATCAGCGCGACCAACCCGTGAACCTCGGGTTCCTTCGGCGCCAGTTCCGCAACCATGCGGCTGAGGCGAAGCGCGTCTTCGCATAGCGCAGGTCGCATCCAGTCCTCTCCGGAGGTCGCCGAATAGCCTTCGTTGAAGATGAGATAGATGACTTCGAGGACGGAAGACAAACGTGCGGCGAGATCGGGTCCGCGAGGAACCTCGAACGGGACGCGGGCTTCGCTCAGGGTGCGCTTGGCGCGGACGATGCGCTGCGCGACGGTGGCTTCCGGAACGAGGAAGGCGCGGGCGATTTCCGGAGTGGTCAGGCCGCCAAGCAAACGCAAGGTGAGTGCCACGCGAGCTTCCGTGGAGAGGATTGGGTGACAGGAGACGAACACAAGCCGGAGCAAGTCGTCACTGATTTCAGCATCGTCGGGGATCTCGAAGTTGGCCATGGCCAAGTCCTGCTGGGTTTTGAGTTCGCGACCCAACTCCTCATGCTTGCGTTCGAGCAGTTTGTTTCGGCGGAAGTAATCGATGGCGCGATGCTTCGCGGTGGCCATCAGCCACGCGCCAGGATTGTCCGGAACGCCGGTTTCCGGCCATTTCTCAAGCGCCACCACGAGCGCTTCTTGCGCGAGGTCTTCAGCCACACCCACATCGCGGACGATGCGAGCCAGCCCGGCAATGAGCCGGGCCGACTCGATCCTCCAGACGGCGTCGATCACCCGATGCGTATCCGAATTCGTCACGGCTCACCGTCCCACCAGGGTATATTTGGCTGGGCAAGGGCTTGCATTCGTATGCGCAAGATGGCTGCGGATAGCTGTTGTCTACCGCAGGGAGTTCAGGAAGCTGCCGCTTTCCCAGCGCAAGTATCTTGGCCAGCTTCGTAGAGCTGGCGAAGTTCGCATTCCCCATCACCAGCGACCGGGAGGAATTTCTCGGCCAATTCGATGGCCTCTTCCTTCGAATTGGTCCTGAGGATGGCGAACCCGCCGATCAGTTCCTTGGCTTCGGTGAACGGGCCATCGGTCACAGTCAGTTTTCCGCCGAAGAGCCGCACTCGCGCGCCAAGGGCGCTTGGCAGGCAGCCTTCCGTAGAGAGCAGCCAACCGGCCTTCATGCCTTCTTCGATGAGCTTGCCCATCTTGGACATTTCTTCCTGAGATGGCGGGGCATGTCTTTCCGCTGTCTTGTAGATGCTCAGAAATTTCATCTGTGACTCTCCTTGTGATTAGGTTTAAAGCGTTGCTGCTCACTGCTACCGAGCGGATTTTCATTCCTGCCCTACCCCTACGACGAATGACGTAAGTTGAAATCGACAGCCCTGCGCATGAATTCTCGCTCGGGGACTATTTCGCGAAGTCCTCGGGCCCCATCAGTTGACGGACCTCGGTTTCGCCTTCCCAGCCGGGCCAGTATTGCCGGTAAAGTTCCATATATTGACGAGCGCCTTCCACGGCTTCTTCGCGGGACCGGTACGTGAGGATGGCGAATCCGCCGACAACTTCCTTGCCTTCAGTGAAAGGACCGTCGATAACATTGACCTTTCCTCCGGAAAGGCGAACGCGGGAGCTGCGCGCCGTTGGAGCGAGCGCACCGTTTGCGCCCATGGCGCCTGATTTGGCGGCTTCCGCGCTGAGCTTGATTAGCTGCTCCATCAGCTTTGGAGGCGGCGGCACCAGTTTGTCACCATCCTTTTCGACATGCTTGACTAGCATCATGAATTGCATTGGTATTTCTCCTTATCCCTTGAGCTTCCCATTCCCTACAAATGACTCTGGAACGGCTGAGAATCTCTGTTTCTATTGATGCGGCGAACGAAGACTCAGAAAATCGACACGCACAAAGCTTCGGCGATCAGGCGCCCGCCTTGTTCTTCTGCAGTTCGGGCGGGAAGTCGCAGTTTTCAAAAATCTGGCGAATCTCCATCAGGCCGTGCTCGGGCAGCGGGCAGCGCTTGGCCCACTCGAGCGCTTCCTCTTTCGACTTGACCTGAATGATCCAGAACCCCGCGATTACTTCTTTGGCTTCGGTGAAGGGGCCATCCGTGACGATCTTCTTGCCGCCAGAAACTTTGAGGCGCCAGCCCTTGGAGGTGCCGTGGAGGCCCTCGGCGGCCAGGAGAACACCGGCCTTGGTCATTTCCTCGTTGAACTTGTGCATGGCGGTAACGATTTCCGTATTGGGGTTGGCCGTAGCCTGCTCGAGGACATCCGGCGGGCAGGGCAGTGTCATCATGAAGCGCATCTGTTGCCTCCTCAGGGCCGGAATGTTTCGAACTTTTGGCCCTCTGTATTCACGTCGAACGGGGAACCCCTGAATCGACAGCCAGATTGAATTTTTTTTTCAGCATACCGGGCTAACCAGCTTCACGGGACTTACGCTGCGCCGGCGAGGTTCGCGATCGCCGACCAGCAGCAACCGGAAAACTGGAGGAGCCCCTCGCAGGGCGGGAAATGCCCGAAGCCATGCCCTTGTACCGCTTGCCAGGCCGCCAGCACGAACGAGGGTAGCACCTTCAGCGCCATGCGCGCCGCCGCGCCGAAGATCTCGCAGAACAGCCATTCCGACTGCCCATATTCTGCCAGTAAAATCACCAGTCCAAGGGCAACGATGGCCTTTGCCACTGTGGGCCGCGCCGCCTGAGAGAGTGTTTGCCGTGTCATGTTCGCCTCCCGACTTCTTTTGTCCCTCTGCTTACACGACGAATGAGGGACGGCAAAATGGACAACTTTGGGGGCGTGGAAGGGAAGGATTTTGAGCAGCAGTGGGGAGTCTGGCGACAGGTGGAGTTAGTTAGGGGTCAGTTTGAATTTCGGCACTTATTGTGCCACGAACCACAAAATTCAAACTGACCCGGAGCCAAGAGTTTGGCGGGATTGACAGGGCCAAGGCATTGGAGTATCAATTTCGGGCGCACGATCTAGCCGACTTCCCTCCCGTTTCGCGTGCGCACACGTCCAATTCCGTTAGGAGAACACCATGTCGAATCCTGTTCGCGCAATCCCTGAGGGGTATCATTCCGTCACGCCGTACCTGACCTGCAAGAACACAGCGCAAGCCATTGAGTATTACAAGTCCGTTTTCGGCGCGAAGGAAACCGTATGCATGAAGGGTCCCGACGGCAAAATCGGGCATGCTGAGCTCAAAATCGGAGATTCCCACATCATGCTCGCCGACGAGTTCCCCGGCATGAATGCCGCGCCAACGCCGGGAGTCAAGAACGCGTGCGGTATCTTCCTGTACGTGGAAAATGTCGATGATGTCTTCAAGCGCGCTGTTGCTGCGGGCGCTAAGGTGGACATGCCAATCGATAATCAGTTCTGGGGCGACCGGTATGGGAAGATCACCGACCCATTCGGCCATCAGTGGGGACTGGCGCAGCACGTTGAAGATGTTGCACCCGACGAGATGAAGCGCCGCTCTGAAGAGTATGCGGCGAAGATGGCGAAGGCCGCCGCAGCGGGGCAAAGCTGAACTTTGTTGATGCATCGGACAGAGGCATTGGGATTATTCGTTTATTGTTCCTATCGATGCGCCTTCACTCTGGTTAGACCGAGACGTGATCCCTCCGCCTCAGGCTGCGGAAGACCGCAGCCTGAGGGTCGGGATGACAGGGTCGTAGAGTTTTGACAGAGCTGCGCCGCAAGTTCGTCGACCAACTTCGTTTGGATTTTGCTGGACCAGGCAAAGCATTCAGCCCCGGAAAGGAACAAGGCGATGCCCGCCGCCAAGCCTGTGAAGTCGATTGATGCCGTCATGAGCACGTTGAAAAAGAAAGGCAAAGCGAATACGCGCGCCATTTATGCGCGGCACGGCATGCCCGCGGAGCGCACGTTCGGGGCGAGCACGGCGGATATCAAGGCCATGGCGAAAACTATAAAAGGCGATCAGGCTTTGGCCCTGGAGCTTTACAAAACGGGCATGATGGAGGCGATGTACCTTGCCGGGATGGTGTCCCACGGGTCACGGATGACTCGAAAGCAACTGGAGGAATGGTGTGAAGGCGCGGTGGGCTTGCGGATGATCGGAGAATATACGGTTCCCTGGGTGACGGTCGAGAATGTGAACGCTCGCGATCTCGCGATGCAATGGATCAAGTCCAAGGACGAACACGTGGCCTCCACGGGATGGTGCACTTATGCGGGATTGCTTTCGGTAAGGCCCGACGAGGCTTTGGACCTCGCAGAAATCGAGAAGCTGCTTGGAACCGTAGTGAAAGAAATTGGCCGCGCGCAAAATCGCGTGCGCCACACGATGAATAATTTTGTGATTGCTACGGGATCGTACGTGAAGCCGCTGTTGAAAGAGGCCAAGGCCGCAGCCAAGGAGATCGGAGACGTTTCGGTGGATATGGGAGAGACGTCCTGCAAGGTGCCGCTGGCCACCGCATACATTGCGAAGATGGAAGCCGCGGGCCGCGTGGGTCAGAAGAAAAAAGACATCCGCTGCTAAAGGGAACTTGTGTTTCGACGTCAGGACTTCTGGAAGAGGCACACGCCGGACCAGGGCTGATTTCCGGCCGGTCGCTTCTTTTCCGGCAATCGTGCGAGTAGGCGCAGCAGGAAAGGCGGGCGCTTAAATTGCGCCGCGGCCTTCAGCAGACTTTTCACCTCCATCGGCGTCCAGCCGTGCGCTTTGAAAAAATCGGGACCTTCGGGCGGCGCGAATTTGAAGGGAGCGCCGACCTGACTCAGGTGCTTGCCGGCGGTTTTTTGCATCATTTTCAGAAGGCCCGGCGAAGTTAAATCGATCAACCAGCGCTGAAAATGCGCGTTGGCGGCGAGATCTTTCGCGAGCGCAGCGACTTCCTCGGCGCTCAAGTAAATGAGCAGTCCTTCGGTGAGGACGAGAATCTTGCCGGCGCGCCGATTGAGATCTGCGAACACCGGACGCCGCGCATTTGCGTCTGACAGATCCAAGCGGATTCGTTCAAGTTTGCAGTGCGGTTTCTCGTTCGCCAGGATTTCTTCTTTGTACGAGAGGATTTCCGGCAAATCGACCTCGACCCATTGCAACGATGCGGGCAACGGCATGCGATAGGGGCGCGCATCCAGTCCCGCCGCGAGATTCAGGACGAGGTCCACGCCCTGCTGCAGCTCCTGCGTGATGAGCTGGTCGAACAAATACGTCCGCGCGACCCAAGCCCAGGAGTGCTTGTTGCCTTCCGGCAGGGTGTTGGCAATGTCCACGCCATGCTGCCCGCCTAGGCGCTCGGCGTAGGGATCGCGAAACAGCGCGTCCGGCCGTGCGGTCTCTTGCGCGCGAAAATAGGCGGCCCATCGCGCGGTGTCGGATATGTTTCGAACCGTGCCTTGCGTTCGCGCTGCTTGCTCGGCCATGAATGTCCTCTCCAGGCGAATAGTTTTATTCGAGTGGCCAGAGCCACGCGGCGCCGCGGACGCCGCTCGAGTCACCGTGTTTCGCCGGCAGCAGGGGGGTGTCTGCCTCGTGTCCAAAAACATGCTCCTGCAGCCGCGGGGGGACATTCTTGTATAGCCGCGGAATTTGCGAGGCTCCGCCGCCAAAAACAAACACGTCGGGGTCGAGCAAATTGATGACGCCTGCGAGTGCACGCGCCAAACGATCCTCAAAGCGATCCAGCGCCGCCAGTGCTTCCGGTTCCCCAGCTGCGCTTCGCGCGATGATCTCCGGCCCATGCAGCGAAACTTTTGTGACGCGTTCGTAGTCGTGTTCCAGACCGGTTCCGGATACCCACGTCTCAACGCAGCCCTTTTTCCCGCAGTAGCACGGGGGGCCGGGAAATTCATCGGGCCGCATCCAGGGCAGTGTGTTGTGGCCCCATTCTCCGGCTACACCGTTCAACCCGTTGTGCACGCGTCCATCAACAGCCACTCCACCGCCGCACCCCGTTCCCAGAATCACCGCAAAAACAATATGTTTGCCGGCACCAGCGCCGTCGGTGGCTTCCGAAACGGCGAGGCAGTTTGCGTCGTTGGCGCAGCGCACCTCGCGCGCGAGTGCCAGGCCCAAGTCTTTATCAAACGGCTTGCCATTCATCCAGGTGGAATTCGCGTTTTTCACCAGTCCGGTCTTGCCGGAAATGGTTCCGGGGATTCCTACCCCAACGCTGGCGGTGCGTCCCAGCACCTTTTCCATTTCCTTCACGCCGTCGGCGATGGCGCGCACCGTGCCTTCGTAGTCGAAGCGCGGTGTGGCGATGCGGTGGCGGTGCAATTCCGCGCCGTCACGCTCGAGCGCCACGAATTCGATTTTTGTGCCGCCGAGATCCACGCCGACTCGAACGTGGCCGCTGTTCCGGTCCCCCACGAATGTTCCTCCTGAGCAAGGCAGCATTCTATCGCGAGGGAGCGGTTCTCACGCGCTTGTTTGTGCTTACCGGAAGAAGCGTCCTAAAGGCGGGAACTCTGTCTTACCCAAGCGCAATTATTCGTCGCCGCGAACCTGCCACCATTCGAGGCGTTCAAACGCGGCCATTTTTTCGGCGCCGTGATCGGCGTACCAGTGTCTCCAGGCGAGGGCGTCCGCGGGTTGATTCTCGTCGGTGATTTCCTGCAATGCCATGAAGCACCAGTTGCGCATTTGCGGGATGGTGTTCGGGTTTGCGGCCAGATCGATGAGTTGCGGCACCATGCGCATGCGCTGCTTGCGCGTGAAGATGCCACAGTCGGAAATGTTGCAGCCGGCGCGGTCGCGCACCTGCATTGACGGATCTTCTGTAAAGGAACCGTACAGCTCGTCGAGTATTTCATCTTTGGCGAGGAAACGAAGGCCCTCGACAGCCCACTGGCGGACGGCCGGGTCCGGGTCGTTGCGCGCATAGGCGAGGAGTATGGGATGGATGCGGTCGTAGGCCACGCCGCGACCGGCCAGCATTCCCAGATAATAGAGGGCCCAAGCACGATACTGCGGGTCCGTGTCCGCGCGCGCGATCAACGAGGTGGCGGAGTCGTCATTCTTTTGCCAGCCTTCAAGAGCGAGGGTGACGTCAATGTTTGCAACGCGCACGCGCAGATCTCGTGAATACTGCGAGCGCTGCACCAATTGGTTGAGGCGATCGCTGTGCTGCAGCTGTCCCGCCCAGCCCGCGACGTGCTGATTGAGAACTTCGAGGGCGCGCATGTCATGTTTGATCGCGCGTTCGAGGAGCTCTTCTGCCTGAGCCTGTGCGGGCAAAGCCAGCACACGCGCCACGTCAGCGTCGGTCATGGGGCCGGAGAAAACACGAGGCTGGACGGGAGCGGGGCGCGATGCCGCGGCTGCGCGGGAACCGCGAGCGCGGTTCGTAAACAGGTTGTTGGCCCGCCAGGCAAATAGGCCACCGAAAAGAGCCGTAAATAGTGCGAAAGCAACCACCGCAAAAACCGTCGTTTGAGGATTGGCCGCGCGAACAGACCCGGGTCGGAGCTGCGGCGGTTGGGCCGGCACGCCAAGCGGAAGGTCGACCTCGACGTGCGTATCCAGTTTCAGCCCGGCAAGCGTTTCGATCTGCGAGACGATCCATCGCGCTTCCTGGCGGCTGCCGATTTCATCGGCCAACGTAAGTCGTTTTCCGGCCTTGGTAATCATCCGAATGACGTGCACGGCATTCTCAGCGCTGCCACCCTGCTGGAGGCTCGCGACCGGGACGATCGAGGCGATTTCGGAAAAGGGCGTTTGTCGAGGCGCGCCCAGGCCAAGGAAACCTCCGAGCGAGCGGATTTCACCATTGCCGACAAAGATGCGGCGACTGCCGAAGGCGACGTGAAAAAATCCGAAAATCACAAACAAATCGGATAGGCCAAAGACCGCCGTGAAGAACAACGGCACGCGCGAATGCAGCAGCATGTAAACGGCGCCGCTGAAGAGCACCGAAACAAAGAGCAGAAGAATCGCCCGTGATGGCGTGCGAAACGGAGGGAAGTAAAATTCCGTGCCGCCGTCGTGCATCGTGACGACTACTTTCGTGCGCGCGGGTTGTTGCACTTCGCCGGAATCGCCGTCGATGCTGGGAACCGAAGCGACACCGAAGAGACGACGGATGTCGGAGGCGGCCGGAGAAGAAACGTTCTGCACAACAGAATCGCTCGCCGGTTGCGGGGAGCTGGCAGTGCGAAAGACAGGCAGTTCGAAATCGTCGGTGTAGTTGACACCGGGCACGTCGGCTTTGGCATGAAGCAGCCAGAGAATCTGATCGCTGGAATTGTTGTGATCGGTTTGCAGGCCTTCGGCTGGCAGTTCGAAGTCGATAGGAATGGCGCGGCCCAGAGGGCCAGGGGTGACTGCTCCGGACGGGACATTCTTGTCGGCCTGCCAGAGCGTGATGTTCGTGGTGTTGCGGTTGTTGCCGGAGCCGGTGATGACCCGGCGGACGCACTTGAGGGTCAAGTCGATGCCGTGCTCCGCCTGGGTCTCGAAGCGCAGATGAATCCGGCCAGTAGCACGGTTGCCGAGCGAAAACGGCAGCGAGTCGAATTCAAGGTAAGAATTGCCAAAGCGCTCGTGGCGAATGGTGGCGCGGATGGCGCGAACCGTCAGGATGACGCCAAGCGAACCGAACGCAAGCACGAAAATGGAGGCGGGGTTCTTCTGGCGGAAGAGTTGAGGAACCATGCCAAAGAGGAAGGGAAACAGAAACAGGTTTCCCAGAGCCGCCAGGATCCACGCACCGATGTAATTTTTCTGGCTTTGGCTCTCGGCGCGACGCGAAGCCCAGTCGGAGCGCCAGAGCCACGGGGAAGACGGGTTCGCATCCTGCAGCGCGGCCTGCTTCTTGAGAAGCGAGTAGCCTTTAGTGGAAGCGAGGATCAGTCCCGCACCGACAAGGACAAAAAACGATGCGATGGCAATGCCGACGGCGAGATTTGAGGTTGGGAAGTTGTGCCGCGAAACGATCTGCGCGTAAAGGAAGTAGAGGCCCCCTCCGAGGAACGGCAGAGCGAAGAGGGTGAGGACGACCGGACCGGCCTTGGACGGTTGGGCCATTCCTCAATTCTAGAGTCGAAGGCCGAGCACTGGGCCCGCGCCCCTGGAGAACGCTGCGCAAATCTCACCTGCCCGAGAGGACAGGTGCGCACTCTATTCCAACGACAACAGCGGATTGGCGCTCAGGAGCTCCGTCAAGCTCGTGGCAATCTTCGCCGAGACCTTTTTGAGTTCCTCGTCGCCGGGATCACGGGGCAGTTCGTATCGTGCCGCGGGCGCATAGGAAGTTACGGTGATGACCGGGCCATGCCGGGGATCGGGGTAGGGCGGGTCAGCGAGCAAGTAAAGTGGTTGCTCCGGCCGCGTGAGGTTGTTGACGCCGACGAACAGGGTCATGTTTGGCGACACCGCTGTGCCACCAATCAGCAGACGACGCGCACGGTTGCTCTCGTCGGCCTCCGCAAAAACTCCGCGGATGCGCAGACCGGTCTTGGGAACCGGCGCTCCCGCGGAAAGCCGTTCCGCGTGATAGCCCGCTTGCCGGAGCGCTCGAAGGAGATTCTCCGAGACGGCGTTGAGCAAGGCTTTGGCGCGTTCGTCCGGAGTTTGTTCGGCTGCAGCATCGTCAGTTGTCTTAGCCCGAGATGAATTCGAGGTCGAGGGCGCAACTCTGACACCGCTGCCCGCAATGTGTGAGGAGTTGTCCTGCTCGGCAGAAGCCTCGGGAGGTGGCACAACTCTCTTGACTGGTTTGCGGTAGGCGATGACATCGAGATCAAAATCACTAACATACACGATTGGCGAACTGCCGATGGTTGGGGCTTGCGCCCGCGCCGCGCAAGTGGGAAAGGCTGCCGCGAAAACAGCCGTCGCGGGGAAGACGAAACAGCGAAGAAGACGCATAACCACCTCAAGCCACAAATATATCCTTCTATGATGAATAGAAGTTGAAAACGGCTGCATGGCTGGAAGTGAGAACCCCGCACAACCTGGAAAGGAACGAGCGCGTCTAATATTTTGTACTTGAGAGAGCAGAGTTTGGGATAGCTTTCGAGAGAATCTACTCTCGGCAAACCAGCCTTCTTCTTGGCTGCCCTGCTTAACCGAGCCCGACGGAGAATGTCCTCACGAGTGTGTTCAGGCTGCAAGTGTCCCCGAAAGAGGAAGTAAGGGTGTATCCGCGAGGCAAGAGCAACAGGCGGCGCCGGCCATGCCGGAGCTAATTACAGGAGGATGGAATGATGGGAAGGTTAAAAGTTGTCGTACTCGCGTCATGCACGCTATTCCTTTGCGCCATGCTGGCCCCGGCAAGCCGGGCAGACAACTGGGACAAGAAGACTCGCGTGACTTTTACAGAACCGATCGAGATCCCTGGAGTGCGCTTGCCTGCGGGAACCTATGTGTTCAAGCTGGCCGACAGCCGTTCAGACCGCAACATGGTAGAGGTCTTGAACGGTGAGGAGGACCAGCTCATCGCGACTATTTTTACCACTCCCGTGGAGCGGTCGGAGACGGCGGACCACCCGGTGTTTGAATTGGAAGAGCGGCCGAGTAATTCTCCCATGGCTCTGAAATCCTGGTTCTACCCCGGTGATCTCATTGGACAAGAATTTACCTACTCTTTTTCGTTCGGGCACTAGGAAAGCTGGTTTTTCTTAGCTCCTTAATGCGGGTTCTTCTGTTCCTCCTCGAGAAAGAGGAGGACCTCGTCTTTTTTCCATTGACGGTCAAGACGAGAAGATCTTTCGCGTGGCTGGGTAAACACGGCGGAAAGCAGAATAGCTTTCGTTAAGAGTGTTGACGGCGGCAGCTTCGGGATCGACGCGCGCAGCCACGCGAACTGCCGCGGCGCAAGCAGCGTCAACCGTCGGCCACACGGCGGCGCCGACTCCAGCCAAAAGCGCAGCACCATACGCTGCGCCCTCCTCGGCTTCTACGAGTTCCACGGAGTGCCCATAAACATCAGCCTGAATCTGCCGCCAGAGCGGCGAACGCGCTCCGCCGCCACCGAGCCGAATGTTGCTCACGGGAACTTTCATTTCCTCAAACAGTGTGAAGCTGTCGCGCAGGCTGAAAGCGACGCCTTCGAGAATGGCGCGAACGACGTGGCCGCGCGTATGGGATGCAGTGAGGCCGACGAGCGCGCCGCGGGCGCTGCCGTCCAGATGCGGAGTGCGCTCACCCATGAGGTATGGCGTCCAGAGGAGACCATCGGAGCCTGCAGGAACTTTGGCGGCCTCGGCGGTCAGTTGGTCGTAGGATGCAGCCGTGCCGTTGGAGCTTGTCGTGAAGGTGTCGCGGAACCATCGCAGTGAGAGCCCCGCGGCTTGCGTGACGCCCATGACGTGCCAGCGCCCGGGAATGGCGTGGCAAAACGTGTGGACACGGCCGCGCGTGTCCATCGCGGGCCGATCCGTGGCGGCAAAAACCACGCCGGATGTGCCGATGGTGGCGCTGACGGTTCCGGGCGAGACGATGCCCATCCCCGTTGCGCCTGCGGCTTGATCACCGGCCCCGGCCACAATCGGCGTGCCTGAGGCCAGCCCGCATTCCGCCGCGCCCACTGAGGAAACCTTCGCGCACACGTCCGGAGATTCGTGTACGGAGGGCAACAGGCTTTCTTCGAGGGCCGCGGCGTCCAACATTTCGCGCGACCAGCGCCGATGCGCGACGTCCAGCAACAGGGTCCCGGAGCCATCGGCCATGTCCGTGGCGCGCTCGCCGGTCAGGCGGAAGCGCACATAGTCTTTGGGAAGCAGCATGTGGCGGACGCGCTTCCAATTCTCCGGTTCGTTTTCGCGGACCCAGAGAATCTTCGTGAGGGTGAAGTTGGGGAGCGCTGGATTGCACGTGAGCTGGATCAAGCGCTGCAAGCCAAGGGCCTGCGTCAGGTCACGGCATTGCTTTTCGGTACGCACGTCGCACCAGATCAGTGCCGGGCGAACTACGTTGCCGCGTTCGTCGAGAAGAACGGCGCCGTGCATCTGGCCAGAGAAACCGACCGAGGCGATGTCTTTGCCGGTCAAATGCGCCGAAGAGAGCGCCTTGCGAACTGCGATGCAGGTGGCGCGCCACCAGTCTTCCGGTTGTTGTTCGGCCCAGCCGATTTGTGGAGTAGCGAACGGCTCATGATCCGCCGTTGCGGAGGAAACCAACTTGCCGCCGTAATCGATTACGATGGCCCGCGTGCCACCGGTGCCGACGTCAATTCCGAGAAGGTAGATAAGGCCTCCTAGACCGCGGGCGAGAAACTGCGGCGGACATCATATATGGAGAATGGCGGAGACAAAAGGGCGTGTTACGCTCCGGGGACAAACGGCCCTTACCGACTGGCTCCGCCCATAAGAAGCGCTCTCTTGCGCCAATGAGAAATCAGTTAGTCATCAGGAAGAGCGGCTTACCATCAAAGCTGGAGAATTGGGGACGCAGGCGGTCGGTATTGTATTGTTCCTTCACATTGACGACCTTCTTGGAGGCGGTGACCGTTTCCAGCGGAATGTTGTCGTAGTGGCCGTTCTTGAGGACGACCAGGCGGCCGCTGATGTCTTTCAGCAGCAGGTCCAGAGCGATATTGCCGTAGGCCATGGGGGCGATGGAGTCGATGGCGTCGGGATCGCCGCAGCGAACCAGATAACCCAGCTTCTGGTTGATGACGTCGACGCGCTTGCCGTTGTTGAATTTCGCGGAAAGGTCGCGGACTCTCTCGGCTACGATATCGCCGATGCCTCCTAGCTTCTTGTGGCCGTAGGCGTCGGTTTCGCCGCCTTCGAAGACCATTTCGCCACCTTCAAACATCGCGCCTTCGGAGACCAGCACAATCGAGTAACGGCTGGGATTCTTCTTGCGATCGGCCACCAGCAGTTCCGTGAGATGCTCGATATTGAATTTGAATTCGGGAATGACGCAGCGATTCGCCGCGCCAGCCAACGTGGGGAGCATGGCAGTAAAGCCCGCATAGCGGCCAAATACTTCCAGGACCATGAAGCGTTCGTGCGACCCCGCGGACGTTCGCAGGCTGTTCACCATCTGGATGGTGCGCGTAATGCACGTGCTGAAGCCGATGCAGTAGTCGGTTCCGGGGACGTCGTTGTCCATGGTCTTCGGAATGCCAATGACCTTGAAGCCTTCTTTGTGAAGGCGGACACCATAGCTCAGGGTGTCGTCGCCGCCGATGGGGATTAGCGTATCGATGCCGAGCCACTCCAGATTCTTCAGGACTTCGGGAGTGAGGTCATTCTTGTCTGCGGTGAACTTATTTTGCAGGCGTAGGGGAACACTCGACTTGCTGACGCGTCCGGGATTCGTGCGGGAAGAATGAAGAAACGTGCCGCCGGTGCGTCCGGCTCGATCGACAACTTCTTCGCTGAGCACCAGGAAATTGTCGGAATTGTCATAGTCCTTCTCGCGGATCATATCGACCAGGCCCGCCCAGCCATGACGTATGCCAACGACCTGGTAGCCTTCGCGCAGCGCGCGCAGGGTGACACCGCGGATCGCGGGATTCAGCCCGGGAACGTCGCCACCTCCGGTCAGGATGCCGATGACGCCTTTCTTGCTGCTTACGTGTGCCATGAATCCAATACTCGCCCTTTCGTGAGATGCCGAACAAGAAATTATCCTATCAGGAAGGGGTTTTAGGAAGAGCCGAAGAGCAATTCGTTTTCTTGGCGTGAAAGATGCAAAGAATAGCTTTGAATTACGGCTCGATTTTTGTGCCAAGAGCGGTCAGCAATTTGGAAAGCCAGGAGTTCAGCGCCGGCCAGGCTGGCCCCGTCACCAGGTTGCCGTCGGCCAGCGCTTCATTCATGGGGAGGCTGACGTACGTTCCGCCGGCAATGGTCACGTCGGGTCCCGTTGCCGGATACGCGCTGCATTTCTTCCCTTTCAGGACACCCGCCGCCGCAAGAACCTGGGGCGCATGGCAGATCGCTGCAAGAGGTTTGTTGGCTTTTGAGAAGTACCGGACAAATTCGAGGACCCGCGGGTTCAGCCGGATGTATTCCGGCGCGCGGCCACCTGGAATCACCAGGGCGTCGTAGTCCTCCGGTTTGACCTGATCGAACGTGGCGTTGAGCTCAAAGTTATGGCCGCGCTTTTCCGTGTAGGTCTGGTCGCCCTCGAAGTCGTGAATGCACGTCGGCACAAACTCCCCGGCTTTTCTGCCCGGACAGACGACATGCACCGTATGCCCGACCATCAGCAACGCCTGGTAGGGCACCATGATTTCGTAATCTTCGACGTAATCGCCAACGATTACGAGAATCGATTTCTTGGACATACTGGCCTCCGGTGAGGCAAGAAGAGTAGCAGAGATGCGCTAGGAGAGACCAGCGTCTCAGAGAAGGAGAGAAATGAAGGGGCGGACTGAAGCCCACCCCCTTGCGGCGTGGATGGAGACTACGCGTTTACTGGCGCCGAAGCGGCAGCCAGCGGCTCGGCCCGCTCCTGAATCGTCAGCATGTCCGTGCGCACCTTTTCCCATTCGAGCAACGTGAGCCCGTGCGATGCGAAGAAGCGCCGGATTCTGGCCGAATCCCAGCGCAACACTTTCTCGCAAACGGGAACGAGCACGCTCATGGCGTTGTCGCTCAGCACGGTGCGTTTGGCCACGCGCGCGATGAACTTGGCTTCGCTCACCGCGATGGTCAGGCCGTCGTACTGGTTGACGTGCATCATCACCGGCAAGTCCGAGCTGCCGTCGCCCATGTAGATAATCTGGTCGTGGCTGATGCCGAGATTGTTGCGCAACTCTTCGAGCACGGTGATTTTGCCCCAGCCTGCCGACGCCCGAATAATGGAATCGACCTCACCGGTGGCCTCGTTGTACCGGAAGCGTGTGCCGAAGATGTGATCCGGCGGAACGATGCTCTCGAGCGCCGATTGAATGATTTCCTGCGGCGCCGCGGAAATTACGTTGAAATGGAATTTGTATCCCTCCGCAAGACTGGCCAGCGCACGCGCAAACAGCGCCACGTCGTGCTTCAGGCGGATGCGCTTGCCGGTCTCAATCAGGTGTTCGCGCCGCACCCGGCGGAAGTCCGGGTCGTGCAGAATCAGATAGCTCAGCTCCGCGCCCTGCTGCACGAGGTTCATCGCGGAGAGGCCCTTCACCTTATCGTGAAAACTGTTGAATCCGATGAGTTCGCTCAGCACGACCCCGGAATCGTTGAAGCTGAGCGTCTGGTCAAAATCACTGGCCAGCAGAAAATGTTTGGTCATGTACTGGTACTCCTATTTCTCTCTTTCTCGGTGGGTCTTGCCCTGGGAAGCTTGCCGCACCCTCTTTCAACACCCTAACCCTACTCCCCCTATACCGCCCCACGAATTATTTTGATGGGTGCTATGCGTTAAAAATGTGAACAACTCATTATACCTCAATTAGATGCTTCCATGTGGTAAAGGTCAGAAAAGAAAGGAGATGAATATACGAGGAGGAAACATAACGCCGCAAGTCCCGTCCCGAGAATGAGATATGAAAAGCGAAGAAAAAGGGAATCCGCGGGATGCTAAAGTCCCAAAGCGTCCAGCTTTGGCTTCTCGTAAGTATCATCTTCTCCGGGGTAACGGAGGCGGGATTCAAATTTGCCGGTTTCCTTCGCCAAGGCCCAAACCAGGCTTTCCCCAGCAGGTAGGGTCTTAGGCTGACTTTGGAAGACGGGGTCGTCAAACGCGAGGGAAGCGTCAATCCACTGCCAGCCTGCCGCCTCAAAGGCATTCATGACTTCGGGAAGCACGAGCGCGTTGAGCACGTTGAAATGGACGAGAAGAGTATGGCGGATGTCCCGGCCCAGAACGTCCAGGGCGAGCTGGCGATAAAATGCAGCGCGGTCGAGGAGATGCGCGATCAGATAATCACGATAGGGACCGACGTCCGCCTTAGGTTCCTTCGCGAGGCGATCCACATACCGCTGGCTGACGTACCAATCCGAAGCGTCAATCGTCACATGTCCCACCCGGTAACCGTGTTCCTTGAGCAGCGCGCGAAAACGGTCGCGCTTATCGACGGTGTCCCCTTCTTTCAAGAACGGATAGCGGAACAGGGAGGTGCGATTGTGGTACGGAGCGATGATCCTTTCGTTCTTTAGAAAGTCGCAGGCAAAGTCCGCATAGCTCGTTCGATCGTTGTTGTAAAACTTGTGCGAGTACGAATGATTGCAAATTAGATGGCCCGCCTGGTCCCAGGTAGACAGAAGCTTGCTCCCGTCTGGCTCGTCCACGCGCATGCCGCACACGAAGAGAGCCGCGCGCACGTTTCTTGCTGAAATGGCTTTCAGGATTTGCGCGTTCGCTTCCTGCCACTTCAGAACGGAACCAAGCGACAGCCTCGGATCGTCCATAGTGAGCGCAAGTTGTGGCCGAGGGGAAGGGCTTGGTGAATTTTGCGACGCATCGCTTTGCATAGCTGGCAGGGCACGCGAAAGGAGCCCGAAAGCATGCGTGCAAGCGGCGGCTGATACAGCTTGGATAGTCGAGGAAAGAAATTCTCGACGCTTCATTGCTCCTGACCTCAGTGCAGGAAATGCAGCCACGCTCGAACCCGCGAAGAAAGGGAAGCCAGCGATGAGGAAGAAGTGGGCGCCGCACTTTCTTCAGGCGCGTCCGTGACTGTGTATAGGCTGCCATCGCGAAGGTAAAGCGCTTGCGCTTCCGCCCGATTAAGCGGGCGAGCGCCCCTTCGGCCAAAGACGGCGAGTTGGTTTCCCGATTCATCGACCGCCCGGTCGCGGTCGATGCCCTTGGAGATGGCCAGGGCCGGTCCTCGCGTTCGCGCTGTCGCAATCAGCCTCGGCATGGGGCGCGGGCTGAATCCCGAAAAATGTGCGGGATCATCCCATGGCGAAATGATCTGCAGCACGCGAAGCCCGTTATAACCGTCGGCGACAAACGCAAACACGCTTCCCGCCACCATCCCAATCTTTACGTCGTTCACTTCATGCATGGCCTGGTTCGCGTTAAAGACCTGGTCGAGCCGGGGCGCTTCGGGGTTCTCCACGTCGAAGATGCCGAGTCCGTTTTTACCCGCCGCGACATACGCGTACGTCCGCGCCACATAGATGTTGCGCGCGTCGTCCAGCGCGGCCCGGCCGGTTTTCGTCATCTTGGGATGTGCCAGGTCTGTGACGTCCAGCGTTTTCAAGCCGTACGCATCCACGACAAATGCGTAGCGGAACTGCACGGCGATCCCGCGCGGATTATCGAGATCGGGCGCGCCAATCGTGGTCGTCACTTTCGGCGCCAGCGGATTGTCCAGGTCCACCACCACCAAAGCTTTATCCGTCAGCACGTACGCGAAAGTTCCGGCAATGGTGATGCGGTGCGCTCCGGTCAGAACGCCATTCGGATTGAACGCCAGCGCGCGCTTCAGGAAATTATTCGCGGGATTGCCGTCCAGCAATGTTCCCACGCCGGGGCTCTTCGATTTCAGGTTGGGGTTGCCGATGATAACCAGTCCTTCCTGTCGGTCGGCAACGTAAAGGAACCCGTAGAGCAGGTGAATTGGTTGTTCTTCGTTCTCCGGAAGCTGCTGCCGCAGAGGATCGACGCCCAGTGTCGTTGGCGAGGCCACGGCCACGGCGTTTTTCGTCGGCACGAAGAAGCGCTGCCCGAGCGGCGAAACCGGAGCCGTACTGATTTTTTCCGAGAAGCCCTTGTTGTCAACATTCGCGATGTCGTAGATGCGCAGCCCGCCCCGGCCCGTGGCTGCGTACGCATATTCTCCACGTGCCTGGATGTCCAGGACATCGCCGGCATGCTGCGCGGCCGCGTGCAGTTCGCGCCCGCTCGCGACGAAGTTCTTGAAATCATCCGGGTAGGCCACGCGCTGCAAATCGCTGCCGTAAATCGCCTCGGGCTCATCGTGCTCCGCCACGGCGATCGCTTCGAAGCCTCGGCTTCCTGTCGCGACGTACATGTATCGGCCCATGAAGTTCATGAAGTTCGTGCCTTGCAGCAGGAGCTGCGCCATCCACGCATTGTTGTCGTTCTTCGCGGAAACGTGGCAATCGCTGCACTGTTTCGTTTCCTTCGCGCGTACCGTGTGTGGCACAAAGGTGGAAAACGCCTGCCCGGAAAATCCCGCCGCCGAAATGGTCTGCTGCGTGTAGTACAGCCACTCGCGGTTCGCGTTTTGCGAACTGACTAGGATCGCGCAGGACGAACGCGCCGGCGCGATGCGATGGCCCGTAACCGTCCCGTCCACCCCCAGCATATAAATGTCGTCGCGCAGCACTTGAAAGTTGTAGCTCGTATAGTTCTTTGTCAGCAGGCCTTCATTGTGCAGCATCGGCTTGCGCGCGTTTGCGGTCATTTGCAAGTGGCATCCGAAGCAGGTCGGCGTCCATGAGGTGTGGCACGAATAGCAGGTCATTTTGCCATTGGCGTGTGCGAGCGAAGCATCATCGCTCGGCATTTGAGCAAGCACGGCGCCATCCTTGCTCAGGAGCTTGGCGCGAAGAGACTTCTCGCTAAAGTGCGGATTCCCCGGAGTGATCGTGTCGATGGTCTGGACAATCTCCCATTCCTTTTTTTCCTCCGACATCGATCTTTGAAACAATTTGTCGCCACGCCATTCGAAACGGCGCAAGCCCCACGGCGTGCGCAGCGCATCCAGCAGCCGCCCGCGTGGCTCCCCGGGGCGTTCTGGTTCGGGGGCCGCCGGTCCTGACGTGCGCAGCGCGGCCTTGTCGTGAATGGTGCCGTGGCAATCGATGCAATCAATCTCCACCGCCGCGCGTGGCTCGCCGTAAATCTTTCCATTTCCGTGATTGTCCTGCGCAAAGTGGCAATCGTTGCACTGCATTCCTTTTTCTAGGTGAATGTCAGCGAGGTGCACAGCCTTACCAAAGCGGTCCGGATCGTCGAACGCGATGACCTTTCCATCTTTGTCCAGCCAGTTGCCTTTGCGGTCATGGTTGAACACCGCGCGAAACACCCAGCCATGTCCGTGAAAATCCGCGAACTGCGTCGTCTTTAGCTGCTTGTTGAATTCCACGCTGCCAGTCTGCTCCAGGAATTTTTCGTCGCCCCAGAGCCCCCTTGCCGCCGCCGCTTCCGGATTGCGCAAGAACGATTGGTAGCGCTCCTCTTCCGTCGGATTGTGCTGCTCCTTGGGATACATTTTGTCGCCGTCGATTTCGTTGTCCCACCACGTTAGCCCGAAGTATGTCGTCACCATGTTCGTACCCGGATGGATGTGGCAGATCATGCATTGACTCGACGGAATCGACCGCGTGAACGAGTGCTTGATGGGATGGCCCGGCTCGTTTTTCGGAATCGTCGCGTCGGACGATGCGCTGAAGCCGGAATGTCCGAACGCGGCGTAAGCGCCTGAGTGCTGCGGATCGCGATCATTCGCGTAAATCACATGACACGCCGTGCAGCCGCTGCCCCGATAATCACCGGGATGATCGTTCGTACCGGGCAGCGACAGGATCGGATCCAGCAGCCGCGTCTTCTGCAAACCCAGAAAAACCGGATCGGTTCGCAGTTCCGTTCCGAGCCCGCGATCGCTTAGTTTGTCGTCAGGCTTGCCGGGGTCTTCGTCGCGGTTCGGATTGCCAATCTCCGCCTTTTTTCGCCCGCCACGCTCGAACACGCGCAGCACGTTGCCCGGCTGGGAAACTTCCCAGCGATACAGCGGATCCAACTCGGCAAGCACGCCTTTGGTGCGAGTCTCTTCGCGTGTAGGCACGGGCACTGTTTTGATGGACTGTGGCAAGCCGTCGCGGTTGTAGCTTTCACCAAAATGCGTGTTCTTCTTCGGATATCCGCCATTGTTGTAGAGCGCCGCGCCCCACAGAAGCCCCGCGTGCGTCATCATGCTGGTCGAGACCGCGCGCGTTTCCGTCGCGTGGCAGCCGAGTGCCCCGCATGTCTCCGGCGCCACACGCAGGTCCCCCGGATTCACGAACTTTATGTATTCGGGCGATTCCTTCAGCCACAGCGTGTAAGCCCGCTCGGGAAGATTCGCGCGATTCCGAAACGCGGCGTTGCGCGGCTGGACGTGCGCTTTTTCCTTCGCTGAGTTGTATTCCGGGGAGTTCGGTGCGATTCCCGCTGCCACCGAAATGGACGAATTGCCTCCGTGGCAGTCCGTACAGCCCAGCTTGACGGTCTTGGTCGGATGCATCGCCGGCTCATCCGTTGAAGTGTGGCAGGAGATGCAGCCGCCGGACTTTCGATCCACTTCTTCCTGTGATTGCCCGCGGAAAAAACTGTCTAGTGTCTTCTCTTGTGCTGCTGCCGACGCTGTTCGCAAGCGGGCGGCGAGGCCTGCCGTCAGTAGCGCGCAAATGACAAAGAAACAGAGCAGTCGCGACACGAGACCCCCTCGCGAAACACGACCAGGGCAGGTCTTTGCAGGGACGCAGCACTGCTTCGCCTTATCTACAACACCTTCAAATGTCATTAGCGCTTCGTCTTTCTGTCTCATCTCATTTCAAAATGTAAATTTCACCGAGCCGAACAGCGAGAACTGCGTCCGGCCTGTGTAGATATCCTTGAAGCCCTGCCCCGGCTGTAGCGCTGATGCGCCTCCCGTGATCACGATGTTCTCCGTCAACGGCGGCCGGTACTCCACTCCCACTCCAAGATCTTCGCCGATCGTGTGCCGAATAGGCGACTGGAACAGCAGAAACTCCAGTGGCTCCGTTCTTTCAAAGCGCAGGAAATTAAAGTTCGCAAAGCCCCTCATTTTCGGCGTGATGTCAAAATCCGCTCCGGCATTGGCGAGAAAAATTCCCGGATTGACGAAGTTCGCCTGCCCTTCCTCCTTGCTCGAACGCAGTGACGGCAACAAGCTGCCCTCCGTGGTAAGCAGCAGGCCCGAGCCGAGTAGACGAATCGCCTCGCGGTTCCAAAAGCTGAACAGTCCGCCCGCAAAATTCGGCAAGTCGTCGATGGCATCGAACCCGCGCGCACGCCCATCGCGCGGGTTGCCATCCCCCGAGGCATAAAAAGCGGACACGCGATAGCGCATCCAGTCCTTGTCGTAAGAAATCTCCGCTGCCGCCATCTGCGCGTTCACGGTCACGCGCCGTCCTGCTATCGGATTGAAAGTATCCTCACCAAGCTCTTGATAAAACGCATGCGTGAGATTGAGGCGACGAATGTGCCCGCTGCCCAGCCAGCCGAAATAGCCCACACGAATCCTGTGGAGAATCGCTCCCGTGCCCTGGTTGATCACGTTCCCTGCCGGTGCAGGCCGCACTAAAAACCCATTGTCGTCGTAGTGCAAGCTCGGATCGTCCTTGTTCCACGCGCCCACAAACTCCGCCGTGTAGCCGGGGAAGAAGAAATCCTGCAGGTACACATTCCCAAGGATCACCTGCTGGTGCCGCCGCTCGAAAGTGTTCAGTCCGCTGTTTGTGTTTTTCTCGAGGAAATGGAAATACGCAACGTTGTACTCGATCCGGTCGCTGTGCAGATTACCGAACACCCGCAGCGCCGGCTGTTCATCCACGAAAAGGAATCCCCGGAAGTCGGCGTTGAATTGCTGGATTCCCCCACGCACCGACACGAAATCGTAATTTGGCCCCAGGTCGTGCAACTTCACTTCCGCGAACGCTTCCTGTAGTCCCACGTGCTGGTCGAAGCGATTCGTGCCGCTGCGCACATCAGGTCCTACAATTCCGAGCTCCTGCACTTTCAAATCATTCAGGCTCAGCTCGGGAGTGACGCGAATTCGCCAGTCCACCGGCTTGAATGTAGTGTCGCCGTGAAACAAATCGAAAGAGAATCGCAACGTCTGGTCAAAAAACGCCTGCTCGCCCTTTCCGAAAAAATCCGAGCTTCCTGGATGTGCGCTGCTCACATTGCTCGGTGAAGGCACGCGCCGCCCATCGAAAAACGTATCGGACGTGGCCGTGAGGTTCAGAAATGTTTGCTGGCCGAATAGTGCCGGCCAGATGGGCTCGTCGCCCTTCAAACGGTTGTGGTTAAAGGGATCGTACCAATGCGGCTTGACGTAGACATATTCGCCCTTTTGCGCATACCGCCGGTAGTCCGGCTGCTCCAGAGCCCAGCGATTGGGCACTGCGTTGTACATGTCGGCCACTGGTGGAAGCTTCTCAGGCGCAAGCTCGACAATGTAGCTCGGATCAGAGTCCAGTCGATGCCGCAGTTCGCTGTACGTTCCGAACGACGGAGCCGTTCCGGCGGCGAGTGCAGGACCAAGCTCGGGTAATCGCGGCAACCGCGAACGCATTTCCGCGGCCGCTGAAGCCAGCAGCGAAATCTCCAGCGTCACCACTTCATTGGCCTGCAGCGTCAGGTCCGCCAGCACAAACGGCGCGTAGTTCGCTGCTTCCACGCGCAGCTCATATCTGCCGGGGGGCACAGGGAAAATCCGGAAGACGCCTTCCGCAGAAGTGGCCGCGTCAAAACTCTGTCCCGAAACTGGATTGCGCAGCGTGAGCCTCGCGCCCGGAACCGGCAACATGGAATTCGGGTTGGCTGCGTCGCGCACGATCCCGTCAAGCGCTGCCGTCGTCTGCGCCTGCTGGCGCGGAATGCGCAAGGCCGGTCCTTCTTGGCGGCTTTGTTGCGCGGTTGCCTGGCCGGCGGCAGTCGTTTGTTCCTGCGTCCTCGCGGTTTTCGCCGTCAGAAATTCCATGACGCAAAATAGGCCAGCCATCCAAAGCGCGCGTCGCGACAGTCGCGGAGAGAAAAAAATCATCCACCCGGCCTGAAAGGTTCCGTTCAAACAGGAATCGGTTCTAGTGCCGTTCCAACCGTTGCTGCCAATCCGCGAGCGCCCGCACGCAAGGTGCTACCCAAAATAGCGCGCTCGACCATCGGGCCAAGAAGTTGGAACGGCACTAGCTAACAATATCGAGAACACCGGAGCAATACTTTTCCCCACGCGGTGAACACATTCGATAACAAGTAGCACACCTTTTGCCATTCACCGATTCGCCGCTGCCCGGCCGCAATTCCGTTGAGCGCGCGCGAACCTCTGTGTTACCTACAGAGGGAACCCCACAATGGCTACGTTTCACAAACTGCGCAGGCCAGTGGACTCTCGCCACGCGTTCGGCCGCCACAGAAGAATCTTGGCTCTTGGCGTCTTGCTGGCCCTGGGCGTTGCCGCCGCGCTCCTCGTGCTGCTGGTTGGCTGCGGAACTGGAACCACCACGCCGATCTCCCCTCCGCCGCCTCCGGTAGTCCAGGCGCTTCAAATCTCCGACGTTCAAAACATCATCAAAGCTGCCGTCAACTCCGTGAACATCGACATGGTCGTGGCTGTCGTCGATCGCGCTGGATTTGTCCTCGGCGTCTTTCGCACGCAGAACGCCCCTGCGACCGCCACCGGAAATTTTGGCGACACTGTCGATGCGAACAATTTGGCTGTCGCCCTTGCGCGCACCGGCGCCTTTTTCAGCAACGATCAGGCGCCGCTTTCTTCGCGCACCGTGCGCTTCATCAGCGGGATACATTTTCCGCCTGGCGTCTCCAATCAGCCGCCCGCTGACCTCTACGGCATCGAAAATACCAATCGCGGTTGCACGCTCGTGAACGATCCGGTTTTCCAGAGCAAGATTCCGCCTTCGCTGGCGATTGCGGGAGGATTCGGTCCCGGCATCATCACCGGCAAAGCCGACGTGAACGATTCAAACGCCAATGCCGTGAATCCCGGTGGCGTCCCGGTTTTCTACAAGAACGTCGTTCTCGGCGGAGTCGGCGTGGTCACGTCCTCTACAAATCTAAATGTCGCGGAATTCGCCGCCTTCGCCGGCGCGACTTCAGCACGCGGCGGGCCCACTGATACGTTCGGCCCGACGCCCGCCGCGCCTGGCGTCGTTTTCATCGGGGGAGTCGCGCTTCCGTTTGTGAACCAAAGTTCGCTTCCCGCGGGTTTTTCCGCTGGTCCTGTTACGGGATCTGGATCGTATTTCGTGAGCCCTTCGAACAGCCAGGGGCAGCCGCCCGGGGGCGATTTGATTCCGCCAGCCGCGGGTCCGCTGGGCGGGTTGAGCGCCGCGGACGTCACGCAAATCCTGAACAACGCGGAGACTACCGCTAATGCCACGCGCGCCGCCATTCGTTTGCCCCTCGGTTCGCGCACGCGCATGGTTATCGCCGTCGCCGATCTCGACGGCACCATCATCGGTCTCCGCCGCATGGCTGATTCCACCGTCTTCAGCATCGACGTTGCAGCGACGAAAGCGCGCAACATGGTCTACTTCAACAGCGCCTCACGCGCCGCCGCTGATTTGAATGGCGTTCCCATGGGAACGGCCGTCACCAATCGCACCATCGGTTTCGGGGCCGAGCCGCTCTATCCGCCGGGAATCGATGGCTCCAGCGCGGGACCGTTTTTTAATTTGTACACCATGGACCGGATGAATCCCTGCACGCAGGGATTTCAAGCCGGTGCGGTAAATGCGAACAAAAGCGGCATCGTCTTTTTTCCGGGAAGTGCCGGCCTCTTTCGCAACGGCACGCTCGTCGGTGGGCTTGGCGTCAGCGGCGATGGCGTCGATGAAGACGACTACGTGACCAGCGGCGGAACCGCTGGTTTCGAAGCGCTCTCGAACATTCGCGCCGACCAAATCCTCGATCAGGGCGTCCGCCTGCCGTATTTCAGGTTTCCGCGAAATCCCACCAACTGAATCTTTTGCAACTTCGCGGTCAGGTCAGACTCTTTGTAGTGCGGTCCGCGTTCACTTTGTGCCTCCCGAGGGATCAAGCGAAGCCGCCGAATTGACGTCGAGGAACCACGCGTGCGCGGCGTCTCCGGGGGCGTAGCAATTGCCGTCGCGGGAATATGTCTTCGCGCAACCTGCCGTGCGGTCCCTGCGCCGTGGCGACTGCGCGAATTGCCAGACCGCCGCGTACGACACCGCACTTTGGGATGGTGGCGGTGCATTCTGTGGAAACACGCAACCGGGAGACGGCGGGCACACGTCGTTGAAAACCCAAACCGTGAAGTCACCCGAACCCGCATGGTTGCGAACGTCATCCGCCGTTGTGATGCTGGCGCCGGGTTCTTCCTTGACTGGTATACCCGAGCAATAGACACCCGGGCGGTACCCGGCTGGACCGAGTTGCTCCGACCAAGCTTTCAGATAGGCGTGATAATTTTCGGGCAGGCGCCCGCCTTCTTCGATGTCCAAAAAAATGATCGTGCCGGCGGAAAAGCCTTCCTCCTTTGCAGCGGTGACCGTGCCTTTTCCATCTTGAGCGCCTTTTGCTTTAGCTACGGCTGGTGTCTTCAGTTCACCGCTGTCGAGCCCGCGGTAAAGCACCAGGAAACCGAAACCGTAAGAGCGCAGTAGTTCGCGTTTGCCCCGCCAGGTGTTGTTTTTCTCGCCTGGCGGAGGACTTAGCCAGTAGCTGGAGAACGCAAACGTCTTGCGCAGAATGAGGAGCGCGTCGTCGCCGGGATAAAGATTGCGGTCGAAGCCCAGATAGGAATGAGACGGATTTGGCGTAGCCTGAACGCTTGGAGGCGTGATGGAATGCGGAGTAGAAAGAGGCAACGCAGAGACGCAGAGAGCGCATAGAAGAATTGAGCAAACGAGAATGAATCTCATATTTAGCCTTCGCGCAGCTTGTGTCCCGCGAGGTTGCCCAGCCCGTCGTACGCCGCGTATTTGTAAGTTTCGCTCAGCGTGGGGTAATTGAACACCTGCTCGATAAACTCGTCGATGGTCAGCCCCTTGTCGAGAACCATCAGTCCAATGTGAATGAGTTCTGTCGCATTCTCGCCGATCATGCTGACACCCAGCAGTTTCTTGTCGGCTCGCGCAAAAATCAGCTTGAGCATGCCCGCCGTGTCGCCAATGATGTGTCCGCGCGCATTGTTTTCATACAAGGCGCGCCCCACGACATAGTCGATCTTCTTTTCCTTACACGACTCTTCGGTTTCCCCCGCGGCGGAAATTTCCGGGATCGTATAAATTCCCATCGGCAGCAGCGATGCAATTCTCTGCTTGTACTTCAGTCCGAACGCGTGGCAGGCGGCCACGCGGCCTTGCTCCATCGATGTGGAAGCCAGCGCTGGAAAGCCGACGACGTCCCCGGCTGCGTAAATGTGCCGAACAGCCGTACGGTAATGTTCGTCCACTGCAATATAGCCGCGCTCGTTTAGGCCTAGCCCCGCTTTCTCCAACGCCAGCGTGTCCACCGCGGCCCGCCGCCCCGCCGCAAAAAGCGCCGCATCGGTTTCCAGAACTTTTCCGCTCTTCATGATGAGCCGTACGCCGGCCGCGGAATTTTCCGTCCTCACGGGGCGCTCGTTGAAACAGAAATGCATCCCCATCGCCACCAGGCGGTCGCGCAAACGGTCGGAAATCTCGTTGTCGAGGAAGGGAAGCAGCCGGTCACGCCCATCCACGAGTGTCACGTCGACGCCCAGCGCATTGAAGATGGACGCGTATTCGCATCCGATCACCCCGCCCCCAATGACAGCGAGGCTCTTGGGGATGCGATCCATTTGCAAGAACGTGTCGGAATCAAACGTGTGCACGTCATCGAACGCGATCTCCGGCGGGCGATGCGGCTTCGAGCCCGTGGAGATGAGGATCACTTCTCCGTGCAGCCGCCGCGTCCCGTCGGCCCTGTGAACCGCAATCGTGTGGGCATCCTCAAAACATGCCTGGCCGCGGACCAATTCGATCTTGTGCAGCTCCAAATTTTTCAGAATGCGCCCGCGTTCCATCTCCACCACTTCGCGCTCGTGGTGCATGAAGTCGTGCACGGTCAGGTTTTCTTTGAGCGAATAATCAATGCCGTAGAGACCGCGCTGCTTGAGTCCGGAGAAATAAAGTGCGGATTCGCGAAGCGTCTTGCTGGGAACCGTTCCAGTGTTGATGCAGCTTCCGCCCATGTGCGCGGCTCGCTCGATGATCGCGACGCGCTTCCCGAAATAGGCGGCTTGCGCTCCGGACTTTTCGCCCGCCGGACCGCACCCAATCACGATTAAGTCGAAACTATCATTCCAACTCACAGTAGCCTCCCAGGAACTCGAACCACCGGCAGGAAGACGCGCTCCCTCGAATCCGGGAGGATTCTAGTGGAAGCCGCCAAGAAACGAAAAAAGTTTGTTGATCAATTGTGCCGAAGCAGAGGACCAAGCGGGAAAATAAGGGCGTGAGGAGATTCCACATTGGTTCTGGTTGCCTCCGTGGCATCTGTGACCTCTGCGTCAAAAAATACTGTTTCTCATTTTCCTGGCCGTCCCGCTAGCGTCGGCGAGAGTTGTTCGGCCCAGGAGGCGGTAGTTTCGGCAAGGTGGTGGAGCACACCGGCATCGTTCATGCCGGAACGCTTCAGCACATGAAAGGAATGATCGGCGGACTCAATCACGTGCAGCGTGGCGCGTGGCCTCAGCTTCGCGCAAATCGGCCGCAGAAGCGTGAGGTCCGCGAGCGTATCCCGCGTGCCCTGGAGAAAAAGCATCGACATGGGAACTTTCGGCAGGTGATCCGCGCGCTTGGTCCCCGGCGCGTTGGGAGGATGCAGCGGGAAGCCAAAGAAAACGAGCCCGCGCACGCCCTCGAGCAGACCTTGCGCGCCGGCATGCGACGTCATCCGCCCGCCCAGTGACTTGCCTCCCGCGAGCAGCGGCAAGCCGGGCGCTGCTTTGGAGCCGGCTCCCAGAGCCGCGGCAACGGTGGCGACGAGCACCGCCGGCGGGTCAGGAGCACTACGACGCGGCCGTTCCATGTACGGAAACTGGTAGCGCAGCGTGGCGATCCCCGCGCGCGCCAATTCGATCGCCAAGGCCTCCATGAATTTGTGGCGCATGCCCGCGCCCGCGCCGTGCGCCAGCAGTAGAAGCCATCGCGCTTCCGCAGGCCGAAGCAAGAGGCCCGAGACTGTGCCAAGGCCTTCGACAGGGATCTGAATTTCTTCGCTGTCCGGCATTCCGCGGAGATTTTAGCAAAAGCGCAGAGCCCACGTCCGAGCAACCCACGCGGGCACTACGAGCAAATCGCCAAGCGAGCTACCACATAAACTTGCGCGGACAGCGACGAATTTGATTTGATACGGCTGTGGAACCGAAGCGAAATTGGAATCTCGGGACAGCGCTGGGATGGCAATGGAAGGCGATTATCCCCATCATCGGCGTGCTCCTGCTCGGTTTGCTGGCTTTCAAAGCCGTCGTCCTGGCTCTGAACATTCCCAGCGGCAACTGGATCCTCATCGTTGCGGCGGCCGGTGCCGTCGCCATTTGTTTCGTGACGCTTTCCGTTCTGCTGGTGCTGATCGAGCAGCCCCTCGAGGAATTGAAGAAAACCATCACGCGCGTCCGCGAAGGCGACTTAGCCGCGCGCGTCAAATTCGAGAAGCGCGTGGACGACGTCGGCCAACTCGGCCGCCAATTCAACGAAATGATTCAGCAGCTCGAGGAGAACCGCACCGAGCTCGAGCGTCTGCACCAAATGGAGATGGCCCGCGCCGAGCATCTCGCCACCATCGGCGAGCTCGCGGCGGGCCTGGCTCACGAAATCCGCAACCCGCTCGCGGGCATCGCCGGCGTCGTCGAAGTGATGGGCCGCGAGCTTCCCAAGGAAAGCTCCAGCCGCGCCGTGCTCCCGGAAGTCCAGGGCGAAATCCACCACATTCAAACCATCCTCAACGACTTGCTGGCTTACGCGCGCCCGCGTCCGCCGGATTTCCATCCGGCCGATTTGAATGCCACCGTCGAGCAAGCCGTCTTCCTCGCGCGCCAACAAGTGCGCTCCAAACCGATCGAGATCGTATTCGTGCCCAACAAGAATCTTCCCCGAGTCGTCCACGACCCCGTTCAAATCCAACAAGTGGTTTTGAATCTGATTTTGAATGGGATCCAGGCCATTCCCGGTCAGGGGAAAATCGAAGTGACGCTGCGCGCGGAACGGGGGGAGTTTGCGGTGGTGCGCATCACGGATACCGGGAAGGGAATCGCCAAGGAATCACTGCCGAAAATCTTCAAGCCGTTTTTCACCACGCGCAAGGAAGGAACCGGACTGGGCCTGCCGCTGGCGAAAGGAATTGTGGAATCGCATCAAGGGCGGATCGAAGTACGGAGCGAGCTAGGCCACGGTTCGCAATTCGAAGTGTGGCTGCCCACGGCGCGGCCGGGCAGCGCGCATGCAAGGCGCAGCGCACAGTGATACAGTACAGGCGATGGCCCAAAAGAAAATCCTGATTGTGGATGACGAGAAGCTCGTGCGCTGGGCGCTCGCGAAGAAGTGCACCGAATACGGCTACCAGAGCCTCGAGGCCAACGACGGCGAAGAAGCGTTACGCCTTCTGCAAACCGAATCACCGGACGCCATTCTGCTTGACGTGCACCTGCCGGGGCAAAGCGGCATCGAGGTGCTGGAAAAGCTGAAGCATGGCGGCGACTCGCGCACCATTATCATGATGACCGCCGACCCGCAACTGGAAGACGTCAAGGCCGCGTTGCGCCTGGGCGCTTATGACTTCGTCAGCAAGCCCATCAACTACGAAGAGCTCGGGGTGACGTTGCAAAACGCTCTCGAAGCGGGCGCCCTGCGCACGGAAGTCGAGTCCTTGCGCGGAGAAGTCCGCCGCCGCGCCGGCTATCACGAAGTCATCGGTGTTTCGCGCAAGATGACCGAGCTGATGAAGTTTGTGCAGAAGGTCGCGGCCAGCGAAGCCAGCACCATCCTGATTCAGGGCGAGAGCGGCACCGGCAAGGACCTTGTCGCGAAGGCCATTCACTATCAAAGTTCACGCAAGGACAAGCCCTTTGTCGCCATCAACTGCTCCGCGATTCCGGAAACGCTCATGGAAGCGGAGCTCTTCGGCCACGAGCGCGGCGCGTTTACCGACGCCAAGGCCATGAAGAAGGGCCTGTTCGAAGTGGCCGACGAGGGGACGCTCTTCCTGGACGAAATTGGCGAGCTTTCACAGCTGCTGCAAGCCAAGCTGCTGCGCGTACTGGAAGATCAGGTCATCCGGCGCGTGGGCGGCGTCCGAGACATCCAGGTGGACGTGCGCGTCATCGCCGCCTCCAACCGTGACCTCGAGCGCGCCGTCCGCGAAGGGCATTTCCGCCAGGACCTCTACTACCGCCTCGCGATTATCTCCATTTTCCTGCCCCCGCTCCGCGAACGGAAGGAAGACTTGCCCGCGCTCGTCGATTTTTTCATCGATCACTACAATCGCAAATTCCGCAAGTCCGTCCAGGGCCTTACCGAAGAGACCAAACGCCTGCTGGTGAATTACAGTTGGCCGGGCAACGTTCGCGAGCTCAAGAACGCGCTTGAGCGCGCCATGATTCTCGAAGAGAGCTCCCAGCTGAAGCCGGATGACCTGCCGTTTGCCGTCGCCAGCGGCCGCAGCGGGACCGCCGCCAGCGCGACGACCGAGATGGAAGCAACTTCAGCCGGGTCTCAGGAGGGGATCGAAGGCGGCTCGAAGCGGCGGCTGCCCGCGCTCTCCATTCCCGAAGGCGGCACGTCGCTGGAAGACGTGGAGCACGCGCTCGTGGAGATGGCGCTGCGCCAGTCGCACGGCAACCAGATCAGGGCCGCTAAGCTGCTGGACATTAGCCGCGACGCCCTGCGCTACAAAATGAAGAAATTCGGCCTGGCCCATGGCGAGGAAGAAGAAAAGGCCTCGCCCACGCACCCCTGATCGTCCCCAGCCTGGAATTGAAACTCGAAAATAGAAATTAGAAATTGGAAAAGGGACAAGAGAAAGGCCCCACCCTTGCTAAAGCACGCGAGGATGGGCCACCCAAAGGCGTTTTTAGCTCTAAGTGTTTACATTTATTAGCTTTAGAGAATCTTCTGTCCGCGTAATAGAGGTGATGCTAGAATCGCGTTGCTCCCCGCAGTCTAAAACGGGTCAGATATGTCTACGCCCTCGCCCCAGCCTGCGGTTCGTTTCGGCTCTTTCGAGGTGAATCCCCGGACGGGAGAGCTGCGCAAGCAGGGCATCCGAATCAAACTTCACGAGAAGCCATTCCAGGTCTTGCTCGCCCTCCTCGAGCATCCTGGGGAAGTGGTCACCCGAAAGGAGCTTCAGGACCGGCTCTGGCCGGGGGATACCTTCGTCGAATTCGAAAACGGTCTGAACAACGCGATTAGCCGCTTGCGCGAAGCCCTGAGCGACACCGCCGAGAGTCCACGCTTCATAGAAACGGTCCCTCGCCACGGCTACCGCTTCATCCCCGAGGTTTCGCAGTCGTTGCCACCCTCAAGAGCCGCGAGTTTCCGTCCATGGCTAATAGTCTTCGGGAGCGTTCTAGGGGTAAGCCTGGTCATCGGCGCTGTGTTTCGCCTGCCCACCAGCCACAACCCGGTGATCCGTTCTCTTGCCGTTCTGCCTTTCCGGAATCTGGGCGCAGGGACTTCGGACGAGTACTTCACCGATGGGATGACTGACGCCGTGACCACGGAGCTTGCCAAACTCGGCGTTTCCAAAGTGATTTCCGAAACTTCGGTCACGCAATTCAAGGACACAAAAAAATCTGTTCGTGAAATCGCGAATACGCTCGACGTGGATGCCATTGTGGAGGGAGCTGTACTGCGTGACGGAAATCGGGTTCGCATTACCGTGCAGCTCATTGGGGCCGATACCGACCGGCACCTATGGGCTGACAGTTACGAACGTCAGATGACGGATATTCTCGCTCTGCAGGATGAGGTGGCGCTGGGCGTGGCTCATGCGATTAAACTCGAACTATCACCGGGTGCAGCGGGCCGACCCGCTTCTCCAAAACCCGTAAACACAGTCGCCTACGAAGCCTACCTCAAGGGCCGCTACTTCATGCAAAAGCAGGACGAGTCCTTTCTTCGCGCAAAAGACTATTTTCAGCAGGCCATTCAGCTCGATCCCACTTACGCACCTGCCTATGCCGGTCTTTCGGATTTTTACGTGCTCGCATTGCCACCTAAGGAAGCACTGCCCAAGGCAAAGGAGTACGCAGAACAAGCGCTGAAGTTGGATTCCAATTTGCCGGACAGCCACATCTCGCTGGCATATATCTATTTTTACGATGATTGGAACTGGCCCGCTGCTGACCAGGAGTTCAAGCAAGCTATCGCTCTCGCCCCGGGACTTGCCCCCTCGCATCGCTGGTACGCAGTGTATTTGGCTGCCATGGGTCGCATGGCCGAGGCTATGAGCGAGGCTCAACGGGCCGTGGATTTGGACCCGCTTTCGATTTCCGCTCACCATGGCGCAGCCGTCGCAGCAGTTTGTGCCGGGCAGTATGATCGGTCCATTGCCGAAGGACGCAAGATCCTCGAGTTGGATGCCAATGATCCGCGGGCGTACCTGGACATGGTTGCTGGGAACTCCCAAAAAGGCATTTACCCGGATGCCCTCCAGGACGCGGAGAAAGGCCTCGCCCTCTCGCACCGCGACCCCTTCTTTCTGTCGATCGCTGCCTTTGTTTACGGCCGACTAGGTAACATCGAGCAAGCCGGCAAGCTTGTGGAAGAGATGCGGGCGGCCAGCAAAAAGAGCTTTGTGGGTCCGTTCCTCTTTGCCACAGCTTTTGTGGGAATGGGCAAGGAGAAAGAAGCGATGGCGGCTTTGGAAGAAGGATACAAAGCTCACGATCCCGACATAGTTGGTCTCAACTCCACTCCCTGGTTTGCGCCTTTGCGCTCCGACCCCCGCTTCCAAGGCCTAGTTAGCCGGATGCATTTCCCGCCGGTCACCCGCCCTGAGCAACAATAAACTCGGCCAAAATTCAAGTCGTAGAAGCGTGAAGAGCAGCCGCCCTTACATTGAATCCGAACAAAGAGGTACGCGCTAAAGCGCCCCCTACACCCGCTCACCGTTCAGCGGGGGGCGGAGTTTGCCTTCGGCGAGTTCGTTCAGCGCGCCGAGCCCCGCGCCGAGTTCCTTGGCGGTCAAACGGCCCTCGCGGTAGAACAGGCGGAGAAAGTCCGCGGCAGGGCGTGCCCCTTTCCGCGAGTTGCATTCCAGGCACGTAGACACGATGTTGCGGTAGGAATTGCGCCCGAACTCGGCCTGCGGCACCACATGGTCAAGGCACTGCCCGCCTGACGCGGTTTGCCGCAGGCAATAAAAACACACGCCCCGCTCGCGCGCGTGGATCGCTTGCCGCAACCCTCTTGTGTTCACGAAATCCATCTCTTCGAGGCTGACCGCATCCGTTTGCTGCGCCGGTTTGCACGCCTCGCTGCTATCGGGCCGTGCCGCAGCGATCTCCTCGGGCAACAGCACTTCGATCACGTGGCCGGCTTTGCTGCGCTCCACCAGCCGCAATGCGCCATGGTCGATGAGCCGGCCTACCGCCGGGCGCACCGCGCCATCGCAAAGGCGAGTGCCCCGCGCGAGCCAGGCCAGGGAAAAGTGGAGCTGGCGCTTCCCTTCGAGCCGGCTGTGCCGCACGAGATGACTATAAACGGCGCGGTCGGTGACGGTCTGGCGCAGCCGCGGCACGAGCACATCCTCGAATTGTTTCCACACAAGTTCAGCGTTTGGTTTCTCTGTATTCATGTTTTCGTCCTGAGGTGGGATTTAGTGAAGTTCGGAATGCTTCCTTGCTGAGGTAGGGCGGGCTTTAGTTCATCCTGAGCTTGCTTGCTGCAAGCAGCGAACGAAGCGCGCGTCCCTCCTTGGTCCCTTTCGGCCATGCCTGTCATCCGAGCTGACCTGCGGCTACCTGCTTCACGCAGGGCTAGGGGGCTAGCAGGCGGAGCGAAGGATCTCGACGGATCGAACGAGGGAGGCTCAACACAGAAGAGCAACGGGCCCGAGGCACATGAGGGGGAAAATGAAAAACGCCGGCCGTCCCGAGGGGGGCACGGCCGGCGCTGCAAAACAAAAACCCCCGACCAGGAGTCGGGGTGTTAAAACCTGACAAAACAAAAACGCCCTCGGCCTGAGCCGGGGCGCACTTTCCTACATCGATAATTCTAATGCAATGGCAATTCGTTGTAAGAGATAGAACGGAGTGCCCGGAAAGTCCCTATGTGCCGTCATCGGTGGAAAATATTGTAAGAAATTCTTAAGTCCTTTTATTTCTTGCACATGCAGGGCTTTTTAGTGACCGCTTCCTCCTTGAGGTGCCCGAGCGCATCCCCTAAGTCCTTTCAGGTCTTATTCATCCACACGCTCCAGGTGACCGGTCCTTGCTTTGTTGTCGGCGATGGGGACGGCCGGCGAGCTAGAGCGCCAGCTTGATCTGGCCGTGGTGGTAGCCTTCGTGGCCCAGGCTCGGCAGCTTCGGAGTGCGCCGTGGTGGAGAAAACCCTGGTTTCGCGTGAAAAGACTCAGAACGGGAACCGCGCGGCGCCTCTAAAAATCCGTGCCTTGCCCTAACTGAATGAAAGGAAAGCGGATACAGTCCGGTGAGCCTACCATGCTTTGGAAATGAAGATGCTCAATTATGAGGTTGTTCAGAGGGAGGGCAATGGAGCGATTGCCGTCTTTCTGAATTGTGGGCGTTCCCTTTGCGACGGCGGGCAGGCGGTGAAGGCTCGAAAGGATACGGCACAAAGCGGGACGCCCACGAATAGCCCGGGAAACCCCCAGTTCCCTGGCTAGGCAGGATCGAGTGAGGCAGCGGCGGAGCACGGATCGCCAAGGAGCGTCGAGGTTCCGGACGCGATGGCCCCCTCCAGGGAGCCGCAACCAGTGCTCGCCGCTGTCTTTTGTTTTGCCTCTTTCCTCACCGTAAAACTCCACATCCGTTTTAAGTCACGCTTGGTTTTCTCGCGCAACTTTCTGTGCCAATGCACCCAATTCATTTGAAACACGCGCGAAAACGTGCGCATGTTCTTTGTTTTCCACAGATTGGCTCTCGCTCACTTTGGAACCGCGCGTGCACTTTCACAAATGACCCAGAGTGAAGAAACGCGTGAGTGCGTGGAACAAAGGGACGGGGACGAAGGAGGATTTATGACGCAGGCGCAGGTGATGGAGCCAAAGGCAGTGCAAGAGATCGCCAAGAAAGTGGCGTTGACCAAGATTTTGGTGACCACAGATTTTTCGTTGGAGTCGGACCGCGCTCTGGACTATGCCTTGGCGCTTGCGCGCCGCTATGATGCGCGGATTTACCTTACGCATGTGCTCGCGCCGGATCCGTTCCTTTACGCGGAACCCTCTCTGGCCGAAGCCACCTACGAAAAAGTGCGCCAGGCCGCCGAGCAGGGCATGGCCGACATTCTCGTCTCCGGCAAGCTCCGTGGCATTCCCCATGAAGTATTATTGGAAGAAGGGAACGTCTGGCCGGTATTGGCGAAGCTGATTGAGAAGCACGAGATCGACCTGGTGGTTGCGGGGACGCATGGGCGGGGAAAAGTGCAGAAGATTCTGATTGGGTCGGTGGCGGAGGAAATTTTCCGGCAAGCGGACTGCGCGGTGCTCACGGTTGGTCCGAAGGTCAAAGGTGAGATTGCGAGTGAAGTCGACCTGAAGAACATCCTATTTGCGACGGACTTCGGGCCGGGCGCGGAAAAGGCCGCGGCGCATGCATTCTCGCTGGCGCAGGAGCATGGGGCGCGGCTAACGATGCTGCACGTGATCCAGGAAGCGACGGCGTTCACGGAAGAGAGCGTGCGGCGCCAGAGAGAATTCGCAGTGGACCGGCTAGAGCAGTTGGTGCCGGCGGGGGTCGAGAACTGGTGCAAGCCGGAGTTCAAAGCGACTTTTGGTGAAGCGACAGAAGAAATCCTCACGCTGGCGCGCGAGACGAACGCGGACCTGATCGTGATGGGGGCGAAGACGCGGAAGAGCCTGGCAGGGCATGTTCCGGCAACCATCGCGTATAACGTGGTGGTGAAGGCGCGCTGCCCGGTGCTGACGGTTCGCGGCTGAATGTGACTCGGCCGTCAGGCTTACCCAGAAGCCTGACGCTTCGAGACAGGATAGTGGAGCCCCTGCCCAGAGGTCCACATCCCAGAAAAAATGGACGGAGCTGCGACCGCATGATGCGGCAGACAGAGCCGTCCTTTTTCTTTGACTGACCTTGCAGATTCCCAAAACGTAGAAATTCGCGCTGAGTCTGGTTGAGGCGAAGCACGTTCCGGTTGTGTGCCGGTTTGAATTTTTGGCGTACTGCATCGCGAACAACAAATTCAAACTGACACACCCTACACGCGCAAGGTCCTTTTGAGATTCGCGCAGCGTAGTGTAGGCTTCCATTTTTCCAGCGAGTTGGTGTTTCCTTGCAAGCGCAGTCGAAACCCGAAAGACCTATGACGCTTCATGTCGGATTGATAGGCGGCGGGAACATTTCGGAGACGCACGCGAGAGCGGCGCGTGGAATTCCGGGAGTGGCGATTGCGGCCGTTTACGGAACCAATGCGGAGAAGGTCGCGCGGTTGAGCGCCGAGCATGGTGCGGAGCCGTGCACCAAGTTTGAGAAGTTTCTCGCGCATCGTCCGATGGACTTTGTCGCGATTGGGAGCCCGTCGGGACTGCATGCAGAGCAGGGAATTGCGGCGGCGCGGCGGGGATTGCACGTGCTGACCGAGAAACCGCTGGACATTACTACGGCGCAAGCAGATGCGTTGATTGCCGCGACCAAGGAAGCAAAGGTCAAGCTGGGAGTGTTTTTTCAAGACCGGTTCAAGGCGGATTTGCTACAGGTGAAGGAATGGGCCGATGCGGGAGTTCTGGGGAAGCTGATTCTGGTGGACGCGCGGGTGAAATGGTTCCGGCCGGAGAGTTATTACGCGGGCTCGCGGTGGAGGGGCGTTCTTCGCTGGGACGGGGGCGGAGCGTTGATGAACCAAGGCATTCACACGGCCGATCTCATGCTGTGGATCTGCGGCGACGTGAAGGCGGTGCAGGCGGTGCGCAAGACGGCGCTGCATAAGATTGAGACGGAAGATACATTGGCGGCAACGCTGGAGTTCACAAGCGGCGCGATTGGGACGCTGCAGGCGGCCACGTCGGTTTATCCGGGATATCCACGGCGAGTGGAACTGACGGGTTCGGAAGGCACGGTGATCGTCGAGCACGACCGTTTGATTGCCGCAGACCTGCGGAAGGCACCGCAAGGATTCCGCAGCACCAGTGACGATCGGAACGCCAGTGCCACGTCGCCAACAGTGAGCGATGTGCGCGGGCACCAGGCGGCGCTCGATGATTTTATCCACGCCATTCAAACGAACGGAACACCGCGGTGTTCGGGTGAAGAAGGGCGGCGAAGCGTGGCGCTGGTCGAGGCGATTTATGCGGCGTGCGCGTCGGGCAAGCGCGTAGAGTTACCGGCGGACGCTTGAGTTGTGGGATAAGAGGTTGTTGCATTGCAGATTAAGATTCTTGCGGACAAGCAAGCGGTTGGCCGGGCGGCTGCGGCGCACGCCGCGAAATCGATTCGTGAGGCGATTCACGGCCAGGGTTTCGCACGGGTAGTAGCAGCCACCGGTGCCTCGCAATTCGAATTCCTGGAGGAGTTGACGAAGGAAACGGGTATTGATTGGAGCCGCGTAGAGATGTTTCATCTGGATGAGTATGTGGGGTTGCCGATCACCCACCCGGCGAGTTTTCGGAAGTATCTTTTGGAACGGCTGATTCAGCGGACTGGAATTGCGCGGTATCACTTTCTAGATGGTGAAGGCGACCCGCATGAAGTGGCGAAGAAAGTGGGTAGAGAGCTGGCATCACGACCGGTGGACGTATGTTTTGCGGGAATCGGAGAAAACGGACACCTGGCGTTCAACGATCCGCCAGCGGATTTTCAGAGCGATGAGCCCTATCTCGTAGTTGTTCTCGATGAGGCATGCCGGCAGCAGCAGGTGAACGAAGGATGGTTCGCGACAGTCGCCGAGGTACCTACTCGAGCGATCTCGATGTCTATTCGACAAATGTTGCGGGCAAAGGAGATCATCGTCTCCGTTCCAGAGCAGCGAAAGGCGAAAGCGGTGAAAGCTTGTATCGAGGGGGAGATCAGCCCGCTGGCACCTGCTTCCGTTTTACGAAAGCATCCCAACGCGACGATTTATCTTGACCGGGATTCCGCTTCGTTGTTAGACGTCAGGACAACCATGACCGCGCGGACCGGTTGAAGCAATGGCGGCGATTTCCGACACCGCCTCATCCGAAGCACGGCCCATATCCGACCTGCGCTGGTGGATTGGCGGCTTGCTGTTTGCCTCCACGGTAATCAATTACATCGACCGGCAGACTTTGGCGTTGCTAGCGCCCTTTCTCAAGGATGCGTATCACTGGACGCACGCGGATTATGCCAATTTACTGATCAGCTTTCGCGTGGCGTACTCGATCGGGCAGGCGGTGTGCGGAAGACTGATTGATCGCGTGGGGACGAGAAGAGGCTTGAGCCTTTCTGTCCTCTGGTATTCCCTTGTTTCGATAGGCACGTCGCTAGCTAGTGGTTTCTACAGCTTTGCGGCGTTTCGCTTTCTACTGGGCGCGGGCGAGTCCGCGAATTGGCCCGGGGCCACCAAGGCGGTCTCGGAATGGTTCCCCAAACGCGAAAGGGGATTGGCGGCCGCTTTGTTCGACAGCGGTTCATCGATCGGAGGGGCAGTAGCGCCATTCCTCATTTTGCCCATTTATTTTCGATGGGGCTGGCGTCCGGCATTCGTGGTGCCGGGCCTGCTGGGATTTGTTTGGCTGTGGGGCTGGCGGAGAATGTACTACGTGCCCGCAGAACATCCGCGGATTGGTTCAGAGGAACGAGAGATGATCCTTAGCGAGGCAGTGAGCCTGCCGGGCGGAGCGGCGCAGCGAATGAGTTGGAGTGGCTTGCTCCGGCTGCCGCAAACGTGGGGCACGATTGTCGCCAAAGCTCTGACGGATCCGGTGTGGTTTTTCATAACCGACTGGTTTCCACTGTACCTGGTGGCGAAGGGCATTCCGCTGAAAAGCAGTCTGATCGCCATATGGATTCCGTTTATCGGGGCGGATCTGGGCAACTTCTTCGGAGGATTTGCGTCGGGATACTTGATTCGGAAGGGTTGGCCGCTGGGGGCGGCGCGCAAGGCGCTGGCGGTTTTCGGAGGGTTCGGGGTGATGCTGCTGATTCCAACGATATTCACGACGAAACTCGTTGCGATCGCGGCATTGTTCGGGGTGGCGACGTTTTGTTACGCGGCATTTTCGACCATTGCGAACGTTTTGCCGTCGGACCTTTTCACAGGTGGAGCGGTGGCGTCCGTGAGTGGGCTAAGCGGCGCCGGAGCGGGAATTGGAACCATCGTCGCGTTTAAGCTCATCGGGTATTTTTCGGACGCAAATCAAGCGCTGCCAGGACATTCCTTCGACAAGGTGGTCGTTGTCGCGGGGCTTGTTCCATTTGTGGGAATGATGCTCGTGTTGCTGCTGGTGCGTAACACGCGGGCAACTGAGGAGGGTCTGGTTCGCCCCATTTGAGAAGCCGGTTCGGCGGGGCACCCTCAGCCGACTTCTACGGGTTCCTCCTCCTCTTCCACAGAGGAGGCCGGCAAAGTGGCCGGGATGAGATGGGCCGCGCGGTTCCGAAAGTAAATGTGGGCGAGAACAGCAGCGGGAATCAGGTCCAGGGCGCCCTTCCAGATGGCGGAAGGAATGTAAGCGCCACTCGCGAGGCCAACGAAGGCGATTCCACCCATGAAGTAGGGGAAGACCCATTCGTAGCAGTGCTGGCAGACCTGATTGAGAGGCTGGTCCTGGACGAGGCCGACGACGATGGAGACGAGAACAGAGTTCAGCGGGAAATAGACGCAGCCCGCGATGGTCGCGCAAGCGATAGGAGATGCCACTCCAAGGACAGCCAAAAGGGAATGAGAAACGGCGTAGGCGGCGCTGCTACTGACGACGAGTGTCGCGGCGCTGAAGGCTACTTGCACGAGCCGAGGCCGTTTGGCGCTGGCCCACAAAGATTGGACAAGCGCGGCGGCCAGGCTGATCGCCACAACCTGGGAGAAAGGCAGAGCCACAATTCCGAGGAGAAGGAAGCCGAAATTGGGAGAGACCGTCAGCTCAAAACCGGGAATCCGGACCTTAAGAGCAGAGGCCAGCGCGGCGAGTCCCAAATAGATGGCAAACTGCCGAAGGCCGGCGGAAGACCAAGTTGCGGCGGCAAACAAGAGCGCCGCGGTGCTGGAGGCAATCACGAGGGCGATATATGTTTTTGCATTTCTGGGCATCGTTGCTCTCTCGTTCATCTAGGCTGCTACCTGGACCCGGCTAGTTGCCGTCCCCAAGGCTACCATCACTGTTACCCCAGACGACGGAGTTGCCCCAAACAACGGAGTTCCCCCAAACAACGGAGTTGCCCCAAACCACCGAGTTACCCCAAACAACGGAGTTGCCCCAGACCACGGAGTTATTCCAGACGGTCCCGGGAGCTCCGGAGATGGTGACGGTATTCGTAACGGAGTTGTACACCGCGGCGGGCGACATCGCGGAGCCAACCGTGGCGGGCGCGAGGTCGGTGCTGGCCAAAGCCGCAGCGGCGTCCACGGCCCCCGCGCCAACGGAGAAAATGTCCTGCTCAATCTGATAGGTGACACCGGTTCCCTGGTCGGTTGCGGAAGTGTACTGGGAGAAACCCTTCCAAGCGGTCTTCATCAGGCGAGCTTTCACCTGATCGGGGGTCATAGAGGGATTCTTTTGAAGCAGCAAAGCTGCAACGCCGCTCACCACGGGGGTGGCCATACTCGTACCACTGAGGCTCATATAACGAGCGGGACCATATGAGGAACCGCAGGCTGTCCGCGACGAATTGCACGGGTAAACGGCCAAGGCCGGGTAAGCGCTCACCAGAGCGTTGCTGTAATAGACCTTTCGCGAGACAACCCTATTGCCAGGAGCGACCAGGTCCGGCTTGATGACGTGATCGAAAGTGGTGGGACCTTTGGAGCTGTAGCTGGTCATCGTCTGGGACGTTTGAGTCCCGGTGCCGTGGGTGTTGGTTGCGCCGACGGTGATGACGTAGGGGTCGTTTCCGGGAGCGCCGATGGTGGCGTAGCCGTTTGTGTTGGCGCCGTTGTACTCGCCCATGTTTCCGGCAGCCACGACGACCACGATGCCGGCTTGCCAGGCGGCTTCCACGGCCTGGCACAGTGGATCTTGCGTGTAGCTTTCATAGACGCCACGGGCCAGGGAGAGGTTCATGACGCGGATGTTATAGGTGCCCTGGAGAGCAATAGCTTGCTGAATGGCGGCAATCACGGTGCTGTCGGAGCCAGCCCCAGTGCTATCCAATACGCGAAGATTGATGATGTCCGCTTCGGGCGCGATGCCGCGATAAACGCCAGGATAGGTGTTGACCTGGGAATCGTAGGCGTTTCCGCCGATGATTCCGGACACGTGCGTGCCGTGTCCGAAGGGGTCAGCCGTGGTGGAATCATTGGGGACAAAACTCTGGCTGTACACAACGCGAGAAGGAGCCGTGTTTCCGTCAGAGTTCAAGTCGTTGACGCTTCCGACGCCGCTATCCAGCACAGCCACGCCAACACCGGTGCCGTTCCAGCCGTTGGAGAAGGCGATATCCGCATTGATGGCAGTGACGACGTGGTCCAAGGATCCACGGACTTTGCGATTGGGAGAGACGTAAGCCACATTGTCGTGAGAGGCGAGGCTCTCCAAATTGGCGCCCTGCACGGTAACCAGGCGGGCATTCACGACGGAAAGCTCGGATTTCGTAACCGCGCCGTCACTCGAGAGTTCATCGGCTGCGGGAGCGTGACGGAACTGCACAATGACGTCCACCGGGGATTGCGGATCGACACCCTTCAGGTCCGGGGAAATCTTGGCCGCAGGAGTGGCCGGGGGATTCTGTCCAGAGCCAAACGAAGGGTTGTCCGGTGACTGGTTCTTTGCCTCAAGCTGGTGAATCGTGTGGGCTGAGGTTGTGGGAGGAATCGGAGGCCGCTGCCACAGAGCGGAGGGGGCAGATGCGGCTTTCTGGCCAAAGCTGCGAGAAGAAGAAAGAGAATCATGCGCGAAAACCTGGTTCCGGCTGTAGGACGATGAGCCCAGGTCCGAATAAGAGGGATTCTGAATCTGGTCGGTATGTTGGGATTCCAGTGTGGCCAGCGTCACGGTGTCTTGGCCATTGTGGGTATTGTCGATGTGTCCCGTGAAACCCCACGCCGCGGCCAGGAGAGAGAGGGCGATTAGGGCGCCCCAAGTCGTGGTCTTAAGCAGACCTTCGCCGGTTCGAATCCCGTTCTTCAGGTTGCCGGAGCCGTTCATCTTTCGATCCTCCTGCGAACAAGGGGCGAGGGTCCGGGGAGAGACCCGTGATTCAGAATGGACAGTTTTAGGACAGGTGGCTGGGTACGGCCATGGTACAGGGGTGGGGTTCTACTAGTACGAGAGTTTGGATGTTCTTGACCACGATTGCCAGTAGGACAGCAGGTTGCTGTTGCCAGGAACCAGTGCAGAGACGGTCCGAAGTAAGACCCGGAAACTACAGGGTTTAGGTCGGGTTCATCTTGAAGCACAGGCCACTGCTAGTACTATTGGCAGCTACCTATATGCATCTCAAGCTGGCTTGAACGGGGGTGGTCTGCCTGGACGGCCCCTGCTTGAGGTTGGCAAAGATGTCAGAAGACGTCTTGCAGAAGAAAAATGTTTCCGGTCCGCTCGAACCGCCGGCTCGAGAAGAATCCGCTTTCGACTTTCAGCCTCAGCAAAGCTCAAAAGAAAGCCTGGCCAGAAAGATAGCGGCGCGGTGGAAGGATCTTTGGAGCCTTCCAGGCCGCAACACTTTTCTAGGCTGGCCTGCGACGATTTTCATCCTGACCCAGGTGGCAGTCGGCCTCCCGATGCTTCCGTACGTGCTGCTGCATTGGCACACGGATAACTCTCTGCGCTTCGCCTGCTTTCTCGGTGTGGCGTTGGGAGCGTCGCTGTTCAAGGTGAGGCTGCCCGGCATCCAGGCGACAATGTCCGCGAATTTCCTGTTTATTTTGGTGGGCATTCTCGACCTATCCTATCCAGAGACGCTGCTGATGGGGTGCTTGGGTGGACTGGTGCAATCGTTGTGGCAGTCGAAGCCCCGTCCACGGCTGGTGCAGATGCTGTTCAACCTGGCGAACCTGGCCATTTCCATCACTGCGGCCAACGTTGTCTTTCATAGCCAGCTTGCCTACCGACTAGGGCTGCGGTGGCCGCTGCTGCTGGCCGCGGCGTCCACGACATATTTCGCGATGAACACCATGTCGGTCTCCGGCGTCATCGCCATGAGCGAGAGGCGGAATCCGATCCTGGTATGGAAGGAATGCTATCTCTGGTCGTTCCCTTACTATTTGCTGGGAGCGCTGATTGCTGGAGGAGTGAGCATCATCCACCATGCGCTGGGATGGCAGGTGGCCATCCTGGTGCTGCCCGTCGTCTATTGGATTTACCGATCCTACCGAACGTATCTCGATCGGCTGGAAGCGGAGAAGAAACACACCGAAGCGATTGCCGACCTCCACTTGCGCACAATCGAGGCGCTGTCTTTGGCGATTGAGGCGAAAGATCACAATACGCACGATCACTTGAAGCGCGTGCAGACCTTCGCCATGCAAATGGGCAAAGACCTGGGACTGGATGAATCGCAACTAAGCGCGATCCGAGCCGCAGCCATGCTCCATGACATCGGCAAGCTGGCGGTGCCGGAGCAGATTCTGTCGAAGCCCGGACGGCTGACGCCGGAAGAGTTCGAGAAGATGAAAATCCATCCGGTGGTGGGCGCGGAAATTCTGGATCGCGTGCAGTTTCCCTACCCGGTAGTGCCCATCGTGCGTTCGCATCACGAAAAGTGGGACGGGACGGGGTACCCGGATGCCATCTCGCGAGAAGCCATTCCCATTGGCGCAAGGATTCTGTCGGTCGTCGATTGCTTTGACGCTCTAACTTCGGAACGGCCGTACCGGCGCGCGATGTCGCCGGATGAAGCGATGGCGCATCTGCGGTCGGAGAGCGGGAAGAGTTTTGATCCGCGCGTGGTGCAGTGCATCGAGCGACGCTACCGGGAACTGGAAGAGGCGGTCAGCAAGTTGGAAAAGGAAGGCAGGCTGTTCCCGCTGATTCCGAAGGTGGATGGGCTTGCTGCGCCTTCAGCAGGATTCGCGGAAGTGCCAAACGAGGCGGAAGTGCGGTCGGCGAAGTTCCTGGCGTCTATCGTATCGGCGCGGCAGGAAGCACAATTGCTTTTTGAGCTGGCGCAAACACTGGGCAACTCCTTGAGCTTTCGGGAAACCCTTTCCGTGGTGGCCGCGCGGTTGAAGGAGTTGATTCCGCACGATTCGATCGTCTTCTATGTTTACGAGGACGGAAAACTGATTCCGCGATATGCGCACGGAGTAGATTACGACCTGTTCACGACGATCAAGATGCCGCTGGGCCAGGGCGTAACCGGCTGGGTGGCGCAGACCGAGCAGCCCATCATCAACGGAGATCCCGCGGCGGAGACAAAATACCTCGGGGATCAGGCCCGCGTTTCCGAGCTGCAGTCGGCTCTGTCGGTTCCGCTGCGGGGACGCGAAGGGGTCGCTGGCGTTCTCACGCTTTACCTGCGGGAGAAGCAGGGTTTCACGAAGGACCACTTGCGGCTGCTCCTTGCCGCGAGCTCGAAACTGGGCCTGTCGGTAGAGAACGCCATTCAGTACGAAAGGGCGCGAGATACGGCGAGCACCGACTTCCTGACAGACCTGCCGAACGCGCGCTCAATCTGCGACGTTCTGGAAAAAGAAATTGCCCGAGCCCGGCGCAGCAAGCTCCCGCTCGCGGTGTTCCTGTGCGACTTGAACGGATTTAAGAGCGTGAATGACAACTACGGCCATCTCGTGGGGAACAAGCTCCTGCAAGAGATTGCGCGAAGGCTGAAGAGCTCCTGCCGCGAATATGACCAAGTGGGCCGTCTGGGAGGAGACGAGTTCGTATTCGTGCTGGCGGAGCTGACCAAAGATTGGGTGGATGAGCTGAAACCGCGGGTGGAGCGCGCGGTGGAAGACGCGGGCCAAGCGATTTGCGGAGCGAAAGTGGTCACCGTGAGTATCGGGTGCGCGTTCTACCCAGAGGATGGCGATACGGCCGAGGAGCTGCTATCGGAAGCCGACCGACGGATGTACGAATCGAAGGAAAATTACTACAAGCGATTTGGGGAAATAACGAAGCTGCAAGCCGTTGAATGAGGGGAGCTCCGCGCGCTCAGCAACAGCAACGCGTGAAGCGACATGAAAGACGCCATCGAAAAACTCGGACAGCGGTTGTGCGCGCTGGCGGTGCTTTCTTTGCTCGGCGGGCTTCTATGCGCCACGCTTGTGCGTTTTGCTCCGGGCTATGGAGTGGATGAACGTGAACTGGATCCGCGGCTGAGCTCGGGAAGCGTGGAGGCGATTCGAAACTCGCACCGCGAAGACTCGGGAATCTTCTCGTATTATGGGCGCTACCTTGCTAGAGCCATTCACGGGGACTTGGGCACGTCCGAATGGTTACAGCGCCCCATCGCTTCCCTGATCCGAGAGCGTCTGCCGGTGACGGCGAAAACGGTATTGTTTGGGGTACTCGCCGCGTGGGGGCTGGCACTGGCAGTTTCGCTCTCCAGTTTTTTTCTTCGCAGCGTTTCTTTTGATCTATCCGGGACGCTGGCAAGCGGACTGCTGATTGCGCTGCCTGCGGTGGTCGTCGCGATGTTGTGTGTATACCTTCGCGCGCCCGTTTTTGTAGCCATCGCAGTGGTGTTATTCCCGAAATTGCATCGCTATTTGGGAAACCTGCTGGGGCAAGCCGCTGCCCAGCCTTGCGTGTTGGCGGCGCAAGCGCGGGGAATCGGGAACGCAAGAATTCTGTTCCGGCACATCTTTCCACTGGTCACGCCGGCTCTTTTTGCCTTGCTGGGAGTCTCTTTGAGCCTCGCGTTCGGAGCGGCGATTCCCATTGAGGCGCTGTGCGATTCCCCAGGTGTAGGGCAACTCGCCTGGCAGGCGGCGCTAAACCGGGACTTGCCGCTGATCATGAACTTGACGCTGCTGGTCACACTGATCACTGTGGCCGCCAATTCGCTGGCCAACCTGGCGAATGAGAGGGCGTTGTGAGATCCAGCAGGAAGCTGCGCGCCTTCGCTGCCGGGATCTTGTGCATCATTTTCGCCGCGGGTTTGTTTGCGGGTGCGGTCAGCCCGTATTCGTATGCGCGACAGTTCCGCGAGCGGCCGAACGCGGCGCCATCTGCTTCACACTTACTGGGAACAGACAGTCTCGGAAGAGATGCCTTTGCGCGGCTGGTCTACGGAACGCGCGTTTCATTGCTATTGGCTCCGGCTGCGGCGCTGCTGTCGACAGTGATTGCGGGAGTTTTCGGGGCCGTCGCGGGGCTCCTGGGTGGATGGTGGGAGAAGCTGCTTCTCGCGGCGGCGGACTTATCCATGGCGCTTCCCCTGCTGTTTGTGCTTCTCGCGCTGCGTGCCGTGCTGCCGCTGAACATTTCTCCAATGCTCTCGATCGTCGCGACATTCGTTCTGCTGGGGGCGCTGGGCTGGCCGTCTTCGCTTCGCGTGGTGTGGGCCGTGGCAAAAAATCTTCGCGATTCAGACTTCGTGCTGCTGGCGCGGGCCACGGGCTGCGGGCGGTGGAGGATGGTCCTGCGGCATGTCCTGCCGAACCTGCGGCCGATTCTGCTCGCACAGTTCTGGATTTCGATTCCGGTATTCGTCTTGACCGAGGCCACGCTGAGCATGCTGGGACTCGGCGTAATGGAACCGCTACCGTCGTGGGGCAATCTGCTGCGCGGCCTGGAAGACTTTTCTGCGGTCAGCGCGAACCCGTGGCGGCTCGCGCCCCTGATTCTGCTTGTTGTGGTGGTGATCTGCTTTCAAGTCAGCTTGCCCGCACAGGAGGAACCTGCGTGATGCGCCGATCGTTGAAATACCTGGCCTTGGGAATCCTGGTGGCTTTCGCTTTTTCCGCTCGAGCGCAAACCGGCGGCGAATTGCACTTTTGCCTGCACGGCGAGCCGAAAACATTTAATCCCGTGCTGGTGGAAGACGAAGCCTCGGAGAGCATCCGTTACCTGACTGGTGGCGTGCTGATCCGCCTCAATCGGCAGTCGCAAACACTGGAACCGGGACTGGCGAATTCCTGGGTGGTCTCGAAGGACCGGCGCACGATTACGTTTCACTTGCGCCAGGGGATTTATTTTTCGGACGGCACCCCGTTCACTTCGGAAGACGTGGCGTACACGATGCGGTTACTGATGGACCCGGCCACGCATTCACCCACGGGCGATGCTTTCCGGGCGGGAGAGGGAGCCGTGCAGGTACAGACACCGGCGACGGACGTCGCGTTGATCACGTTCCCAGCGCCGATCGCGGGGTTGGAGCGCCTGTTCGATCAGGTGGCGGTCCTGTCCGCGCACTCGCCAAAGAAGGAAATGGCGGTGCTGGGCCCGTTCTATGTGGCCGAGTACAAGGCGGGCTCTTATGTTTTGCTCCAAAAGAATCCGAACTACTGGAAACACGATGCGCAAGGGCACGCTTTGCCGTATATCGACAGCGTGCGGCTGGATATTCAGCGCAATCGCGACATCGAGCTGATGCGATTCCGTCGCGGAGAACTCCAACTGATTAACCGGCTGGATGCGGAGCAGTTTGAGCGCTTGCGGCAGGAAAACCCGGCGGTGGCAAAAAACGCAGGCACGGGACTCGATGCTGAGGAGCTGTGGTTCAACCAGGTTCCGACCGCGCCACTGCCGGAATATAAGAAGGCCTGGTTTGGCACGCGGGAATTCCGCAAGGCCATATCCATGGCGATCAACCGCGCGGACCTTTGCCGGATTGTCTACGCCGGTTTCGCAAAACCCGCTTATGGACCGGTTTCGCCCTCGAACCAGTTTTGGTTCAATACTGCGCTGCCGGACCCGAAATACGACCCGCAGGGCGCGGTGCGCCTTCTTACGCAGGCAGGCTTCCGCCTGGAAAACGATACCTTGAAGGATCGGGCGGGCCACCCCGTGGAATTTACGGTCGCGACGAATTCGGGGAACGCCGCACGCGAAAAGATAGCCACGATGATCCAGCAAGACCTTTCGCAGGTGGGAATCAAGGTGAATGTGGTCACGCTGGATTTTCCATCGTTGATCGAAAGAATGACGCGCACGTTCGGCTATGAGGCTTGCATTCTGGGGCTGGTGAACACAGATCTGGATCCAAATGGCCAGATGAATGTCTGGCTGAGCACCGGCGAGAACCACCAGTGGAACCCGAGTCAGAAAACTCCCGCCACCGCATGGGAGGCGGAAATCGACAAATTGATGCGCGAACAAGCCAGCGCGGCCACGGAAAAAGAACGCAAGGCAAAGTTTGACCAGGTCCAGCAAATCGTCGCCGAACAACAGCCGTTCATCTACCTGATCAACAAGGACGTCCTAGTGGCCGTGTCTCCCGCGGTGGTTGGTGCGCTTCCGGTGGTTCTAAGTCCCCAGGGTTTTTGGAACGCGGATACGCTTCGGCTTGGGCCAGCACCGGAACTTGGCGCGAAGAAATGACCCTGGAATCTCCGCTCCTTTCAGTAAGGCTTTCCGTGGACTACCCGAACAAACCGGGTGTCCTCCGGAATATCTGCCTGGAAATTCATCGCGGAGAGATTTTAGGGCTCGTAGGGGAAAGCGGGTCAGGCAAGAGCACGCTTGCGCTGGGTCTTCTGCAACTGGCGCATCTGAAGGGCGCCAAGGCCTACGGCGAAGTCCTCTTTCAGAACGAGAATCTGCTGCGGAAGACGGAGAGCCAGCTGCGCGAGATTCGCGGGCGGCAAATGAGCGTGGTACTGCAGAGTCCGCTAACCTCTCTAAATCCCGCGCTGCGGATTGGGACACAGCTGAAAGAGGCGTGGCGGGCGCACGCCAAGGGGACGAAGGCGGAATGCCTTGATGCCGTGCGAGCAGCCTTGAAAAGTGTGAGTCTCCCCGAGGACGACGAGTTCCTGCGAAGGCGGCCATCGCAACTCAGCGTGGGGCAAGGGCAGCGAGTGACCATCGCCATGGCGATACTTCACCGGCCGGCATTATTGATCGCGGATGAACCAACAAGCGCATTGGACACGATTACACAATCCGAAATTCTGGCGCTGTTCACGCGGCTCAACCGCGAACTGAACACAGCTATCCTGTACATTTCGCACGATCTGCTTTCCGTGGCCGCTCTGTGTCACCGAATTGCCATTTTGCGCGAAGGCGAGATCGCGGAGTGCGATACACCCGACGTGATTTTCGATTCGCCGCGGCATGAATACACGCGGAGATTGATTGCGGCACTACCCGCCCGGGCGCACTTGAGAGCCAGTAACGAAACCTCGTATCCCTATACTGAAAAGCTGGTACCCACGGGTGTTTCCTCGCGGGATTGAGTTGCGGGTTTGCGGCCCAAACTAGTGGGCGCCTGCTGCGAGGAAGTTTCCGTAGCCGACGATCACCGTTGATCCCACCAGCAAGAAAAGCGCAAGGCTCAAAAATCTCATGGCGGGAGCGCCTGCGCCTTTCCATTCCTTGAAGCCCAGGCCCCAAAGCGTGCTGAAAATAATGATGCTGGCCATGTGCAGGGTCCAACTAGAGAAACCGTACTTGCCCATCTGCGTTTCGCCCATGGTGTAGAAGAAGAACTGAAAGTACCAGGTAGTTCCGGCAAGGGCGCAGAGAAGATAGTTCGCGAGCATGGGGACTGGCTGCGAATCGGTGGGGGCCGAAGAAGGAATATGTTCCACGACTTCCCGGCTGGGGGCGTCGATGGCGGTTTCCAGAATGGGCACGTTTTCAATCAACTTGTATTTTTCGGTGCTGGCTGTGAAGTACTGAAAGCCCGTCTTGTTTCTGATATTCAGCGCGAGACACCACACAAAATTCGTGGTGAATCCGCCGATCAAAACGACGACCAACACCGGCAAACCCTGCCAGAGAGTAGCCGTGCCATGTTTCAAAGTGAGAGCCTTGATCGGCGAACCGGCGGCGAGTCCGTACGCGAAACAGGCGCTCATCACTCCTGACAAAATGGCAACCGCGATGCCTTTCTTCAAGTCGAACTCTTTGATGACCTGCTTCTTCTGCTCTGCGGTCATCACCCGTTCCTTGAATATGCCAGCGATGCCGGCCGCGGCAATCCCGAGCAAGCAAACAAAAACACCGAAAAGAATGACTCGTCCTGACGTCGTTCCAAGAACTTGTGAAACAAAGACGCCGCTGAAAATCGGAGGCATTAAGGTGCCGAACGCGGCGCACAAACCCAGGACGACAGCCATGCCGAGCGACAAGCCGAGGAAGCGCATGGTCAGCCCAAAGGTGAGTCCGCCAACTCCCCAAAGCAGACCGAAGAAAATGGCCCAGAAGATGACGGAGGCGGGCGCCTCGGAAAGAACTTGAAGCAGATCCCGGGTCATCAGCAGACCGAGTATCCACGGCGCAATAATCCAACTGAAGAAGCCCCCCACAAGCCAGTACGTTTCCCAAGACCAGCGCTTCACGCCGCGATAGGGTACGTAGAAACTTGCCGAGGCCAAACCGCCGAGCCAATGGAAGAAAACACCTAGGGCAGGATTGGGCATCCCACGCACCTCGAGCGTGAATCAGACATGAAAGACCTCTTCGAGCGGTGCCATCGCTCGGTCGGGCAGCAGTCCTTCCGACTGGACAAAGAATCCGGCCATCTCGCGTTGCCAGCGTTCATTCACCTCGCGGCGAGTCATCCCGGCGCGGGCTTGCTCGAAATCCTCGGTTTCTAGGTAGCCAACCAAGAGACCATCTGGCCGCAGGAAAAGCGAGTAATTGCTCCAGCCCGTTTCCTGGAGAGCTCTTTTCATCTCGGGCCACACGGAGCGGTGGCGCTGTTTGTATTCCTGAATTCTGTCGGGCTTCACCTGGAGAACAAAACAAATGCGCTGCATGGAAGCTCCATTAACCACAGGATCCAGAAGAAGTCACGTCCTAAGACAGTCCGGCGAAATCTGCTTATGCTGAATCGGGGGAAAATCAGGCATAGCTCGCGGAGGCCCCGAGGTTCTTGCCCGCTCTCTCTTTGGTAGTGCGTTCGAGATAGCCGCTGGCGCGGAAGGCCTGCATGGGGTCTTCCGGCAAACCGTGCGATTTTCGCCAGTCGCGAACCACCGGGCGCACATCCTGCCAGAAAGTTGAGCGCAAGGTCTCTTCAGCGTCCACGAGCGAGCACGCCTGCTGGAGTTTCGAGAGCCGCTCGTGATCCACCAGCGCCGCGCGGGCGTACAGCTCTTGCGCGGTGCAAACGGTCTGGATCATGGCTTCGATCTTTCCCTTGAGGTTATGGCTTTGGTCCACCATGTAGGCAATGTCGGCGGTCGTCTGCGTTTCCCATTCGAATATGTGGATCTCGTGAAAGATGCGAAACACCTGATACGGATCGATGGAGCCTAGCGTGAGATCGTCGTCCGCGTAGCGGCGGTCGTTGAAATGGAAGCCGCCGATCATCTGATGGTGCAAGAGCCACGCCACAATCTGCTCGATGTTTTGGGCCTGATAGTGGTGGCCGGTATCCACGAGAACGAAAGCCTGAGGGCCTGCTTTTTTTGAGAGCAAATATGCCATGCCCCAGTCGGCGATATCGGTATGATAGAAGGCCGGCTCGAACGGTTTGTATTCTACGAGCAAGCGCTGGCCGGGCTTCAGCGCAGCATGAACTTCTCTCAGGCCCTCCTCAAAATAGCCAATTCTTTTGCGGATGTTTTGCGTCCCGGGATAGTTTGAACCATCGGCGAACCATGGCGAAACGTCGCGGGAGCCCAGGGCATCGGCGATAGCCACGCATTCCAGAATGTGGTTGAGGGCCATTCGCCGGATGGCTGGGTCCGGGTTGCCGATCGAACCGTATTTGTATTCCTGATTTTGAAAAATATTCGGATTAATGGAGCCAGGGCGAATGGAAAACTTTTTGGCCAGCTTCTGGACTTCGCCAACATCCTTCAGACCATTGGGCAGATCCCACTGCACATGCAGGGCCAGGGTCTTGCAGGCGCCGGTCACCGCATGCACTTGCGCGGCGTCGCTGAATTTTTCTTCAATCGAAGTCGCCGCAGCGGGCTGAATGAACTTCCCAAAGCGCGTGCCGGTATTGGCGAAGCCCCAGGAAGGAAGCTCAATGTTCAGCTTGTCTAGCGCTTTCCAGACGATTTCGACCGACTTGTCATTCATGCGTAGTCTCCATTACGACTTGACGCAGCCTTTGGCTTCTTCATCCCTTCGCGTGACTGACATGAGGCGCCGATGTCCGAGATGCAAGCCGTTCGGCCCAGCGCGTCACAGCAACGCTCGAAACTCCCAACGAAGGCTGCCAATCACCTTGCAGAGCGGCCATTTGTACCGCGAAGTTTCCGATGGTTGTACTTTCCGTGGAGCCCAAAATGACGTGCAACCCGCTACGCTCGGACGTCAGGCGGTTCAGAAAAGCATTCTGATTGCCGCCACCAACGATAAAAAGTCGCTTCAGCTTCTTGCCCGTTGTCTTTTCGATGGAGGAAAGAACGTCCGCATAGCGAGCCGCCAGACTGTGGAAGATCAGGCTGGCCATTGCCGGGATGTCCCGGTCATTGGCTTGGAGTTTCGCCTGTCCCTGGTGCTCCAATTGGGCGTTCAGTTTGGTGAGCATGTCGCCGGGCAAGAGCAGTTGCGGATCGTCCACGTCAATCAGACAGTTTGGTGGCGGTTGGGATTCGCAAGCGGACAGCAAATCCTGAAGTGTCCAGCGAGAGCCGTTCCGCCCCCATTCCTCCATGCACTGCTTTAATAACCACATGCCATTCACATTTTTCAAGAAACAGATTTTCCCGCCGACACCACCGAGATTGGTGAAATTCAAAGCGCGAGCGGCCTCTGAAACGCAGGGGGCATCAAGGACGGTACCTACCAGGGACCATGTGCCGGAGCTGATGAAGGCCCAGTCGTCTCCTTCTGCAGGGATCGCCGCGATGGCAGAGGCGGTGTCGTGACAGGCCGGAACGACGATTTGCGCGCCGCGCAACTCCGGCAAGTCAGCCAAGTCGCCGCTGATTTTGCCAATACAAGTTCCGCTGGGGACAATTTCGGGCGCGGCCTTTGCATCCAATCCGGTCGCCTGAAAGATCTCTGCGCACCAATTCTGCGTGCCAAGTGCCACCAGGCCCGTATGCGTTGCATTGGTGTACTCACTCACGCGCTTCCCGCCCAGAGAGCAGCAGATGAATTCGGGCACGTTGAGCCAGTGTGAGTGCGGATGCAACCCGGCCGACTGGTCGGCGTACAACTGATAGAGTGTGTTGATGCGTAGAATTTGAATTCCCGTCAAAGCGTAGAGCCGAGAGGGAGTCAACAAGGCGTGAACCGCCTTCTCCGCCTGTTCCGTTCTGATGTCACGATAGCAAAACGGCAGCGCGACGGGCTGTCCATTTTCTCCGAGGCGAACATAATCGACTGCCCAGCCATCTACACCGATCGAGGCAACCCCTTCCGGCGCCTCTTTTGCGCACAGACGAAGTCCGGTTTTGATTCCTGCAAGAATGGCGGCGAGGTCCCAGTGCAGGCCGTCCGGCATGGGGGCAGGGGCATTGGGGAATCGGTGCACCGTGCGAAAGCACGGTTCTCCCTGACTCCAGCGCAACAAGGAGACGCGACAACTCTGCGCCCCTAGATCCACAGCGACCAGAGCTTTTTGATTCGAGAATTCCATTCACGTTCTCTAGGTTCTGCGTGTACTGATATGTCGAGCACTGCGCGCACACCACGCCTACCGCAGGAATGCTTCCGTCAGCCCTCCATCGACGGGGATAAGGTGACCCGTGGTACAACGCGACTGTGGGCCTGCCAGGAACAGGATAGCGGCCGCACAATCCTTCGGCTCGATGGGCTGATGCGTCAGCGTTCGTTCCGCATAGAATCTCGAGAGAGTGGAGCGCAGTACCTCATCGGTCGCTGCCGTGTCGAACGGGATTGCATATTTCTTGAGCGAGGCAATCACGCGGTCGCGAGGGAACATTGTCGAGCCTTTGACGACCGTGGCTGGACTAATCCCATTGACGCGGACCAGGGGCGCGAGCGAAATGGCAAACTCGCGAACGAGATGACTGACCGCCGCCTTGCTTACGTCGTAGGCCTCGCTTCCGCGTTTGGGCACGACGGCATTTGCCGAGCTGACTAACACCACGCTCGCAGGCAGTGCCTGCTCTTGCAGCATTTTGCCAGCTTCCTCGAGTAAGCGGTGATTGGCAGTGACATTCACGTCCATCGTTAGGGCCCACTGCGCGTCACTGATTTGTCCGTCAGTGGACGAGGGGAAAATGGCGGCCGTGTTTACGATGATGTCGAGGCCACCATAGGCGGCGATCGCCTCGCGGAACGCGCGGCGAATGGAATCCCGATCGCGAATGTCGATTGCCACGGCAACCGCTGCCTCTTTGCCGCCGGATTTCAGCGCTTCCTCAGCCACTTTCTTTGCGGATTCGAGGTCCTTGTCGGCGACGACGACATGGGCTCCCCGTTGGCTCGCGAGAAGCGCCGTTTCGCGGCCAATCCCATTGGCTCCGCCGACCACCAGACACACTTGCCGGCTCAGCTCTTTTTCCTGAGGTTGCCTGCGAATCTTAGCTTCTTCCAACTGCCAATACTCGATGCGAAACGCCTCGGAAGGAGGAAGCGCAACATAGTTGGAATACACGCTGAATGCTTCGCTTTTTGCTGCCGGTCCGGCTTGTGGAAGTACATCCGGAGTGGCCCCTGTGCCAAGTGCGCCCGCGCCTTCCATGACGTGCACCGCGTTGGTGTAAAACTCGCCGGTGATGCGCGCCTCTGTCTTATTCTTTCCGAAGCTGAACATGCCGATTCCGGGTATCAAGACAACCGTGGGATTTGCATCGCGGATTGCGGGAAAACCCTGTTTCGCAAAGGATTTGTGATAGTCGCGATATTCTTCGCGGTACTTGGTCAGCGCACCATCGAATTGCTCTCGCAAACCCGCAAGATCCTTCCGCGGCTCCCATGGCACGAAGAGTGGCCGTATCTTTGTCCGAATGAAATGATCCGGGCAACTGGTGCCAAGGTGCGCGAACCGCTGTGCTTCCGCCGAATTTACAAAGCGCAGAATCTCCGGCAAATCATTAAAATGCGCAATCCAGCGTTGTTGAGCCGAGACGCGCCCGCGCACATAGGGGAGGACTTCCGTTGCCAGAGCACGGTGATCGTCCAAAGTGCCGCAGCGCGAGCCGCCAAATAGGCCTTCACCCTTCTTTTCCAAATGCTCAGAGACGAATTGCCCCAAATGGTCAATGACCGTGAGGGTGTTCACATAGCATTCGCGCTGCGTGGGGCCCCAGGTAAACAGCCCGTGCCCACCTAGCACGACGCCATCGCAACCGGAGTTCGCGCTCACTACGTTGCGCAGCATCATTGCCAGCTCAAAGCCAGGCCGCTGCCAGGGCAGCCACACAAGTCTGTGCCCGAACGCGGAATTGAATTCTTCCATCTTTGCGCGGCCGTTGGCTGCCGCCGCCAGCGCTATCCCCCAATCGGGGTGCAAATGGTCGATATGCGCGAAGGGAAGAAACGCATGCAGGGGCGTATCGATGGAAGCCGCAACGGCGTTGTTCCCGAAAGCACACAGCGCGTACATTTCCACCATCTCGTCTTCAAAGTCCACACCCCGATAGCGAGCCGCCAGGGAATGCAGCTTGTCGAGATAAAGGGTGGCGAATCCTTTGCGCTGCATGCTTCCGATGTCTCCGCCGCTTCCCTTAATCCACAGCACTTCTTTCCTGGAAGAATCCAGCGGATCGGACTCCATAATCTTTGAGCTGGTATTTCCGCCGCCAAAATTGGTAATTCGCAAGTCAGAGCCCAGCAAGTTGGAGCGGTAGCGCAGCAGCTCGGGAGCGTCCAGCGAGCTTGCGACGCGGTCGTCCCATCGGTCTTCGAGATAACGGAGCTCTTCCTGAGTCTTCACCAAGGGCCTTCGCGGGTCGTGCGTTGCCACGAAACCGAGTCCTGAATCGCGGGAGGACTGGTGCCCGGGGTGGGAGTCGAACCCACATGAGGAAAAATCCCCGGAGGATTTTAAGTCCTCAGCGTCTGCCATTCCGCCACCCGGGCATCGGCACCACAAATCTAACTAAAACAAAGACTTACTGCAACGCGATCGCTTGCGCTACTGGCTGCTCGAAGACGCTGGTGTCGGTAGTGGTGTCGGTTGGAGTCACTGTGGGAGCGTCCAACCGCTCGACGGCTGCCAACGTGTGCTTCGGAGCCAAATGAGAG
>CAZGFL010000113.1:0-5019 GCA_964524985.1 uncultured Acidobacteriaceae bacterium
CTCCACGCCCTCATACTGCGTTTTCCACGTTGGCATCATGTCCCGGATGTAGGCCTGAATCCGTTCCGCCAGCTCCTGAAACGTCGTGCTGGTCGTACGACCGCAGCCGGGGCACGCGGTCACGCTCGGCGCAAACGACCGCATTCCCAGCGCCTGCAGCAGTTCGCAGCACGCATAAACCTCTTCGCGGCGGTCGCCTCCCGGCCGGGGGGTCAGGGAAATCCGGATGGTGTCGCCGATCCCCTCATAAAGCAGTATCCCCAGCGACGCGGCCGACCACACCAGGCCCTTCATCCCCATGCCCGCTTCGGTCAATCCCAGATGCAGCGGCTGCTGCGTCCTGCTCGATAAATCGCGGTACACGGTAATCAGGTCGCGCGGCCGCGAAGTCTTGCACGAAATGATGATCTGGTCGTTGCGGAGCCCGCTCTCGAGCGCCAGCTCCGTCGATTCCAGCGCGGAAATCACCATGCAATCGTTGATGATCTCTTCGCTCAATTTGCCCAGGTTTTTGTCCGTGTTTTCCTGCATCTTGCGCATCACCAATTCCTGGTTCAGCGAGCCGCCATTCACGCCGATGCGCACCGGCTTGCCGTGGTCCACGGCCACTTTGCAGATGGTCGAGAACTGTTCGTCGCGCCGCTGCCCCGCGCCCACGTTCCCCGGATTGATGCGGTACTTGTCCAGCGTCGCGGCGCACTCAGGATACTTCGTCAGCAGCACGTGCCCGTTGTAATGGAAATCCCCGATGATCGGCACGTTGCAGCCGGCATCCAGCAGGCGCTTCTTGATGACCGGGACAGCTTCTGCCGCTTCCGGCACGTTCACCGTCCAGCGCACAATCTCGCTGCCGGCTTCGGCCAGCTCCAGCGTCTGCTGCAGCGTGGTCTCCACGTCCGCCGTATCCGTGTTGGTCATGGACTGCACTACGACCGGCGCGCCCCCGCCCACCACGACGTACCCCACCTTCACGCCATACGTTTTGCGGCGCTGGCGCCGCAGCGCGTTCGCATCAAATCCCGAAATCTGGTTCAGCATATCCTTTCATTTTAGCAAGCGAGCGCTCGTCTGTCCCGTCTCTTGGGTTGTGGGGGTTGTGGGCTTGTAGGGGCCACCCTCAGGCGGCCTGGTGTCCTAGACTGCCCTCCTTATGCCCCGGCCGCGGCCCCACGGCCGAACGACTTCACCGCTTCCGCCTCATCGTTCTTAATATCGAACACCGTATACAGCCGCGTAACTTCCATGAGGTCGTCGACGCGCTCCGACAGTTTCACCAGCTTCAGTTCTCCGCCTTGCTTCTTCACGCTCGTAAACGCGCTCACCAACGCCCCTAATCCCGAGCTGTCGATGTAGGTGACCCCGGCAAGGTTCAGCAGAATTTTCTGATGTCCCTCGCTCAGCAGGTCCATCACCAGGTTTCGCAGCGCCGCGCTCTCCTCCCCCAGCGCGATCCGCCCGCTGATATCCACAATCGTCACGTCGCCCGTCTGTCGTGTCATTGTTTTCATATCCATTGGCAAACTCCTGAGTACGCGTTAGCGCCCGTCTTCTCGCCCGGGTCGTCCCCCGGACTATAGTGTGCCGCAGCCCAAAACACCACAGCTGCCTGCGCCGGCAGGCTTGCCGGCCGGCAGGTGAGGCGCCGGAACGGTTGAAATCCGGTAGCGCCTCCCCACTGGTTTTTCGGTACAAGAGTGGAAGTGATGGAAAAGAAGAGAGTTGGCGGGGAGGCTGTACTGCAAATACCGGAAAATACTGTACCGAGCAGGGGGCCAAGGGCGAGGGTGAAGGGAAGGGTGTCCGATAGAGCCACTGATGCCGGATTGTCACAACGCAGGATCGCACATCAAGATTACTAAATAAATATCTACTTAACAGGTATTCTATCCGAATGTCCATCCCGCGGTATTCCCATTTTCCAATCTCAATTTTGTGACCTTCACGCCCCAGTTGCGCCCTCACTCCTTCGACCAAGGCGGTACAACGCCCGTCATCCGCGCGTACGCCACCAACTGGCCCATATGCTCGTTCGCGTGGACAATGATGCGCAGGTACATCCCATCCACCGTCGCGTCCCTGTCCATGATGTGCACCTTGCGCCGCAAGTCCTCCGGTCTCTCCGCCAGGTGCGTCTCTTTCACCGCCTGAAGCGAGCGCTTCAGCCAGCCGATCACTTCCGTTTTCGACGTGACCGTTTTTTCCATGCCTTCTTTCAGGTCCTCGGGCATCTTGGGGCCGGTCACGCTCAACAAATAGAAATTCGCCATCGCAATGTGCATGTACACTTCGCTCGTCGAGCGGACTCCTGCCGCCGGGCGCCACGCGAATTTCTCCGCCGGTGTGGCCTCGGCCAGCGCAACCAGCTGTTGGGAGACGTGCTGCCATTCCCCGTCATAGCCCTGCCAGATCCCCTCGGGCATTTTCTGTGCGAACGCCGGCGCACCCAACAAGAGCCACAGCCCAAATACAGCCTCCGCAAAGGTTTTCACGATGCAACTCCTCTCCCGCGCTTTGCGCTCCTTCGGTAGCTCAGGCCCGTCGGGCTTGAACCTTTTCCCTCCCTGAGCAACTCCTCGCCCCAGCGAATCGCCTCAACCCCACGGAGTAGGCGGACGGCGAGCAGGAGAAATGGATTCAAAGAGAAATCTCCTCTTGGAGACCCAGTGTGCGCCGCGCGCCCGCGATCGGTCGCCGCTCGTGGCATGCAAAGTGAATGATATGCAAGTCCCGGCGGCTAATAAAGCGCTTTGGAGTCTGCGGCATAAAACCTCTCACGCTATCACTCTGCGGTCACGTCTAAGAGTGTTGTTCTTTCGCTGTCCATGCCCGACCGATCCGAAGCAGACTGCAAGGGCGCCCCACCCGTTCAAAGCCATTTTAAGGTTGAATCTGTGGCCCAGCCGCCTATCTAAAGTCATGAACCTAAATAACTGATAATACGACTGCTGTCTCAGGACGTCGCCACGCTCTGAGAGGAGGAATACTGTGTGGATTTTGAAGGCAGCTTTATTGAGTTTGATCCTCGCGTTTCTCAGTTCATTTGTTTGCTTCGCGTCGAACCCATCGATACGAAAGCCTCGTCGGAGAAATCTGTGGATCACAGATACGCTCCAATGGCGGCCGCGAGCTCGGCTCGCGCAGCCCGCGAACCCGATGCGCGATAGCGCGGCTTTAGCGTTTTGCGTTCGTAGCCAGTTGGCCCTCGAACCAGTTTGCCCTCTCAGCTAAATGCTACGCCGTTTTGCAGGAGTCATCCGCACCTCGTGCCGATGAACGCAATTTGGGATACTTCGCGATCCCGCAAGCCTGGTTCTCTGCGGGCGATGCCAAGCCAGTTCGAGACCTCATGCGCGATCTAGAAAAGGTGAATGCGGCGAACCTTGAGCGAACCGTTTTCTCCATTCGAATCGATGTATAATCCCACACATGCAAGGAATACCCTGGCGCACAGTTACGCTCGGCTCGCTGTTGCTCGTCTCGATCTGCTCAAAAGGAGGGCAGGAAGTGCAATCTCCGCAACCTGAAAATTCGAAGCCGCCCGTCAAAATGGAGCAGCGCGGGCGCATCCTTGGAATCGGCGGTATCTTCTTCAAATCCGCTAATCGTGATCAGATGCGCGAATGGTATTCGAAGCATCTGGGACTCGCTGACAAAGGAGCAGGCGTGATGCTTCCGTGGCGCGAACACGACGACCCGCAGAAGGAACACGTTACAGTTTGGACTGTTTTTCCCGCCTCCACCAACTATTTCGATCCCAGCCATGCACCGTTCATGGTCAACTACATCGTGGACGATCTGGATGCTTTGCTCGACCGCTTAAAAGAAGAGGGAGTAAAGATTGATCCCAAGCGAATGAATGAATCATACGGTCGCTTTGCCTGGATCTATGATCTGGACGGGAATAAGATTGAGCTCTGGCAGCCGTCCGCAAAGCCCTAGGGGCCTTCCACTATCTCAATATCCGCATCGGCCGATTCCGCCCGATCAGTCGCGCAGCGTTTACGATTCCGCCGCTCCCGGCGTGGTCAACGTGCTTCCTCTCGGACCTCTCTTGGCAACCCTGAACGTTCTCCCCGATTAAGGGCCGCAGCTTGCCGAGACGAGACGGCGAACCGCCGCTAGGGCCGGTTTATGCTAGAGGTGATCGCTGCCACTCCCGTCCGCGCCATGGAACGGACCACGATTCTGCCCATGCGTTCCCGCATCGAGCCCATGAAGAAGATCGCCTGCTCGCTTCGCCAGCGTCGGGAGGTAATTCTTAACTACTTCCGGGGCTCAAAAGCTGATTTCCAGTGGGGTCGTAGAGGGCTTGAACAGCAAGGCTAAAGTCACCATGAGAAAATCCTACGGCTTTCGCAACTATCGGGTACTCGAACTGGCCCTCTATCACTCACTTGGCAAGCTGCCTGAGCCGGTATCAACCCACGATTTCTTCTGACGAATCAATGTCCCTTTGTTTTGCTGTTTTCCGCAGAAGTAGCCCCTGCGCACCCGGCTTCATCAAAGAAAGTGGGGATTGCAGGCAGTCTATCTGGATCGGGGGCCCCGCTTGAAAACGCGCATTGCGGTGTTTGCGGCCATCATTCAGTCCATTCTTTTGCTGGCGCACTGGTTTGTCTACGAAACCTGGATCAGCCTCTGGGGAGCACCGCAAGGACGCTTCCTCACGGCCTTGAACATTGCGCTCGCGTTGCTGGCGGTGAGTTTCGTGCCCGCTACGCTGTTGGCTTTCCGTTATTTCAATACCCCGGTGAAGATTTTCTATCGGCTGGCGAGCGTCTGGCTGGGCACGTTTAACTTCCTTTTCGTGGCGGCCGGCATGTCCTGGTTGGTATATCCGTTGACGTGGCTGCCGGGCGTGCACGTGACCGGCCATGCCCTCGCGGGAACATTCTTTGGATTGGCGATTCTCTTTAGCTTGTACGGCGTCGCGAATGCCGCCGCGGTCCGGGTCAAGCGCGTAAGAGTGAAGCTGCCGGGATTGCCGGCATCGTGGCGCGGCCGCGTGGCGGCGCTGGT
>CAZGFL010000114.1:0-51452 GCA_964524985.1 uncultured Acidobacteriaceae bacterium
GTGCCGGTTGGCCGTCTCGTACTCCACGTGCGACACCGCAATGGTGATGCCCCGCTCGCGCTCTTCCGGAGCGTTGTCAATGGTGTCAAACGCACGGAACTGCACCTTCGGGTTGTGCTTCGACAGCACCTTGGTGATCGCGGCCGTCAACGTGGTCTTGCCGTGATCGATGTGCCCGATCGTCCCGATGTTCACGTGCGGCTTGTTGCGCTCGAATTTCTCCTTCGCCATGTTCGTCCTCTGCGCCGGCCTCTAACCTGCGACCGCGCGGCACTTGCAAAATCTGGAGCGGGGGACGGGATTTGAACCCGCAACCATCACCTTGGAAGAGTGAGACTCTACCGTTGAGTTACCCCCGCCCAAGTTCTCCAAATTCTTCGCTTCCCCAGGAACCGCAAACTCTGGAGCCTGGGACCGGGATTGAACCGGTGACCTCGTCCTTACCAAGGACGCGCTCTACCAACTGAGCTACCCAGGCCGAACCCGTTTCCCCACTGCTTTCCCGCTCCGGAACATCTGGAGCGACAGAAATATCCTTCGCGACGCACTATGACTTGGCGGCGCTTTCACCGCGAATCTCACCGCTTCCGAACATCGCTTCGTGCGATTTCCTGCTGCGGCTTTCCGCTTTACCCCACGACGGGAACCTGGTGGACGGGGAAGGATTCGAACCTTCGTAGCCCGCAAGGAGCGGCAGATTTACAGTCTGCTGGTTTTAACCACTCACCCACCCGTCCCGCGAAAAAAACTTTTTGGACTCTAGACAGGGTCCCGATGTTATCCTTCAACGACTTGCGAGCGTTCCGTGAAGAAACACAAATAGGACTCGTGTCAAGAGACACCAGCCCGTTTGTTTTGATCTTCAGGTTTCGCTCCGCCTTGCCCCTCTGACAATGTCGCCAGTGGAGCTGGCGGAGGGAATTGAACCCCCGACCCTCTGATTACAAATCAGATGCTCTACCAGCTGAGCTACGCCAGCGCCGCTCAAACCAATGAACTATACCAGAAGGGGCATAAGAATTGCAAGGGGCCGTCCCTTCGGCCAGCAAGTTCTTGGCCGTGGCTGTGGAAAATGCCCTCCTAGGTTTCCTGCTTGCCATTGACTATCTATTTCTTTTTCAACAACTTAAACCAGTTTCCTCCTTCCTCTGCGGCATCCCCTCCCGATCCGAAATACCCACAGCCCATCTCATTTTTCAGGTCTCAGATTCTGGTGTCGGTTCGAGCCCGTGCATGGGAGAATTGCGATTGCCGCGCATTTGTGCAATGGCCGCGCAAACGAATGAAGAAGAGACTATGGGTCGCGCTCGCAGTCATCTTACTGATGGCCGCCGCTTTCTATGGCTATCATCAGAAGTGGCGCGCGCCAGACTCTTCCGCGCGCAACAACCTGTTAGCCATGATGCCAGCCGATGCGAGCGCGGTGGTCTTCGTCGATCTCAGTGCGTTGCGCACCGCGCCGTTTCTTGCGCAGCTCTACGCCTGGGCCCCGAAGCCGCAAGCCGATCCCGACTACGCGCAATTCGTCAAAGACACCGACTTCGATTACGAACGCGACCTGGATCGCGTCACTATTGCGGTTGAGAAGGGCGGGAAGGAATCCGTGTTTTTTGCCGTCATCGATGGAAAATTCAATCTCCAGAGAATCTCCGAATACGGAAGGAACTTGGAAACGCGCGCTGCACGCGGCGGATATAAGATCTTCATCTCCCCTGTAAGCGGAAGCTCAAAGAAAATCTCTTTCGCTTTCTTGAGCAAGAACCGCATCGCCCTGACGGATGCCGTGGATCTCGACACATTCCTGAACTCCAAGAACCGGAATGCGGAAGTCGCGGACTGGCGCCCGCGCTTCGAGCGCCTCTCCGGTTCTCCCGTCTTCGCGGTTATCCGCCAGGATGCCGCCATCGGTAATGCTCTTGCCGCGCAAGCCCCTGGCGGCCTGCGCTCGCCCCAGCTCTCGACCCTGCTGGATCAATTGCAATGGATCACGATCGCGGCGAGACCGCAGAACGACCGCCTACAAATCGTCGCCGAAGGGGAGTCCACCACGGAGACGACCACACGCCAGCTTGCCGACGTCCTGAACGGCGTGCTGATTCTTGCGGAAGCCGGCTTGAATGACGCCAAGACGCGCCAGCAGTTGGACCCGGCCGCTCGTGCCGCTTATCTGGGACTCTTAAAGAGCGCAAACGTTGACAAGATTGACCGTGGGGACACCAAGTCGGTTCGGCTGGCGTTTGAAATCACTCCCGCGTTTTTGGAGTCTGCCCGCAGCCTCCCCGAAGGTGTTCCCCAGCCAACGCCCAAGCCGCCTCCAGGAAAAGCAGCGCCAGCCAAGAAAGGCCGCACTTAGCAGCGGGCGAGTCAGTCGCAGGCACCCGCGAATAAGTCGAACCAAACAAAAAAGCGGGCCAAAGCCCGCCTGAACTTCCATTGATTTGAAATCGAATTAATCCCCCGTCGCCGGGCTTCCCTTCATGTACCGCCAAGGATTAATCGGCGCGTTGTTCATGCGCACTTCGTAGTGCACGTGCGGACCTGTGGAACGTCCGCTGATTCCCGTATAGCCGACCACTTCCCCACGCTTGATGCGCGCGCCAACGACGGCCGAAAACGCTGAAAGGTGCGCGTACCAGGTGGTGATTCCAAATCCATGATCGACCACCACCAACCGCCCGTACCCCGCATGATTCTCCACGATAGTGATGATGCCGTCGGCGGTCGCGTGCACCGGTGCGCCATAGTCGGAAGCCACATCAACGCCCGTGTGGAATGCGCCTTCCCCGCTAAACGGGTCCAAACGCTCGCCAAAGCTGTCCGTAATGTGTCCCATCACCGGCCAGATGGACGGCGTATAGCTTGAATCCGCGAAGCTCATGGGCGAAAGGAGATGCAAGCCCGTGCTGGAGACCGCGATCACGGCGGCGTTGCGCTTCAGAAAGGTGTACTGCTCGATGGAACGGTCAAAGGCGTCCTGCGAATCCACGGCCGGATTGTCGCTCTCATCGAAGGCTGCCGGGTGATACCGCAGCACTCCGTAAGTCATCGCCACTTCAGTAGCTAGAGACTGGAGAGAGTCGAGGCGTTGGTTGGTGTCGTTGACGGTCGCTTGTAACTGGCGGTATTGCTGAGTGCGGGTTTCGAGTTCATGGCGGACGGCGTTGTAGTTACCGACCTTCCACAACATCCGCGTGTAAGAGCCGACCGCAGCGGCCACGCTGACGGCTCCAATGAGGGCCAGGACTGCGACGCCGTGCAAAAGGTAAGCGGGCACGATGACTTTCCGGAGCTTCCCCGGAGTCGACGCGATGAAAAATGTGTAGCTCTTACCTCTCATAACGACTCTAGGCCCCTTGGGCCGTACATTAGCCATTTGCGGGCGATCTGTCCCTGTGCCCGCGGGAAACCCACAAACCATACCAAATCGGAACCGAAGGGATTGGTTCGCGACCTTGCACATACTAAATTCTGGAGAATGGGCCGTCAACCCTGTTTTTAGTACTTTGAAGGTCAGGCCGTGCAAACCTGCCCCCTGATCTTTTGGGCAGGGATGGAAAACCGAAGTACTGTCCGTCCGCAAAACCGTTGCTGGATCAACCTGACATTGGCGCAAGTTCTTCAGGCGCTATACTGTCGTTCGCGCCGCCTTCGCGAGGACTGCAAATAAAGCCTATGGCTCACCCGCGTCTCACTGAAGACTCCCTGATCGGAAGATTCCGAGACCTCGCTAAGTCCTCAAAGCACGAGCCCTCGATGGGACGTTCGCTACTTATCGGAATCGGCGACGACGCCGCACTCTTTCGCCCGCGACCTGGCTACGAAACGGTCCTCACGTGTGACTGGTTCCTGGAAGGCACACACTTCCTTCGTGATAAACATCCAGCCGACTCGGTCGGGTGGAAATGTCTGGCGCGGGCGGTCAGCGACGTCGCGGCCATGGGCGGCGTGCCCCGCTGCTTCCTGCTCAGCCTGGCAATCCCCTCCTCCCTCACGGGCCGCTGGCTGGGTGGCTTCCTTCACGGATTGCGCCGCGCCTCCCGCAAATTCCAGTGTGTGTTGGCGGGAGGAGACACCACACGGCGCGACCACGTACTCATCAACGTGATGGTCGTCGGCGAGATCCCAACAGGCGAAGCTGTGCTTCGGTCAGGGGCGCGACCCGGCGACCGTGTTTTCGTTAGCGGACTCCTGGGAGAGGCGCAGTACGGCCTCCAGTTTCTACAGCGTAGCAAAAAACCTGTGTACCGGACCAACCACCTGCTCAGGAAGCACCTCTATCCGGAACCACGCCTGGCGCTCGGCCAATGGCTGGGGAAGAAGTGCCTGGCCTCGGCTTTGATGGACCTCTCCGACGGCCTTTCGACCGACCTGGGGCGGCTGTGTGCGGCCAGCGGCGTCGGCACGCGTATCGAGGAAGCGGCAATTCCCAGGCTGCCGGCCTCGACTCGCGATGGCTTGCGTCCAGCTGATTCCCTACAACTTGCCCTTCACGGTGGCGAGGACTACGAGTTGCTCTTCACCGTCCCTGAGCGCCAGCGAACGCGCGTGCCAGCCAAGTTCCGGGGTATCTCGCTGACTGATATCGGAATTGTTACAGAGGAAGGAATTGTCTTGGCCGACGAATCCGGCCGCACTCATCCACTTGTCCCTGGCGGTTGGGACCCCTTTCGTCGGCGCGCTTAGTCAGGATCCTAATTCGGGGCGCGCGGAGGATTAGGCGTTCCAGACGGCGCGGTGATGACCGGCGCGGTGGGCGGTTTTTCTTTTGGCTTTTCGGCTGGTTCGTCCTCGGTCGGTGCCGTGTCGGGCGTGTCCAAGTTCAGGCGATGTTCGCTGGCCTGCTGTTCGAGCGTAACCACATTCGGAAAATCCGTCACCGGCGTTCCCGCCAGAGCGCCCTGCATGAACTCCAGCCAAATCGGCAGCGCCGCGCGCGCGCCCGTCTCCTTCTTACCGAGGGAGATTTGCTTGTCGTCGAATCCGACCCATACACCGGCTGTAAGCTGCGGCGTGAATCCCACAAACCACGCATCTGTGTAATCTTGCGTCGTGCCCGTTTTTCCCGCCGCAGGGCGCCCCAACGGTTTGGCTGCCACGCCGGTGCCGAACTGAATCACTTCTTCGAGCATCGCTACCATCGTCCGCGCCACGTCCGGTGAAATCACGTCGTGCACTTCCGGATGCGCTTCTTCGAGCAGGGCTCCGTCGTAGCTCGTCACCCGGCGGATCATGTGGGGGTCAATGCGGATTCCGTCGTTCGGGAATACCGTAAACGCGGAAACGTGTTCTTCCAGCTTCATGTCTGCCGCGCCGAGAGCCAGAGGCAGGTACGGCGGCAGCGGCGTCGTAATGCCAAACCGTCGCGTCTCATCGACGACCGTATTGATGCCCACTTTTTCCGCGAGCTTCACCGCCGGCACGTTCCGTGAGCCCGCCAGCGCCCGCCGCAGCGTGATCGTGCCCTCAAATTTCTCATCGTAGTTGTGCGGCGTATATAACTGGCCGCCGCTGACCGTCGTGTACGGAAGATCCACGATCGTGTCGAACGGCGTCGCCCCTTTCTCCAGCGCGTCTGCGTACACGTATACTTTGAAGGAACTGCCCACCTGCCGCACCGCTTGGGTGGCGCGATTGAACTTCGAGTCCTCGAAGCTGTATCCTCCGATCATCGCCTTGATTTCCCCGGTGGGGTTGTCGATGGCCAGCAGTGCGCCCTGCGGCCCGGGCTGCTGCTCGAGCTGCACGCGCACGGTATTGTCGCGCAGTTCCTGGATGGAGAATTGCGCCAGGTCGCCGACCTTCAGCAGCTCCGTAGGCTTTTTGCGGCCGGTCCACGCAAAATCGGCGGGCGAAAGAATCCCGCGATACTGCCCGATCTTAACAACGGCTTCGCGGTCGCTCACCGTCAGCACCAAGCCGGTGACGTAGCTGCCCTTCTCGATGGCGTGTCGCCAGTCTTCATCCTCGTACGTATCCAGCTTTCCCAGGTTGTCCCGCAGCACGTTGGGCAGGTTGCCTTTCCAGCCGTGCCGCCGCTCGTAGCTGTGCAACCCGTCGCGCAACGCCTGGTTGGCTACACGCTGCATGTTGATGTTCAGCGTGGTGTACACGCGCAAGCCGCGCTCGTGAACGGCTTCCGTGCCGTATTTTTCTTCCAGATATTTGCGAATCTCTTCGAAGAAATAGGGCGCCAGGTCGTTCCGCGGATACTGGACGTGCAGGCCCAGCGGCGATTTCTTCGCTGCGGCTTCTTCGGCCGGAGTGATCTTCCCTTCCTCGGCCATGCGCCGCAGCACCAGGTTGCGCCGCGCCAGCGCCGCTTCCGGATTCAGCAGCGGAGAAAACTTTGGCCCGTTCACCATACCCGCCAGCAGCGCTGCTTCCGGCAGCTTCAGGTCCGTCACCGGTTTGCCGAAATAAAACTGCGCCGCCGCCGCGAAGCCGTAATTTCCGTGCGCCAGGTACACCTGGTTCGCGTACATGGTGAAAATCTGAGGCTTGGTGTAACGCCGCTCGATCTGCAATGCCAGCAGCGTTTCCTGCGCTTTCCTTCGGAAGCTAATGTCGCTGCGGTCCAGAAACAGATTGCCCGCCAGCTGCATGGTGATGGTGCTGGCGCCTCCCGCTTTCCGGCCCTGGGTCAAGTGACGCAGCGCGGCCGTGAACATGCGCGGGAAGTCGATGCCCCAATGTTCCTCGAAATGCTGGTCCTCGATCGCCGTCACCGCGTTGTACAAAACCCGCGGGCACTGCTCGTAGGTCATCAGGATGCGCCGCTGCAGCGCGAAGCTCCCAACCATCTGCCCGTCGTCGGCGTAAATCTCGGTCACGACCGTGGGGCGATAGGTTTCGAGCGCGCGGATTTCCGGCAGGTCGCTGGCGTACACGAAAAGCAATCCGCACGCGCCGCCAAAGAGAATTGCGCAGAACAGCAGGAAGGCCAGCGCCACGCGGTCAATCAGCTTCCAGCCGCGCAGGCGAAGCGTGATCGGGGGGAGGCTCAGCATGAATTCACAATTCTAGCTCAGAACGCGCGCGCTCACAGACTGGAACGAAAGTACTGCTTTGTGTTTTGGCTACAGCATGCGGACAAACCAGTGGTGCCCGCGGCAACCTTGCGCCATCCTAAAAGCTGGAAGAATGACGCTTCTGACGAAGTGACCTAAAGAGGACGACTAACTTTTCATGTTTCTGGCTCTATTTGCCGTTTCCTTGGTGCTGGCGCTGGGGATTTCCGCCACCATAGCCTGGTTCTCCAAGGACATCATTGAAGGGATCCTGCACCGCTTCCTGGCCGACAAAATCGCTACCGCCATCTCCAAGTATTTGCGTTTTGCCATCGTCGTCGCCGGAATTTCCGATGGCACGCGCGCGGGCGCGCTGCGCGATTACATCAATGCCCCAAGTTATAGCCGCGACCAGCTTACCGCGCAGCTCACTCCGGAATTCTGGGCCCTGGAGCTCTATCGCACCGCGATCGGCTCGCTCGAGGGCATTCTCTGGCTGATGCTGATTTTTTCTCTCGGCGCGCTTATGGCCATCATCCTGATTCGCCGCGCCGATCTGAAGGACCTACTTCCCCACCAAGAGTAGGCCGCGTACTCCACTTTTCAACGCACGCGTTCGTAGTAGCGTTCGCCGGCGCACGCGCGGCAAAACGCGCGGCCGTTTTTCATCACTTCGCGCTTGAAGTTGATGCCTTCGCCGCACTCGGCGCAGACCACCCGCGGGCCTTTGAAACCGGGAAGATCTTCCGGCTGCACTTCCACCTTCACCCATTGTTTGTCGAACAACACTTCGTCAGGGAGCTGCGCGTACGCTTTTTGCTGGCCAGCTTCCTTCTCGAGTTCGGGAAACAGTTCGCGCGCGGCTTGCTTGGAAGATTCTTTCGCGGCGATGCGCACCGCGCGGCCCGTCTTCAAATCGACGAAAGTTGCCGCCACTTTCCCCCAGTCGCGGAACTTCAGTGCGCGCTTCCCCAGCCTGCAATTCGCCACCACCGCGACCGCGTCCGTCACGCAGCGGTCGATCTCCACGTAGGTCATGAGCCGCTTGCGCTCCGCGACGGGATCGTCGATGCCCAGCTCGCGCAAGCCCAGCATCGCGAGACGCACGCCAAGCACTTGCCCCGCGCACAAGTGGCCGTGGGCCTTCTCCGCCAGTTCCAGATATTCGCTAAGTGATTTCATCGAGGCTGTTCTAGCCAGACCGCAAACCGCAAGTCTTAATTCTCACTTCAGAAAGAATTCCACATGGAGCTGTGGCAGTACCTACAAGCCCTCCGATAGAGGCTTGCCAATTTCCCAATGATGCCCGTATGGATCAACAATTCTTCCGAGCCGCCAGCCATACTCGTTGCTGACCGGATGGACCGCTTTGGCGCCCGCTTCGACCGCCCGCGCGAACGCCCCATCCGGATCGTTCATGACCATCACCATCCGCACCGTCCCGCCGTTCAGCGTTTCGGGGCTGAAATTCAGATGCTCGGGCGATTCATCCGCCACCCAGAATTCGGCCCCTTCCACCGACAGCCGTGCCACCACCGAACCCTTGTCCCCATCGATGCGAAACGCTTCTCGGGCGCCGAAAGCCGCCTTGTAGAACTCGATCGCCTTCGCGCCATTTCGCACCGAAAGCATCGGCGCTATCGACGTTTTATGTTCCCTCGCGCTCTGCGGCTGGCTGCTCATAAAACACTCTCCCGAGTAGAAGCTTCGGTTGCCTTTTCAGGCGCGGACCAGGGATGCGGCTGGCGGGCTTCGACGAAGGCGAAGTAGGTCATTACCAGCGCCAGCGCGGTAAAGAGGCTGTCGCGCACAACCGTCATGCCGGTAAGCGGCTCCGGAGTACCGAAGCAGCCACAATTGATCTGCATGTGCAGCAGATACGCGCGTGTAACCACGCCGAGGAATCCCATCGTGACGAGGGTAATCGCGGTGGCCCAGATGCGCAGCCGCCAGCCGATCAGCAGCATTAGGCCGAGCACGATCTCCACAAACGGCAGTATATGCGCAACCGTCTGCGAGGCCTCCGGCGAAATCAGCTTGTAGGATTCCACTTGCTGCGCAAAAGTCGAAAGATTCGTGGAAACGTAAAACTTCAGCATAGAAAGCGGCTGCAAGTGGAAATTGGGAAGAAAAATCTTCGAGAGTCCAGCGTATACAAATATTCCCCCGAGGACCAAGCGGCCGATCCAGATGACGACGCGGCGAAAATTGAATGGACTGCTTTGCATCATTGGTGATTCTCTTGCTCAGAGTGCCGACGTTGCCTCTCTGACTCAGAGACTGAACCGGTCAAGTATTTTATGACCGCGATAAGAAATACAACGGAGGCAATGACATCGATAAAGACTCCGGCCGACCCGCGTCCCCGATCAAAGAAAAAGATGAAGATCCATGCGAGCAGCAGGAGGGATAGTCCTACGGCGGGCGGGATTCTCGTGTGTGCATTAATCATCTTTGCGAGAGCAGTTGATCCAAGAATGTCTTCAGCGTGTCGTTGGTCATCACGCCAGCAAACGGATACGTCTGCCCCTTCGCGTGAAAAATGGTGGTGGGTGTCTGGTTGATGCGGTACATCTGGCCTTGCGCGAAGTCCTTATCGATCAACGCGTCCAAGGTGCCGCCCTTGACCAGCGCGCGGACCTTGTTCATTTCCGCGGCAGAAAGCGCACCGGCAACGGTCCCGTCCACGTCGCCCGTCTGCTCCCACTTTTCCTGATTTTCATAAAGCGCTTGCTCGACGGCTTCAACCTTGCCGATCTGCGCGGCGGCGCGTGCGTAACGCGCGGCCACCCGCGAGTAGGCGTGCATGGAGAGAGGAAAATCGCGATGAATCAGATAGACCTTGCCGGCGCTGACGTAGTTGTCCATGAGCTGGCGGTTGGTAGTGAGATAGAAGGCTCTGCACGACGGACACTGGTAGTCGCTGAAAATCTCCATGATGACGGGAGCCGTTTTGGAGCCAAAGGCTTTGTGCGGATCCACATCTTGAGGAGGAACGACGCTCTGCGGCGCCGAGGCGGGAGGAGCGGCTTCGGTGGCCAGCGCCGGCGCAGGGACGGCGGGAGGCGCCGAGTTCGCTCTGGAATCACTGGCGCTCGCGGTGGCATCCAACGAAACTGCGGCCTGGGGCGCCGCAGCTTGGCTTGGCTCGGCCGTACGCTGTGGGCTTCTATGCAAGGAGGGCAAGAACAGAGCGACTAAAGTAAGCAGAGTGACGCCGATGAGTGCTGCCAAAATGCGCCGACGAGTCACGCAATCCTCCAGGAGCGCTTAGTTCCAGGCTTCGTGCCAGATAAAATTCTACCGCGAAACGAGCCGAATTCAGCAGCGGTGATTCGCGATGGTCAAATCTACCCTTATTGAGATTGGACGAGGGCTCAACACCCGCTGTTGCCTTAGCGAAATGGAGTGGAAATCACTCAAGGGGGGCCCCCTCCCCCCCTTTTTTTGTAAGTGTTGATGTGTTGATTCTAAAGGGCTTTAAGTTGTTTAGAATCAACACTTATAGAAGTGTTGATTCTAAAAGGGTTGCGGGAGCCTTTTGGCGCGATGCGCAGCGGATTGCCGCGGAAAGGAAGAGAAGCACGCTCTACGCTTCCGACCCTATTTCTAACGAGATATTATAATGGAAAGGTTAATCAAGGTCAAGAAGAATTGCTGGCCGAAGAAGGGGTGAGTGGAAAAATGTTCCTAAGGTAAAGAAAACAATGCCATTAGAGACGCTATAAGAAAACTTGACAAAGCCACGCTCAACTTGTATACTCGCGGCTGTGCTGGGCTTAGAACGATGAGGACTGAGCATTCGTCGCTCGGGAGAGATTGAGGCATGGGTGGCGGACAGCAACCAGTTTAGGGAGGCAAAGCAGTCATGAGTAAGATTATTGGAATTGACCTGGGAACCACGAACTCGGTCGTGGCGGTGATGCAAGGCGGCGAGCCGGTGGTGATCCCCAACCAGGAAGGGGCGCGGACGACTCCGTCCGTAGTGGCCATTACGAAGACCGGGGAGCGCCTGGTTGGGCAGGTGGCCAAGCGGCAAGCGGTGACGAATCCTGAGAACACCGTGTATTCGATCAAGCGCTTCATGGGCCGGCGATATGACGAAGTCAGCGAAGAGATGAAGCGCATCCCGTACAGGGTGGTCGCGGGGCCGCATCAGGACGCGCGCGTGGAGATTGCCGGTAAGTCGTACAGCCCGCCGGAGCTTTCCGCGATGATTCTGACGAAGCTGAAGACCGCCGCGGAGGACTTTTTGGGCGAGAAGGTCACCAAGGCGGTGATCACCGTCCCGGCGTACTTCAACGACGCGCAGCGGCAAGCCACCAAGCAGGCAGGCGAAATCGCTGGCATGGAAGTGGTGCGCATCATCAACGAGCCGACCGCAGCGGCGCTGGCGTACGGCCTGGACAAGAAGAGCGACGAAACGATCGCGGTGTACGACCTGGGCGGCGGCACGTTCGACATTTCCGTGCTGGAAGTGGGCAGCGGGGTCGTCGAAGTGAAGTCCACCAACGGCGATACGCACCTGGGCGGCGACGACATCGACCAGAGAATCGTGGACTGGCTCATCGATGAATTCAAGAAAGAGAACAACATCGACCTGAGCAAGGACCGCATGGCGCTCCAGCGGCTGAAGGAAGCAGCGGAAAAGGCCAAGATCGAGCTGTCGCAAATGATGGAGACGGAGATCAACCTGCCGTTCGTAACCGCGGGCGCGAGCGGCCCGCTGCACATGCAACTAAAGCTGACGCGGACGCGGCTCGAGCAGATGATGAACGACCTGTTGGACCGCTCGATGAAGCCGGTGAAGCAAGCGCTCGAGGATGCGAAGCTGTCGCCAAACGACATCCAGGAAGTGGTGCTGGTGGGCGGCTCGACGCGTATTCCCAAGGTGCAGACGCTGGTGCGCAACTTCTTCAACGGAAAAGAGCCCCACAAGGGTGTGAACCCGGACGAAGTGGTGGCCGTGGGCGCGGCGATTCAGGGCGCGGTGCTGGCGGGCGAAGTGAAGGACATCCTGCTGCTGGACGTGACGCCGCTTTCGCTGGGCGTGGAGACGCTCGGTGGCGTGATGACCGTGCAGATCCCGCGCAACACGACGATTCCGACGCGCAAGGTGGAAACGTACTCGACGGCTTCCGACAACCAGCCGGGCGTGGAAATCCACGTTCTGCAGGGCGAGCGCAAGTTCGCCAAGGACAATCGGTCGCTGGGCACGTTCAAGCTGGACGGGATTCCGCCGGCTCCGCGAGGGATGCCCAAGATCGAAGTGACGTTTGACATCGATGCCAACGGCATCCTGAACGTGACTGCCAAGGATCAGGCCACGAACAAGGAGCAGAAGATCACCATCACCGCGTCGAGCGGCTTGACCAAGGACGAAGCGGAGAAGATGCGGACTGAGGCGGAATCGCACGCGGAAGAAGACCGCCGGCGGTTTGAGGAAGTCGAGGCACGGAACCGGCTGGACGGGATGGTCTTCCATGCCGAGAAGACGATTCGCGAGAACAAAGAGAAGCTGCCGGAAGCGGACGTCAAGGCCGCGGAGACAGCGCTTGAGGACGCGAAAAAAGCCATGAGCGAAGGCGGGACGGCACGGCTGCGTTCGGCCACGGAAAACGTGGAGCGCGCGCTGCACAAGATCGCTGAGGAGCTGTACAAGACGCAGCAGGCGGCGGGCGGCGGACAGGCTGGTGCGGCGAGCGCGGGCGCAGCCCCGAGCGGCGGATCCGCGAGTGGCGGCGGCCAGGAGCAGAAAAAGCCGGGGGACGTGATCGACGCCGAGTACGTGGACGTGGACGAGAGCAAGCGGCCGAACTAAATCGCACTAACAACTGTGGGGGCACGATATATCGTGCCCCTACAATGATTTTCGCGCCGGAATTGGCGCAAGCATGGCCACAACGACAAAACAAGATTATTACGAACTGCTGGGAGTGCCGCGCAAGGCGACCGCGAAAGACATCCGCACCGCGTTTCGCAAGCTGGCGCGGAAGTACCATCCCGACCTCAACCCTGGCGACAAATCCTCCGAAGAAAAATTCAAGCAACTGCAGGAAGCCTACGACGTGCTCTCCGACTCAAAGAAGCGGCAGATGTACGACCAGTACGGCTTCTACAGCGAGAACCTGCCGCCCGGAGGCTATCCCGGAGGGCCGGGGCCGGGTGCAGGTGACGCCAATGTGAATTTTGACTTTGACGGCTTTGATTTTGGCGGAGCAGGCGGAGCGGGGGGCGCCGGCGGCGGAGCGAGCTTCCGCGACCTCTTCAGCCAGTTCTTCGGCGGGCGCAGCGGCGCGGCGGTGATGGAAACGGAGCACGAGCCCGGCGGCGACCTGGAATACGAGATCGAGATCGATTTCTGGGACGCGGTGCGCGGCGCGGTGAAGAAGCTGTCGATCACACGGATGGATTCGTGCGAAGCGTGCCACGGGACCGGCGCCATCGGCTCGCCGCAAACCTGCCCGATGTGCCATGGAAGCGGGACCATCCAGCAACCGGCCGGCAAGATGCGCTTCAACGTGCCCTGCACGCGCTGCGGTGGAACGGGCAAGCTGCGCACGCCGTGCAAGACGTGCGGCGGCGAAGGCCGCGTACGGCACCCGGAAACGATTGACGTACGCATTCCCGCGGGCGTGGCCAATGGCGGGCGCGTGCGCGTTCCGGGAAAAGGTAACGCCGGCACGATGGGAGCGCCGGCCGGGGATTTGTATTTGCGTGTCGTTGTGAAGCCGCACCCATTTTTCGAAAGGCAGGGAAATGATCTGCACACCAAGGTGCCGGTGACAGTGAGCGAAGCGACGCTGGGCGCAAAAATCGAGGTACCAACGATTGACGGCAGGTCGCTGGTGCGGATTCCGCCGGGGACGAACAGCGGGCGGACGCTGCGGCTGAAAGAGAAGGGCGTGCCCAGCGCGAGAAACGGCGCGCGGGGCGACCAGTACGTGGAGATTCAGGTGATCGTGCCGCAACCGACGGACGAGCGCGTGCGCAATTTGATGAAGGAATTGGAGAAAGTAGCGCCGGAAGATCCACGGAAGGATTTGTTTTCGAAGGCAGGAAGTAATGAAGTGAGGAAGTAAAGAGGTAAGGAAAAGACAAGAATCGAGTATTTGCGCTATGCCAGTGCGAGCGAAAAAACGGGCCAAAGCCGGCTATATGATCAGCGCGGTGGCGGAGCTGTACAAGCTGCATCCGCAAACGCTGCGCTTGTACGAACGTGTGGGCCTGCTGAAGCCGTCGCGTTCGCAGGGTAACACGCGGCTGTACACGGACTCGGACTTGGAGCGCCTCGAAGTCATCCTGACGCTGGCCCGCGACATGGGCGTGAATCTGGCGGGCATCGAGATTATTTTGAACATGCGCGAAAAGATGATCGAGATGGAGCACCAGATGACCGAGTTTGCTTCTGTGGTCCAGCAGGAGCTGGGACGGATGGCGTCGCGCGCGCATCAGGAAGCGCCAAGGCACGCGATTGTGCGCGTGCGCCGCGCGTAGAACACAGTGCTAAAGCTTGCCTGCAGCAACCGGGCATGTGCCACTAGTTCCTTCCACAGTTTTTTCAGAGAGCACAACTTGCCGCGCGCGAGCCGCGCCCGTATGCTGTCGACAGAAGCATCGGCCAGCATTCCTTCGAAGAGAAAGAGAGATTCCTCGCTTCGCTCGGAATGACGGGTCCGGGCTGGCAAAAGACCAGGACGGATACAGTGGCGCTGGAAAATTGCACGCTGTGCAGGGGAACGGGCTGGAAGCTGGTGCCGCGGCCGGATGGCGCGGGCACGGTGGCGGTGGCGTGCGACTGCGGGATGCAGGAGCGGGCCTCGCTTGTGATGGAACGCGCGCGAATTCCGAAGCGCTACGAGCACTGCGACTTTGAGAGTTACGTCACGGATCTAGCTGATGGGAAAACGTGGACGGCCCAGCACGCGCACTCACTGAAGCAGGCCAAGCTGCTGACGCAGGGATTTGTGAGGGATTATCCGGGCTCGGCGGAAAAGGGACTGCTGCTGATGGGGCCATCGGGCGTGGGAAAGACGCACCTGGCCGTTGCCGCGCTGAAAGAATTGATACGGCGCGGGCATGCCGGATTGTTCTGCGATTACCGCGAGCTTCTGAAGGAAATTCAGGCGAGCTACAACCCGGCGAGCGAGTCCACGGAGATGGCGATTCTTGAACCGATTCGCACCATGGAAGTTCTGGTGCTGGATGATTTGGGCGCGAGCAAGCCTTCGGCGTGGGTGCTGGACATTATCGGGCTGGTGCTGAACGCGCGGTACAACGAGAAGCGCGTGACGATCTTGACCACAAATTATTTCGACGAGACCGCAACGAGCAGCGAACCGGCGCGAGATCCCGGCGGGAGGCGCGTGGTCGTCAAAGAAGATACCCTGGCGGACCGCATTGGCGCGCGGATGCGTTCACGGCTCTTTGAGATGTGCCGCACAGTGGAAGCCTTTGCACCGGATTTCCGCCGCGAAGTGCGCCAAGCTGGGCAGGCAAGAGCTTGAATTGAAGGAAGTTCATTATAGAATGTTGCCGAACCATTTCGGTAAACATTCCAATGATAGTTAAACGTGAAGATCGAGACCTACAGGATGTCCTGGCCACAGAACGGAGCCGAGGGAGCAAGCGCAGACCGGTAGACCCCGAAGAACGAAGGAGAGCCAAGCAACTTCGAGAAGACATCCTGCGAGCTTGCAGGGAGGGAGACGAAATGGGAGTCAGGATCGCGCTGCTCGCCGCCGGGTGGTCCGAGTCTTCGCAGGAACTCGAGAGCGCTTTGAAGAAATTTCGCGAGGCGGTGCGGAAGCGCCCGACAAGATAAGGTGAATGTTGTCGAAGCGCGTCTTGCGCTCGTTTTCGGGGAATCGCTCGAGACCTTTCTCGATCACTTGAGCGAGTTCCTCAACAATGCCAGGGTAGCGGCGGGAGTTGCTTTTCTTCTTGGCCATGTTCGGTGAGCCAGGAAACTTGCATCCTTAGCCCTTCAAATAGTCTACTCTCTTTCCTCAAGGTTGGTAAGAAGCGCGCCACACTTGCCAGATTCTGCAGGCCGCCTTCGATTCATTGACATGAGAACGAGGCGGCGGGTATGCTGTGAGGGTTGCAGCGTACCCCGTGACGCCCGCAGCATTTCCCGATTGACCGTAAAACGGTCAACCGCCTTGCACTAAACCCTAGCAGGGATTCCGCAAGGAATTATTTGCGACACATGTGGCGCTGTCGAGCGGCGGCCACAATGGAAGTTATCATCCGGAGGCCAACAACCATGTTTCCTGACCACGATAACCCGTCGAATGCAGCAGCGGCAGCAGCACCCGCAACCGAAGCCAGTACTCCAGAAGCGGCCACTCCTTCCGTAAGCCAAGCACCCGAAATCGCAAATGCGGTGCCGGAAACTCCGACCCCGCAGGCACCGGTGTCTGAACCGGTGGCCGCGGCGACGCCAGCGGAAACGGCTGCGGCGGCTTCCGCACCCGCACAGGGCGAAGCCTCGGCAACCGATGCCGAAGCGGCGGCTGCGGCCGAAGAAGCGGCTGGCTCGGAAGAGATGAGCAAGCTGATGCAGGAGTACGACGAGAAGCAGGAAGCGGCTGCTTCGCACGAGGTGATTGAGGTCAAGGTCGTCGCGTATACCGAACACGGCGTCGTAGTGGACCTGGGCGGAAAGACCGAAGGACTGATCCCCGCGGTAGAGTTCACGGAGACGGAGATCCCGCGCCCGGACCCCAATGCCACGATCGAAGTGCAGCGCACCGGCGAACGCAAAGACGGCTACGAAATCGTTTCGTACCAGAAAGTGTTGCGGCGCCGCACCTGGGAAAAGATTGACGCGGCGTTCAAGAACAAGGAAACGCTGACAGGCAAAGTCGTCGATCGCATCAAGGGCGGCCTGGTGGTGGACATTGGCGTGCGCGCGTTCCTTCCGGGTTCGCAGTATGACCTGCGTCCGGCGCAGAACCTCGACGACCTGACGGGCACGGAACTCCAGGTCCGTGTGACCAAGCTGAACCGCCGCCGCGGCAACGTGGTGGTGAGCCGGCGCGCCCTGCTCGAAGAAGAGCTGCACGCCAAGCGTGCGGCGCTGATGGAAACCCTGAACGAAGGCCAGATGGTGCACGGGCATGTGAAGAACGTGACCGAATACGGCGCGTTCGTGGACCTCGGTGGCATCGACGGCTTGCTGCACCTGACCGACCTGAGCTGGGGCCGCGTCAAGCACCCCTCCGACGTCGTGAAACCCGAGCAGGAAGTAGACGTCGTCATTCTGAAATTCGACAAGGAGAAGCAGCGCATCTCCCTGGGCCTGAAGCAACTGACGCAGGACCCCTGGGCGGGCGCGGCGGAGCGCTATCCGGCGGGCGGAAAGTATCACGGAAAAATCGTTGGCATCGTGGACTACGGCGCCTTCGTGGAACTGGAACAAGGCATTGAGGGCCTGGTGCACGTTTCCGAAATGAGCTGGAACAAAAAAGTTCAGCACCCCTCGAAGATCGCCAAGGTGGGCGACGAGGTGGACGTGGTCGTGCTCGACATCAAGCCGAGCGACCGCCGCGTTTCGCTGGGCATGAAGCAGGCGCAGCCGGATCCCTGGCTGCTGACGGCGGAGAAGTATCCGGTGGGCACGGTGGTCACCGGGAAAGTGCGGAACATCGCGGAGTTCGGCGCGTTCGTGGAAATCGAAGACGGATTTGACGGCCTGGTGCACGTCGGCGACGTCAGCTGGACCGGCCGCGTGAAGAATCCGCACGAAGTGTTCAAAAAGGGCGAGCCGGTCACCGCGAAAGTGCTGCGCATCGATGCCGAAAACCGGCGTGTGTCCCTGGGCATGAAACAGGTCAACGACATCTGGGGCGACTGGTTCAAGCAGCACAGAGTGGGCCAGATCGTGAAAGGCAAAGTCTCGCGCATCGCCACGTTCGGCGCGTTCGTCGAGCTGGGCGAGAACATTGAAGCGCTTTGCCACAATACCGAAATCGAAGACCGCCGCCGCCGCGACGAAGGTATGGGCGGCTATCGCCCCACCACCGGGCCGCTGAAGAGCGCTGGCCCGCTGGAGCCGGGAAAGGAATATGAGTTCAAGATCATCAAGATCAGCCCGGAGACTCGGCGCATCGGCTTGAGCTACCGGGCAGCGGTGAAACAGATCGAGCGCCGGGAAATCGAACAGTATCGGTCGACGTCGAAGTCCTCGTCGACGGCGACGATTGGGGACGCGCTGAAGTCCAAGCTGTCGGCGCGCTAGATTGGTTCGCGAATGGGAAGACCGCCGAGGGAGCGGGCTTCACAATTTGGTTTACCTACGGGACTATTTAGTGATAGGAAGGGGGCAACCCGGCGGTGGGTCTTGTCCCCCTAAACCCTTTCGCTGCACTGTTTAGGGCAGAGGTAAGGTAAGAGCTGAGGCGCGGAAGCGGCATCCCATGGGACGGAGTGACGAGGCAAAGCACAGATGACCAAGCATGCGACATCGACACTCACGAAGGCCGACCTCATCGAGGAAGTGCTGAACATTACCGAGCTTCCCCGCAAAGAGTCGGAAACCATCGTCGAAACGATCTTCGACAACATCATCCAGGCTTTGCAGAAGGGCGAGAAGATCGAGATTCGCGGGTTTGGCAGCTTCCGCACGCGAGAACGGCGCGGCCGCGTGGGCCGCAACCCCAAGACAGGGGAAAAAGTGGAAGTCCCTGCAAAGAAAATTCCCTTCTTCAAGCCCAGCAAAGAGCTGAAAGATTTTGTGAATAATTCCGAAGCACCAGCCCAGGCTGCTGGGGAATAAACGCAAGACCGCGATCTCGAATTTCACACCTAGATTTTACCGTAATCCCATTTTCTGGCGTTTCCCTGACACGGCTATTGCCGGAGATTGGTTGGTGTGCCCGTGCGGTGGCGGTTCTGAGTTATGCTGTGCGCGCACGATTTTGCGAGAGGGATTCCAGTATGGATTATTTGTGGACGCCCTGGCGCTATCAATACATGGCGCAAGCGGCCAGTGGCCAACAACCTGAATGTATTTTCTGCGATGCCGTTCGGCGAAATCAGGATGCGGAGACGCTGATTGTTCGCCGTGGGAAGAAAGCGTTCATTATTCTCAACCGCTTTCCGTACACCTCCGGACACGTGATGATTGTCCCGTACGCGCATGTGGCGGAGTTGAACTTGTGCGATACGGCGACGCTGGAAGAAATGATGCAGCTTGCACAGCGGGTGGAGTCCGCCTTCCGCAATGATTACAAGCCGGACGGCATGAACCTGGGAATGAACCTTGGACGCGCGGCGGGCGCAGGCGTTACGGGCCACCTGCATCTGCATATGCTGCCGCGCTGGATCGGCGATTCGAACTTCATGACCGTTACGGGCGAAACGCGCGTGCACCCAGAAGAGCTGAAGACCACTTACGAACGGCTGAGCAAAGCGCTCGCCTGATTCGCGAAGCTCGCTGGCCCGCGCTAGAATACATATTCAAGAACACGTTTGGCCTAGCGGGGAAACGACGGTGGACCTCCAACTTACGGAAGAACAAGAGCTTCTACAAAAAAGCGTGCGGGAATTCGCGGAGTCGGAAGTGCGGCCGCTCGCCAAAGAGCACGATGAGAATGGGCATTTTCCCCGGGCGCTTTTCCGGAAAGCCGCGGAGCTGGGACTTACGGGCGTTGCGTTTCCGGAAAGTGAAGGCGGCGCGGGCTTCGACCATGTCGCTTACACCATTGTGATCGAGGAGATTTCTCGCTGTTGCGCCTCGACAGGCGTGATTCTTTCCGTGCAAAACTCGCTCTACTGCGATCCCATCCACCGCTTCGGAACGGAAGAGCAAAAGAAGCGGTTCCTGTTGCCTTACGCGAGGGGCGAGAAAATCGGCTGCTACGCGCTGACCGAGCCGCAAGCCGGCTCGAATGCCGCGGCACTGCAAACCAAAGCAGTGAAAAGGGGCGACCGGTACGTCATCAACGGAACGAAGTCCTGGATCACGTGCGGTGGAGAAGCTGATGCCGTGATTGCTTACGTCAACACCGACCCACCGAAAGGCGAGAGGGGCATCACCGCGTTGGTGGTGGAGAAAGGCACACCGGGCTTCAAAGTTGGAAGAGAAGAAAAGAAACTCGGCATCCACGCCACCGCGTGCTGCGAGCTGATTTTCGCGGATTGCGAAGTGCCGGCGGCGAACCGCATTGGAAATGAAGGGGAAGGCTACAAAGTCGCACTTTCCACGCTCGATGGCGGGCGAATCGGCATCGCCGCACAGGCCACCGGCATCGCACAAGGCGCGTTCGAAGCGGCGCTGAAGTATTCGCAGGAACGCCTTGCCTTTGGCCACCCCATTTCGCAATTTCAGGCAATTCAATTCATGCTGGCCGATATGTCCACTGAGATTGACGCGGCACGCCTGCTGAACCGCAAAGCCGCCTGGAAGCAGGATACTGGCGCACGCTTCTCGATGGATTCTGCTATGGCGAAATTGTTCGCTAGCGAAATGGCCACCCGGGTCACTCACAAAGCCATTCAGATTCACGGAGGCAACGGGTACAGCCGCGAGTATCCAGTCGAGCGCAACTACCGCGACGCTCGTATTACCGAGATTTACGAAGGCACTAGCGAAATCCAGCGGCTCGTCATCTCCTCGTGGGTCCTGAAGTCCTGACGCTGCTCACTTCGGCTTGTACACGAGTCCAATGGTGATGCCCACCAGTAGCCATCCGAAAAACGTGCTCACCGCGATTTCCAGCCCAAGTCTTGGGTGCATGTTCATGGTCACGAGGTTGGAAAGCGCGTGGACGCAGGCCGTGAACACGCCCATCAGCAAGCCGAATTGCAAACCGCTCATCGCACCGGTCGCGGCCCCACACCATTTCGCGTAAACCGCCGCCGCCGCGAACAACCCCACGAGCATCGACGCCATGCCGATCGGCATGTATTTGATCTGAGCGTTCGAGTCACGGTAAAGCGCCGCCGAGAGCGCGAAATCCTTCCGGATCAACATCCCTTCTGTCAGGAATCCGTAGACGAAAAACACGACCAACGCCGCGATTGCAGCCATCGCAAGACGTGGATAATTCATATTCACTCCTTTGTTCGCTGAATCTCTTTAACGGGTCAGTCCAGCAGAGATTGAATCACGTCCCACTCTTTGCTTGCTTTCCAGAGATAGTAGAAGCACTCCGAAAGAAGGGCAAGAAGGTCCCGTCGCCGCAAGGATGAGCCGTTACCATAGTATTCTTGGGAAGTGCTGGAACTCGAGTGCGGACTGGAATTTGACGCGGCGCAAGCGGAAGAAACTTTCTTCCCTGCTCTTCCGGCACGGCCCGCTGTATGCCTGATCGAACTTCGAGAAAAAAACGCCGAGCCGCTCCTGATTCGCACGCAGAACTTGCAGCGGCGATTGCAGCGGCTGCTGGGCCCTCCTGATCCCACGAGCAAGCGTCTCAATCTGCGCGGCTTGGCGCGCAGCATCCGCTATCGCCTGACTGGCTCGCCTTTCGATCAGACACTCACGTACTACCAACAAGCCAGGAAGCTTTTCCCGAAACGATACGCAAAGTTGATGCGACTGCATCCTCCCGCCGTCCTCAAAGTGAACTTGCAGAACGCCTATCCGCGCTGCTACGTCACACGCAAGATTCAAGCCGATGCGGAAGGCCACCCAAGCGCAGGTTCCTATTACGGCCCGTTTCCTTCGCGCCGCGCTGCACAAGGCTTTGCCGAGCGTGTGCTGGATTTGTTCAAGGTTCGCCGCTGCCAGATCAAAATCCGCCGGGACCCCACGTTTCCCGGCTGCATCTATTCCGAAATGAAGATGTGCCTCGCTCCCTGCTTTGCCGGCTGCACCAAGGAAGAGTACGACGTCGAAGTGCAACGCCTCGTGCAGTTTCTTGAGACCAGCGGAGGCTCCCAGCGCTCGGTTGTCGAAGCCGAGCGCGAGAAAGCCAGCGAGCAACTCGATTTCGAGCGCGCCGCCGCGCTCCACAAGAAACTGGAAAAGCTCGATGAAGTTCTGCGCGGCAGGCCGGAGATCACGCGGCGTATTCAGGATCTGGACGCGGTAATTCTTCAGCGCGTGGCCGAAGAGCAAACCATCGGCGTGTACGCGGTGCGTGGCGGGAAGCTTGCCGAGCCTTTTTTCCTGCGCTTCGCGGAAATTGCCAGCCAGCCCCGTTCCGCCGAGCAGATCTTTCGCGATTACCTTGAACCCGTCACGCCCTCTGCTCCGGGCGACCTCGACGAGCATCTGTGCCTGGTGGCGCGCTGGTATTACAGCAATCCCCGTGACGGCGAGATTTTCTTTCGCGAAAAGGACTGGCCCTATCGTAGGATTCTTCGGGCATGTTCGAGGCTGCTGGCGCCAAAGAAGGACGAAGGCGTGCCGCAGCAACCGCCTTTGCCCCAGGCGCCACAAGAAGGAGAAGGATGAGCCGTTCCGCCACAAAAGAAGGAACGCAACGTTACGCGCGAAGATTCTCAGGCCGCGCCGCGACCGGCCACTTCCGCAACGCGCAGCGCTTGTCGCTCTCTTCGCTCGGTATCGGCACTTACCTTGGCCAGCCCAACGAAAAAACCGACGAAGCCTACACGGCCGCGATTGCGACAGCCGTCGAAAACGGCATCAACGTCATCGATGCCGCCATCAATTACCGCTTCCAGCGCAGCGAGCGCAGTATTGGCACCGCTCTCCTCCAACTCAACGCAAAAGGATTCGAACGCGAAGAAATTGTGCTCTGTACCAAAGGCGGCTACCTGACTCCCGCCGGCGCCATGCCCGACGATCCCAACGAATACTTCTTTCGCGAGTACATCCAACCCGGAGTTTTCAGCGCCAAAGACATTGCCGCTGGCAGTCACTGCATGACGCCGAAATTCCTGAAGAATCAGCTCGGCCGCAGCCTGAAAAATCTCGGAGTCGAGTGCGTTGACGTCTACTACCTGCACAATCCGGAAACGCAGCTCTCCGAAGTGGCGAAGCCGGAATTCCTTCAACGCGTCCGCGAAGCATTCGAGTTCCTCGAATCCGCTGTCGTGGCGGGAGAAATTCAGTACTACGGCATGGCCACGTGGAACGGGTTCCGCCAAGACGCGCGCACACGCGACGCCATGCAACTCCCGGAAATCGCGCAGATCGCCCAGGAGATTGCCGGCGGAATGCACCACTTCCGTTTCGTGCAGCTTCCCTTCAACCTGGCGATGACCGAGGCGCTCACGCTGGGGAATCAATCGCTGCGAGGGCGCGACCGGACGCTCACGGAAGCGGCCAACGACCTGGACATCACCGTCGTCGCCAGCGCTTCCCTGCTGCAAGGCCAGGTCGCGCAAGGCCTGCCTGCGTTTGTCGCGCAAGCGTTTGGCCTGGAAAACGACGCGGAGCGGGCACTGCAGTTCGCGCGATCGGCGCCGGGAATTACTACAGCCCTGGTCGGCATGTCGAGGGTGGAGCATGCCAAGGCCAATGCGCGTCTCGCCGGCATCGCCCCAGCAACCGTCGACGACTTCAGCAAGCTCTTCGCCCGCGGCGAAGGCGCATAGGACCCGCACATATCAAAGCAGCTCTCTCATGCTACACGCGCAACCGCGGATGGCGTTCGATGAGCCATTCGGTGATGGCGCGGTCGAGTTCGTCGAGCTTACCCGCAAAAAAATGATCAACGCCAGGAACTTCAACCAGGCGATTTTCTCCGGGCAATGTAGGGATCAGCGCCTGCACCCTCTCCATCGCGCCAAATTGATCTTTGCCGCCGTGGACAAAGAGTTTCGGCTTCGCACACTCGCGCAGAAACGAAAAATCCGTGTTATTCACGGGAATGCCCAGGCCTATCAACTCCGAAACCTCCGCGCTCTGGCATCCCACGCGCAAGCCAACCCAGGCCCCGAAACTGAAGCCGGCAAGTAATACCAGCACGCCCGGAAATTTGCGAGTCAAAAACTCGATTGCCGCGCGCACGTCTTCCTGTTCGCCGCTCCCACGGTCGTGCTCACCCGCGCTCAGTCCCGCGCTGCGAAAATTGAAGCGCAGCACAGGCAGGCCCAAGGCGTCGAGCGATTTCGCCGCCTGATAGACGACTTTGTTGTGCATCGTCCCGCCAAAAAGCGGATGCGGATGGCACACCACTGTGGCGAGCGGAGGCCGGTGCCGCGCCGGCGCGGACGGCGTCCATAGAATCGCTTCGAGGCGGCCCGCGGGCCCCTCGAGGAAGAAATTGCGCGAATCGTGTGAATAGGCCATTTCCTACGTCTTAGACAATTCTTCAGTCTAACGCACCGAAGACAAAAGACCGAAACGCAAGGAACGGTTGAGTCAGAACGATAATTCGATTTTCCAATGAAATGACGGGCTCGGAACGAACGGCTGAGAGAAGAGTTCACGACATGAAGGCGATCGCATGAAGTAACAGTACTGCCGAAAGACACAGCCAGGTCGCGGGCAAACTTTTTCCTCTACAGCAGCTAGGGTCGTACTAGGACATAATTTTGTGATTTTCGCGTTGCAGTTTGTTGATGCGGGTGTTAGCGTTTCGCCAAATCCTGGAACGGCGGGGGTTATGGATGAGTGATGGCTCGGAACGCCGTGAAGCACGGCGATTTACAATGACCCTTCCCTTGCGCGTGCTGCCGCGAGACAGCCAGGGGCGCGAGTTTGACGCGCGTACCCGCGATCTCAGTTACCGCGGCTTGTATTTTCTCGCCGATGCCAGCTTCGAAGTCGGCAGCGACATCGATTTCGTGATCACGCTTCCCGAGCAGGTCACGCAGTCCACCGACGTCAACATCCGCTGCCAGGGCCGCATCGTGCGCGTCGAACCGACGGACAACGGCCGCGTCGGCATTGCCGCAAAAATTGCGCGCTACGAATTTCTTCCCGCCGCTACAGCCGCGTAGGTTTGCCGCCTCAAGGATTGGTTTTCGAAACTCGCCCGGCGCCACCCGGAGTGAGTACAATATTCTTTGATTCTGCCTGGCAGGGGGAACGCCATGTATCACTACGACGCGCGCATCGCTCTTGAAGAACTGACAGAAGATGCCATGCTCCCGCATCCCGTCAAACTGCGCGACATGATTCTCCGCAACCAGCTTGGCCCGCAGGACGCCCAACTGCTCAACCACGAATTCCAGGAGTACCTGGCGCGCTTCGGCGAACTGCAGAAACTCGGGCGCGGCATCCTGGAAAGACTCGCCGCCGGCCAGCGCAAGGCTTCCTGATGCCGTCCGCAACAACGCGCGCTCATCACCTATGAAACCCAGGCCGCGTGTCCTACTGCTTTCTGCGACATCCGGCGCCGGCCACGTGCGTGCCGCGCAAGCCCTCGAAACAGCTTTTCTCGCGCGCGGCGATTGCGCCGTCGAGCACATCGACGCGCTGCAATATGTCAGCAAACTCTTCCAGCGCGTATACGACAAAGCGTATATTTCCATGGTGCGGCGCGCTCCGGAGCTGATGGGCATGCTTTACGACAAAACCGATCAGCCTTGGCAGCATCCGCGCCGCCGCCTCGCGCTCGACCGCCTGAACACCGGCCCGATGATCCGCCTGCTTAAACGCACCCAGCCGGATCTTTGCGTGGCCACTCATTTTCTGCCCGCCGAAATTCTGGCGTGGCTCATCGCCAAAAAGAAGCTGCGCGCCCGCAACGCCATCGTGGTCACCGATTACGACGTGCACGCCATGTGGCTGTGCCGCACCGTGGACCGCTATTACGTCGCCATCGACGAAGCTGCCGAATATCTTGCGCAAATCGGCGTGCCGCGCGAGAAATTGCGCGTCACCGGGATTCCCATCGATCCCCTTTTCGCCACGCCTCTGCACCGTGCGGATGCCCGCAAACATTTGGGGCTCGACCCGGAAGCCTCCACGATCATGATTTCCGCGGGTGGGTATGGTGTTGGCCCCGTCGAGCAACTCGTAAGAGACTTGCTTGCGCAGCAAAAGCCCTGGCAGATTGCGGCCATTGCCGGAAAATCGGAGAAAACGCGGAAGCGTCTTGAAGAAATCGCGCAGTCCGCCGGCACTCTGTCGAGCGGCGCACCCAGGCTTTGCGCGGTAGGCTTCACCACGGAGATGGACAAATACATGGCCGCCGCCGATCTGATGGTCGGCAAGGCCGGCGGCTTAACGACATCGGAAGCCCTGGCCCGCGCTCTGCCGATGGCCCTCATCGAACCGATTCCCGGCCAGGAGGAGCGCAACGCGGATCATCTGCTCGAAGCCGGCGCGGCTATCCGCTGCAATAATTTGCCCGCTGCCGCCTGGAAAATCGGCGCACTCTTGGACGACGCCCCGCGTCTGAATCGGATGCGCGAGGCTGCGCGGAAGCTTGGCCGGCCGGGCGCGGCCGCCGCCATCGCCGAAGACGCCTTGCGGCTGGTACCGTTCCAAGCCTCGTCGTAATGCATCGGCGCGATATGGAAATTATCGCCGAATTCCGCAGCGTTCATGATTCGAACTAGCAAGTGGGAACGGCACTGGTAAACTGAACCCATTGGGGAGGAGGCTGGGGGAAGCGATTCGCACGGACACGCCGCGAGTCGCCATTTTCGAATGCGACGTCACACACTTCTGATAGATGCCGACGACACGCTGTGGGAGAACAACGTCTTCTTCGAGAAACTGATCGAGGATTTCATCTCCCTTGTCGAGCCCTACGGCTACACGCGCGCCTACATCCGCCATATCCTCAACGAAACGGAACGCAAGAACATTCGCCAATATGGCTACGGCGTGCGCAGTTTCGGCCGCTCGCTTGAGGAAACGTACCTGAAGTTGTCGGACCAGATGGCCAAGCGCGAAACTCTCGCGCTGATTCACACGCGCGTCGTCGAACTCGAGCGCACCCCGCCAAAGATTCTCGATGGCGTCCCGGAAACGCTCGCATACCTCACCGAGCGCCACCGCCTGATTCTTTTCACCAAAGGCGAACCTGCCGAGCAAGCCGCCAAGGTCGAACGTTCCGGCCTCCAGGGGTTTTTCGAGTTCATCGAGATTGTGGCCGAGAAAGACCCGCAGACGTACGGCGGGCTGGTCCACAAGCACAAAATCGTGAAGGCTCACGGATGGATGATCGGCAACAGCCCGCGCAGCGACATCAATCCCGCGATGCAAATCGGCTTGAACGCCGTGTACATCCCGCACCAGCACACTTGGGCCTTGGAGCACGAACCCGTCGTTTCGGGCTCAGGAAAGCTGGTGATTTTGCCGTCATTTCGCGAGTTGCGTGGACACTTCTAAGCAGGCGGACTTTCCAATTTGGACGTTGCACCAAAACTTCGCTCGGCGAACCTGGATGCAAGTGGTCTAGAACGGAGTAACTATGGCTACCACCATCACTTCACCGCAAATCGACTGGCGCCAGGAGTGGTTCGAATTTGAAGATGCCACCTATCTGAACCTCGCCAGCCAGTCCCCCCTGCCGCGCGTTTCCATCCGTGCGGTGCAAGCCGCGCTCGAAGCCAAGAAATTTCCGCATCACAAACCAGACTCCACTTTCTACGAAGTGCCGAATCGCATTCGCGCCGGGCTCGCGAAGATCATCGGCGCGCAAGCGGAAGAAATCGCGCTGACCAGCGGCGCCAGCGCGGGCTTGAACGCGGTGGCGCATGGCCTGACCTGGCAGCCCGGCGATGAAGTCATTACCGCGAAGGGCGAATTCCCGCTGCAATACACGGGCTGGAAGCCCATGGAAGACCGCGAAGGCCTGAAAGTGAAGATTGTGGCTCCGCGCGATCGCTTCATCACTACCGATGACTTGATCGCAGCGCTCACGCCAAGAACACGCCTCGTCTCGGTCAGCATGGTGCGCTTCGACGATGCCTCACTCCTTGATGCTCAGCGCCTGGCCGCGGCCTGCCACGCGCAAGGCACGTTGCTCTTGCTCGACGTCAGCCAGTGCTGCGGCGCGCTGCCGATCGACGTCAATCAGCTTGGCGCCGATTTTCTCATCTGCGCCGGCTACAAATGGCTGCTCGGTCCTTTCGGCACAGGATTCTTCTGGATCAAACGCGAGCACCTCGCCCGCGTGCGCCCATCGCCCTTTTACTGGATGGCGGTCGAAGGCTCGCACAATTTCACCGCGTTGAATTTCGAGGACCCCAAGCCCGCCGCCAGCGCGAAACGCTGGGACGCCCCAGAGTGGGCCAGCTATTTCAATTTCAATCTCGTCGCCATGGACGCGTCCGTCGACTTCGTCCTGCGCGCGGGAGCGGCTACCGTCACGGCGCACAACCGTAAATTGATCGAGTTTCTGTTCGAGCGCCTGCCCAAAGACCGCTGCGTCATCGCCAGTCCTGCGGACGCGAACCGGCGCGGGCCTTACGGCTGCTTCGCCGCGCGCAACCGCGAAAAAACAGCTGAGCTCTACCAGCATCTGCGCAAAGAAAATGTCATCGTCAGCCTGCGCGAGGGCAACATCCGCGTCTCTCCGTATCTCTACAACACCGAGCGCGACATTGATCACCTCATACGCGTAATCACGCCGTGACACAGACGGACCGCTGGCCCAAGATCGCCGTCGTTGGCGCGGGCGCCGTGGGAGGCTATTTCGGTGGGTTGCTCGCACGCGCTGGCGCGCCCGTCACCTTGATCGGCCGTGCCGCATTTGTCGAAGCAGTTTCGAGGAACGGCATCTTTCTCGACTCCCTGCATTTCCAGGAAAGCGTGCGCGTCACGGCCTCCACAGAAATAGACGCGGTGCGTGGCGCAGAGATTGTCCTCTTCTGCGTGAAAACCACCGACAACGCCACCGCCGCGAAGGCCATCGCTCCGCTGCTCGCGCCTGGCGCGCTCGTCCTCAGCATGCAAAACGGTGTCGACAACGTCGAGCAGATTCGCGCCGCCGCCGGGCTTGCCGCCCTCCCCAGTGTTGTCTATGTTGCCGCGTCTGTTCCTGAGCCCGGCAAAATCAAACATGTTGGCCGCGGCGACCTGGTCATTGGTCCGCGCAATGAAGAAACCGAACGCCTTGCTGCGATTTTCTCGCGCGCCAACATCCCCTGCCGCATTTCCGACAACATTGAAGGCGAGCTGTGGACCAAGCTGGTCTGGAACTGTGCGCTGAACGCCGTCTCTGCGTTGGGGCACGCGAAATACGGCCAGATCTCAGGAAGCGCCGATGCCTGGAAGGTCGTGGAAACAACCGTCTACGAGGTGCTCGCCGTCGCGCGCGCTGCAAACGTTCATCCGCCCGGCCTGGAAGACCCCAAGGCCGCGCTCGCGGGCGCGCTGAAAATCGCCACGCAGATGGCCGAAGCACTTTCCTCCACCGCGCAAGATATGAATCGCGGCAAGCGCACCGAAATCGAATCCCTAAATGGTTACGTCGCACGCCGTGGCGCAGAGCTCGGCGTGTCCACACCCGTCAACCAGGCGCTCTACGCGCTCGTCAAACTTGGCGAAGGCCGGTCCTGACTGAAATCGAGGCCCATCGAGTTCCAATTGCCTCCTTGTACTCCCGCCAGCACTGGCGCTCGCATTCTCAACTTCCCAGAAGCCCCCTTCTCGATCGTGAGAACAACATGCCACTTGTCTGTTTGACACCTGTACCCGTCAAGGCCGAGCCAGGGCTCTTCCACTTATCTTAGACCTGTACTTAGCAAGGTCTGAGCCACGACTCCTCCTGGGACAAGTTGGCTTATCGGAGGAAAAATGCCCCGCACTATATGCCCCTTATCGGGGCGACGGAGGAAGCCCTAACGTGCTGTATTTTCAAAAGGATAGGCTGGATGCAGTCGCCATGGATAAACGGAATCAAACTAGATACCAAGGTTCGGCTGTCCAGGCGAGCCGCACCCTGTACTAGACAACTTCCAGTGCTTCCGTACTAGCAGCACCAGACCCCTGTACCATCGACCTCGCAGGAGCCAAACCTGAAACTATCCCACCTTGGAACTTACGTTGTCCCCATTCGGTTCCTCCGGGCTCCGCATTTGACTGGAGAGCAAGAAAAAATGAATACCAGCCCCTACAAGAACTTTGTGACCAGGAACGGTCCTCAGTTTCAGTTAAAGACCGCAACATGGGCCGGCCTGATCACCCTTTCCCTCCTTAGCGCCGGGCTTGGGTTGACCAGTTCCCAGTCCGCCAGGAACCCGCAATCCCTTCCATCAGCGGAGTCAGCAGAGAATGTTGCGGCCGGCCAGCGCCCAACACTTCCGCTCGCTGCAAGGAATCATTACGGCGCCGGTCCCAATGCGCGCAGTTTGAATGGCGCCTGGGCACTTCCTCTTCCCTCCCAGTTTCGTGACCATAGCGGGATTTCCGCCCAGTGGCCGGCCTCAGCTAATGGCAACACAGTTCCGCTAACAGCCCCGCTGACTGCTGTCAAAGATTCATCCAATCCGCATCAAGAACCTCTGTCTGGTGTGGGGACGACCGGCCCTGTGAATCCGCAAGCCCTGATCGCTGCCAAGATCTCTCCGGACCTTCAAGGGATTGACCCCACAAAGCCAGTCGACGTCATCGTTCAGTACAAGAAAGCAGCAGCACCTTCCGACCTCACCGCTGAAGGCGCTGCACTCAAGTCCAATCTCTCTCTCATCCACGCTCAGTTGATGACTGTTCAGGGTTCCCATCTGACCAGCATCGCTTCCCACTCTGAGGTGGCCTACATCTCTCCGAATCGCAAGGTGCGCGGCGCGGCGGCGATGGACCCCGTGATCACGGCGGTGAATGCGGATATCGCTAACTCCGGCGGCTGGGATGGCACTGGCATTGGAGTCGCGGTCATTGATAGCGGCGTGGGCACGGTGGATGACCTAAATTCTCCTGGAAATGCCTCGCCATCTCGGGTCGTCTATAGCCAGAGCTTTGTGCCGGGCGATACTTCGACGGCTGACGCTTACGGTCACGGCACGCATGTGGCGGGTATCGTGGCGGGAAATGCTTACGATTCCACCAGCCTGGCGAACTATCCTAACGTCTACCAGGGCATCGCGCCGAATGCCAACATCATCAGCTTGCGCGTACTGGACGGCACTGGCGCCAGCGTCGACAGTGCGGTGATTGCTGCGATTCAGCAAGCCATCAGTCTCCAGAGTACCTACAACATTCGCGTCATCAATCTGTCGCTATCTCGCGGCGTCTATGAAAGCTACTCGGCCGATCCTCTTTGCCAGGCCGTGGAAGCGGCGTGGCAAGCAGGCATCGTCGTGGTAGCCGCGGCCGGCAATATGGGTGAGTACAATGGGGCGGGCACGAGTGGATACGCTACCATCGGCGCGCCCGGCAACGATCCCTATGTGATCACCGTTGGGGCAACCAACACCCACGGTACGGGCCTGCAAACCTCCCAGACCGTAACGAGCTACAGCTCGAAGGGCCCCACGACTTTCGATCACATCGTGAAGCCCGATCTCGTTGCCCCGGGCAATGGAGTTGTATCTCTGCTCGCCTCTCCGAATACCACGCTGATCACCGAGTATCCGGCGCTCGCGGTTTTCCCTTGCGATGCTTCCGGGACCAATTGCGGTTCCCAGTTCGGCTCAGCAAATTACATGCGCATGAGCGGCACGAGCATGGCCGCGCCAGTAGTCAGCGGCGTCGCGGCTCTTCTTGTGCAACAGAACCCCTCGCTCACCCCAGACCAGGTGAAAGCCCGCTTAATGACGACGGCGTGGCAAGGCTTTGGGCAGTACACCACGGCGACCGACTTGGGTTCCGGTGTAACATATACGATCGAACAAGACGCGTTTGCGGCGGGCGCCGGCGCGGTTGACGCTGCCGCCGCTCTTTCCAGCACGTACCTTGCGCCCGCAACGTTGGGTTCTGCGATGTCACCCACGGCCGTGTTTGATTCGGCCAACAACTCCGTCTCCATCACCGGGGCTCCCGGCACGGTGTGGACTGACCCGATTGTCTGGGGCAACTCGGTGGTTTGGGGGAACTCCGTGGTCTGGGGGAACTCCGTAGTCTGGGGCAATTCCGTGGTTTGGGGTAACTCCGTGGTCTGGGGGAACTCCGTGGTTTGGGGCAACTAGTATGTCCGGTGAACGAACTCATTCACATATCGCCGGAGTGAAATCGATGCCGCGAAACGCCAAGATCTACATAGGGTTGATTCTGAGCGCCGGAGCCGCGATTGTGCTCCTTGCGGCTGGAGCGTGGTCTTCTGCCAGCCTGCTTCAGTTCGGAATTCTTCTGGGCCTTGCAACAATATCCTCAACGATGAAGATCAGGATCCCTGGCATTGAAGGAACGATGTCGCCGAATTTTGTGTTCCTGGTCCTGGGCATGGCGGTTTGCAGTTTTTCTGAGGTCGTGGCGATGGCGTTGGCAGCCGCCCTGGTGCAGTCTTTGTGGACCGCCAAACAGCCTCGCCTTGTGCAGGTTGCTTTTAGCGCAGCGGCTCTGGTATTGAGCGCCAGCGTCGCGTATCAAGCCTCTCATCTTCTATTGGGATCAAGGGCCGGTAGTTCGCCAGTAGTTTTGGTCATTCTCGCGGGGAGCCTGTATCTTCCACTCAATACGGCGTTGGTCTCTGCGGTCATCGGGCTGGTGGAAGGCAGACCATTCGCACAAGTCGGCAGACTTTGTTACCAACGCGTGTTTCCTTACTTCATAGGCGGAGTCGTATTTGCCGGGCTCATGAGCGGCTCATTCTCTGGCCCCGCAATCTGGAGAGGCGCGGTTATGCTCCTCCCTCTGGTCGTCTTAGGCTATCTGTATTCGCTGGATCAGAAGGCTCCTGCTGCACCGCCCTCCACTCAGTCCGATCTTGGGGAAGACGAAGAGTTGGTCGGAGTGGGATCGGGCTCGCGACGGCCTCGGTCCTGAGTTAAGAGATCTACATTTCGGTAGTCCTCGCTCCTAATTGGAACCGTGGCGGCTCAGATTACGATTGCCGCCTTATACCTCCACCGGCACCGGCCATGTTGCAATAGCGGACTTGGCAAAGCGACCTGCCATAGATTTGAGTTAGCGAATGTCCGGGGCGTGAAACGGTATGTGCACGATCGCTTCCAGCTCTACCGGCTCGCCCTGCCGCAGAGCCGGCCGGAATTTCCACTGGCTCAACGCCTCCATGGCGTCGGCATCCAGCACTTCGTCGATCCCATGAACCAGCTGGATACTGTCCACCGAACCGTCCCGCCGAATCACCGCGTACAGCACTACTTCTCCTTCAATGTGTTCGTTTCGCAGCGCCGGCGGATATTTTGGGTCGACCTTGCGCACCGGCGCCGGCCCGCTCAAATCCGCTGAAACCGTTTTCGGCGCTTCCCCATTCACGCGCAACTCGGAAAAGTTCAGAATCCAGCTCCCTGTAGCGCTGTTCAGGTTCGGCATATTCACCAGAAGCTTGTACACCTTCTTCGAAGCGAAGATCTGCTCTGGTGCCGTTCCTGACGGCAGCGTCGCAAAATTCGGCGGACCCGTTCGGACTGGCTCGTCATCGCTTGCCACATGCGGCTCTGGCCGAGTCATTAACGCGCGCGAAGAAGGAGCGGCAATTCGCGCCCCTGCTCCCAATCCGGAGAGCCCCTTATTCCCCGGTGGATTCCCTCCGCTGATGCTCACATCGATGTCATTCTTCCCGTTGCCATTCCCGCCGCCCGTCCCACCGCCGCTCCCGGCACTGCCGCCTGCCCCGCCATTCGCGCCCGCAGTTCCTGTCGGCGAACCTCCCGGCACGCCGCGTTTCGGGCCCTCCGGTGAAATCGATACACGCGCGGCGAGGTTTCCTTGCGGCGCCTGAACTACAGGCGCGGGTAGCCCTGGCGTCGCGGAAATCGCAATAAACGTGGTGCCACTCGCAGGGGCGGAACCCGTCGCGGCACCCACTTCAGGCGCCGGCGTGGCCTCTCCTGCTTGTGTTTTCTGTGCCAGCCGCGGCGCTGCCCCCGCATTCAACTCCAGCTTCGGCCGGGCTGGGGCATTGGGCGAATCCAGCAGCGGGATTTCTCCGGGCTTCTGCTCGACCGCCGCAACATCAGGCAGCGGTGCAACGGTAGTGGACTTCGGCGCGCGCCGCATCTTCGGGTGCAGCTTCTCCAGCTCTTCCCGGCTGATTTGCAAGCGCGGCCGCGCCGGGCCCGTCAGTTCTGGCACCTGCACGATGTTCGGCAGGTTTGGCAGGATCTTCGGCGCTTCCATGGGCGCTGCGGAATTGATCAGCGTCTGGCGCGGGTGCGTCGGCCGCGCTGGATCGGTGAAGATATGCTGCCGCCGATGGAAAGCGTCCGCGCCCCGCGGCGGCAATGGTTTTTCCGGCTCGCCCCGTGGGCCGGACTTCGCTTTCGGCGTCTTCATATCCAGCAGGGGTAGATCGTTGATCGGTCCCGACCACGTCAATTCCGTATTCTCAAAGGCCGCATAGTGGCGCCGCGTCGCGGGGAATTGCGGATACGGCGCAATCAGAAAAAAAACGTGCCACAACGCGGCCGCAGTAATCGCCCGCTTCGGCATTCGCCGCTCGACCCAGCATTCTTTGAAAAATCCGTCGATCGTGAATCTGCGCGGGACACCAGTCCGGCTGAACAGCGCGCGCGCGCTGCTCCAGATTCCCTGATGAAAACTTCCCCACGCGATGTCCAACCGGGGTTCAGGGGTCGCACGAATGCGTGCTGGCGCCGCCGCCGTGGCGGCCTGTGCCAGAAAAGCGAAGGGGTTGCTGACCTGGTTCAGAGCCATGTTTCGATCGGTTCGCGCCTGTAGAACTTGCCTCGCTCGGCTCGCGCCCGCGTTTGGTCGCGATGCGCGTACATCAGAATAGATGAAACTCCGTGTGCGGGGGGTTACTCGACAGAGTTTTTTTCGGCGGCGCGGTAAAAACTTAGGGCCGCATCGCCTTGTTTCAGAACGCGCAAGCGCCGCAGCGTCCCGGCTTCCTCCGGCAAATCGAAACTCCGGCGATGCTCCGCTACCACCATTCCGCCGGGACCCAGAAGATACGCCGAACCCAGAAATTCTAACACGCGCGCGTACTCTTTGGCTGCTGCATACGGCGGGTCCAGAAAGATGAAATCGTAGCCCCTGAACTCACGCTTCTCGTGGGAAGCGAGTTTCTCCAGCCCGCGCAATGCCTCGCTCGCGATTATCTTCGCGCCGCTGCGAATCCGCAGGGACTCCAGGTTGCGCCGGATCAGCGCCACTGCCGGCGGATGATTCTCGATGAACACCACATCCGCGGCGCCCCGGCTCAGCGCCTCGATGCCGATGGCTCCGGTCCCCGCAAAAAGATCGACAAACCGCGAACCGGCAACCTCAGTGCCCAGCACGTTGAAAAGCGTTTCGCGGAGCCGGTCGCTCGTCGGTCTAAGTTCCAGCCCCTTCAGGCTTTTCAGGATGCGGCTGCGATACGTACCGGCAATGACGCGCATAACCGCAGCAATTAGTCACGGGTTTGGATCTTAAGTCAAGGAACGAGACGACAGCCGGCCACTCCCGCAGCGAGAGACCGCATGAGGACCATGAAAGGCGCCAATTTCCCAGCGTCTCACAACCAACGGCAAGGAAACTCTACCTGGCAAAGTACACCGCGACACAAATTAGATCACGCTATAATCTAGATTATGGGATAATGTAGATTATCCCATAATGTTGTCTGCGACTTCGCCCAAAGCCCTCCAGATACCCTCCTCCCCATAACCACTTATTTTACAAGGACATACATGAAGAATTGTGGCACTCCCCACGCCCTATGGAAAACCTGGTTTTCAGCCCACTCGCGCCAGATGATACCGTCGCTGCCATTCCCCCGGCAGTAACCGCAGCACTCGATCCAGCTCCCCGCGCTGCTCTCCGTCCTCGACCAGCGCAAACGATTCCTTGCGCGCCGACTCCAGCAGCTCTTTGTCGCGCAGCGGATTCGCAATGTGAAATCCAAGATCACCGGACTGCCGCGTGCCGAAAAATTCGCCGGGACCGCGCAGCAGCAAATCCGTTTCCGCGATCTCGAAGCCATTCGACGTGCGCACCATCGTTTCCAGCCGCGCGCGCGCTTCGTCGGTCATATATGCCGGCACCACGAGGATGCAATGCGACTTCTGCGCGCCGCGCCCGATGCGCCCGCGCAGTTGATGCAATTGCGCGAGTCCAAATCGTTCCGCATGCTCGATCACCATCACCGTCGCGTTCGGCACATCCACGCCGACTTCGACGACGGTCGTCGCCACGAGAATTTGCGTTTCATTCTTGCGGAAGCGCTGCATCGCTTCGTCTTTCTCTTCGCTCGACAGTCGCCCATGCAGCAGGCCCAGCTTCACTTTTGGAAAGACCTCCTTCGACAGCCGCTCGTACTCTTTCATGGCTGCCTTTAGCTCGATCTTGGATTCTTCAATGACTGGATAAACGATGTAGGCCTGGTGCCCGGCGGCCACTTCGCGGCGCAGTGATTCCCACACTCCCGGAAGACGCGGCTCGCTGGTCATGCGCGTGACAATCGGCGTGCGCCCCGGCGGCAATTCATCCAGCACGGAAACGTCCAGGTCACCGTACAGCGTCAGCGAAAGCGTGCGCGGAATCGGCGTGGCCGTCAGCACCAGCACGTGCGGGGCGTGCCCGTGCGATGCGGCCTTATCCATCAAACGCTTGCGCTGCAACACGCCGAAGCGGTGCTGCTCATCGATGGCCACAAACCCAAGCCGGTGAAACGCCACATTTTCTTCAATGAGCGCGTGCGTGCCGATGACCAGCTGCGCTTCGCCGGAGCGGATACGCTCGAGCGCCGCCTGTTTTTCGGCGAATTTCAGCCCGCTGATCAACAATTCGACGCGATAGCCGCCTTTTTCGAGGATGCGGCGCGCGGAAAGAAAATGCTGCACCGCCAGAATTTCCGTCGGCGCCATCAGCGCCGCCTGCGTGGCGTTTTCGATGGCAATCACCGCAGCCTGCAGCGCGACGATGGTCTTTCCGCTGCCCACGTCGCCTTGCAACAGCCGGTTCATTGGCGCGGGCTTTTCCAGGTCGGCCGCGATCTCCGCCAGCACGCGCTTCTGTGCCGTGGTCGGCTTGAACGGCAGGATGCGCTTCAGCGCTTCGCGAATGGGATCCTCGCGCACGCGAAACGCGATGGCATTTTCCTTGCGCGTGGTGCGGCGGTCGAGCGCGAGACTCAGCTGGTAGAGAAAAAACTCCTCGAAGATGAGCCGCTGCTGCGCGGGTGAGCGAAAGGCATTCAGCGCATCAAGCGATTCCGTGGCCTCGGGAAAGTGCGTGTGAATCACAGCTTCGCCACGCAACGGATAGCCAAGCCGCGCGCGTAGCTCCTCCGGCAATACCTCTGGCATCCGTGGGTCGATCAATTGCACCGCCGCGTACATGGCGCGGCGAATTTGTTTCGATCCAAACGTGCCAATGGCTTCGTAAATCGGCACGATCCGTCCTACTTCGGTGGAATCCTGTTCCTCGGCATTGATCAACTCGATTTGCGGATTGATCATTTCCAGCCGCGCGGGACGCAGCTTGTCGATTTCCGCCTTGCCGTGAAGGATCAGCAATTGCCCGGGCTTCAAGCGGTCTTCGAGGTAGCCTCCGTGAAAAAATTTGCAGGGCAGCAGCCCACCGGCATCATCGCGCACCAGCAAGTGGTAGATGGCGTCGCGTCCGCGCATCGTGCGAACTGCCTGGCCGCTCATCACCTGTGCGCGAATCGTGTAAGTGGCGTTGGGCTGAATGTCCTTCACTCTTGAAAAGTGGATACGGTCTTCGTAGCGAAACGGCAGGTACCCGAGCAAATCCTCGAGTGTGTAGATGCCGCGCTCGGCGAGCAGTTCGGCGCGCTGCGGGCCCACGCCCTTGATCATCCGCACTTCGGAGCTGAGGCTCATGGCCATGCTTACTCTTTATATCATTCCGCCCCCGAACCTATAGAGCGCGCGAAACTTGCGCGTACGGCCCGCGTATCGATAGAGTGAGGGATTCGCGTGTCCTGAAAGAGAGGCTTAAGTGACGGGTGACCGGCTGTCAAGCTCGGAGAAGCGCGCGCTGCTGCTGTGGGTGGCGGCGGGAATCCTGGGCATCCTGTTTGCCAACAGATATTTTTTTCAAGCCTTTCCGGAGGCCTCGGTCAATCTGCGGGTGACACGCGAGCAGGCGCTTGAACACGCACAGCAATTCATCAACAGCCTCGGCGAAAACGTCGGCGGCTACCGCTCCTCTGCCATTTTCGACGTGGACGATGATGCCAAGGTTTACCTGGAGCGCGAGCTGGGACTGAAAGAGGCCAACCGCCTGATGGCCTCCGAGTTGAACCTTTGGTATTGGGAAGTGCGCTTCTTCAAGCCGCAGCAGGAAGAAGAGTTCCGCGTTCGCGTCACGCCTTCAGGGCAGATCGCCGGATATGAGCACAAAGTGGAAGAAAAGCGCGCGGGAGCTTCGCTCGAACGCGCAGCAGCACAATCGCTGGCTCAGAATTATCTGATTGCGAAGCTCGGAATGAATCTGAGTGGATGGGACGTTCTCGCCGAGGAAGCCAATTCGAACAAGCGGCCGAACCGCACGGACTGGTCGTTCACCTGGGAAAAGCATGGCTTTCGCGCCAAGGATGCCCCTTATCGATTGGAGGTTTCCGTTCTCGGCGATCGCATCGGCAGCAGTGAAGAGATTCTGAAAGTTCCCGAAGCCTGGCAGCGCAGCTACCAGCGGCTGCGTTCCGGCAACGACACGCTAACGCTGGTCTTCACTGTGCCCTATATCGTGCTGCTGGCGACGGCGGTGTGGCTGGCGATCCGGCTCACCAAGCAGGGCCGCGCAAAATGGCGCGGGGCGATTCTCCTGGGAGTTGTCGTGGCAGCACTGCTATTTCTGCAAAGCCTGAACGACTGGCCGCACTGGGGGGCGGGCTACGACACTAACGAATCTTACAGCACGTTCATTGCTGTGCGCGTAGCATCGGCACTGCTCATTTCCATTCTTAGCGCAATCACCGTGACGCTGGTGCTTCCTTCCGCCGAGCCGCTCTATCGCGAGTCCCAGCCGGATCGGCTGCAGCTTTCCCAGGCATTCACGCTCCGCGGCTTACGCTCGAAAGAGTTCTTCTCTGCGACGGTTGTCGGCGTATCGATGGCTGCAGTGCATATCGGTTATGTAGTGGCGTTTTACGTGGTCGCCAGCCGGCTGGGGGCTTGGGCGCCGCAAGATTTGAATTTTGACAACTCGGTGAATACGGCGTTTCCGTGGATTTCCGGTGCAGCCATCGGCCTGCTCGCGTCGACCAACGAGGAATTCACCTTTCGTTTGTTCGCGATTCCCTTCTTTACAAAGTTGACGCGTTCGCGTTGGATCGCGGTGATTATTCCGGCGTTTATGTGGAGTTTTCTGCACAGCAACTACCCGCAGGAACCGGCGTACATCCGCGGGATCGAAATCGGGATCGTAGGAGTAGTCGCCGGGCTCGTGATGTTGCGCTGGGGGATTGTGGCAACACTGGTCTGGCATTACACGGTGGATGCCTCGCTGGTGGGCTTGTTGCTGCTTCGTTCCAATAGTTTGTACTTCAAAGTATCCGGCGTCATCGTCGCTGCGGCCGCGCTCGCGCCACTGGCGTTTGCTTGCCTGTCGTATCTGGCGCGCGGCGGATTTGAGGTGGACGAAGATTTGCTGAATCGCGCGGCGCCCGAACCGGAAGTGGAAGCCAGCAAAGAACCGGAAGCGGTCGCCTCGGAAGTTGGCTCGCGGCGTTACGACGCGCTGGCTCCGGGCGTACTCGGTTTTCTCGCTGTTTGTCTGATCGCTGGCGGGCTGCTCGTTTGGCGCCTTAAGGGCCAGACCATTGGCGATTACCTGAAGCTTCCCATCGATGGGCGCGCCGCCCGCGTGAAGGCCGACCAGATCCTGCGGCAGCGAGGGCTGGATCCCAATTCGTATTATCACGCCACTGTGCTTGTGGACATTGCCGATCCTGTCACGAACGAATTCCTGCGGCAGCGCGTGGGCATCGCCGGAGTGAACGCCATCTACGCACAACGAGTTCCCGAGGTGCTTTGGCGCGTGCGCTATTTCCGCGACAGCCAGCCGGAAGAGTTCGCCGTCGTCCTGCGCCCGGACGGAACGCTGCACTCGGTACGGCATACATTGGCCGAGGAAACCGCAGGCGCTTCGTTAACCAAAAAAGAAGCAGTGGCGCGCGCCGAAAAGTTTTTGTCTGAAGAGAAAAAGCTCAATCCCGCAGACTGGAATCTCGTGGAGTCGGCGTCCGACAAGAAGCCACATCGCACCGACCACACGTTGACCTGGCAGCAGAAAGAACCGCTGGACGCGGCAACTTCCGCCGCCGCAACGCCCGATCACGCGTATGCGCGAATCGAAGCGCAAGTGCTCGGCGACGAAGTGAGCAACTACCGCACATACATCAAGATTCCCGACGAGTGGCGCCGCCAACGGGAGGAAAGAACACTGGGGCGCGTTCTCTTGAGTTATGGCATCCGTTTTCTTTTTTTTATTGGGCTTGGGCTGATAGCCCTGATTCTCTTTCTGAAAAATCTGAAGTCATCCGCGGCCAACTCTATTCCCTGGAAGCGGATCACCGTCTGGTCGCTGTGGGCGCTTGCTGGATACTGCATGGTGGTCGCGCTCGGAAACCGCTTGCCCAATTTTCTAAACATCTATCAAACGGCGGTTCCGATGAAGATGTTTTTCGGGGGGATCGCCATCGGCATGCTTCTTGGCGCGCCTTTGTATCTTGGCGCGGTGGCGCTGCTGTTTGCCCTCGCGTGGTACTACGCGAAGGTGGCGTTTACGGAAGAAAACCTTCCCGGTTGGCTGGGCATGCCCCGCGAGTATTACCGCGATGCGCTGTTGATCGGATTGGGAGGATCGGCGGCGCTTCTGGCGCTTGAGCGCCTCTTCGTTTCGGCTGCCGCTTACTGGCCGACCACGCACCGTTGGTTTGACCTTGTTATCGGCCAGGATTTTGATGCTATTGTGCCTGCCGCTGCGATTTTGGGCGAAACGGTGTTGCTCGGCCTGCTATACACGGGATTGGTAGTGGCGATTTCCGCTTTTGTCGCCGCGCGCGTCCGCCAACCGGGCTTGCGTATTCTCCTTTTCTTCTTGGGTGCGCTTTCCTTGGTGGGAGGCGCCTGGGGCGGTCCGGCGGACTTTGCAAAACAGTTTCTGGCGCGTGCAATTTTGCTCGCCGTTTTGGTCATCGGCGTGAGCCGAGTGATGCGTTTCAACTTGCTTGGATGTTTTCTGGTGGCCTCCGGAACATCGTTGTTCGGCGCCGCCGCGGAGTTGCTCGCGCAGCCGAACGCGCACTATCGCTCGAACGGATATGCCGTTCTGATCGCATTGGTGGCGTTGTACGCTTGGCCCTTTGCAGTTTGGCAGGTAACAGGAAACGAGAAGAAAACCCCAAGCCTGCAGGCCTGAGCTAGAGGGTGGATGAGGCTTGCTGGAGACAGGGCTGAAAGCCTACCGGGTTTGTCCACATTTCCGAAACAAAATCCACAACTTTGACGTCGTTACCTAGGGGAGCTACGCTCACGGAGATGGCATTCGCGCGTCCAATTTGGGTGGTACCGCGGCTGCCAGCGCCATATCAGATGCAGGATTTTGCGATAACCTATTGTCCTGCAACCACTAACGTTGGCATGCGCGAAGAGAAAGCGAAAAATGCCGCTCCCCCGATGGGCTCTCGCATTGGCTGATGACAATGGTTGCTCGGGCAGCACCAACGCTGCCTTGGCAACGGTGACCGCTTTGCCCAACCTTGACGAGCGAGCATTGGTCGCGGAAGCGCAGGCGGGCCACCGTGCCGCTTTTGAGGAATTGGTTCGCCGCTACGACCGGGATGTGCTGAGGCTGGCGCTGAATCTGATGAAGCGCCCGGAAGATGCCCGGGACGTGTATCAGGAAGCCTTTTTAAAGGTCTACCGCAATCTCCACCGTTTTCGCTTCGAGTGCAGCTTTTATACCTGGCTTTACCGGATTGTGACGAACGTTTGCCTGGACCACCTGCGCCGCCGGCAAGCGCGGCCAGAGGACCAAGCCCCGGAGACCAATCCCAGTCATCACGAAGAAGGCATAACCGACTTTTTTGAACGCCAGCGGGAACACCGCCCGACGCTCGATCCGGAGCGCAGCCTGATGGGACAGGAGATCAAAGCGCGCATCGCGCTGGCGATGGAGCGCCTGTCGCCGCGCGAGCGCGTGGTCTTCGAAATGAAGCACTATCAGGGCTTGAAACTCCGCGCGATAGGCGACATTCTAGGAACTACCGAGGAGACTGTGAAGAATTCGCTATTCCGCGCGACGCGCAAACTCAGGAATGAGTTGGGAGGCTTGCGATGAGCTCCCTGGAAAAGAATTTGAACTGCAAGAACGTCGCACCCTTGCTGGTTTTTTATGTGTGCGACGAAGTAAGCGACGACGAACGCGAACGGATCGAAGAACACCTGGCCATTTGCAAAGCCTGCGCCGCGCAGCTTGCCGAAGAAAAGAAATTTCACTCGGCACTTGATGCGGTGCCGCAGACTGCCGACCAGTTGGGTTCCTCCGGCATCCTGCTGTCGCAGTGCCGCAGCGAACTTGAGGAGGCTCTCGATGATTTGTCGGCGCCCCCGCTGCAGGAGCATTGGCGGCCGTTTGGCTGGCTGCGCCGCTGGATGGCGTTGCGCCCGGCGTGGACCGGCGCGCTGCTGATTTTTATGGGCGTGCTGCTGGGGACGCAGGTTGTTCCCTGGCTGCAGAACGGCTCGAACAATAGCGCTAGCCAGGTGACGAACGTAAGGGCCCGGCAGCCGCTTACGCCCGATCAGCTTTCCAATATGGCGATTAGTGGTTTCAGCATTACCCCCTCCTCTGGATCAGATTCCCCCCACGTCCAATTGCAAATGAGCGCCGAGCAACCGTATGTGCTGTCAGGCAGCGTCGACGACAGCGACATGCGTCAGGTGCTCACTTATGTCGTGTCGAATATCGACCGCTACGACGCCGGCATGCGGTTGGATTGCATGGAACTGCTGAAAGCTGCTGTGCGCGACGAACAGGTGCGCGTCGCTCTGGTCAACGCCGCACGGAAGGACCCGAATCCGGCGGTGCGCATGAAGGCGCTGGAATCGCTGCGCGACGCGGCCGCGAATGACGACGTGCGGGAGATGATGCTCGACGCGCTGGAACATGACAACAATCCCGGCGTACGCGTGGAAGCGGTGAATTTACTGGTGGGTTCGCTGAATCATGAAGCGCCAGAAGACGGTCCGCCTCAAACCGGTGCGCCCGGCCCCGGATTAGTGGCGCCTTCCGAACTCGGTGCGCCCACGGACGAAGACCCCTCGTTCGCGCGTGTAGTCCGCGTGCTCCAGGATCTGCAGCGCCGCGATCCGAACCGCTACGTACGGCTGCGCAGCGCCGCCGCTCTGCGGCAGATCGGTCCGCGCGAAGTGCAGTAGTTCGCCGGAAGGAATATCGATTTCAGAATGAGTTTTAACTTTCATAGCAGGCTTGCGTTGCGGGCGTCCGGGATCACGCTGTGCTGGGCGCTGGCGGGAGTTTTTTTTGCGGGGAATTTTTTGCCCGCTGTTCACGCCGCTGCTGCGAAGGAGCCTGCGGCGTTACCCGAAAACCCCGGTGAGCCTGGCGGACCTCACGCTTCGGCGGTGCGCAACGGCGTCCTGGATACCAAAGACGGGCTGACGCTGCGGCTGAATACCGACCTCGGCACGGTGAACATTGTTCCGCTGGAGCCTGGCGCTTCCCCGGTGGTGCGCTACACCGTGCGCATCGAAACGGACGCACACGGCGAGCTCGCGCAGCAACTCCTGAACAACTATTCCCTCAAGACCAAAGCGACGACTTCCGGTGTTGAAATTACGGGTTCGCTGCCGACGCAGGGGACACACTCCGGAAATGTGCAGTTCTGGGTGCAATACGAGGTGGCCATTCCGCGAAACTACAGCGTGGATGTCAGCACCGAGGTGGGCGACATCACGACGGGTGACATCGGCGGAACGGCCACGCTGCGAACGCAAGGCGGAAACATCGTTGCGGGACAGATCGGTGTTTCAGGGCTTCGCGAAGTTTTGCGCAGCCACCCGGTTGCCAAGCTGGAGACCGAAGGCGGACAAATCCAAGTCCTGAAGGTAGCGGGGGACCTGACGGCGTTTACTGCCGGAGGCCACATCAATGTGGGAGACATCACGGGAGATGCCTCGCTGCACAGCGGCGGCGGCCACATCCGCGCCCGAAATATCGGCGGCCGCGCGGAATTGGACACGGCAGGCGGCAACATCACGGTCGGACGCGCGGAACACCTTGTGAATGTGCGAACCGGAGGTGGGCAGATCGATTTCGGCGAAGTGCGAGGCTCCGTGCGCGCGCAAACGGGGGGCGGCGGAATCCGCATGCTGTACGTTTCGGGGCCCATGGAAGTGGAGTCCAATGCGGGCAGCATCTGCCTGACGCGCGTGGCGGATGCAGTCCAGGCATCCACTTCAGGCGGCACGATTACCGCGTGGATCAATCCCGAAGCAACAATGGGGGGTGGAACGGTACGGCTCTCCGGCGCTTCGCAGTTGGCGACAGGCAGCGGCGACATTGTCGTTTTCCTGCCGAAAAATCTGGCGGCCACGATCGATGCGACCATCGTCAACGGAAACGAACACCAGATCGAAGCCGATGCCGGGCTCCATCTGGCGTTTCAGGCCACTCCCAATGGAAATGGGCCCTTGCGCGCGCTGGCGACTTTGAATGGGGGAGGGGCTCCGCTCAAACTGCGCACGACGGGCGGAAAGATCCGGCTGCAATACCTGGACTCACTAGTTGCGCTTCGTGAGAACGAAAAGCTGTTCAACGAGCAGATGGAACGGCTGAATAACCGCATGAAGGAGTTTGGGGTTAGCAATATCTCCTTCGGATCTGATGTTTCGCTAGCGCGGCAGGAAAACCCAGACCAGAAGACGGACACGGATTGGCTGGATCGCTGGCTCTTCAACCTGGAAGAAACGTTTCGCGGAGGCATCAGCGAAAACCCGGACGATTTCCTGAAGCACTTCAGCTACCGGCCGGATCCTTCCTATCCCGCCCTTGCGCAGAAGGCCGGAATCCAAGGCATCGTCAAGCTCCAGGTGAAGATTCGAAAGGACGGCCAGGTGGAAGTGCAGAAGGTGCTGGAGGGCGAGCCGGCACTGGTCGATGCCGCAATCGATAGCGTGAAACGCTGGCGCGCAAAGCCGCGCTGGCTGAATGGAAAGCCCGTAGACGTGATTTCGACGGTGACGTTCAACTTTTTGTTGCGCTGAACGCTCGATTCTGGCAGCGCACGAGTTTCGTTCGGGTCCTCGGTTCTGTCGGTAGCAGGATCAAACAGGGGGTAGAACGTGATGCCACGTCATGCGTTTCGCGCCGCTGCTGTATGCTTTTGCTTTCTCTTTCTGGCCGCAATTGGGGCCGTTCCCAGCTACGCCATCAGTAAAGACTTCAACCAAACTTATCCGCTGCAGCCGGGCGGCACGTTTGAGGTGCAGAACGTGAACGGCGCGGTGGAGGTGCAAGGGTGGGACCGCGACGTGGTGGAAGTCCGCGCGGTGAAAACGGCGAAGCAGAGCGAGGCGGACCTGGAACGCGTCTCCATTGAAGTGGACGCGCGGCCGGATTCCGTGTCCATCGCCACCCGCTACCCACAAAACGAAGGCGTGGAAGTGGCGGTCGAGTACACCATTCGCGTGCCGCACGGCGCGCGCGTCGAACACGTGGGCACGGTGAACGGAACGCTGCGCATTTCGGGCCTGGATAATGTCGAAGACCTGCACACGGTGAACGGCAACATCGAACTGTTCGAATCGGGCGGCAACATCCACGCGCACACGACGAACGGGAACGTGCACATGGAGCTGGCGCACGCGCCCGACAAGGCTGGCGCCACGGCGGAAACGACGAACGGATCGCTGGTGGTAGCGCTGGCGCCCGACCTGCAAGCGGAGGTCGAGGCGCGATGCCTGAATGGCAACTTTTATTCGGAGCTGCCAATCACCATGGAAAGCACGCAACGTCCGCGCGAGATGCACGGGAAACTGGGCCACGGCGGCGCGCCAATTCACCTCCGCACGGTAAACGGAGGAATTCGCCTGATCGTCTTGCGCTCGAGCGTCTGACCATTTCTATTCCGCTGCGTCTAAGTGCTCAGGAGGATGGGACGAAAATGATGACACGCAAACTCTTGATGGTAGGGGGCACCGCGGCTCTCAGCCTGGCGCTGATCGCCCTGCCCTCGGCGCCGGCAAGATCGCAATGTACAGACGATTCGGCCATCGCGCGGCTGGAACAGAAACTCGAGAAACTGCAAGCCAAGCTGGCGGAACGGCAGGATCGGATCAACGCCTCGGCGGAAGCTGCGGTGCAGGCGCAACTCGCTTCCAACATGGCGCTTGCCCAGCACCAGCAGGCGATCGACCAGCTACAAGTTTTCCCCGAGATTGCGGATCTGAATGACGACGATGATGTGAACGTCCTGATCAACGGCGACGGTGGAAGCTGGCTGGGCGTGGAACTCCATGAAGTTACAGGCGAAAACGCCAAGGAACTCAAGCTGCCGGCGGAACGTGGAGTGGTGCTCGGAAAGATCGTGGAAAACAGTCCCGCGTCGAAAGCCGGCCTGAAAGAAAATGATGTGGTCACGGAAATCAACGGGCAGCGCGTGGAAGGGGCAGCGCAATTCCGGCGGATGATCCACGAGATTCCCGCAGGCCGTACCGCTCAATTGACGGTGTGGCGCGACGGAAGAGCGCAGACCGTGAGCGTGACACTGGGGAAATCAGAAGAGCGGAAGAACTCCTTTAAGATGGTCACGCCCAAGGCCGGCACGCCCGGGCTTTTCTCGTTTACCATGCCGGAAATCCCGGAGATTCCTTCAATGGAATGGAACGGCACGCTGCTGATGGCCGGCCAGCCGCGGCTGGGGATTGATGCGGAAGAGTTGAATGGCCAGCTCGGCAACTTCTTCGGTGCTCCGGACGGTGAAGGCATCCTGGTGCGCGAAGTGAACTCAGATTCGCCAGCTGAAAAGGCAGGCCTGAAAGCCGGCGACGTGATTACCTCGGTCGACGGAGAGCGCATCCGCACGTTAGGCGAGCTGCGCGAGAAGCTGGCCGCCAAGCGCGAAGCCAAGGATAAAGACAGAACGATCAAACTTGGCGTTCTGCGCAACCACAACCAGGTTTCGTTGAACGTGGAACTGCCTTCCCCGGCACCACGCGCTAAGCGCACCATCTCGCACCGCACCAGCATCTAGTTAAGCAGCGAAGAATCAGTTAAGAAGGCCCCCGGAATCGGGGGCCTTTTCGCTTTCCTAGCTGCCTACTCGTCTTGCGGCAGTGACGCGAATGCGGCATCGAACGCCGCGTAGTGATGGTGGTGCTCGTCCGGCTCGTTGAGAGCAGCGCCGTTACGCTCGACCCAAGCGTGAGCTTCAAATTTGTCGTCGTGCTTTCGGATCCCAATCCGCAAGTGGGAAGGAATTCCCTGCCGCCCGAGAAGCCACCAAAGCGTCAACGATTTTGCGAGGCAAGAAGGGTGAACGAAACCGTGGCGGTCGGCGGCATTCACCATGTGCGCGGTCAGCGCCGCGCGCGTCTTTGCAAGATCAGGGCTGGGTTCGGCGACGGAAGGAGAAAGCGTTCGCTGGAGGGCGGTTTGCGCGTTCTGGAAGCCGCGCAGTTTCAGCCGTAGCGCAACCGAGGGGAGCATGACAAATGCGCGCAGAAACAGTCGCTGCGCGGCACGGTCCAGCGCGCTAAACCGCCGCAGCTTTTCCCACATCAGCGGGCAAAACCTGGAGCAGGCCGTTTTCGACGAGGCGCCCCAAAAGATCGGTCAGGTTCGTTCGCAACAGTTCCGGCTCGACGTCGAACTCCGCGAGAAGTTCCTGATAGGCGGCGTCAATGTTGGGCAGCGTCGTGACGAGCTGCCACATACGCGTGCCGGTTTCATCGAGGCCGAAATACTGTTCGGTCTCGAGGTTCAACAGAACGGATTCGCGGTCGAGAATTCGCACCAGAACGTGTTGTGGCACGGCAGCTCGTTCGCTATGGAATGTCACTTTCCTGCGGCTCCTCCGGAATTCCGGGCCTCGATAACGCTGGGTGCGAGGAGATTGTATCTTGCAGCCTCACTATTCTACCGAGGATTGTCTCGATTGACTACGTGCGTTCCAGAAGGACGAGACTCGTTTGCCGCTCCTCATGTGCTGATTGTGTTCAGGCGGGAGAAACGCTATAAGATTTCCGGTGCCCGACGCCGCCATCCAAGTCGATTCCCTTGCAAAATCTTTCCCGCCCGCGCGCAGCGGCTGGCGGACTTTCCTGCAACCCTTCGAAAAACCGACGGCAATCGCGCTGGATGGCGTGTCGTTCGAAGTGCGAGAGGGCGAGGCCATGGCCCTTCTCGGTGTAAATGGGGCCGGTAAGTCAACTTTGCTGCGCATCCTGGCTACGCTTTTGGTGCCCACGCGCGGACACGCGCGCGTAGCCGGGCACGACACCGTGGGGCAATCGCGCGACGTGCGGCGGCGACTGGGTTATCACGCGGGCACGGATCATGGTTTCTATGCGCGGCTGACCGCGCGGGAGAACCTGCTCTTTTTCGGCCAACTGAACCGGCTGTCGTATGACGAAGCCTCGCGGCGAATCGCACACCTCGCGCAGCAATTTCGGCTCGGCGAAGCCCTGCAGCGCCAGGTGCGCACGCTGTCTTCCGGAACGGTGCAGCGCCTCAGCCTGGCGCGCGCACTGCTGCATCAGCCAGGCGTGCTGCTTCTGGACGAGCCGACACGCAGCCTGGACGCGCTGGGGGCTGCAGAGTTCCGCCGTTTCCTGAAGGCAGAAATCCTGCGGCCCGGCCGGACTTCGCTGCTCTTTGCCTCTCACACTCTTCCCGAGGTGGAAATGCTGGCCGACCGCGTAGCGGTGATTGACGCGGGCCGTTTGCTGGCCTGCAACTCGCCCGCCAGCTTGAAGCAAAGCACTGGCACGGACTCTCTTGAGGAAGCGTTTCTGCGGCTTACCGGACGCCGAAGCGAAGTCTCTGCGGGAGACCTGGCATGAGCCGCGTCTTTCGCGAGGTATGGCTCTTTTTCTGGCGCGATCTGAGCATCGCACGGACGTACCGGACCGTGTTTGTTCTGGAAGCCATCGAAGCGCTCTTTGGCGCCGCCATGTTCTACTACGTGGCGCGCTTCGTGGACACGCCGGAACTGCAGCGTGCGCTGCCGCAGGGAGGCAGCTACTTCGCGTTTTCGCTGGTGGGATTCGTCTTTCTGGATTATCTCAATGCTGCGCTGGACAGTTTCGACCGCAGCCTCGAAGAAGCGCGAGACAGCGGCACATTGGAGCATCTGCTGGTCACGCAGACGTCACTTCCGGTGTTTGTGGCCGGTTCGGCGATTTATCCGTTTGTGGCGACCACGCTGCGCATTGTCGTATACGTGGGGTGGGCTGCGGCACTGTTCCATTTTCCGCTGTCTTCGGCCAATTGGCTTTCCGTCCTGGCGGTCCTGGGAATTTCCGTTCTGCCGTTCGCTGGCCTGGGCATTCTGTCGGCGAGCTACCTGCTGATTTTCAAACGCGGCAATCCCGCGAAGTGGTTCTTCCTGGGAATGTCGAGCGTAGCCGGGGGCATGTTGTTTCCCGTCAGTGTTCTGCCCGACTGGCTTCAGGTAATCGCGCGGCTGAACCCGGTGACGTACGCGCTCGAAGCGATGCGTGCCGCGTTGCTCGGCGGGGCTACCGTCTTTGCTTTGTGGCGGCCGTTAGGCATCCTGATTCTCTTCGCCATCGTGCTACTGCCCATATCCATGAGTGTCTTTGCTTGGGCGCTGCGGCGCACGAAAATCACCGGAACTTTGACACACAGCTAAACAGAAGGCCGGTCCGTGGACACGAACCGGCCCGGAAGTTGTTCTTCGGCTTCGTCAGGACTTCTTCTTCTTGAGATTAAGCTTGGTCTCAATGCCCGGCGCCAATTGCTGGAGCATCTCGAGACCCTGTTTGGCCTGTGCCCCATAGGTACCGTTGGGATCCAACTCATAAGCCTTCTGGTAGGCTTCGACAGTTCCCGGGGCAAACTGAATTTCCTCTTTGTCACCCACTTTCTTCGTTGTCATTTTGCTGACCAACGAAGCGCCCAAGAGGTACCAGGTCTGGGCATTCTTGGGATCCAGTTCGGCCGATTTCTGCAAAGGCTCGACGGCATCGCCGAGACGGTTGGCGTTGTACAGACTAATGCCGAAATTCCTCCAGGCGGTGGCCGCATTGGGCGGATCAAGCTCGGCGCTCTTGGTGTAAGCGGCCTTGGCTTCATCAATCTTTCCGGCGCGCGCCAACACGTTGCCGAGGTTGTTGTAATAGCCGGGCACGTCGCCTTTGGAGGCGATCGCTTGCTGATAAGCCTGTGCCGCCTCGTCGTTGCGGCCTGCGGTGTCGTACGCCTCACCGAGCTTGGCCCAGATCAAATGAATGTTGGGATCTTTCTCACCGGCGGATTGCTGCGCCGCCTGATATTCCTTAACTGCCTGGTCCGAGAGATCCATCAGCTTTTGCTTCGCGGCATCGCGCTGATCCGGAGTCGCTTTCTGCAAATCGGTCCTAGCCGCTTTTTCCTGCTCGAGGATGGCGTTGCCGGCATTGAAGTGCGCCTTGAGCCCTTCAAACTTGGCCTTGGCTTCCTCCTGCTTCTTTACTTCCTCCTGAGCAGAAGCGCCTTGCTTGGCGACGATGTCCTTGAAATTGAAGTCGGCCTTGGTTTCATCGCCGCTCTGGACGCGGCATTGTGATTCATAGGGTTTGTTGGGCGCCGGCAACTGAACGTAGATAGTGTAAACTCCGGCGCGCAGGTTGCGAATGATGTAGTTCCCTCCCTCATCCGTTTTTGCTTCCGTCTTGGCACCTTGATCGCTTACAGCTTGAACGCCAAGATTCGCCCAGGGCTTCCCCTGGACATCCATAATCTGCCCGCGGATGCTGCCCATTTGCGCCGCGGCGCGAGGCGCCAGCAGGCATGCCAACGCGGCGAAGAGAATTGCCGTTCGTGTCAGTGTTTTCGTCAAAAGCTTCATGCTCCATTCTCCTTTTCGCGGGGGGAGCGTGTCCGGATAACCGGACCCCTGTCGGCCCCATTATGACTCTGGTTTGTGTCAGATTCCAAGTGCGCGAGTCGAGCTTCCAGGCGCTTCAGCGCTGTGCGGAAACGGCTCGCCGGTAGATGATCGGATCAGGCACTCCCGCCTCCGCAAACGCACGCAATCGCAGCAGGCAGCTGTCGCATGCTCCGCAAGCGGCATCTTCATTCTGATAGCAGGACCACGTCAAATGCAGCGGCGCGCCCAACTCGAGGCCACGGCGGATGATCTCGCTCTTTTTCATCGTGATTACGGGCGTGACTACCTCGATCTGAGTTTCCGGCCGCGTACCGACGCGGATCAATTCCTGAAACACGCGGTAGTACTCGGGACGACAATCGGGATAGCCGCTACTGTCTTCCGCCACTGCGCCGATATAGATGGCGCCTGCCCCGATGGCCTCGGCCCAGCTCACAGCGACCGA
>CAZGFL010000115.1:0-11760 GCA_964524985.1 uncultured Acidobacteriaceae bacterium
GTCGAGCGATTTCGCTGACGCGCGACGTGCCATCTGGACTGGGATGGGTCATCAAACCGATCATCCAGAAGCTCCCTAAGGAGTCTTTGATCAACACTCTGGCGGCAACCCGCCAAGCGCTACAAGCCACTACGAGATAGTCCCTGGTTCTGCTTGCCCTAGGCGTGGGCATCGGAAAACGATCACTTTGCGCCGTGATATTTGTCACCTGATCGTACCGAGAGGCACAGCTTTCGTGGACGATCACGCAACCGCTGACCCGTTCGTTCACTGCTCCTCGCGGCAATCTGTTACGATTTCGACATGAGAAAAGTAGCATTGTTTCTGTTGGGCTTTTTGGCAGCGGCGTCCTGGTTTGCGGAGGGCGCGAGGGCGCAGGCGACGACCGGTTCGCTGGAATTTTCCGCGCGGATTACGCCGACGGCGGCGCGGCCGGAGCCGGTGCGGCAGTTCACGTTCTACATTCTGACCCGGAGTTATTCGGACATCGTGAAGGAAGCGGAGGACAAGGATCCGATTCCTGACCGCGACAAATTCATCGAAGGTCTGACGGTTTCTCCGGAGTTGCGCGCGTGGCTGAAGAAACATGAAACGCTGGACCTGACAGCTCCGGACACCGACAAACTGCTGACGCCGGACGACATTATTAACGTTCCGGAGTTCCTGCTAGCGTACCAGCGGTCGAACAGCGGAGGCGTCACGAAGGGATTGCCCAAACCGAAATACACGGAGGCGATGCGCACGGAGCATCCCGAGCAATACGAAAAGCTGAAACAAGACTATTTCACGCGCCTGCGGAAATTCCTGCGAACGAATCCGGAAACCATTGGAGGCGTCGAGCTGGAACTGGATGCGGTGAATCCGCAGAGAAAATGGGCGACGCTGCAAAACGACCGGCGGCGACGCGTCGAGCGCACCGCGCCTGATCTTGCACAACTGCAGTTTCTTGCCGCCAAGGCTGACACGGACCTGGAGGGCCGCGGAACGGTGAGCGGGCTGGCTCCGGGGAACTACTGGATTTCGTCGCTCAATCTGCAGGCGAACGCGGGAGACCTGCGCGTGCGCTGGGACGTGCCGGTGAAAATTGAAGCCGGACAGACCACGCGGATCGAGTTGTCTAATTTAAATACCGTCGAGATTCGCAGTCCGACCACGCCCTGACGTGGCGAGCGCGGCCACCATGGGCACGCCTCTCACCTGGATCATTTTCAACGCCTTCATCCTTGCGGCAATTGTGCTGGACTTGCGTGTCTTCCATCGACAGGCGCACAAGATCGAGATTCGCGAAGCGGCGGTTTCGAGCTTTGGCTGGGTCGCCGTTTCCGTGCTCTTCGGCCTGGGGGTGCTCTATTTTCGCGGGCCGCAGCCATCGCTGGAATTCTTCACCGGCTACCTGATCGAGAAAGCACTGAGTGTCGACAATTTGTTCCTGTTCCTGGTGATTTTCCGGGCGTTTGCGGTGGAAGATCGCCTGCAGCACCGCGTGCTGGAATGGGGCGTGGTGGGCGCGCTGGTGATGCGCGGGGCGATGATTGCGGTGGGAGCCGAGCTCATCGTGCACTTTTCCTGGGTGCTGTACGTGCTGGGAGCATTCCTGGTGTATACGGGAGTGCGGCTGTTCTTCAGGAAAGAAGACGCACACCCGGAACAAAGCAGAATCGTGCGTTTCGCCAACACGCACTTGCGCGTGGCCCGCGAATATGCCGGGGAACATTTCTTCGTGCGCAACGCCGGGAAGTTGCTGGCGACTCCTTTGTTTGTGGTTTTGCTGGTGGTGGAAATCACCGACGTGACGCTGGCGGCGGACTCGATCCCCGCGGTTTTCGGGATTACGCGCGATCCGTTCATCGTGTACACGTCGAACGTGTTGGCAATTCTGGGATTACGAGCGCTCTACTTTCTGCTGGCGGGAGTGATTGACCGGCTGCGTTTTCTGGATGAAGGGCTGGCGATTGTGCTGGTGTTTATCGGCGGGAAAATGATTGGCGAGCGCTGGCTCCACATTCCGGTGGGAATTTCGCTGGCGGTGGTTGGAAGCGTGTTGTTGGTGGCCCTTTTGGCCTCGATCGTGATTCCGCCCAAGAAACAGAACTGAACCTCAGTGCTCTTCAAACATCAATTCGTCCACGTAACACCACATCCAGTTCTCTCCGGGCTCGTGCGAACGAATCACCGGATGCTTGGTAGCGTGAAAATGCTTGGTGGCGTGCTTGTTTTTCGAAGAATCGCAACAACCAACGTGCCCGCAAGTCAGGCAAAGACGCAGGTGCACCCAGTTGTCGCCCATCTTGAGGCATTCTTCGCAGCCCTTGGTTTGGGGCTTCACCTTGTGGATCTGATCGAGGTGCGAACAGGTATCGGCCATGCGAGAGCCCTCCAAGATGTCAGGGTGTAGCGTGAATCGGAATGCGCACTTGGAAACGGGTGTCACCGGGCACGGAGGTCACGCTGATCTGGCCGCGGACGTTCTTGATGATGCGGTTGACGACATCGAGGCCCAGGCCGGTGCCCTCGCCAACGCCCTTGGTCGTGAAAAAGGGATCGAAAATGCGCGATTTGACCTCGGGCGGAATACCCGGTCCGTTGTCGGCAATTTCGATGAGGACGAAATCGTTCTCGCGGGCGGTGCGGATGCTTAGTTTGCCGTTGCCGTTCATGGCGTCGGCGGCGTTGTCGATGAGATTGGTCCATACCTGGTTCAGTTCGCTGCCGTTGGCCATCACCTTGGGGAGATTCGGGGCGTAATCGCGCGCCACAGTGATCCCCCGCTTCAGCTTGTGCTGCATGATGGTCAGAGTGGTTTCCAGCCCGCGCTCGATGTCCACCTCCTGCACGGGCCCCTGATCCATGTAGGAATATTCCTTGATGGCTTTGATGAGATCGGAGATGCGCGCGGAGCTGTGCTCGAGTTCTTCGGCGATGCGGTCCATTTCGAGAAGCGTGGCAAAGCGTGTGAGTTCCGGACCGAGCGAAGCGCCAGCGGCGGAAGCGAAGCTTTGCAGATGCGCGTCCGTGAGGTTGGCTTCCGCGAGCGCCGGGGAAAGCTTCCATGCATCAGCGACATTGTGCGATTCGAGCCAGGACTGGATGGCCTCTTCGCGTTCGACACGCGCGAATTCGTCCTTGAATTGAGCGGGCTTCAGCGTACCGCGGATCTCCTCCTCGGTTTGCGCAAGTTGGGCGCAATCGTCGGGGCCGATGGTCGTGCTGCGAGCTGCCGAGCCCAGGCGGGCGAGACATTCCCGCAAGGCCGCGGCGGAACGGCGGGCAGCGGCGGAAGGATTGTTCAATTCGTGCGCAAGGCCGGCGGAAAGTTTGCCGAGCGCTGCGAGTTTTTCGTGCTGCTGCTCGGTGCGCGTGACGTTGCGAACACGGTCCGCAAGCAGGCCGACAAGGCGCCGCACCAGTTCGGGCAATCGCTGGAAAAGTTCCGTGAATTGGGTGACGGGAAAGAAGAGGTAGTGGGAAGGACGGGTGGCGCGCCCTGTGACGGAAATGACTTTCAGCCGGGAAAAAGGGAGCATGCCCGTGACGTCGCCACCGGTTATGGTAAAAACGGGGCCGTCGGGGTTACCGCGCTCCGACCGGGCACGCATTTCCCCTTCCAGCATGACCATCATGTATTCGGGTGCGTCGCCTTCGCGCATGATGATGTCGCCGACGGCGGCATGGCGTTCCCCGCAAACGGAAATAAACCAGAGGAGATCTTCGCGAGGCTGGTCCTCGAAGACGGGGACCTTTAGGAGTTTGGCGAGGAGCTCTTCCGGGGTGGATCGTGGCGCGGTTTCTGTCATCATTGGACCTTGGCCAAATACTGGTGCATGAACTGCACGACGACGGCGCCTTCGCCGACACCGGAAGCAACACGCTTCACAGAACCGTGGCGCACGTCGCCCACGACAAAAATACCGGGCATATTCGTCTCGAGCAAACCGGGGTCGCGGTCCAACGTCCAGGAGGCCGGCCGCTTGTCGCCGTCAAGAAGATCCGGACCGGAAAGAATAAAGCCATGTGAGTCGCGTTGAATCAAATCGCCGAGCCATTCCGTGCGCGGCTGCGCGCCGATGAAGATGAACAAGCTCGAAGCAGGCAAATCCTTTTTCTCACCCGATGGAGCACACTGCACGGTGATTCCGGCAAGCCGGGTATCGCCTTGCACGGCAGCCAGTGTGGTGCGTGGCCAGACTTCGATGTTCGGCGTCTTCTCAATCTGCTCGATCAAGTAGTGCGACATGGTGGCAGCCAGGGACGGCCCGCGGACCAGCATCACCACTTTTCCCGCGAACTTGGAGAAATGCATGGCGGCCTGGCCCGCGGAGTTTGCGCCGCCGATAATGTAAACGGTTTCACCCTTGCAGGAGATAGCTTCGGACGTGCCACCGCCGTAATACACTCCCGCACCCTGAAGCCGGTCGATTCCCGGCACGTCCAGAGTGCGCCACTGCACGCCCATCGCGAGCAGCAAAACATGACAGGAGATTTCGGAGCCATCCGCGAGTTTCAGATAGCGATAAGGGCCGTCGACGCGAATCCCGGTGGCTTGCTGTGGAGAAAGAATCTCCACGCCGAAACGCTTGGCCTGCGCCACCGCGCGCCGCGCCAAATCGCTCCCAGTGAGGCCGGAAGGGAAACCGAGATAATTCTCGATGCGCGAACTGAGGCCCGCCTGGCCGCCGGGGGCTTCGCGTTCAATAATGACGGTGCGGAGACCTTCGCTGGCGCCATAGACGGCAGCGGCAAGTCCCGCGGGCCCGCCGCCGACAATGGCCAAGTCATAAAAATTCGTTTGCGCGTGCGTACGCAGGCCGATTTTGTCGGCAACGGCGGGGAGCGCGGGTTCGGCGAGGCGCGCGCCGTCCGGGAAGAGAACCAGCGGCAGCGTTTCCGCTTCCGGACCCAGGGAATTGACCAGGCTCCGCACTTCGGCATCGGTTTGCGCGATTTCGACGTCGATCCATTGGTACGGCACCTGGTTGCGTGCCAGGAAATCCCGCAGCTCGTACGAACGATTCGACCAGCGCGTCCCGAGTACGCGAATCCCTTCATACGGCGGACGAAACGTCGCGGTCCAGTCGTGCAGCAGATCATCCAAGGCCGGATAGAGCTTTTCTTCGGGAGGATCCCACGGCTTCATCAAGTAATAGTGAACGCGGGCCTCGTTGATCGCGTCAATCGCGGCGGTCGTATCGGCGTAAGCGGTCAGCAAGGCGCGCTTGGCCAGCGGGTGCATCTCCATGGCTTCGGCGAGAAACCCGACGCCGTCCATTTGTGGCATGCGCTGGTCGGCGAGCAGAAGCGCGACCGGATTGTTGCGAGCTTTGAGTTCGCGAAGGGTGTTGAGGGCCGCGTCTCCTGAGGCCGCGCGCATGACGCGGTAGCGATCGGAATAGCGGCTGCGCAAGTCGCGCTCGATGGCCCGGAGCACTTCGGGATCGTCATCCACCGTAAGCAGGACTGGCTTTGGCATATCCCTCAGATGAAAGGAAAGCGGGTTTCGTTGCGTACCAGAAGTTTTGCGGCGGTCCAGCTTCTTTTGGCCGCGCCCTCACGCTACAATTCCTGGTGGTCCCATGTCCAGTCCTCTGAATGCAGCCATCGCCGGCCTTTCCGCTGCTGACCCGGCGGCACGACAAGCAGCGGCGGAAACCATTTACCGCCTCGGGCGCGCTGCCGCGGGCTCGGCGATTTCCGCATGGTGGAAAGACGCCGAGTTGGGTGCGCTGCTGTCAGCGCCAAACCCCGTGGTGACGGTAGGCGTGGCGGTGGCGCGCGAAACCTTCAGCCCCATTCGCATCGCCAATGGGACTCCGCGCTTGGCCGAAGTGCCTTCCGACCAGGATGCCGAAGAGTTTGAATTGCACTTTGACAACGGGATTTCGCTGGACATTTTGACCGCCAGAGAACCCGGTGGCGGCGGCGCAATTGCCAAATACCTGGCGAAGTTTGGAGAAGGAGTTCAGCAGGTGGAGCTTCTGTGTGCCAACGTCGACCGCGCCACGCAAATCCTAAAAGAAAAATTCAAAGTGAATGCCGTTTATTCGGCCACGCGGCCCGGCGCCGACGGTACACGGGTCAATTTTTTCCTTGTAGCATCGCCCGATGGCGGCAAAGTCCTTATTGAGTTGTACGAATCCCCAGCCGCGTAAACGCCGTAGCTTAGCGGGATCATCACCGAGCGATTTTGCACCCAACCCTAGGGAGACTTAGGCGCGGCCTGAGCGCTGATTTCTCCATCTTCCGTGACTCTTATTTCTTGATGGGGGGCCTTGCAGTCCTCGCCCAATCTTCTCACGCGAAAACCTGCTCCCGCCTTCCAATGCAGGACGCCATTCCATACGCAGTTTGGCCCTTCGGTCGGATACGGATCTGTGTATTCCGGTTGGAACTGACCTTGAACACGGACCGCTGCCTCCGCCAAACCAGCCTTCTTGCGGATGAGCGAAGCGGTAGCTTCGAGAAACTCATGGCCGCAGCCCGCGTACACGGAACTGTCGCCCGCAAGACGCACAGCGTTCGCGATTAGCTTCCCGTTTGCGCCCTCGAGCCCCACCCAGTAGACAACGTGGACGGCATTCTGTTCGCTCTGCGGCACGGCCAGAATCACGTCGAACGCGCTAAAACCCGGACGCTGCTCCAGGACGTGCGTACGATAGGCGTCGTGCGCGATGGGAACAAAGGTCGAAAGTTCTACTAAATCATTGTCCGTAAGTGGCACAACTTCATCCTGGCCGAAGACCCTTTTGAATTCGTCAGTCTGGTCGCCGGCAATGCCCCATTTGGGGATTGGCTGGATCGCTGGTTTGTCGTTGCCGTGCAATGTGACCAGGGAAAAATGCGCATTCGTCATGTCCCCTGGTCCTGCGCTGGCAAATACGAATACTTCACTGTCCGGCAATACATCTTTGAAGCGCTGAAGAAGAGTCGTCGAACCTAATGTAAGCGGGTGCGCTCGCTGGGAGAAAGCATCAGAAACAAAGACGTCTCTTGTTTCAGCCGCCGGATTTTCACGAATCCGAAGCGCGAGTTGACCAACGTCGGCAAAAACCTCGCCATGCTTCGCGGAAGTTTTGGCCGGTTCGTGGGAGAGCAAATAGAACTCTGTCTGCGCGGTACGCGCTGCATGGGGACTGCCGTAGGGAGCCGTTACGGTGCAATGAAAATCGCCCGCAGCGGCATCCCACAGACATTGAATCTTCGTGTTGCCTTCCCAGGCCTCATCCCGCGCGGAGCACGCGCCGCCGATGGGCTCGAAAGCCTTGCACGTCATTACCGTAACAATTTCCGGTCTGCCGTTGCGCAAGTCCAGAAGAAGATGATGATCGATGGTTTCGGCTTGATACGTGCCACTGGAGTCGTGTTGATAGACGAGTTGGAATAAGGGCAATTCGTAGTCGGGCGTGGCGAGCTGAAGATGAAGCCACGCGGCCATCTCGTCAGGCTTGGAAGCGGCATCGGGCTGCGGACGTGCATCTGCTGGATTGCTGTCCGCGTCATGCTTGCCCCAGGGCTGAATGAAGAGAGATTCATCAGACTCTTGCTCCACGTTTGCAAGCTCAAACCAGCTCTCCCCCTTCGGGCCGAGCACGCGAACGGCGAGCGCGAGCCGGTCGGTTGAGTTGTTCATCGCCCCCTGGTCGTATCCTTCGCGTCCCGGCACGGGCACATGCCACCGGTAAAATTCCGCGCGCGTGAATCCGTACTTTGTGGCGCTGAACCCGTCAAACCTCAGAACAGGGCGTGTTTTCCATTCCTGGATGGCCTTTGCGGAAGTAAGCTGGTCGAAGCTCAGGTACGCTTCGTGGAATTCAGCGCGTAGTTTGGCGTCGCAGCTGAATTGGCTGGGGGCGTTCGTTTGCGCACACGCGCAACCGGGCATCAGGAAAAGTACAATTCGAAGAAGTCCAGGCATCTTCATAGCATGAAATCCCGCTCACGCCTATCGGGGGCAGTCAGGGCGCGACCAAAATCGATTTTATATTTTTCTCGCTGAACCAGGTGCGGCAGGTACGGTTTTGTCGCGTAAGCAGCACGCCCGCTTTTGTTCTTCAAGAACACAACGATCGCCGTCTTCTTTAGAGCGCCCTTAGCCACTTCGTCATCAAGAAACGGTCGTGATCCTCATACCCGGAGCGACGATAGAGTTCCAGCGCGGGATCGTTGCCGTGGTCCACTTCCAGATGAACCGCGTTGACGCCCATTTCGCGGGCCTTTTCCTCAAGAAACGAGACGGCCTGCAGCCCATAACCGCGGCGGCGATACTCGGCTTTGATGAACAACTCGTCGATGAAAGCGTCGTGGCCGTGAAACTCAAAGCTGAAGCCGATGGTCAGAATGATGTACCCAACAGGCGCTGCGCCTTCATAAAAGAGCCAGATCCTTCCGAACGCCGGGCGTTCAGCGAATTGGCGGAGGGTCGCGCGTGCGGCGGCCTCGTCAAACGGAATCTTGCCGGGCTCCTGTTCGGCAAGGCTGCGCATCATCGGCAATAGCGCCGCTTCGTCCTGAAGTGTGGCTTCACGGAACTCCAACAAGGTCATTCACCACTTTGTTCGATGAGTTTGGCGACCAAGCCGGTCCAGCCAGTCTGATGGCTGGCGCCGATGCCGGCGCCATTGTCGCCATGAAAGTATTCGTAGAAAAGAATCAAATCGCGCCAGTGGGGATCGTTCTGGAAGACTTCGATCCCGCCTGCAACCGGGCGGCGCCCGTTGTGATCGCGCAGAAAGAGATGCGTGAGGCGGCGCGAGATTTCTGCGGCCACCTGCCAGAGATCTGCTTCAGAGCGGGAGTGCGTGGGGCACTCGACTTTGAAGTCTTCGCCGTAGTAATGATGAAATTTTTGCAGCGATTCGACCAGCAAATAGTTCACGGGAAACCAGATGGGGCCCCGCCAGTTGGAATTGCCGCCAAATAACCCCGTGGCCGACTCCGCCGGCTCGTATTCGACGCGGCTGACATGGTCGTTCACTTGAACTTCGTAAGGATGGTCCTTGTGAAAGCGCGACAACGCGCGCACGCCATATGGCGAGAGAAATTCATTTTCATCGAGCATGCGCGCCAGCACGCGCTTCAGCTGCTTGCGATTCACGAGCGACAACAGCCGCCGCACGCCCCGCGCCGAGCGCTGCGTCATTTCGATGTGCTCGGGAACATCAGCGTGGTTGTCCACGAACCACTGCATGCGCCGTTTGAAGCCCGGCAGCCGGTCGATGATCTCCGGCTCGAGCGTTTCCACCGCAAATAACGGAATCAGCCCCACCATGGAGCGGATTTTGAGAAAGTGCTGGGCGCCGTCCGGCAAGCGCAGGACGTCGTAGTAGAAACCGTCTTCGTTGTCCCACAACGCCATCCCGTCCTCGCCAATGTCGTTCATGGCGTGCGCGATGTACACGAAATGCTCGAAGAACTTGCTGGCAACATCCTCGTAGGCAGGGTCGTCCTTGGCCAGTTCGAGGGCGATGGCCAGCATGTTCAGGCAATACATCCCCATCCAGCTGGTGCCGTCGGATTGTTCGAGGTGCCCGCCGGTGGGAAGAGGCGCGGACCGGTCAAACACTCCGATATTGTCGAGTCCCAGGAAGCCCCCTTGAAAGATGTTTGCGCCATCCGGATCTTTGCGGTTCACCCACCACGTAAAATTCAAAAGCAATTTGTGAAAGATTTTCTCGAGAAACGCACGATCAGCTACACCCCGCACGCGCCGTTCAATTTTGTAAACGCGCCAGGCGGCCCATGCATGGACCGGCGGATTTACGTCGCTGAATGCCCACTCGTACGCTGGCAACTGTCCGTTTGGATGCATGTACCATTCGCGAAGCAGCAAGACGAGTTGGTCTTTGGCGAAATCGGGATCAATCAGCGCCAGCGGGATGCAGTGGAACGCCAGGTCCCACGCCGCATACCACGGATACTCCCACTTGTCGGGCATGGAGATAATGTCGTCGTTGTAGAGATGCGTCCAATCCTTGTTGCGGCCCTTCCAGCGCGATTCCGGGGGCTTAGGGCCGGCGGGATCGCCTTCGAGCCAGGTGTGCACATCGTAGTGATAAAACTGCTTGGACCAGAGCATGCCCGCGAACGACTGACGCATCACGGTTTTCGCATCCGCGGAAAGATCTCCGGGGATCCGCGAATCGTAAAACTCGTCCGCTTCCTTTTGCCGCATCGCGAACAGCACATCGAAACCGGCCCCAAAGTCATTCGTTGCAGGAGCTTCTTCCGCGCGCTCGGCGTGCGCGGGGGAAGTAATTATGCCGGGAGCCGTATCGCGATCCATGCTCGCGAGCGGTTCTAGATCGGTCAGGCGCAGTTTGAGCGTCGCTGATCCTCCCGGGTCCAGAGTCAGCGGATAGTGCGCGGCCACTTTCGTGCCGAGGAGGTCGGGATTGACTGCGGTCTTGTTGCCGTGGATCAGATATTCATGGAAAGCATCTTTGACGTACGGGGAGCGATTCTTGCCGTTGAAGAGGCGCGTACCGTTCGTTTCATTTTCCGTGAAGAGCAGCTCGGGTGTACCGGCACAGAGCAGCCAGCGCTTGCCATATTGCCAGTGCTGCAGCTCCACGCACGCGGCGCCCGGGACGCTGGCGGCATTACGGGCGATGGGGCGGCGCAGATCCTTGCCCCAGGACCACGTGTTGCGAAACCAGAATTGCGGCAGGACGTGCAACACTGCGCTCTCTGGCCCGCGGTTGAATACCGTCAGCCGAATCAGGATGTCTTCCACGTCCGCTTTTGCGTACTCGACAAACACATCGAAGTAGCGGTTCTCGGAGAAGATCCCCGTATCGAGCAGTTCATATTCCGGCTGGTTCCGGCCGCGTCTGGCGTTCTCCTCGACTAGCAAAGCATAGGGAAACTCGCGGTGCGGATACTTGTACAGCGTCCGCATGTAGCTGTGGGTGGGGGTGGAATCGAGGTAGAAGTAATACTCCTTCACATCCTCGCCATGATTTCCTTGATTTCCAGTCAGCCCGAAGAGGCGCTCCTTGAGAATCGGGTCGCGGCCGTTCCAAAGCGCGAGCCCGAAGCACATCATTTGGTGGCGGTCGCTGATTCCCGCAATGCCATCTTCTCCCCAGCGGTACGCGCGAGAACGCGCATGATCGTGCGGAAAAAACTCCCACGCGGTTCCGTTGGCGCTGTAATCTTCGCGGACCGTGCCCCACTGCCGCTCGGAAAGGTAAGGCCCCCAGCGCTTCCAGTACTTCCTGCGCATGCGGTCTTCTTCGAGGCGGCGGTCTTCCGTGGTTTGGCGGTGTGGCATGGGTGCGCTGCCTTTACGGGAAAAAAGCTCACGCTATGGTCGCATTTTTTGAGGGAAAAAGATGTGAACGGATGATCCGGAAGTGCTCGGTCCGGCAAGTCCTGCGGCGGGATGCTGCGCCTGAGTTTCTACTGCGAGGCAGAACTCTGCGAAACTGGGCTCTGCGCGGCGGGGGCCTGCGAATCGGTGGCTTGCGGGGCAGCGGGCTTCGCCGAACGCAGTAGCGTGATCTTGGTGCCGCCCTCGTCGTTGGCCAGGGCGACTACACGAATCTGATCGCCGCGTTCGCCGACAAACGCGATGTCGTCGTCGGAAACCGGCGCGCTGTGAAGCTCTTCGGGGAGTCTCTTGGGACCGCTATCCTGTTTCACAAATTCCGCGCTCAGGTGTTCCGAATACCAGTTGGCTACAAACTCGCGCGTAGAATTCGTGTGGTACACGCTCGAAACGACCTGAGGTTGATCCGCATTCTGGACAGAAGCGCGCGCGGCTTC